>NZ_JBFAHM010000003.1:0-182951 GCF_040654195.1 Hamadaea sp. NPDC050747
TCTCGGTCGAATCATGGACCATGATTCGACCGAGAACCCTGATCCAGCGCTGAGCGCGCGGCAGCGACGGCGGCAGCGCTGCGCGTGCGGCAGCGGCGCGGGGCTGGGGGTGTGGTGGGGGTGTCAGGCGGAGGCGCGTACGACCAGCTCGGTCGGGAGGACCACCGATCCCGGGATCTCCTCACCCGCCACGAGCCGCAGCAGTTGGCGGGCCATCTCCCGGCCCTGCCCGATGATGGGCTGCCGGATGGTCGTGAGTGGCGGTTCGGCGTACCGGGCCTGTTCGACGTCGTCGAAGCCGACCAGCGCGACGTCGTCGGGGACTCGCCGGCCGGCTTCGCGGAGCGCCGTCAACGCGCCGAACGCCATCAGGTCGGAGGCCACGAAGACCGCGTCGAGGTGGGGGTCGTCCGCGAGGAGCTGGCGCATCGCGACCGCACCGGATTCGCGGGTGAAGTCGCCGACGGCCACGATCGAGCGCCGGTCGGAGTCTTGGAGTTCCTGCCGGTAGCCGGCGAGCCGGTCGATGCCCGCGACCATGTCCTGCGGCCCGGCGACGGTGGCGATCCGGGTCCGGCCGCGCTCCAGCAGGTGGCGTACGGCGAGTCGGGCTCCGCCGACGCTGTCGACCTCGACGTACGGGACGACGCTCCGGCCGAGCGGCCGCCCGCCGCAGACCACCGGGATGCCCATCCGGTGCAGCGAGTTGGGCAGTGGGTCGGCGCCGTGCATCGAGGCGATGATGACCCCGTCGACGTGACGGGCCAGCGCGTACCGCTCGATCCGGTCGTGGGCGGACGGGGAGCCGCCGACCATGAGGACGAGCTGCTTGTCGGCCGCCTCCAGTTCCTGGGAGACGCCCCGGATGAAGCCCGGGATGGCCTGGTCTTCGGAGAAGACCCGGAACTCGCTCTCGGGCAGGATCAGTGCGATCGAGTCCGTCCGCTGGGTGACCAGGCTGCGTGCGGCCTGGTTCGGCACGTAGCCGAGTTCGGCGATGGCCCGCTGGACCGTCTCGCGGATGGCCGGCGTGACGGTGGGGGAGCCGTTGACGACGCGGGACACCGTCGCCCGGGACACGCCCGCGCGCTCGGCCACCTGCTCCAGTGTCGGTCGGCCGGTCATGGGCACCCCCCGCATCGCCGCGTTGATCATGGACTTTTCACCCTCGACACTCTGACCGCACTCCTGGCGGCTCGCGCAAGCGCTCTCCGGCGCCGCACCACAATTGACTCCATGATCAACGGGGTGGGAGGCGGTGGGTCAGCCGACTCGGAGCGCCTCGAGCAGGGACTCGTCGCCGGCGAGTTCCAGCACGTCGAAGCCGACCCGGCCGAACATCGCCAGGAGCAGGTCGGAAGCGGTCCCGGAGGCGGAGACCCGCGGGTGGGGCTCGTCGCTGTCGAGGATGGTGCCGGTGTCGAGGAGGGCGACGCCCGGCCCGCGCAGCCGGAGGAACCACTCCTCCTCCGTGTCGGTGGCGAGCAGGTGCACGACGCCGATCTTGTCGGCCGGACCCTTCCGCCGGCTGCCGCCCGCGGGAAGCCAGGTGTCGAGCACCTCGCTGACTCCGTCGGCGGCCAGCTTGTCCTCGATCGGTTCGGCGCGGGCGATCGCCATCTGCGCGTCCCAGCGGTGCACCGCGGTCTCCAGGGCGAGGCGGCGATCCCAGAACGCGACCTTTTTCGCCTGCGGGGCCCAGTTCCAGGCGGGCATGTCGGGGTCGAGCGCCTCCAGCGTCGTGAGCAGCCGTTCCGCTCGTTCGTCGAAGACCTTGATCGCCTCGGCGGCGGGCGGACGCTGGTCGGCGGGCGTACCGTCGTCGATCGGGGGCAGCTGCGGATCGGTGGTGAGCCCTCGGCTGAGGTGCGACAGGTGCCGCTCGTAGACGTAGGAGAGATGGTGGACCAGATCGAGAATCGTCCATCCCGGGCAGGATGGGACCGCGATGTCCGGATCGGCGTCGAGCGCCTCGGCCGCCGCCGATCGGAAGGCCGTGATCTCCGGCCGCAGTGCGGCCAGCCAGAACTCCTTGCTGCCGTGCGTCCTGCTCATCCGGTCCTCCCGCGTACCGCCGTCCCGTGCACAGCTTAGGGTGAGTGCGTGCCTGAGGTCAGCCCTGATGTGTCGCTCGCCCGTTGGACCACCCTCGGCCTGGGCGGTCCAGCCCGCCGGATGATCGCCGCGAACAGCGTCGATGAGATCGTGCAAAGTGTACGGTCCGCCGGCGACGGTCCCGCACTCGTCCTGGCGGGTGGGAGCAATGTCGTGATCGGCGACGACGGCTTCCCCGGCGTCGTGGTCCTGATCCAGTCGGCGGGCTGGACCGTGACCGCCGCCGACGACAATACCGTTGACCTGGTCGTTCAAGCCGGGCAGAACTGGGACGACTTCGTGGCCTTCACGGTCGCCGAGGGGCTCGCCGGGGTGGAGTGCCTGTCGGGCGTACCGGGGTCGACGGGGGCCACGCCGATCCAGAACGTCGGCGCCTACGGTCAGGACGTGTCCGAGGTGATCACCGCGGTCACCGTCCTCGACCGGCTCGCCGACGAGGTCGTGGAGCTGTCCGCGGCTGAGTGCGACTTCGCGTACCGCGGCAGCCGGTTCAAGCACAACGACCGGTGGGTCGTCCTGTCCGTGGCCATGCGCCTGGCCCGCTCGCCGCTCTCCACGCCCATCCGGTACGCGGAACTGGCGCGACGCCTCGGGGTGGAGCCCGGCGACCACGTGCCTCTGGAGCAGGTCCGCGCCGCCGTGCTCGCCCTGCGCAGGGGCAAGGGCATGGTGCTGGATCCGGAGGATCCCGATACGCGTTCGGTCGGCTCCTTCTTCATGAATCCGGTGCTGTCCGCTTCGGCGTACCAGATGTTTCTGGCGAAAGCCGACGCCCGGCTGTCGCTCGATCCGGCGTCAGCCGGGAGGACGGCGGCTCGGAGCGAGAAGACCAGCCCTGCGCCGGCGACGTGGCCGGAGGCGGACGGCAAGGTCAAGGTCAGCGCGGCCTGGCTGATCGAGAACGCCGGCTTCCGCAAGGGGTACGCGCGTGGCGGCGCGGCGATCTCCGGCAAGCACACGCTGGCCCTGACCAACCGCGGCGGCCGGACCGAGGACCTGCTGGAACTGGCCCGGGAGGTACGCGACGGCGTGCACGCGCGGTTCGGCGTGACGCTGCGGCCGGAGCCCGTGCTGATCAACTGCGAGCTGTAGCAGCCCTGGGCGGGCGATCTTCGTAACAGCAGGTCAGCGCCGTCGTTACGTCCAATATGGGCGTTTTGCTAAAAACGCGGCGATGGGGTGTACCCGTCGCCGCTCTTCTTATGGCGACTGGAGCATCCACTGCGGCGTACGCCGCCCCGGTCGCCGCACCGCGGGCGCTGCCCGCGCCGCCGGCCGCGACCGATGCGTGGGCGACCTGCCCGAACTACGCATACATGGTGACGTTGCCGGCGGGCAGCGGGCGGTCGACCTTCAACCGCTACGACATCAGCACGGCGAGCCTGATCCCGATCAAGCAGTTCGACTTCGTGGTGAACGCGATCGGCTACTCCAAGACGCAGAACCTCGTCTGGGGCGCGCACTCGGTCGACGACGGCCCCGACCGCCTCGTCCGGTTCGGCGAACAGGGGGCGCTCGTCGAGGTGGGCGTACCGGAGGACTCGTCGGGCAACCCGTTGACGGAGTTCGAGGCGCTGGCCGGCACGGTCGACGGCAACACCTACATCGTGCACACGCGTACGCCGGCGAACCACCTCATGACGATCGACGTGAACCCCGGCAGCTCGACCTTCGGGCAGGTGCTGACAGACGTCACCTTGTCGCGGACGTCGCCCGGGCAGAGCTATCTGAACGTCGGTGACTGGGACATCTACGACCAGGACGGCCTCCTGTACGCCGTCGAGCTGGACAGCAACTTCCGCAAGCTCGTCAAGATCGACCCGGCCTCCGGTCAGGTGACCGACGTGGCGACGGTGACCGCCGACCTGCCCAACAGCAGCAACTACGGGGCGGCGTTCGTGGAGGACGGCAGCGGCAACTTCTACGTCGGCGCCAACGACGTGAAGTCCGGCGGCTCGCTGACCGGGCAGAGTCAGACCTTCATGCTGCGTACTGGTCTGACGCCGCCACTGACGACGGCGTACGGGAAGGGCGCGGCGCTGCGCGTCAACGACGGCGCCGACTGTCTGCTCGCGACGGACTTCGGCGACGCGCCCGACACGTACGGCACGCTCGACAACTCCGGCGGTCCCGCCCACGTGCTGTCGTCGTACCTGCACAAGGGGACGAACCTGCGGATCGGCTCGGCCATCGACGCCGACCTCGACGGGTTCAGCGACGCCGACGGGAAGGTCGACGACGACAACGTGCCCGGCCAGAGCGACGAGGACGGCGTACCGGCCGGGACGAAGATCGTCTCGACCAGACCGAAGCTCACCGTGAAGATCACGAACACCACCGGGCTCTCCGCGGTGCTCGCCGGATGGCTCGACAGCAACCGGAACGGCAAGTTCGACGACGCCGAGCGGGCCACGGTCGCGCTCACGGCGTCGGCGACGAGCGCCACGCTCAGCTGGAAGGCGTTCTCGCTCCCGAGCGCGTCGGCCGAGACGTTCCTGCGGCTGCGCCTCTACGAAGCGGGCCGGACCGAGGCCGCGACCGGGCCGAAGCCCGGCGGCTGGGTCGACGGCGGTGAGGTGGAGGACCACGAGGTCACCCTGGTACGCGGTCCGGTCGGAGCGGTGAACGCGGCCGCTGCCGGGACCTCCGGCGGCACCACGACTGGTTCCACCGGTTCGGAGACCGATTCCGCGACCGGCTCCGACGGCGGCGACCTCGCCTCGACCGGTTTCGTCCTGCGGCCCTATCTGCTGCTGGGCGTCGGCATGGTGCTGCTCGGTCTGGTCATCCTGATCGTGGCCCTCATGATCGGCCCGAAGAAGGTCCGCCGCTGATCTTGAGCGCCGTCTTGTGGCGCTGGATCAGGGTTCTCGGTCGAATCTTGCCCCAAGATTCGACCGAGAACCCTGATCCAGCGGGAAACCGCGGACGACCAGCATCTCCGGCATGATCGACTCGTTGGGTTTTTCGTGCTGTTTATCCGAATCGGGAAGCTTGTCGGAATAGCCGCGATCGGTTCGGCGGCGGCGGGACTCGCGCCCACCGCCGCCTTCGCCGCGCTGACACCGCCCGCGCCGCCGACCACGCCCTTCACCGAATGCCCCAACCTCGGATACCAGGTCCAGTCGCAGGACGGGAAGACCTCCACCTACGGCTACTTCGACCTGAACACCTCGACCTTCGTGCCGATCAGGAAGTTCGACACGGCGGTCAACGGCACCGGGTACTCCCGGGCGCAAGGCGTGTTCTGGGGCATGCTCACGAACTACGACAACAACCACCTGGCCCGCTGGGATCGCGCCGGCAACCTGGTGGACGTCGGGCCGTTGGACGGCGTACCGGCCGGTCAGGTGATCCGGACGAACGTGGGCACCGTCGACGACCAGGACCATCTGCTGATCCAGACCCGGGATCCGGCCGCCGACAAGCCCGGTCTCGACGGGCCGACCAACGCGCTGATCAAAGTCGACATCGACCCCGACAGCCCGACCTTCGGCGAGATCCTCGGCAACGTTCCGCTCAGCCGGGCCACCACCGGCATGGACTTCCTGCGCATCGGCGACTGGGACTACAACCCGGCCGACGGCATGCTCTACTCGCTGGAGATGGTCGGCGACACCAAACGGGAACTGGTCAAGATCGACCCGTCGACCGGGCAGGTCACCGACGTCAAGGACCTCACCGCCCAGCTGCCCGACTCGCAGAACTACGGCGCGGTCTACGTCGAGGACGTCAGCGGCACCGTCTACGTCTCGGCCAACGACGTCGACGACAAGCTCGCCCACGGCCAGCCCGGTGCGATGAGCCGCACCTTCGCGATCTACGCGCCCTACTCGGACCCGCACATCATCGCGTACACCCCGGGTGCGCCGCTGCTCATCAACGACGGCGCGGACTGCCTCGTGGCGACGGACTTCGGCGACGCGCCGGACAGCTACAAGACGCTCAACCCGCACGGCGGACCGGGGCACATCTTCACCGAGGTCGAGCACCCCGGGCAGCACCTGCGGATCGGCAAGCTGATCGACCCCGACCTCGACGGCATCCCGACCGCAAAAGCGGACGGCGACGACAAGAACCTCCCCGTCAACGACGAGGACGGCGTCACGCCCGGCACCACGATCTACGCCAACGCGCCGGCGCTGAGCGTACCGATCACGAACACGACGGGGGAGAAGGCGACCCTGGCCGGGTGGCTCGACCTCGACGGGTCCGGCACGTTCGAGGACGCCGAGCGGGCCATGGTCACCGTCGAACCGGGACAGAGCAGCGCCGAGCTGACCTGGCACCCGCTGGAGAACGGCCGGACCGAGAGCCTGACGCAGACCTACCTGCGGCTGCGGCTCTACCCCGGCGAGGTCGCCGACCCCAAGCCGACCGGAGCCCGGTTCATCCAGGGCGGCGAGATCGAAGACCACAAGATCGTCTTCGGGCTGCCCGATACGGGCAACGACCTGCGGCCGATCCTCGGACTCGGGCTCGGACTGCTCGCCGCCGGACTGGTCATCACCGGCGTCACCGGGACCGGCCGGCGTCGGCCGACTCCGGCGGGACCGACCAACCGGCGGCCGAGTCCCCGCCCCGCCCGCACCTGACCCCGCCCGCACCTGACCCCGCCCGCACCTGGCGTTCGCGCTGGATCAGGGTTCTCTGTCGAATCTTGGGGCAAGATTCGACCGAGAACCCTGATCCAGCCCCAAAGCGGGGCGCGCCAGAGCGGCACGCGCTGAAGGGGGCGCGATGATCACGACGGCCAGGGGATGGTGAGTTCGCCGAGCCGCCACCGCCGCGGCCCGTCCAACACCGGATGCCCGCCGTCCGCGTACGCCCGAACCGTCGCCAGCCAGCGTTGACGCGGCCCGAAGACGCCCATGGGAGCGGCCCGTTCCCACGAGACGGTCAGCGCTTCGAGTACCGAGTGAATCGGTGCGCCCGGCACGTTGTGGTGGATGAGCGCTTTGGGCAGCCGTTCGGCGAAGACCGCCGGGCTTTCCAAGGTGGACAGTTTGGCGGCCAGTGTGAGGCTTTCGGGTGCGGTGGAACCCGCGGCCAGCAGCGCCCAGGTCGCGATCCGGCCCAGTTCGTCGCACGTGCCCTCGACGAGCCAGCCGTCCGGGGCCAGCCGTTCACACATCGTCTCCCACGCCAAACGAACTGCCGACTCGTCGTACTGCCGCAACACGTTGAATGCGCGTACCACTTGGGGACGCAGTCCGGCCAGCTCGAACCCGCCCCGGCGGAACTCCAGCCGTGGCGGGTCCGCCGCCGGCTGCGCCGCGGCTACGCGTACCGGATCGATCTCGAGACCGACCACGTGCGGCCGGAAGGAGGCCAGCCGGTCGGCCAGCTCCACGGCGGTGATGGGGGTGGCCCCGTAGCCGAGGTCGACCACGAGCGGCGAGTCCACCGAGGCGAGCGTGGCGGCCAGCCGCCACGCGATCCAGCGGTCGACGCGGCGCAACCGGTTGGGGTTGGTCGTGCCGCGGGTGATCTCGCCGAGCGGCCGCCTCAAAGCTTGCGGGCCACCTTGTGCTGGGCGGCCTGCGCGAGCGGGCGTACGACGAGCCGGTCGACGTTGACGTGGTGCGGCCGGGTCGCGCACCAGGCGATGCAGTCGGCGATGTCGTCGGCGACCAGCGGCTCGGCCACGCCCGAGTAGACCGCCGCCGCCTTGCCGGAGTCGCCACCGAAGCGGTTGACGGCGAATTCGTCGGTCTTCACCATGCCCGGCTCGATCTCGATCACCCGGACCGGCTCGCCGTTCAGTTCGAGCCGCAGCGTCCCGGTGAGCGCGTGCTGGGCGTGCTTGGCCGCGGTGTACCCGCCGCCGCCCTCGTAGACGATGTGCCCGGCGGTCGACACGACGTTCACGATCGTGCCCGCGCCCGAGTCGATCAGCGCCGGAAGCAGCGCTCGCGTGACGCGGAGGGTGCCGAGGACGTTGACGTCGAACATCCACTGCCAGTCCTCGACCGAGCCGGCCGCGACCGGGTCCGCGCCGTGCGCACCCCCGGCGTTGTTCACGACCAGCGTCAACGGCTCCTCGAGCGTGGCCACCTGCGCGGCCAGGTCGGCGACCGAGGTGTCCGAGGTCACATCGCAGGTCGCCGGAGTGATCCGGCCCTGGGCGACAGCGGCGAGCGCAGCGAGCCGGTCACTGCGACGAGCTGCGGCGACGACGTGGAAACCCTCTTCGGCCAGCCGCCGCGCCGTCGCGGCGCCGATGCCGCTGGAAGCGCCGGTGACCACCGCGATGCCTCTGGACTGCATGACACGATCATGCCCGGTTCATCTCGGTGCCCGGCCGCCGGGAGGGGCCAGTCCGCTCGCCGGGACGCCACAAGCGACGTGATGTGGATCACGTCTGACGGATGTGTCGGGATTATGAACAACCGCCGCGCTGTTGGAGGCACCGTGAGCTCTCGGACCCCACGCCGCATCGCGACCCTGTCGGTGCACACGTCCCCCCTGCACCAGCCCGGAACCGGCGACGCGGGCGGCATGAACGTCTACATCGTCGAAGTCTCCAAGCGCCTGGCCGAAGCGGGCGTCGAGGTCGAGATCTTCACGCGGACGACCTCCAGCGATCTGCCGCGTACCGTCGAGGTCGCGCCGGGCGTACAGGTGCGGCACGTGAACGCCGGCCCGTTCGAAGGGCTCGCGAAGGAAGACCTCCCGGCTCAGCTCTGTGCGTTCACGCACGGGGTGCTGCGCGCCGAAGCGTCCCGGCCGCCGGGCCACTACGACCTGCTCCACTCGCACTACTGGCTTTCCGGCCAGGTCGGCTGGCTCGCCAAGCAGCGGTGGGGCGTACCGCTCGTGCATACCGCGCACACCCTGGCCAAGGTGAAGAACCTGCAGCTGGCGGCGGGCGACCGGGCCGAGCCGAAGTCTCGGGTCATCGGCGAGGAACAGGTCGTCGCCGAGAGCGACCGCCTCGTCGCGAACACCCCGACCGAGGCTCGCGAACTCATCGACCTCTATCACGCTCCCCTCGACCGGGTCAGCGTCGTCGAACCCGGGGTCGACCTCGATCGGTTCCGGCCGCTGCCCCGGGTCGCCGCCTCGGCCGGCAAGCTCGCCGCCCGCCGGCGCCTCGGCCTGCCCGAACGCGGCCGGATCGTCACGTTCGTCGGCCGCATCCAGCCGCTCAAAGCCCCCGATGTGCTCATCCAGGCCCTCGCTGAACTGTGCGCCCGGGATCGCGACCTGGCCGCCGACACCACGCTCGTCATCGTCGGCGGTCCCAGCGGCAGCGGCCTCGACCGCCCGACCGCGCTCATCGAACTCGCCGCGTCGCTCGGGCTCCGCGACCGCGTGCGGTTCCTGCCCCCGCAATCCGGCGACGACCTGGTCGCGGTCTACCGCGCGGCCGACGTGGTCGCGGTCCCCTCTCACAACGAGTCGTTCGGCCTGGTCGCGCTCGAAGCACAAGCGACTGGTACGCCGGTGGTCGCAGCCGCCGTCGGCGGCCTCGTCACGGCGGTACGCGACGAGGTGAGCGGTGTTCTCGTCGACGGCCACGTGCCGGGCGACTGGGCTCGGGTCTTCGATCGGCTGCTCCGGGCGCCGCATCGGCTGACCGAGTTGGCCCAGGGCGCGGTCGAGCACGCCCGTGCGTTCTCCTGGGCTCGCACGGCGTCCGGGCTCCTGGACGTCTACCGTGAGGCCATGGAGGAGAACCGGGCGCGCCTGCTGCTCCGCGACCACGCGGACCTGGCCGGCGCCGCGACGTGGTAGAGCTCGGCGCCCTGCTCGACGAGCTGGGCGTCGCGTACGAGGTGTCCCCGCAGGGCAGCCTGGTCGTCGTGCTGCCCGGTACGCACAAGCTGAAGACGACGGTCAACCTCATTCCGGGCGAGCACTCCGTCCGGATCGAGGCGTTCGTCGTCCGCCACCCCGACGAGAACCACGAAGCCGTCTGGGCCTGGCTGCTACGCAGGAACGCCCGGATGTACGGGGTGTCGTTCTCCATCGACGGCAACGGCGACATCTACCTCACCGGCCGTCTGCCGAACCACGCGGTGACCGCCGAAGAACTCGACCGGCTGCTCGGAGCGGTGCTCTCCTACGCCGACGAGTCCTTCGACGCGCTGCTGGAACTCGGGTTCGCCGAGGCGATCCGGCGCGAGTGGGCGTGGCGGATCAGCCGGGGCGAACCGACGGAGAACCTGCGCGCCTTCCAGCACCTCGCCCCCGCAGATCACTTGCAGGAGTAGGTGACCTCGGCGTTCGCGGTCAGCTGCACCGGGGCCAGGATGTTCAGCGTCGCCGTGCCCTTGTGGCTGCCCTTGCCGCTGAACCCCCAGTAGTAGTGCACCTGCACCGAGCCCTCGCCCTTGCGGACGCTCTGGTCGAGGCGGCCGCTGCGATGCCCGTCGCTGTCGACCCACTCGTACGCGAAGGTGCCGGGCTCGCCGTTGGTCACCACGGTCCCGATCACGTCCGCCTGCGTGTTGCACGTCGTGACGGCCGCCTTCTGCACGGTGACCCCGGTGATCTGGGTGGCGCTGAACAGCCCCAGCGGATTGGGAACCCCGAGCTCCGGCATGAACCGCAGCAGGAGCACGTAGACGACGCCCAGGACGAGCAGGAGCGACAGCAGACTGCCGAGCACCCCGGTGACCCGCTTGAACAGGCTCTTCTTCGGCGGCCGGTACGCCGTCGGCGGCGGCGTCCAACTGGGCGTCGCGGGCGTGGCCACCGGCCCCTGGCCGAACCGCAGTACGCCGTCCGCGCTGCGCTCGACGGGAGCCGGCTGCTGCACCGGTGGTTCGGTCGTCCGCCGAGCCATCTGGGTGGCCAGGTGCTCCTGCGCCACCGGCTGAGCCGGACCCTGTTGCGGAACCGCCTGCTGCGGAATAACCGGCTGGGGTTGCTGGGGCGTGGCCTGCACGGCGGCCTCGGTGGCCGCGCCCGGGAGCAGCGTCGTCGACTCCGGCGGCGGGATGTCCCCCGGCACTGTGAGTGGAGCGGGCTGCTGGGGGAGAGCGGCGAGCGCGCTGCGGTCGCCGAAGCCCGGTAGCGACGCCGCGTGCGCCGCGAGGACGCGCAGCCCGGTTTCCAGACCGGCGGCGGCCGCGGCCGCCACGACCTGCAACGTCTGGTCGCCTCCGCCGATCCGGCGGGCCAGCTCCGCCCACGCGGCGGCATCCTCGGCCGCGGTCGGCTGCCGTCCGGCGGTGGCGGCGGCCACGCCGACCTCGCTCAACAGCGCCACTCCGGCCGGGCTCACCACGACGGTGCTCGCGTCGACTGCGCCGTGCGCGAGGCCCGCCTGATGCAGCCGCATCAGGGTCTGGCCGGTGTCGGAGAGCACGGTGGCGGCCGTTCCAGGGGTCAACCGGGACGCCAGGTCGGCGATCGACGGGCCGATGGGAGCGCCCGAGATCAGCCAGGCGCGCCCGCCGTGGCCGACGAGGTCGGCGATCGGCACGACGCCGGGGAGGGCGAGCCGGCGTACCGCGTTGACGGCCGCGACGACCCGCGTCAGCTGCTCCCGGTCCTGCTGCGGCAGGGCGAGCGCACCCACCTTCCGACCGTCCGCAGTGGACGTTTCCTGCCACGTGCCGATGCTCACGGCCCGCCCCCTGTCTGACTGCGCTCCCGGCGGCTTGCCAGAAGCCTTCCCGGCCGACTGAATCGGCGTCAGGGTACAACCGGCCGGATGGGGCGCACACTGGCCGAAGGTATGGGCCACTGTCCGGAGGCCGACGCTCGGCCGCCGGTCACGCCGGATCGACGAGGCCCGCCTGGGTCGCCATCACGGCCAGTTGTACGCGGTTCGCGCTGCGCGTCTTCGTCATCAAGTTGGCGACGTGCGTCTTCACCGTCGTCACCCCGAGATGCAGGCGCTCGGCGATCTCCGGGTTCGACAGGCCCGCGCCGACGAGGGCCAGTACTTCGCGTTCCCGGTCGGTCACGTTGGTCAACACCGGCCGTGGTGGCTCAGCCGGCCGCAAAGCCTTGGCCACCAGGCGTCGCAGCACCTCCGGACTGAACGGGCTCTCCCCGGCCGCCGCTCGGCGTACGCCGTCGAGCAGTTCGCCGGGCGACGCGTCCTTCACCAGGAATCCGCAGGCGCCGGCGGCCAACGCCGGATACAGGTGATCGTCGTCGTCGAACGTCGTCAGCACGAGGACTCGCGTACTGGGGCGGTCGGCGAGGATCCGAGCCGTCGCGGTCGTCCCGTCGACGCCGGGCATCCGGAGATCCATCACGATCACGTCCGGGCGGAGCTGCTGCGCCAGCCGGATCGCCGGACCGCCGTCGGCCGCTTCGCCGACCACCTCCATCTCGGGATCGGACTCGCACAGCATGCGCAGCCCTGCGCGTACCAATTGTTGATCATCGACCAGGAGCACGCGGATCATGACGCCGCCCGCATGGCCGGGACCAGCGCGGACAAGCGCCAACCGGGCGTGGCCGGGGCCGCGAGCAGCCCGCCGCCCAGGAGTTCGACGCGCTCGCGGAGGCCGACCAGCCCGTGCCCGCCGTCGCCGGACGGTGCCGCGCCGCCGCCGAAGTCGCGCAGCTCGAAGGCGACCTGCTCGCCCCGGACGTGGATGGACAGCTCGGCGCGGGCCGAGGTCCCGGCGTGCTTGGCCACGTTCGCGAGTCCTTCCTGAGTCAGCCGGAGCACCGCGAGCGCGGTACGCGAGTCCAGCTCGGTCACGGTGGGATCGATCGCAGCCTCGACGGTGAGGCCGAGGCCCCGGCTGCGATCGACCGCCGACTCCAGGGCCAGGACCAGCCCGGCGGGTTCCACGAGATAGTCCGCCGGTTGCACGTCCCGGAGGACGGCGACGAGCCGCCGCAGATCCGTCAGCGCCGACGACCCCGTCGTACGCACATCGTCGAGCACCTTGCGGACCCGCGGGTCCTCGATCGGCAGCACGTCGGCCGCGACCGAGACCCGCAGCACGATCGACGCGACGTGATGCGCCACGATGTCGTGCAGTTCGCGGGCGATCGTCGCGCGTTCCTCGGCCCGGACGCGGGACACCACCTGAGCCGCCCGGTCCGACGCCTGCCGGGCCAGTTCCCGCGCCATCCGCAGCTGTACGCCGATGAGCAGCGGCACGATCAGGATCGCGGAGGCGAAGAACACCGTGATCGGCTCCCGCCAGGCGTCGTCGAGATCAGAGACGACGCTGCCCACCAGCCCGGCCGCGAGCCCGATCCACATCGGACGGCCGGACCGTCGCATCCCCAGCTCGAACATCGCCCAAGCGAGCCCCACGGTCGGCACGACGTCGTTGTCCGCCCCGAAGAACCAGCCGGCGCCGATCCCCGCCGCGAGCCCGGTCACCGACCAGAACGGTGACCAGACCGCGACGAAGCCGTAGAGCAGCGTGCCGACCGACAAAACCCAGTCCACTGTGTTCAGTGGTGCGCCGTCCGGCCGGATCGCGAGGTAGCCGACTCCGGCCAGGCACACGATGCTCAGGCGGCCGAAGGTGTGGCGCTCGGCGAACAGCCACTCCACCCAAGGCATTCTTCAGATCCTATCGAGCGACGGCAGCGCGACTCTCCGGCCGATCGTCAGGAGGCCGATCGCGGTCGCGGCGACGAGTACTCCGGCAGCCGCCAGGGTCAACCCGTCCGGCTGGGTCAGCGGCTGCCCGCGCAACGCCTGCCAAGTCACCAAGGCGAGCAGGCCGGCGTATGCGCCGCCGGCAATCTTGATCACCTGCGGCCGCCCGGGGAAGAGCATCGCCAGCAGGATCATGGCCTGCAGGCCGTGCACCCCCACGAAATGCCCCACGCGCAGGTCACCGCCCGTCGTGCTCCACCCGGTGATCGGGAGTCCCGCTCCACCATCTGGTACGCCGACCGCATGCGCCCCGAGCATGGGCTGATCCTCGATCTCGTCCAGCCGGCGCTGTTCCGACGTCGGCACGACCATCAAGGCGGCCTGCCCCATCCCGGCGAGCAGCAACCACAGCCCGACCTTGGCGGCGACGTCCGTCGTCCGATCCTTGACCCGGCCGCGCCACACGACGATCGCGACTACCGCCGTCCCGACGCCGAACAGCGCCGCCATCGCCCCCATCGCGCTCCAGATCGCGTTGTCCAAAGCCGTCTCGACATGGAAATGACTCGCCCGGCCCCGGGCCGCCTGCCAGACGATGAGCGCCACCTCGAGATACGACCCGACGACGATCAGCCCTACCCCGACCTTCTTCATCCACGTCGGCCGGACGAAACTCAACAGCCACGCCAGCGTGATGGCGTACACGGCGAACGAGACGCCGAACTTGAACGGCTTGAGCCACGTCGGCTGGCCCAGCACCACCCGGTCGTCTGCGGCGAGGCCGACCACGGCCACGACTGCCAGCACGGTCATCGCCACCGCCATCACGGTGAGCCAACTGCTACCCCGGTACGCGTTCCTCAGTGCATTCCTCATGCACCTGACGGTCCCGGGTTCGGCTCCATCGTTCTTCCTGCTGCCAGCCGCACCGCATCCTCCTACAGCAGGATGCCCGCCGTCCTCCCGTTGTGGATAACACGGTCTTCGGCCGAGACTTGCGCGCCACCCTTGTCCGATGCGCTCCCCGTCGTCGCCATTTCGCGCGCGTGATTGGCTCGCCGCCGGGCTGCTGACCCGCGATGAGCTCCGCGGCCCAAGGTGGCGGCGACTGTTTCGCGGCATCTACGTCGATGCCGAGATTCCGGTCGATCATCGGCTCCGGTGCTCGGCGGCGGCGTTGCTTCTTCCGCCCGGCGGGGCGATCGCCCTGCTCAGCGCGGCCGCCCTCTGGGACGTCCCGCTGCTCGGACCCGATGACCCGGTCACCGTGGTGGTGCCGCTCGGCACGAGTCTGCGTACGCAGAACCACCTCGTCGTCCGCCGGATGGTGCTGGACTCCGACGACCTGGCTTCGCGGTTCGGCATGCCGGTCACGTCGCTCCTTCGGACGGCTTTCGACGTGGCTCGGCTACTCCCGCGCGCCGACGCCGTAGTCGCGCTCGACGCGATCTTCCACCGTCGAAAAGTGTCCTCCGACCAGGTCCGGTCCTATCTCGACGCGCATGCCGGCCGGCCACAGACCCGTTCCGCTCGGACAGCGCTGTCGCTCAGCGACAAGCGAGCGGAATCTGTCATGGAGACGAAGCTCCGGTTGGTGCTCCTGGACGGTGGACTGCCCCCGCCCGCGTTGCAGGTCAGAATCAGCCGAGTCCTGCCTGACGGACGAATCCGAATACTCGCCCGGGTGGACCTGGCGTACGAAGAGTGGAAGCTCGCCATCGAATACGACGGTGACCACCATCGGGAGCAGGCGGCATACCGTGCCGACATGGATCGACAGAACGAGATCTACGTCGCGGGCTGGACCGTGCTTCGGTTCAACGCGACCGACGTACTGCGTACTCCGGACAAGACGGTCGCGATCGTCCGCGCCATGCTGCGCCGACTGGGATGGCAGGGCTGACCGCCTCTCCGCGGACGCCTCCGAGCGACCCGAGTGATGCGTTTGGGGGGCCATTTGATCTCCCCCACCCCCCAAACGCATCACCCTGTCCGCTGAGCACCGGCGCTACCCGATGCAGACATAGTCGGCGACCGTCGCCGTCGAGCCGCTCTCCTTCGTCGGCGTCGTGACGATCGAGACCTTGATCTGGTAGCCCGCACTGCACTGGTCGCGCCAGAGCGAGACGACGTCCAGGTCCTCGGCGCCGGAGTAGGAGAGCGAGCCCTGAAGCGTCTTGGTCTCGGTGTACAGCGCCGTGCCGTACTCGCCGCCGTTCGCGTTGACCTGAACGAAGCGCAGCCGGTAGGTCAGCTTGTTCGTGTTGGAGGCGCGGATGGCCCAGGCCGCGTGGACAACGCTTGTCGATGCGCCGCACTTGCCGACGTAGTAGCACGCTGACGTCACGGTTGCCGTTGTCACGCGCGGCGGGGTGGGGCTGGGGGAGGGGCTCTTCGTCGTGGGTTTGGGGGTCGGCGACTTCGTCCGAGACCTCGTCGGAGTCGGCGAAGCAGCCGTCGGTGAGACTGACGCCGAGGGCGACGCCGACGGGGACGGCGACGGGGAGTCAGTCGGCGACGCCGAAGGCGATTCCTCCACAAGCGACGGGGACGAGGATGGCAGGGCTGAGGTGTTGGCGGCGTCTGTCGGGTTGAGGGCGACGCAGCCGCCGACACTGCCGCCGACGACGACCACCGTGATCGTTCCCGCGACGAGCGCCTTCTTCACGCCGCTCGACAGCGAGCGGAGGCGATGCCCCACTCCGCGGCCGAGGGCGGAGTCCGCGACGGCGGTGCCGGACATCGAGGCGAGCGCGAGCGGGAAGAGCGCTGCGAGCAGGAGCGCTCGCCGGGCGAGTTTCTTCTTGCCCTCCTCTTCCCATTCGGGGCCGTATGCCGCTCCGGCGACCGCCTCCAACTCCCGGAGGAAGAGCGTCGCGTTGGTCGGGCGCTGCGCCGGGTCCTTGGCGAGCCCGCGTCGCAGCAGTCCGCGTACCCCTTCGGGCGCATTGTCGACCGGGATGGGCGCGGACTCGTGCTGTCGGCGGAGCTGGGCCAGATCGCCGGGCGCCCGGTAGGGCGGCGTGCCGGTGAGGCACTCGAAGAAGGTGGCGGTGGCCGCGTAGATGTCGGTCTGCGGGGTGGCCGTGCCGGCCGCCCACTGCTCGGGGGCCATGTAGCTGGGCGTGCCCGCGAGCGCGCCGGTGCGCCCGGCGCGGACGGCGATGCCGAAGTCGGCGAGCTTGCTCTGGCCTTGCGCGTCGACCAGCACGTTCTCGGGTTTGTAGTCGCGGTGGACGATGCCGAGTTTGTGCGAGGCGGCTAGGCCGAGCAGCGAACCCTTGAGCACGACGAGCGCGGCTTCGGGCTCGGTCGGACCCTGTTCCCGGATGAGTTTGCGGAGGGCGACGCCGTTGACCAGTTCCATGACGATCGCCGCGCCGCCGGGATTCTCGACGTACTCGTAGAGGCGGGCGACATGGTCGTCCTGGACCTCGGCGAGGATGCGGGCCTCGGCCCGGAACTCGCGGAGGAAGGTCTCGTCGTTCTTCAGGTTGTCGGCGAGGTATTTGATCGCGACGGGAACTCCCGTCTGATCGTGGGTGGCGAGCACGACCAGCCCGGACGCGCCCCGTCCCAATTCCTGTACCGCCGTATATCCCGGCACTGACCAGGTCATGCCGTCGCCTCCCCAGGCTCGGTCAGCGAACGCTTTGCCGCCGTTCGCCGCACCAGTGTGGACACCTTCTTGTAGATGCGGAACCAGATCGGAAACATCAAGACAGCCAGACCGATCACGATCACGGGGATCGCGAAGCCGGCCGGGAGATACTTCTGCACCATTCCGTCGAGGCGCGTACGCCAGCTGAAGACGGCCATCACCATGAACGCCGTCATCCCGAGGACGGCGGTCATCCCGTACGCCGCCATGCCCCACTGCTTCAACCCCGGACGCTTGCCGCCGCGCAGGTCGGCCCAGATGCCCTTGGTGAAGTAGGCCGAGGCCTCCTCCCGCAACCGCGGCATACGCAGCGCGTCGGACAACGCCTGGTAGCCGTCGAGCGGCATCAGCGGATTGAGGTTGTAGATCGTGTTCAGGTAAAGCGCGAAGGCGATCTGGAAGGCGATCCCGGAGACCATCGGACGCGGCACATACGCCGCTACGAGGGAGGCCGTTCCCGCAACCGCCGCAGTCGAGAGTGGACCTGACAACGTCACCACGATGCGAGACCAGCGCGTACCGAACCACATGTCGCTCGTGTCCACAAAGGCGAACGGCATGCCCATCATCAGCATGAAGCCGCCCCGCGTCACCTTGCGGCCATACGATTTCACGGCCATCGCGTGCGCACTCTCGTGGATCGCCAGCGCGATCAGGCAGACCGCCGCGACCACGATCGCGCCGGCCAGGCCCGCGCCGCCCACGTTGAAAAGCTCCTGCTTGCTCTGCGCGACGAAGAACGCGTAGATCCCGCCCAGGATCACAAGCCACATCAAGAACACGCTTGTACGCGTGAAGAAGCGCCAGCCGAAAGCTCGGTACATGCGGTCGAACAGGGAGTCCAAGCCCTTCACCGACAGCTCCAGCCGGAGCAGCGCGCGGAAGATCGCCTGGCCGATCCGCTTCAGCAGCGGCGGCCGCTCCGGATCGCGTTGCCCGTAGAGCCCGCGGACGAGCCCGATCGCGGCGAACGTCCGCAGCGTCTGCTCGATGCGTGGAAGGGCCAGCTCGCCGTACTTGTCGGCGTACAGGAAGAGCAGGTCGCGTACGCTGTTCTCGCCGTCCAGGCTGTTCCACAGGAACGCGTCCCGATCGTCGAGCTGAAGATACTGCCCCGTACGCGTATTGCTCAGCACCCACTGCTCGACCCCGCGACTGTCCGGGACCTGCTTGAGCGCCCAGCCCGACCGACGCCGGGGCACCGCCGACAACGGTTCGGTGGCGGTGGCCGCCTCCGGCTGGTGCCTCGACGCCGCGAGCATCGTGTACTCGGTGCCCTTGACCATCGTCTTGGAGCCGATAGCCGCGTTCCGCGGCTGCGCGAACCGGACCGGCACATCCCCGAAGAGCAGCTCCATCTCGTCGTTCAGGGCGGCTCGATCGCCGTGGAGCGTACGCCCGCCGACGGTGGTGCCGTTGAACGAGTTGAGGTCCTCCAGGAGGAAGCCCTCCGGTCCCCGGGTGATCCGGGCGTGGTGCCGCGAGACGCTCGGATCGTCCAGGATCAGATCGTTGTCACTGGTACGCCCGATCGTCGTCACCGGACGCACCAACGGGTACGCCTGCCCGGCGTGGCGCAACTCCGGCGCCGCGAACTCGGCGACCTTGGCGCCTTTACGCAGCGTGCCGCAGTGCAGGCAGTACGGGTAGTCCCGGCGCAGGTGCACGTGACAGGCGTGGCAGAGCATCTCCGGTGACCCTTCTCGCGTCTCGCGGACTCGGTTCGCGCTTCGTTTTCGGCGCTGGATCAGGGTTCCCGGTCGAATCTTGAGTCATGATCCGACCGGGAACCCTGATCCAGCGCCGGGAGGGTGGGGGCCGGCCGGGGCGAGCACGGGGGAGACTCGGCCCCGGCCGGCGTACTCGGCGGAGCGGTGCTCTCCGCGAGTCGGTGCTAAGCGTTCGGTTGCGTCTTGTCCTCGTCGTCGTCCTTGCCGGCGAACTTCGCGCCGGCGATGCCGCCCGCGATTCCGCCGACCACGACCCCGGCGACCACGCCGCCGGCGCCCACTGCCAGCTCGGTCATACCGATGCCGCCGTCGTCGGCCGCGCCGCCGCCCTGGGCGCCGCCCGCCTGACCGCCGCCCTGGCCGCCGTCGGCCGGCGGGGTCGTCGCGGCCGGAGCGTGCGAGGCGGCTGCCGCGTCGGCCTCAGCCGTCGGGGACTCCGTCTCGGGCTGCTCCACCGGCGGCTGCTCCACCGGCGGCTGCTCGGTGGGGGGCTGGTCCGTCGGCGGTTCCGGGGTCGGCGTACCGGTGCCGCCGCCCGTGCCGCCCGTCCCCGTGCCGCTGTCCGACGGCTCGGGCGTCGGCGTACCGCCGTCGGTGCCGGGGTCGGTGGGGCCGGGATCGGTGGGGCCGGGGTCGGTTGGACCCGGGTCGGTCGGACCGGGGTCGGTCGGGCCGCCGCCGTCACCCGGGTCGAAGACCGGCGGATCGCCGAGGACGCCGCCCGGGTCGATCGGGTGCACGGGGTCGACGATGACGCCGCCCGGGTCGAACACGACGCCACCCGGCTCGAGGACGTCCGGCGTGCCGTCGCCGTCGCTGTCGGGCAACGTGCCCGGGAAGTGCGGGAACACCGGACCGTCGGGTGTCGGGTCGAGGTAGTTCGGGGTCCCGTCGCCGTCGTTGTCCCCGAAGATGCCGGAATGGTCGGGCAGGCCCAGGCCGCCGGGGAAGCCGGGGTCGGGCGCGGGGTCGCCGCCGGGCGTCGAGTCGAAGATGTCCGGAATCCCGTCGCCGTCGGTGTCGAGGCTGAGGCCGGGCAGACCACCCGGGAAGTCCGGAAGCCCGCCGGGAGCGTCGGTGCCGCCGTCGCTCGGGTCGCCGCCGAGGCCGGGGATGCCGGTGGGCCAGCTGCCGAGTCCTTCGAGGGAGTCGGGCAGGCCGTCGCCGTCGGTGTCGGGGCCGAAGTCCAGCCCGCCGCCAGGCGCGTCGCCCCCGTCGGAGCCGCCGTCGCCCTCGCCGCCGAGGCCGGGGATGCCCGGGAATCCGCCGGGACCCTCGAGCGAGTCGGGGATGCCGTTGCCGTCGGTGTCGAGGCCGAAGTCCAGCCCGCCGTCGGAGGAGTCCGAACCGCCGTCGCCCTCGCCGCCGAGGCCGGGGATGCCCGGGAATCCGCCGAGGCCCTCGAGCGAGTCGGGCAGGCCGTCGCCGTCGGAGTCGGGGCCGAAGTCGGGTACGCCGGGGTCGCCGCTCGGATCGGTGTCGGTGAAGTCCGGGATGCCGTCGCCGTCGGAGTCCTCGAACATGTCCGGCGTACCGTCGCCGTCGGTGTCCGGGCCGAAGTCCGGCAGGCCGAAGCCACCCGGGAACGAGCCGCCGCCGGATCCGCCGTCGCTGCCACCGTCGCCGAGATCGCCGAGGTCGGGCAGGTGGAAGTCGGAGCCGATGAGTCCGCTGAGCCGGCCGCCCGGAGGCATCGTGGCCAGCTCCTCGCCGCCGCCGTCCGAACCGCCGTCGGAGCCGTCCCCGTCGCCGGTGCCGAAGTCGAGGTCGCCGAAGACGCGCATCGCCTGCGGGGCGTCGCCGCCGCCCGGCAGGATCGGGTCGGGCGGATCCGTGTGGCCGAGGTCGGGCAGGACGAGGTTCATCGGTGTGGGATCGCCACCGGGCGGGGACGGCGGCGTCGGCAGGCCACCCGGGCCGTCGTCGGGTCCGTCGCCGCCCAGGTTCAGCACACCCGGAGTGAGGTGCAGGCTGCTCGGCGGCGGTGGGGCGGGATCGTCCTGCTTCGGGCCGATCTCCAGGCCACCGTGACCGCCGTCGCCGCCACCCGAGCCGTCCGGGGTCGGGTGCAGTCCACCTTGGACGAGGATGGCCGGTGCGGGCGTACCGCCACCGCCGGACGGCGGCTCGCTGCCACCGGGCGGGGGAGTGCTCGGGCCGTCGTCCGGTCCGGAGTCGCCGCCGCCCGAGTCGGCCGGACCGTCGTGTCCGCCGTCGGCCGGCGCGATGACGTGCGGGACGATGTGGACCTCGGGCGCGACGTGCACGTCCACCTGAGGCAGGTCGGGGGTGCCGGAGGTCAGGGCGGTCGCCAGCCCTCCGGTCGTCACGCCGCTCTTGGAGAGGCGTACGCCGAGCGCCTGCGGGCCGCTGCCCGTGGAGGCGTCGGCCAGGCCGCGGAGGCGGTCGGACTCCTCGGAGGTCAACCCGTACTCGGCGGCCACCTGATCGGGGTGGGATCGCGCATGCCGGGCGAACTCCGCGTCCACCGCCATCCGCGCGATCACGTCGCGGAACTGGGACATGTCCTTCGATCCTTTCTCGGTGGCTGTCTGGGGGCTTGCCAGGAACGAGTACGAAGGTAGGAAGCGAGCCGCTCGGGGGTCATCGGGCCGGGTACGGAACTTTCCCATGCGCGGGTTCTCCGTACCGCCATCCGTACCGCTCTGGGTACCCTCCGGGCGGAGGATGGCCGGTCGGCCGCAGGAGTGAATAGCGTCGCCGGAAAGGGTGGGGGTGAGGGACGTGCGGTTCGTCGGGCGCGCGATGGAGCTGGGGGCTCTGGCCGGGCACGCCCGCGCGGTCGTCGACGAGCGGCGGCTTCGCGTGGTGCTGCTCATCGCCGAGCCCGGCCGGGGGGCGAGCGGGCTGCTGGCGGAGTTCCACCGGCGTACGCCCGCGCTGCGCTACGTACGAGCGGCACCGCCCCGGGCGGCGGGTGCTCCTTCGCTCTGGCCCTGGCAGCGGGTGCTCACCGAGCTCGGCTCTTCGTCGACTGTGGACGACATCTGGTCGGCGCAAGCCGCACTCACCCGGATCTTCGCCGAAGCCGGACCGCTGCTGATCGCGCTCGACGACACCCACCGCGCCGATGAGGCGACGCTGACCCTGCTCGCCGAGTACGCCGACCAGCCACCCGCCACCCCGACGCTGGTCGTCGCGGTCGTCCGCCCGGAGGTGGCCGAGACGCTGCCGTCCGGTCCGGCTGCGTACCGGGTGTGGCTGCCGGGATTGAGCCGCGACGAGGTCGCCGAGATGCTGGCCCAGTCGGTCGCCTTCCCGGTGCCGGAGGCGCTCGCGACGCAGCTGCGCCGCCGCTCGGACGGCAGTCCGGCGTTGCTGACCGCGATCGCCGGGCAGCTGCGGGAGTCCGACGACGGCCGTCGCCGGCTCGCGCTGCGCTGGCCGGAGTCGGCGACGGCGCCGATCGCCGAGCGCCTGACCGTGCTGACCGAGCCGGCCCGGCACGTCCTCGCGGTGGCCTCGGTCGTCGGCCGGGAGTTCGATCTGTCCATCGTGGAGGAAGTGGCCGGGGACGCCGCGTTGCCGTCGCTGGAGGAGGCCATCACGGCCGGGTTGATCCGCCCGGTGACCGATCGGGTGTTCGCCTTCGACTCGGCGCTCGCCCGCGAACTGAGCTACGACGCGCTCGGCCTCACCGAGGTGGCCGGTCTGCACGAGGCGGTCGCCGACGCGCTGCTCTCGGTCGGCGCACGGGCGGGAGAACGCGCCCCGACCGTGGCCGAGCTGTCGCACCACCTCGTCGCCGCGGCGGTGCTCGGCGGCGACGAGCGCCTGGATCGGGCGATCGCCGCCACTGTGGCGTCCGCGCGGGCGGCCGAACGCCCCGCCGAGGCGGCGGACGCGTTCGCCGTCGCGGTGGAGCTGGCCTCGCGTGCTCAGTGGTCAGCCGGCCACCTCGGCCGGCTGCTCGTCGCCTTCGGATCCGCGCAACTCCAGGCAGGGCGCCGGGAGCAGGCCCGCGAGGCGTTCGCCGCAGCGGTACGCCTGGGGCGTCAGGCCAAGGACGCCGGACTGCTCGCCGAGGCGGCGCTGGCGTACGGGCCTCGATCGGGGTCGGGTGCGACGGCGGAGCCGACCGATCCGCAGCGGGCGACCGCGCTCACCGAAGCCCTAGCGCTCCTCAATTCCCCGCTGCCGCCCCGACCGCCCACCCCTGGAGACGAGCTTCGCGGCTATCTTCGTGGCGCCGATCTGTCTACTGTGGCCCGGCTGCGTGCCCGGCTGGCGTTGGAGTCGACCGGAGCGGCGGCTCGCACGCTCGCCGAACAGTCGCTGACGGCGGCCCGGGAAAGCGCCGACCCCCGGGCGATGGCCGAGGCCCTGCTCGCCCAGGTGGAGTCGGACGCCGACCAGCTACGCCAGGCGCTGCGCGAGGCCGGAGCGCTGGACGACGGCGTACTGCTGAGCCGGGCGCATCGGGCGCTGGCGGCGCTGTCGTTGCGCGACGGCGACCTCGGTCCGGCCGACCGGCAGCTGGCCGAGGTGGACGGCGTACCGGAGATCGCGGCGCACCGCCTGCTGTTGGCGGGTAAGGTCGCGGCGGCTCGTGAACAGTTGACGGTGATCGCGGGGCTGGAAGGACTGGCCGCGTACGCCGGACTGCGGCTGCTCGACGGAGACCCCGGTGACCTCGCCGACCGGCTGCGCGACGTGACCGGCCCGCTGTGGACGACTGCCGCCGCGGCCTGGATCGCGCGCGCGGAGGGGCGTGACGAGCTGGCCGACGCGCTCGTCGAGGAGCTGGCGGCCCAGCCCCTCGATCCCTGGGCGATCGCGTTCGTGGCGGCGGCCGAGCCCGCCCCGGCCGCGGCTGACCGGCTCGGTGCGCTGCTCTCGGCGTATCCGGGGAAATGGATCGTGGCCGGACCGGCGACGGCGAGTGCCGGACCCACCGCGCTGATGGCCGCGCGGCTGGAGACGGACCCGAAGCGCGCCACGACCCGACTGGACGACGCGGCGCGCGTCATCGGTCACACGCCGTGGCTCGCCTGGCTGCGGTGGGAGCGGGCGCGGCTGCGCGCGGACCCGCAGGAGGTCAAGAGCGCGCGCACGTACGCCGCCGAACGCGGCCTTTCAGGCCTGGTACGCCGGATCGACCGGTTCGAGCCGCCGGACGGGCGGACGCTGACCCGGCGGGAGCAGGAAGTGCTGGAGCTGGCCGCGGCCGGCGCCTCGGCGCGGGAGATCGGCGAACGGCTGGTGATCGGCGAGCGAACAGTCGAGACCCACCTCGCGAACATCTATCGCAAGCTCGGCGTACGCAGCCGAGTCGAACTCGTGGCCCATCTCCGGGACAGCGGACGACCAGTGTGATCACCGTTACAGATTGTGACAGTAGAGACACGGAAACGGGTGGACGAGGGAATAGGCCCGGCGTACCGTCATCCGTAACGCGCCTCGCTTGTGCAAACCGGGGGTTCGCCTAGTCGATCTGTTTCGACTTTGGCGCCGAGCGAGGAGCTGGGGGATGGGTGGCGCAACACCGTTGGGGGACGGTAGCCACCTGAACCGGCGCGCTGGCTGGCGACGCTAACGGGGGTGAGCGTCGCCAGCCGCCGCCGGGTTTTTCTTATCCACACTGCTTTCTTCGCGCGTTTTCCGGGATAACGCGCGCTCGAACAGTGTGCGAGACCGCGTTATCCCGGAAAACGCGAGCGAAGCGCCGCCGTAATCCCGGGACGTCAGCGACCCTGGTTGGCGACGGCCGCCGCAGCCTCCGCCGCCGCGGCGGGGTCGAGGTAGACCCCGCCCGGAGTGATCGGCCGGAGTTTGTCGTCCAGGTCGTAGCGCAGCGGGATGCCGGTGGGGATGTTGAGCGCCGCGATCGCCTCGTCGGAGATCCCGTCCAGGTGCTTGACGAGGGCCCGCAGCGAGTTGCCGTGCGCCGCCACGAGGACGGTCTTGCCGACGAGGAGGTCGGGGATGATCGCGTCGTACCAGTACGGCAGCGCCCGCTCCAGGACGTCCTTCAAGCACTCCGTACGCGGCCGCAGCTCTTCGGGGAGGGCGGCGTACCGGGGGTCGTCGAACTGCGAGAACTCGTCGTCGACGGCGATCGGGGGCGGCGGCACGTCGTAGGAGCGGCGCCACAGCATGAACTGTTCCTCGCCGAACTCCTGCAGCGTCTGCTTCTTGTCCTTGCCCTGCAGAGCGCCGTAGTGACGCTCGTTCAGCCGCCAGGAACGGCGTACCGGGATCCAGTGGCGGTCGGCGGTGTGCAGGGCGATCTCCGCCGTACGGATGGCGCGTCGCAGGACGCTGGTGTGCACCACGTCGGGCAGCAGGTCCTGCTCCTTGAGCAACTCACCGCCGCGGCGCGCCTCGCTCTCTCCCTGGGCGTTGAGGTCCACGTCGACCCAGCCGGTGAAGAGATTCTTCGCGTTCCATTCGCTGTAACCGTGCCGCAGCAGCACGAGAGTTCCAACCATGCTTGTCATCCTGCCTTACGTACGCAGAGTGACCACGGACACGTTCTAAATCACGTGACCCTGTCACCCGGGCTGGCCTAGGTTGTAAGGCGTCCTTCTCAGAACGCTCATTACCCCTGGTGGTGGATACGTGCGGAGCCTGCGTACCTGGGCCGGCGACACGGTGGGTGGCCTTCCGGCCACCTTCTGGTATCTATGGCTCGGCACGCTGATCAACCGCCTCGGTGCGGTGGCCGTGCTGTTCCTGGAGATCCACATGGTCTCCGGCTACGGCTTCTCCGCCACTCTCGCCGGTCTCGTCCTCGGCCTCTACGGCGGCGGCATGGCGCTCGGCTCCATCGCGGGCGGCGTCCTGGCCGACCGATGGGGTCGCCGGCCGACGTTGCTGCTCGCCAACATCGCGGGCGTCGTCACCGCGCTCGCCCTCGGGATCACCCTGACACCTTGGTTCGTCGCGCTCACCGCCCTGGTGTACGGCTTCTGGAACGGGCTCGGGCGGCCGGCGTACAGCGCGACCCTGGTCGACGTCCTCGGCCCGACCAAGCGCATGCGGGGGATGAACCTCAACTATTGGGCGATCAACCTCGGGTTCTCCGGCGCGGCGTTCCTGGCCGGCGTACTGGCGCACACCCCACGGATGGTCGTCTTCATCCTCAACGCCGCGGTGCTCGCGATCACGACCGTGATCATCGCGATCAAGGTCCCGGAGACGACCCCCGGTCCGGCGCTGTCCGCGCCCAAGGAGAACGGCGGCATCGCGCTCGTGCTGCGCGACCGGGTCTTCATGACCTATGTGCTGCTGAATCTGGGCCTCTGGTCGATCATCGAATCCTGCAAGCTGATCCCGATCGCCATGGTGAACCAGGGGATCGATCCGGCCAACTACGGCTCGGTCATCGCGGTGAACGGCGTCATGATCGTGGCGCTGCAGCTGTTCATCCCCAAGATCGTCGGGCGGCACCCGCGTAATCGCGTACAAATGGCGTCCGCCCTGCTCGTCGGCCTCGGCATGGGCGCGGTCGGCCTGGCCGGCAGCGTGCCCACGCTGGCACTCACCGTCGTGGTGTGGACGCTGGGCGAGATGATCAACGCGCCGGTCAACGGCACGACCATCGCGGACCTCTCCAGCCCCACGATGCGTGGCCGCTACCAGGGCGTCGCCTCGATGAGCTTCACCGCCGCGAACTTCTTCGCGCCGATCGTCGGCGGCCTCGTCCTCGACAACACCGCGCCCGCGACGCTCTGGTTCGGCCTCGGGGTCCTCGGCCTGGTCATCGCGGCCGGCCACCTCCTCTCCGGGCCCGCGCGCGAGCGCCGGGCCGCTCAGCTCACCCAGCCAGAAGGGGTACGCGATGCGGCGCTGGTTGCGTGACACCACCGGCGGTCTGCCGCGACAGTTCTGGTATCTCTGGACCGGGACGCTGATCAACCGCGTCGGCGGTTTCGTCGTCATCTTCCTGACCATCTACCTCACGACGGTCCGGCACTTCACGCCTTCGCAGGCCGGCCTGATCATGGGGGTCTGGGCGGCAGGCGGGGCGCTGGGCAACATGCTCGGCGGCGTGGCCGCCGACCGGATCGGCCGCAAGGTCACCCTGCTCACCGGCCAGGTCGCCGGGGCGGCGACGCTGGTCGCGATGGCCTTCACCTCGGCGTACTGGGGCATCGCCGGGTTGGCGTTCCTCTTCGGGATGTTCGCCGACGGGGCGCGCCCGGCATTCGGCGCGATGCTGATCGACATCGTCCCGGAGAAGGACCGGCTGCGCGCGTTCACCCTGAACTACTGGGTGATCAACCTCGGCTTCTCGTTCGCCGCCACCCTCGCGGGCCTGGCCGCGGCGGCCGACTACCACCTGGTCTTCCTGGTCGACGCGGCGACGACGCTCGTCACCGCCACGTTCCTGTTCTTCACGTTGCGGGAGACCCGGTCCGCCCGCCCGGCCGCGACTTCGCCGGCCGCCGCTTCGGCGGTGGCGTCGGCCGCCAGGGGCGGACTGCGGGTCGTGTTCACCGACCGGATCTTCCTGATCTTCGCGGGGCTCAACATCCTCAGCGCGTTCGTCTTCCTCCAGCACCTCACGACGCTGCCGATCGCCATGGCCGCCGACGGCATCTCCGGCCAGACCTACGGCTACGTGATCGCGTTGAACGGCCTCCTCATCGTGATCGGGCAGCTCTTCATCCCCCGGCTGACCAGGGGCATGAGCCGTACGCGAATGCTCGCGGTCGCCTCGGTCGTCACCGGGCTGGGCTTCGGGCTCACCGCGCTGGCGAACACCCCGCTGTTCTACGCCGTCACCGTCTTCGTCTGGACCTTGGGCGAGATGGTCAACGCACCCGCCAACTCCACCACCATGGCTGTCCTGTCCCCGGCCGAGCTACGCGGCCGCTATCAGGGCGTGTTCTCCCTCTCCTGGTCGATCGCCGGATTCGTCGCCCCGACCGCCGGCGGCTTCCTCCAGGAACACCTCGGCAACACCTTCCTCTGGCTCCTGTGCGCGGTCGTCGGATTGGCCGTCGCCGCAGCTCAGGTAGCCTCGGGACCGGCGCGCGAACGCAGAGCCGCGATCCTCGCCCCACCCCCGCCGGCCGTCTCCCGGCAGCCAACCCCCGTTTCGTAAGGAATCGCGTCTTGTTCTCTCGCTTCTGGTCGCAGACCGCCGGAGGACTGCCCCGAGTCTTCTGGACCCTCTGGTCGGCGATCCTCGTCAACCGTGTCGGCGCCTTCGGCATGCTCTTCCTGCCGCTCTACCTCAGCACCGGACGCGGGCTCTCGCTGACCGCGGCCGGCCTGGTCACCGCCGGCTACGGCATCGGCGGCGCCGGTGGCAGCCTGATCGGCGGCGTACTGGCCGACAGCTGGGGCCGCCGCGCCACGATGGTCACCGCGAACGGGATCGCCGCCGCGCTGATGCTCGCGCTCGCGTTCGCCCAGCCGCTCTGGCTCATCGCCGGGCTCACCCTGTTCATCGGGATCTTCCACTCGATGCCCGGCCCGGCGACGGTCGCGGCCATCATCGACATCGTTCCCGAAGAGTCCCGCGCCCGGGCGTTCAACCTGCAGTTCTGGGCGTTCAACCTCGGCATGGCGATCGCCTCCGCCCTCGCCGGGGTCATCGCCGAGGCCGGATTCTTCCTGCTCTTCGCGCTCGACGCGGCGACGACGGCCATCACGGCGTACGTGCTCTACCGGTATGTGCCGGAGACGCTGATGCTGCGCCAGGGCCGCCCGTCCCGTCCGTGGGCCACGAGGCCCTGGCCGGCCCGCCCCATCGGCTCCCGCCCGCACCCGGCCAGCGGCCAGGTCAAACGGTCGGCGACCCCGGGCGGCCTCGGTACGGCGCTCACCGACCCGATCTTCATGGTCTTCGTCGGGCTCACCTTCATCGCCGCGATCCTCAACTCGCAGACCTCGATCCTGCAGCTGGCCATGGACTCCGACGGCCTGCCACCCGCGGCGTACGGGGTCGTGGCGGCCGTGCCGGGACTGCTGATCGTCCTCGGCCAGCTCTTCGTGCCCCGGCTCATCCAGGGCCGGCTGAAGGGACGCGTACTCGCCCTGTCCCTGGCCGTCTCCGGGATCGGCTACTTCACGCTCACCTTCGCCGACGTCTTCGGGGCGTACCTGATGGCGGCGGCGATCTGGACGATCGGCTCGATGCTCGCCGCCCCGCCGAACGCGGAAGTCATCGCCGAACTCGCCCCGGCTCGGCTGCGCGCCCGCTACCAGGCGGTGTTCTTCCTGACCTTCCCGGCGGCCGGATTCGTCGCCCCGGCGGTCGGCGGATGGTCGCTGGAACACCTCGGTGACGTGCACTGGGTGGTCATCGGTACGGTCGGGCTCGCTGCCGCCGCCGGGCACCTGCTGGCCAGCCGGCCACGGGAGCGCCGCGTCGCCCGGCTCCTGGCGTCGCCGGCCATCCTGCCCAACAACGCCACCGTCTAACCCACCCTGGCCCCCTCCGCTCACCGCGGGCGGGCCCTCGCCCTGGTCTGTCCGCGCGATCATGACCGAAGGTTCATGATCGTGCGGAAGAACGGGGGCCGAGGCGGGGCGAGGCGGGGTGGGCGAGGGGTTAGAGGGCGGCGGGGGTCGTGAGGTGTTGCCGGGCGAAGGTCAGCGCCTCGGCCAGCAGCTCTTCGCGTTCGGCTCGGCTGGCCGCGCGCCGGGTCGCCACCTCGACCGCGATCGAGCCGGTGAAGCCGCGTTCGGCCAGCGACGACAGCAGTTCGGCGCAGGGCTGCTTGCCTCGCCCGGGGACGAGGTGTTCGTCTCGGCCTTCGCCGGTGCCGTCGCCGAGGTGGATGTGTGCCAGTCCGGCGCCCATCGCGTCGGCCATGGCGAGCGAGTCCATCTTCGCGGCAGCGCAGTGTGAAATGTCCAATGTGTACGCCGCATAGCCGGTGCGGGTGGGGTCCCAGCCGGGCGAATAGGGCACGAACTCCCGTCGAGCCATCCGGACGGGGTACATGTTCTCGACGGCGAACCGGATCTGCGGGTAGCGGCCGTTCAGTGTCCGCAGACCCGCCTCGAACGTCCGGGCGTACTCGCGCTGCCAGGTGAACGGCGGGTGCACGACGACCGTGTCGGCCTCCAGCGTCTCCGCCAGCGCCGCCGCGCGCCGGAGGCGTACCCAGGGGTCGCTGGACCAGACCCGCTGGGTGACCAGGAGGCAGGGCGCGTGGATGGACCCGACGCGGACCCCGTAATGGCTGGCGAGCCCGCGCAGCGCCCCGGCGTCCTGGCTGACCGCGTCGGTCCAGACCATGACCTCTACGCCGTCGTACCCGAGCGCGGCCGCCAGCTCGAACGCGGCGGCGGTGGGCTCGGGAAATACGGACGAACTGGAGAGGAGCACCGGAATCCTGGGCATGCCTCCTAGGCTAGCCCGGTCCGCGAAATGCGCCCGTCAGCCCGCCGGATGCGGGGCGACCAGGCCCTTCTTCGCGCGGGCCGCGCACAGGCGGGCCAACTCGTCGTACGCGGCCTGCCCGATGAGCGCGATCAGCTCCGGCGCGTAGGAGACGTAGACCGGGGTGCGGTCGACGCGGGCCTCCGGCGACGAGGTGCACCACCAGTGCAGGTCGTGCCCGCCCGCGCCCCAGCCGCGCCGGTCGAACTCGGTGATGCTCGTGATCAGCACCTTGGTGCCGTCGGGTCGCTTGTGCCATTTCTGATCGCGGCGGATCGGTAGTTGCCAGCAGACGTCGGGCTTGTACTCCAACGGGTGAACGCCGTCCCGCAGCGCCTGGCCGTGCAGCGCGCAGCCGCCGCCTCCGGGGAAGTCGGCGTCGTTGAGGAAGACGCACGGGCCGTCCTCGCTCTGCGTCGCCGTACGCCGGGCGGGCTCCTCGTCGTTCAGCTCGTCGAGTTCGGTCCAGTTCTTGAAGCCCTTGCGGTAGTGCTGCCACGTCTCCGGGGTCAGCTTCCGCACGGCGGCCTTCACCCGGCGGATGTCGTCGGCGTCGGTCAGGAACGCGCCGTGTGAGCAGCAGCCCTCGATCGCCCGGTCCTTGATGATGCCGTGGCAGCCCTTGCCGTAGACGCAACTCCACCGGGAGAGCAGCCAGGTGAGGTCGGCCCGGATGAGCTGGGTGGCGTCGGCCGGGTCGGCGAACTCCACCCACTCGCGCGGGAAGTCCAGGCCAACCTCGCGATCGCGGGGGTTCACCGGCGTCAGCGGCAAAGTCTTGCGCGGCGCGGGCGCGCTCTTGGGCTGGGTGGTTTCGCTGATACGCACACACTCAGCGTACGGCGGTGGGCGTCCCCGGTACGGTATTCCCGTGCGTCTGGGCGTGCTCGATGTCGGCTCCAATACGGTGCATCTCCTGGTCGTGGACGCGTACCACGGCGCCCATCCCTGGCCGGCCCACTCGGAGAAGGCCGTGTTGCGCCTCGCCGAGCAACTCGGCCCGGACGGCTCGCTCACTCCGGCGGGGGAACAGGCCCTGCTCACCGCGGTTCGCGATGCCCGCCAGGCCGCGGATCGGCTCGGCGTGGACGACCTGCTGGCCTTCGCGACCTCGGCGGTACGCGACGCGCGCAACTCCTCCCAAGTGCTGGCGCGCGTACGCGAGCAGACCGGAGTGGAGCTGAAAGTGCTGTCCGGCGCGGACGAGGCCCGGCTGACCTTCCTCGCCGTACGCCGATGGTTCGGCTGGTCGGCGGGGCGGCTCGCCGTCCTCGACATCGGCGGGGGTTCGCTGGAGATCGCGGCCGGGATCGACGAGGAGCCGACGCTCGCGGTGTCGCTCCCGTTGGGTGCGGGGCGGATCACCCGTGAGCGCCTTGCCGGGGATCCCCCGTCGGCTCAAACGATCGACGAGGCGCGGGCGTATGTCGCGGCGACGTTGGAGGAGCTGGACGTCTCCCGGCTGGCCGGGCTCGACCGCGCGGCGGCGACGTCGAAGACCTTCCGGTCCCTGGCCCGGCTCGCCGGGGCCGCTCCGAGCGGGAAGGGGTTGTGGGCGCCCCGGTCGTTGACGCGTACGGGGTTGAAGCAGGTCCTGGGCTTCATCCGCCGGATGCCCGCCGACGCCATCGCCGAACTCGACGGGGTCAGCCCACAGCGGTCGCACCAGGTGCTCGCCGGGGCGATCGTGGCGCTGGCGGCGATGGAGCGGCTCGACCTGGACTCCGTCGACATCTGCCCGTGGGCGCTCCGCGAGGGCGTCATCCTCCGCCAGCTCGACCTCTCGACCTAGCCCGCTGGATCAGGGATCCGCGTCGAATCTTGGGTCAAGATTCGACCGAGAACCCTGATCCAGCGCCAAAAAGAGGGCAAGCGGGTTCACGTATGTGGACGGCGTGCCATATTCCGAACGGGCGTTGACTACATGGACAGTGTTCCATTAACTGTCTTTCATGATGGACGCCCACCGATCTCTTACCGGCGCGCTCGCCGCCGCCTTGACCGCCACCACGCTCCTGTCCGTCTCCCTGCTGATCCGCCCGGCGGCGCAGACCGTTGACGACGTCGACCGAGCCGGCGCCGCGCTGACCGGACTCGACCTGTCCAGCGCCAACCGGCGTACGCCGATCGCCGGGCTCTACGACTGGAGCAAGGCCGGGTATCGCAACGGTGCGAACCTGCCCGGTTCCGGTGACGTCAACCCCGACGCCGCCTGTCAGGTCACCGCCTCCGAACTCGCCACCCAGTACGCGGTGCACCCGAACGACGGCGTGGACGACACGACCGGTCTCCAATCCGCGATCGACTTTGTGCGTACCACTTGCTCCGCGACGGCGAGTTTCACGAAGCTGTCGCTGATCACGTTGCCCGCGGGCGTGCTGAATGTGAGCCGCCAGCTGGGCGTCGACGCCGACTACCTGATCGTGCGCGGAGCCGGCAGTGATCCGGCGACCGGGACCCGCCTGGTCTTCCAGCCCGACGCGAACACCCGCTACGACACGCTGACCGCCGACGGCTCGGACTGGGACGAGGACGGCATGGTGTCTGGGCAGGGCAAGGGCGGCTGGCTGTGGCCCGGCCGCGGGTTGTTCCGGGTGCAGTCCCGGCAGGTGCACAGCGCCTACGCGAGTGATTACGCCGCCGCGCCCGCCAACCGGAAGGACATCTTCGAGGGCACGGTGAACGTGCACTGGAAGGCGGGGCAGAAGCTCGCCGCGAAGCCCGGCGAGACCGGGTACGCCGCCCGGACCGGTGACACCGTGGTCTATGTGGCGAGCCTGACCGGGCTGACGGCCGGGACGCTGGTGAACATCCGGGCCGCCAACTCGGTGAAGTTCTACAACTCGCAGAACGTCTTCGACACCGCCCTGATGAGCAATCTGCACATGCGGCAGCAGATCTTCACGATCACCGCCGTGAACTCGACCGCGAAGTCGATCACCCTGGACAAGCCGCTGGAGTACGACGTCCCGATCACCTCCACGTCGGACGGCTCCGCCGCTATCGGCGGCACGGTGTACGACTCGAAGGCCGCGCCGCTGGTCGACCCGGTCGTCGGCGTCGGCTTCGAGAACTTCTTCCTGACCCAGAACGAGCCCGGCCTCAACGCCGCGGACGCCGTGCACAACTACGGCAACATGGACCCGCCGGGGGAGATGCACGGCATCGTCTTCAAATGGGCGGCGAACTCCTGGGTGCGGGGCATCCGTACCTCGATGACCGGCTCCCACCCGATCGTCACGGAGGAGGCGGCTCGTCTCACCATTGTGGACAACTACCTCGACGGGGCCTGGAACAAGGGCAAGGGCGGCAACGGCTACTTCCGCGGCTCCCGGGTCTGGGACTCGGTCTACGCCGGGAATGTCAGCCGCAACCTGCGCCACTTCACCTTCCAGTGGTCCGCGTCGGGCAACGTCGCGATCGGCAACGACACCGACTCCGACTTCAACCTCCACGGCGGCTGGGAACGCAACAACCTCATCGAACTGAACACCGTGACCGTCCCCTACGCCCATCGATCCGCCAACTGCCAGGCCAACTGCGGCGAGGAGGGCGGGGGTGGGCCGGACGACTCGAACTGGTTCCCGATCTGGTGGGCCGCCGGGCAGAAGGCGGTCAAGTGGTCGGGATCGTCCGGTCCGCGCAACGTCTTCTTCCACAACACGATGACCAAGCAGCTCGGCTCGGACACCGCGCCGTACACGGCGTACTACGCCGATCAGTCCCGGATCTACCAGTTCGGGTGGTCCGGGTCCGCGTGGCGCCATCTGGACATCGCGGGCACACCCATCGCCGACTGGGCCGGCCACGAGCTGGCCGACTACACCGACGGCCACGGCGTCGACGCCTCGCGGACCGATGCGGGTCCGTCGTTGTTCCTGCTTTCCCTGACTGGTACGCCGAGCGCCTCACCGTCGCCGTCCAGCGCGTCCCCGTCCCCGTCGTCCGCCTCGCCCGCTCCGTCCGGGGTGGTGGGGCTGCGGTGCGCGTTCGCCCAGACCTCGGTCTGGAGCAGTGGGTACGGCGGGCAGGTGACCGTCTACAACGACGGGACGGCGACCGTCCCGAGCTGGTCGGCCGAGTTCGATCTGCCGACCGGGACGAGCGTCAGTTCGATGTGGCGAGCGACGTACGCCAAGAGCGGCAGTCATTACGTGGTGACGCCGTTGGCGTACGCGGCCGACATCGCGCCCGGCGGCTCGGAGTACTTCGGCTTCAACGTCAGCGGCCTCGGTACGCCCTCGAACCTGACCTGCCGCTGACACTTCGCCCGCGCCGCTTTCGGGGCTGGATCAGGGATCCGGGTCGAATCTTGACCCAAGATTCGACCGCGATCCCTGATCCAGCGACCGCTAGCGGGTGTCGGGCAACGGCCGCGTCGGGAGGTAGAGGTGATAGTTGGCGGCGGTCTCCATGGGACGATCCGGGAAGGCCGCCGCCAGCGTCGTGTCCAGCGGCGATCCGATCGGGGCGAGATAGGTGACCTCCCGCGCCGCGCCGACCTCGTCCCAGTACGGGTGATAGCGGTTCAACCCCTCGGTGAGGTCGTCCCCGACGACAGCACAGATCCGCTCCTCACCGGTCTGGTAGGAGATCCAGTTGCAGGTCCAGTAGTCGGCGTACAGGCGGGTCTGGTCGTGCGCGGCCAGTGCGGCGATCACCTTCGGCTGGCCGGCCGCCGCGTCGGTGTAGGTCGGGGCGTGCACGGCCAGCGCGACCGTGGCGTACACCGCCATCGCCACTCCAGCCGCCAGCGGCACCCCCGCCGCGAGCCGTTGCCAGTTCGGCCGGGCGACCGAATGCACTCCTGGCGGCTCGCCCGAGAGGCTCCCCGGCGCTGCCATGCCCCGCCAGACGGGTTCCAACCAGGCCGGCGTCGAGATCAGCAGGCAACTCAGGTAGCGCGCACTCTCGATGGGGGAGTCCCCGGCCGACGAGTTGCGGGCGTACGAGACGACCGTGATCAGCGCCGCGACTGCGAGGGCCAGCCGCATTCCGCTCTCCGGCGTACGCGGAGACCGGTAGGCGAGCACGGCGGCGATGACGAGGAGGGCGGCGTACACCGGACCCCACCACAGCTGCCAATCGGCGCAGTAGCTCGGTGCGCAGAGCCCGGTGCCGAGCGGTACGCCGAGCAGCCCGCCGCCGTACAGCCGGTCACTCGCCGACGGATCCGTCCCGGTGGTCTGCAGATGCCAGAAGACCGCCAGGAAACTCTTCGAGAACGTGTTGTGCAGGTCGTGCCAGATCAGCGGGGACGCGCCGAGCAGCAGCCCGCCCGCCAGCGTCCAGCCGGCCCGGGAGGCCAGCTGCCGCCGGGCGAAGACGATCAGCAGCAGGGCCGCACCGGCGAGGTAGGGCAGTGGCAGCAGATGGTTCCAGACGATGAGGCCGCCGAGCAGGCCGATGCCGCCCGTGATCCAGGGGCGGGGCTTCTCGCTCCGGCTGACGGCCAGGACGCCGAGCAGCAGCGCCACCATCATCGGGGAGGTCTCGGGATAGCCGCCCCCGGCGATGAGCTGGTTCTTGACGATCCGGTCCGAGCCCAGCGCCAGCAGCCCGACCGTCGCCGTCGCCAGCCAGGGCGAGTAGACGCGCCGCACCAAGGCGTACATCAGGGGCAGGAACAGCGCGAAGAGCGCGAGCGTCGGCAGCCTCAGCGCGAGCGTGGTCGGGCCGAGCAGGCCGACGAACGGCGCCGCGAGGTACGCCTCGATCGTGCCCATGTAGTGCTGGCCGTAGAAGTAGACCGGGAAGTCCTCACCACGCCAGATGTGCAGAGCGGCGAGGCCGATCGTGGCCTCGTCGCTGTTGGTGAGGGGTGCGTCACGCGCGGTCAGCCAGACCCGGAAACCGACGCCGAGCAGGCCGAGCGCGAACGCCACGAGGGCGGGACGTCTCCAGACCGGGGGCACCGGGGGAGCTTACCGGGCCGACCGTTCACGGCTCGAACTTGTAACCGAGTCCACGCACGGTGACGAGGTAGCGCGGCGTCGAAGGCTCCGGCTCGATCTTGGAGCGCAGCCGCTTCACGTGGACGTCGAGCGTCTTGGTGTCGCCGACGTAGTCCGCACCCCAGACGCGGTCGATGAGCTGACCGCGGGTCAGCACCCGGCCCGCGTTGCGCAGGAGCAGTTCGAGCAGCTCGAACTCCTTGAGCGGCAGCGGGACGGTGTCGCCGGAGACCGTGACGACGTGCCGCTCGACGTCCATGCGGACGGGCCCGGCGCTGAGCGTCGCGCCGCCGGCGTCGACCGGCTCCTGCGAACGGCGGCGCAGCACCGCGCGGATGCGGGCGACCAGCTCCCGCGGCGAGTACGGCTTGGTCACGTAGTCGTCCGCGCCGAGCTCCAGCCCGACGACCTTGTCGATCTCGCTGTCGCGCGCGGTGACCATGATGATCGGGACGCTCGACCGGACGCGGAGCTGCCGGCAGACCTCGGTCCCGGACATCTCCGGGAGCATCAGGTCGAGCAGGACGATGTCGGCGCCGGAGCGGTCGAACTCGGTGAGCGCCGCCGTGCCGGTGGCCGCCACCGACACCTCGAAGCCCTCCTTGCGAAGCATGTAGGAGATGGCGTCCGAGAACGCCTCCTCATCCTCCACCACGAGTACTCGTGCCACGTCTTTCTCTCTTTCTCAGGGCTAGCGGCAAGCTCTCCGGGCTAGCGGCAGGTCTGGGTCAGAACGGTTCGGACAGGGTCAGCCCGAACTCGTCCTCGGGCGGCCGCGCCGGCAGCCGCAGGGTGAACGTCGAACCGCCGCCGACCCGGCTGGAGACATCGACGCGACCGCCGTGGTTGGTCGCGATGTGCTTGACGATCGCCAGGCCCAGGCCGGTGCCGCCGGCCTCCCGCGAACGCGCCTTGTCGGAGCGGTAGAACCGCTCGAAGACCCGGTCCACCTCCTCCGGGGGAATGCCGATCCCCTCGTCGGCGACCTCGATCTCGATCTTCTCGTCGTCGCCCTGCACCGTCACCGAGACGGTCTTCCCCTCGTCGGAGTACGCGACGGCGTTCTCGATCAGGTTGCCCAGGGCGGTCGCGAGCTGGCTGTCGTTGCCGTACGCCGTCAGGTCGAGCCGGCCGCGTACCTCGATGTCGATCGCCTTGGCCTGAGCGGCCGTCCGCGACCGGTCGACCGCCTCGGCGACGACCCAGTCGAGCTGGACCGGCTCCGGGTCGGGCAGCGGTTCGGCGCCCTGCAGACGGGTCAGTTCGAGCAGTTCGGTGACGAGCGTGCCGAGGCGGACGGACTCCCGCTGCATCCGCAGGGCGAAGCGGCGGGTGGAGTCGACGTCGACCTCGCCGTCGGTGGCGTCCAGGATCGCCTCGGCGAGCAGCTGCAACGCGCCGATCGGCGTCTTCAGCTCGTGGCTCACGTTGGCCACGAAGTCACGGCGTACGCGGGCGACCCGGTGCGCGTCGGTGACGTCGAACGCCTCGACCGCGACGAGGCCGCCGCCGAGGGCGACCGCGCGGAGGCTGACCCCCATCGGTTCGGCGTCGCTGCCCTCCGCGCCCCGGGGCAGGTCCAGCTCCACCTCACGGCGTACGCCGGTCCGCCGGACCTGGGCGGCGAGCGTACGCACAATGGGATGGGCGACCGGAGTGCCTGGCACGGCACCCGCCCGGAGCAGGCCCATCGCGCGGGCGGCCGGATTGGCCAGCGCGATCTGGTCGGAGTCGTCGAGCACGACGACGCCGACGCGCAGCGAATCCAGGCTCTTGCGGCCGAGCCCGGCGAGCGCGTCCACCTCTGGGGCGGCTGACGAGCGGCGGAGGAACACGCTGGAACGATAGCCCGTTGTTTACCAGACCGAACCGAAAAACCGGGGCAAAACAACCGGGCCAGGAGTCAAAGTTCACCTATGCGCGGTTCGGCGTTCACCGTTGTTCATCTGGCGGTCGCCCGGCGCACCTACCGTGGCCCCCGACCGACCAACACCGACCCACAGGGATCTTCAATGCGAGAGTCGTTCGGCGCCGCCCTGCACGAGGTGGGCAACCTGCTCGTCTCCATGGCCGAGGCGGCCCGCACCCAGATGCGCCAGGCGACGTACGCGCTGCTCACCGCGGACAAGGAGGCGGCCGACCGGGTCGTCGCCCGGGACGCGGAGATCAACGAGCTGTACCGCCAGGTGGAGGAGCGGGTCTTGCGCCTGCTCGCCCAGCAGCAGCCGGTCGCCCGGGATCTGCGCATGGTGATCACCGCCCAGCACGTCGCGACCGACCTGGAGCGCATGGGCGACCTCGCCGACCACGTCGCGAAGACCGCCCTGCGCCGGCACCCGGCCGCCGCCGTCCCGGCCGAGCTGGCCACGGTCATCGCCGAGATGGCCGAGGTCGCCGACCGCATCGCCGGCAAGATCACCCTCGTGCTGGCCCGCTACGACACCAAGCGTGCGGCCGAGCTGGAAAACGACGACGACGTGATGGACGCGCTGGAGCGCGACCTGTTCGCCGTCATCCTCGGCGAGTCGTGGCAGCACGGCGTGGAGGCGGCGATCGACGCCGCGCTGCTCGGCCGGTTCTACGAGCGGTACGCCGACCACGCGGTGAACGCGGGGCGCCACGTGATCTACCTGGTGACCGGCGAGATCGCCGACGGGCAGGCCTCCGACGAGGACCCGGACCTCCCCGAGTCCCTCTGACCTGACGGCCCTGTCCGGCTGCCGGCTATTTCTTGGAGGCGAGCGCCCGCGCGAAGAACATCATGTTCGCCGGGCGCTCGGCCAGCCGCCGCATGAGGTAGCCGTACCACTCGGTGCCGTAGGGCACGTAGACGCGTACCTGGTAGCCCTCGCGGACGAGCCGGCGCTGCTCCTCCGGGCGTACGCCGTAGAGTAGCTGGAACTCGAACTCGCCGGGACCACGGTCGAACCACCGGGCCCGGTCCTCGCCGATGGCGATCAGCCTTGGGTCGTGCGTGGCCAGCATCGGGTAGCCCTGCCCGGCCATGAGCACGTTCATGCAGCGGACGTAGGACTTGTCGACGTCCAGCGCGGATTGATACGCCACGTGCTCGGGCTCCGAGTACGCCCCCTTGCACAGCCGGACGCGGGAGCCGGCGGTCGCCAGCTCGCGACAGTCCTGCTCGGTACGCCGAAGGTAGGACTGCAGGACCGCACCCGTCCCCGGATAGTCCTTGCGCAGCCGATTCAGGACCGACAGCGTCGAGTCGGTGGTGGTGTGGTCCTCCATGTCCAGGGTGACCGTCGTGCCCGCCTCGGCGGCGGCCGCGCAGATCGCCCGGGCGTTCGCCTCGGCCAGATCCTCGTCGAAGGCCTGGCCGAGCGCCGAGAGCTTCACGCTCACCTCGGCCGCGCCGGTCAGCCCCGCTTCGGCCAGGGCGGCCAGCAAGGTGAGGTATTCGTCCCGGGTCGCGCTCGCCTGCTCAGGCGTCAGCGTGTCCTCGCCGAGGAAGTCCAGCGTGCTCCGCAGCCCTTGATCGGCCAGCTCCCGGGTCACCCGGAGGGCGTCGGGCGTACCGGTGCCGGCGACGAACCGTTTGACCACGTCCCGGCTGACGGGGGCGGAGCCGACGAACTTTTCGACCTTGCCGGATCGCGACGCTGCGAGAATGACCGACCTGAGCATGTCAGCAGCGTATCTCCGATTCGGCCCGGAGTCGGGTTGTGAGGTACGTCCCGTCCGTCGGAAACGGTTCCGGTAAACCTCGGCACACCACTTCCGTCAAGATTGCTCTACCTTTGTCGGGTGGACTTCGATGCGTACGCCAAGACCGCCGTTGACCTGGTCAATGTCCGGCTTGACACCCTCGACGACCTTCGTGCGCTTTTTGCGGACGACCGGGAGTGGATGAAGGAGTCGGTCGCCGATAAGGAGATGGCGGTCTTCCGGCGGGCTCAACGCAAGCTCCGGGACGTCTTCGAGGCCGGCGCGGCCGGCCGCGACGCCGACGCCGTGGCCGATCTGAACGTTTTGCTCGAGACCTTCCCGGTCCAGCCGCGGATCTCGGGGCACGACGCCGGGGACTGGCACATGCACGTCACGAGCCGGGGCGCGTCCGCCTCGGCCGAATACCTGGCCGGCGCGGCCTGGGGGCTGGCCGTCTGGCTCTGCGAGTACGGCAGCGCCCGGTTCGGCGTCTGCGCCGACGAGCGGTGCGGCAACGTCTATCTGGACACCTCGTCCAACAACTGCCGCCGGTTCTGCTCCGAGCGCTGCGCGACGCGGTCGCACGTGGCCGCTCATCGGGCGCGGAAGAAGGCGGCGATCGACGAGGTGGCGGCGCTGCCGAGCGCCACCGTCGCGCCGAAGGCCCCGGTCGCCGTCGGTCGCTGAGCCGCTCTCGCGGGATTTCTCGATCATCGCGTCAGCCATGCTGTTTCACTGGACATTTCGCCTCGTGAAACAGCGTGGCTGACGCGATGATCACGCGTACGCGAGTACCGAGCGGTCCCGGCGGATGGGCCGAAAGGGCGATCCACGCTCGGCTGGTCGTCCAGTAGCGTTGCCGCCCGTGCACCCCGGGGACCCTTCGCAGCCTGATCCGCAGCCCGCCGACTCGCAGCCCGCCGACTCGCAGCCGCCGACGCGACCGATCCCGCCGCAGCCCCCGCACCCCGCGGCGAATCCGCCTTATCCGGGCGCGCCCAGCCCCGTTCCGCCGGGTTCAGGTCCGGTCCCCGGTCCGGTCCCTGGTCCGGTCCCGCCGACAGGTCAGGTCCCGCAGCCAGGGCCGGTCCCGCCGCTGTGGCAGCCGCAGATCCCCCAACAGCGGCAGGCCGGTCAGCTCGGCGGGCCGCCGTACGCGGCTCCGGCGTACCCGCCGGCGGGGTATCCGACGTATCCGCCGGGTCCAGCGGCTCCGCCTCCGGGCTACCCGGCACCGCCGCCCGGTTATCCGAGCTATCCGACGCCGCCTTATCCGACGCCGCCTTATCCGACGCCGCCGTGGCCGGGTGCGTACGCCCCGCCGCCGCCTCCGCCCAAGCGGCCCTGGTTCGGCCGGCTGGCCGTCCTGGCGGTGTTCGTCGTCCTGATCGCCTGCGCCATCCCGGTCGTCGGCGTGGTCGCGTACGTGGCGACGCGGTCGCCCGCGGAGCCGTCGGCCCAACCGACCGCGGGCGTGAGCACGAAGGCCACGCCGAAGGCGTCCCGGTCGCCGGCCCGCCGCCCCAATCCGGGCGACTCCCAGGCGGTCTTCCAGAACTGGGCGCAGGACCGCGTGCAGGCGGCGCTGGACGTGCAGTCCCAAGCGCTCCTGCGCGGCGACCTCACCGGATACGTGAAGGTGATCGATCCGGCCAAGGGGACGCTCGTCGCCCAACTGCGCAAGCAGTACGCCTCCCTGCGCAACATGAAGATCGGCGCGTGGGAGAACGACCTGCTCACGATCACCGCCACCGGTGGCAGGGAGTTCGCCACCACCTGGCGCGTACGCGTCGACGGGCACCCCTGCTTCGGCGCCACGACCTGCGACCTCGACGACTACTCCATGGTGACGACGTGGCGGCTGGCCGATCCGGACACCGCGCTGATGACGTCGCTCGAGCCGGAGGACACCGCGAACGCGCCCCGGCCGTGGGAGGTCAGCGACCTCATCGCGAAAGTGGGCGACCGCACCGTCGTGGCCACCACGAAGGCGTACGCGTCGCTCCTGGACAACGTCGCGAACCAGGCCGAGGCGGCCGCGAAGGTGGCCGACCGGTTGGCGTACCGCGGCAAGCCGCCGACGAAGTACGTCATCTTCTACGCCGGTCCGACCGAGTGGAAGACCTGGTACGACTGGGATCCCCCGGAGTGGTCCGGCGGCGTGACGATCGAGGTCGGCGACGCCTCCAACATCGTGCTGAACGGCAAGGACCTGCAGGGCTGGTACATCGACAACCTGCTGCGGCACGAGATGACGCACGCCGCGACGCTGCCCGGCGGCAGCCGGTCCCGAGCCTGGTGGCTGATCGAGGGCATCGCCGAGTACGCCGACATGGACGGCGCGTCGGTGAGCCGCTACAGCGCCATCGAGGAGACGAAGAAGTTCGTCGAGGGCTCCTGGGACGGCAAGGTGGCCGTCAGCGCACCGGGGGACAGCGACGGCGACGCGAAGGCGGCCGCCGCCTACGGAGTCGCCTTCCTGGCCGTACGCCACCTCGCCGAGAAGTACGGCGAGCAGAAGATGCGGGAGTTCTTCGACGCGGTGGTGCACGACCACCAGACCGAGGCCCAGGCCGCCCCGGCGATCTTCGGCGAGAACTGGACCACAGTGGAGGCCGGCTGCGTGGAGTTCATCCGTTCCTCCGTGTGACCACCGTTCGCCCCGCTGTGAAACCTGCTCAAGTTGACTACCATCACGCGAGTGCGGCGACCGATGGTGTTGGCAGGGGCGGTGACCGTCCTCGTGGCCTTGAGCGCCGCGTCCTGTGGCGGCGGCGACGAGGGCATCGCGACGGCGGAGGTGAGCCGGGCCGACGTGGTCGAGATCGTCGACGCGCCCGCCTCGGTGGTCGCCCGCGCCGCCGCGACCATGACCGCACCGGCCGAGGGGACGCTGGCGCGGCTCGCCGTCTCCGCCGGTGATCAGGTCGCCAAGGGCCAGATCGTCGCGGTCGTCGACTCGCCCACGGCGCAGCAACGGCTGCGGGATGCGAAGAAGGCGCTGGACCTGGCGAAGCGGTCCAGCGGTGGCGGTGGGGTCCGGGTGGATCTCAGCGGGACCGCCCGGCAGCTCGACGAGGCCGCCGCCAAGGCGTTCGACCAGGCCCGCGCGGCGGTGGCGTACATCGCCGACCCGGCGCTGAAGAAGGCGCTGCTCGCGCAGGTCGACGCGGCCGAGCAGCAATACGCCGCCGCGTCGAAGGCGGTGACCTCGGCGGTTCGCGGAGTGCAGCGCGGTCTGCAGTCCATCGGCAGCGCCATGAGCGCCCTGGGCGCCGCCCAGAAACTCCAGGCGCAGCAGGCGTACGACCTGGCGAAGGCCACGGTCGACGCGCTGACGCTGCGCGCGCCGATCGCCGGCGTGATCCAGTTGGGCGGGGCGAACAGTTCGGCCGCGAGCGGAGTGGACCTGTCGTCGCTACTCGGCGCGGCGGCCGGTGGGCAGACGCCGACGACCGGGGGCAGCGGCACGGGTTCGATCCCCGGCGTCTCGCAGACCGTTCCCGAGGGCGGCCCGGTGTCGGCCGGGACCGCCATCCTGACCATCGTCGACGTCAGCGAACTCGGCCTGGTGGCCGAGGTGGACGAGACCGACATCCTGCTGGTCAAGCCGGGGCTGGACGCCGACGTCGAACTCGACGCCGCGACCGACGTCCGCTACCCCGCCCGCGTCGCCAGCATCGACGTCCTGCCGACGGCCAACGCGCGCGGCGGGGTGGCGTACCGGGTGCGGTTGAGTCTCACCCCACCGGCGGGCGCCCCGACGCCGCGGCCGGGCATGAACGCCGTCGCCCACCTCCGCGTACGCCAGGCGAACTCGGCCGTCGCGGTGCCGGCCGCAGCCGTCTTCACCGCCGAGGGCCAATCGCTGACCTGGGTACGCGGCCCGGACGGCAAGGCCGAGCGGCGTCCGGTGATCCTCGGCGTCTCCGGCGAGGATCTGGTGCAGATCACCGACGGACTTCAGCCCGGCGACCGGGTCGTCGTCCGGGGCGCCGACAAGGTGCACCCCGGAGACGAACTGCCGTGACCGCCGCTGCCGGGCCGGCCGCGATCGAGGCGGTGAACGTGGAGCGGACCTATGACCTCGGCGGAGTGACCGTTCCGGCGTTGCGCGGGGTCTCCTTCACGGTGGAGCGTGCCGCCTATGTGGCCGTCATCGGCCCCTCCGGCTCCGGCAAGTCGACGCTGATGCACCTGCTCGGCGGGCTGGACCGGCCGACGGCGGGGACGCTGCGCATCGACGGGCGGGACGTCTCGTCGCTGACGCCCGCGGAGCTGGCTCAGCTGCGCAACCAGACCATCGGCTTCGTCTTCCAGTCGTTTCACCTCCTTGCGCGTACCACTGCTCTGGACAATGTCGCGTTGCCGCTGGTCTATCGCGGTCTGAACGCCCGCGAGCGCCGGGAGAGGGCCCGCGAGACGCTGGCGCGCGTCGGCCTGGCGCATCGCGTGGACCATCGCCCGAACCAGCTTTCGGGCGGTGAGCAGCAGCGGGTGGCCATCGCGCGGGCGCTCGTGACCGAACCGACGGTCCTGCTAGCCGACGAGCCGACCGGCAACCTGGACACCGCGACCGGGCAGGCCGTGATGGAGCTGCTGGAACGGTTGAACGCCGAGTCGGGCGCGGCGTTGGTGCTGGTCACCCACGACCGGGAGGTGGCCGCCCGGGCCGGCCGGCGCATCCACATGCGAGACGGCGTCATCGAGGCGGACGAGGGCGGGGCGGCGTGAGGCTGGCGGAGGCGTGGCGGGTCGCGCTGGACGCGTTGCGGGCCAACCGGCTGCGCAGCGGGCTGACCATGCTGGGCATGGTGATCGGGGTGGCCGCCGTCGTGGTGCTCGTGGCGCTCGGCACCGGCACGAAGAACGAGGTCGAGTCGCAGGTCGAAGGGCTGGGCGCGAACTTGATGTTCGTCGTGCCGGGCAAGGTGGACTTCAACTCCGCGCCGACCGCGTCGCCGCTCGACACGAGCGATCTCAACGCGGTCATCCGGACGGTCGGCGACCGGGACCGGGTGACGGTGTCGCTGACCTCCGGCGAAACCGTGCGGGCCGGGCGGAACTCCACCTTCACCACGGTGCTCGGCGTCATGGAGACCACCCCCAAGGTCTTCGTACGCACCCTGCACAGCGGTTCGTACCTGGCGCGTACGGACGTCGACACCGGAAGGCGCGTCGCCGTGCTGGGCGCCAAAACGGCTCGGACGCTGTTCGGCGACCGGGACGCCGTCGGGCGGCAGATCACGATCGCGGGCGTACGCTTCCGCGTCGTCGGCGTCTTCGCGCCGCTCGGGCAGAGCCTGGGCGTCGACCGGGACACCGAGGTGCACATTCCGATCAGCACCGCGCAGCGACTGTTCGGCACGAACCGCATCGACGCCTTCGCGATCAAGGCGCCGGACGCGGAGTCGGTCGGCCCGCTCGGCGACCGAGTCCTCGCTGAGCTGCGCAAACGTCATCCGGACACCGAGTTCAGCGCGGTCACCCAGGATCAGATCCTCGGCGTGCTGGCCGACATCCTCGGCGTACTCACCACGGTGCTCGCCGCCATCGCCGGGATCTCGCTGCTCGTCGGCGGAGTCGGCGTCTCCAACATCATGCTGGTGTCGGTGCGCGAACGAACCAAGGAGATCGGACTCCGGAAAGCCGTCGGCGCCAAGCCACGTGACATCGGAGTGCAGTTCCTGCTCGAGGCGGTGCTGCTGACCACCATCGGCGGCGTACTCGGGATGACGCTGGGCGTCGCCGCCTCGCTGATCACGGCCGCCCTGTCGCCGGTGCCGGCGACCGTCACGTGGTGGTCGCTCGCGCTCGCCTTCGGCGTCTCGGCCGGCGTCGGGATCATCTTCGGCGTCGTGCCGGCGCAACGGGCCGGCCGTCTCGATCCGGTTGTCGCCCTGCGTACCGAATGACCGTTTCGCACTGTCTGGTTTAGGCCTCCGGATCACGGATCTGCGTCGAATCTTGGGCCAAGATTCGACCGAGATCCCTGATCCGGCGTCGTGCGTACCCGCAAGCCATCGGGCGCGGGCAACCGGGTGTGTTCGGGCGATTACTGAAAGCTGTCGCGTTAGCCACATGAGCCCCGCTAACGTTCTACTTACACGCTGGATGGGGGAAAGGCATGAATTCGCGCGGGACGCCACACGACAACGAGCTGGCGGAGGTGCGCTTCCTCACGGTCGCCGAGGTCGCGACGCTGATGCGAGTCTCGAAGATGACCGTCTATCGGCTGGTCCACTCCGGTGACCTGACCGCGGTCCGGGTCGGGCGCTCCTTCCGGGTGCCCGAGCACGCGGTCCACGAATACTTGAGGGGCGCGTTCTCCCAAGCCGCATGAGGGTGACCGCCCGGTTTCACGAACACGCATGCGTGCGGTTACCCTGGACAGCGGCTCCGGCCCCGTTCGCGCGTACGCGAACCGAGGGCGGGGCGAGATGTCCAACTTCCGCCATGGCGCGTCCGCGCGCCGGGCGAAACCGAAGCATGTGATGAGAGGGCTGCCGTATGGGCTCCGTGGTCAAGAAGCGCCGCAAGCGCATGGCTAAGAAGAAGCACCGCAAGCTGCTGCGCAAGACCCGCGTCCAGCGTCGCCGTCTCGGCAAGTGACCCGCGCCGGTTCGCCGGCGTCATGAGTGCGGGTGCCTGAGCCCGGTGCGTTGCCGACCGGCGACCGCCGGGCTCGGCCAAGGTGGGGGAGCATGGCGACGAGACCCGAGGTGGTTCTGGTCACCGGCGTGAGCCGGTTCCTCGGCGCGCGGATCGCGGCCACCCTCGCCACGCGTACCGGGGTCGGCCGGGTGATCGGGCTCGACTCGTTCCCTCCGCAACCCGAGGTCGAACACCTGCTCGCCGACAGCTCCGTCGAGGTGGTGCAGGCGGATCTGCGCGCCTCCGGCGAGGTCATCGCCGATCTGGGCGTCGAAGCCGTGGTGCACCTCGCCGTCGTCTCCTCGCCCGATCAGGCGCGCGGTGGCCGGGCGGCGATGAAGGAGCAGAACGTCATCGGCACGATGCAGCTGCTCGCCGCCTGCCAGCAGGCCGCGTCGCTGCGCCGGCTGGTGGTGCGCTCGTCGACGGCCGCGTACGGCGCGTCCTTCCGCGATCCGGCCGTCTTCACCGAGGACACCGAGCCGCGCGAGGTGCCCCGGGGTGGCTACGCCCGCGACATTCTCGACATCGAGAGCTACGTCCGCGGGTTCCGCCGCCGTCGGCCCGACGTCACCGCGACGGTCCTCCGCTTCGCCCCGTTCATCGGGGCCAGCGCCGAGACCGCGCTGCTGCGCTATCTGACCCGGCCTACCGTGCCGACCGTGCTCGGGCGCGACCCGCGGATGCAGTTCGTCCACGTCGACGACGCGCTGGAGATCATCGAGCGGTCGGTCCTGGAGAGCCACCCGGGCACCTTCAACGTGGCCGGCGCCGGGGTCGTCACGCTCTCCCAGGCCATCCGCCGAGCGGGCCGCATCGCGTTGCCCATCGTGGAGCAGGCCCTCGCGGTCAGCGCCGCGACCGGCCGCGGGCTCATCAGCAACGACCAGATCGACCTGTTCGTGCACGGCCGCGTCGTCGACACGACGCGCCTGGTCCGCGAATTCGGCTTCACGCCCCGCTCCACACCCGACGCCTTCGCGGACTTCGTCCGCACCCACCAGACCGGCGCGCTGGTCACCCCGGAACGGCTGGCGGCGGCTGAGCGCTCCTTCCTCGACATGATCCAGCGGGTACGCGCGGAGGTGCGGTGAATGACCTCTCCGGAGAACCTGCCTGAGCACGCCATCCCCGAGGAGACCGACGTCTGGGATCGCCGGGTCGCGTCCGGGCTGGCCTTCCTGCGCAGGCGGCTGTCGGGGGCGTACGAGGTCGACGAGTTCGGCTTCGACCACGAGCTGACCGAGGGCCTGTTCCATCCGATGCTGCGGCTGTTGCAGCGAGAGTGGTTCCGCACCGAGATCATCGGCGCGAAGCACATCCCGGTCGACGGCGGCGCACTGCTCGTCGGCAACCACTCCGGCACGGTGGCGCTGGACGCGCTGATGCTGGCGATCGCCTGCCACGACGAGTCGGAAGGTCACCGGCATCTGCGCCTGCTGGGCGCGGACTTCGTCTTCAAGCTGCCCGGCCTCAGCGAGCTGGCCCGCAAGTCGGGCGCGACGCTGGCCTGCACGCCGGACGCCGAACGGCTGCTCTCCGGCGGCGACCTCGTCGGAGTGTTCCCCGAGGGGTTCAAGGGCGTCGGCAAGCCCTTCCGCGACCGCTACAAGCTGCAACGGTTCGGCCGAGGCGGCTTCGTGTCGGCCGCCCTGCGGACGGGGGTGCCGATCATCCCGGCCGCGATCGTGGGCGCGGAGGAGATCTATCCCCTGATCGGCAACATCAAGCCGCTGGCCCGGGTCCTGGGGGCGCCGTACTTCCCGGTGACTCCGACCTTCCCCTGGCTGGGGCCACTGGGGCTGGTGCCGCTGCCCAGCAAGTGGCTGATCGAGTTCGGCGAGCCCATCCCGACCGAGGATCTGGCCGACCAGGCCGACGATCCGATGGTCGTCTTCAACCTGGCCGACCAGGTCCGGGAGACCATTCAGGAGATGATCCACGGTCTGCTGGAGCGGCGGCCGGACCCCTTCGCCCAGTAGGCAGTAGCTTGTTTCCGGTGCGCCTGAGTCAACACCGCCGGCGGTCGACGCTGCGGATCGGCGGGGCTGTGGCTCTCGTCGTGGCCCTGGCCGCCTCCGTCCGGCTGCTCACCCTCCCGGCTCCCCATGCGCCGGGGACGGATTGGACGCTGACGGAGGCCTTCCCGTCGGCTGCCGTGGTGGACGTCCCGGGCTACGTCGACGGCGACTGGGCGTACGAGCCGATGCTGTTCCTCGACGACCGGACGTCGTTGGGTACCGCCACCCCGTCCGGCGGCGGGGAGACCGCGTTGGTGATCTTGGACGGCGACGGTCGGATTCGCACCGTACGCACCCTCGGTGCGGACGAGGCGCCCCAGTTCGGCGGCTTCACCGCGGGCGACGACCGGATCGCCTGGCTGGAGCAGACCGCCGGGGACGACGGTCAGGGCGACGCCGCGATCTGGATCGCCGGGCGCGACGGCTCGGCGGCCCACATCCTCACCCGGGACCTGGGCGACTTCGCCTTCTTCAACTCGCAGTACGACCTGCACATCCGAGACGGCCGGGTCTACTGGGTTGCGGCGGTGCCCGGCGACGTCCTGGCCTCGGAGATCCGTTCGGTTCCGGTGGCCGGCGGCGACGTCTCGGTACGCCGCATCGACGGCGGGTGGCAGTCGGTCGGCGGCGACTGGCTCGTGAGCGCGATGACCGCCGGCGGTGGGGCGACCGCGCTCGTCAACTGGCAGACCGGGCGTCGCCAGTCCATCCCCAACCAGGCGTCCGAGCTGGTCAGCTGTAGTTCTACGGTGTGCCGCGTACTGGTGCTGGGCGGTGATGGCGGGGCGACCCGGATCGACGTCATGCGGATCGACGGCCGTGAGCGGCATCGGGCGGCGTCCGGCTCGGTGACCGCCGCGCTCGTCGACGTGGGGCTGCTCGATCGCTGGGAGGTCTTCTCCCGTCAGGGGTCCGGTGCGTCCGCGCTGGCCCGGCAGCAGGTTCTGCTCTACGACATCCAAGAGCGCCGGACGATCGCCCTCGCCGACGGCGCGGGACAGATCATGGGGCGCGGTGGTTTCGTGTGGTGGGGCAGCGGCACCGGCGACGACGTGACGTGGCACGTCGTCGACCTGCACGCGTTGCGCTGAGCGCCGGACGGCGGTCAGTCGCGGCGAGCGCGGATGGCCAGGCCGGCCGCGACCGCACCGGCGAGGACACCGGCCGCCAGCGTCGCCGGGACCGCCACCTTCGCCGCCTTGCGGCCGGTGCGGAAGTCGCGGATCTGCCAGGACCGCGCCCGGGCGTGCCGCCGCAGCGCGCCGTCCGGGTTGACCGCGGTGGGGTGCCCGACCGCGCTGAGCATCGGCAGGTCGTTCACCGAATCCGAGTACGCGTAGCAGTCGGCGAGGTCGAAGCCCTCGGCGGCGGCCAGCGCGCGGACGGCGGTCTCCTTCGCCGGGCCGTGCAGCATCTCGCCGACCAGCCGTCCGGTGTAGACGCCATTGTGGATCTCCGCGACCGTGCCGAGCGCGCCGGTCAGGCCGAGTCGCCGGGCGATCACCTCACCGAGTTCGACCGGGGCCGCCGTCACCAGCCAGACCCGGTCGCCGTCGGCGATGTGCTGCTCGGCGATGGCCCGAGTGCCGGCCCAGATCCGCTCGGCCATCAGCTCGTCGAAGATCTCCTCGCTGAGCCGGCTGACATCCTCGACGCGCCAGCCCTCGATGAAGGCCAGCGCCGCCTGCCGGGCCTCGGCGATGTCGCCGGCGTGCTCGGCCGCCAGCAGCCGGAACTTCACCTGGCTCCAGCCGAACCGGAGCAGATCGGTGGTGGTGAAGTATTTCCGGGCGGCCAGACCACGAGCGAAGTAGTACAGCGAGGCGCCCTGCATCAGGGTGTTGTCCAGATCGAAGAAGGCAGCCGCCTTGACGCGCTCGTATGGCTCCGTCACGGCCGCTTCGCCTCCCAATCCCGGCAACACGTCTGTAGAGCGTAGCGGTTGTATGCGACCGGGGGCGCCACCCTGCGGTGACGCCCCCGGATCTCGAAGGTGAATCCTTCAACAGCCGTCCGGTGATCAGTTCCCGAGCAGATCGCCCAGGATGCGGCCGAGTTCGCCGAGCAGACCCTCGTCGCCCTCGGTGCTCGCCGACGGCTGCGGCGAGGCCGAGGCGGACGGCGCGATCTGAGCCGGCGTCGTCGCCTCGCCGCTGGTCCCCACGCTCGGCGCCGTTGCCGGTCGCGGGGTCGTCGTCGAGGTGCTCCGCGGGACGGTGGTCTCGGGCTGCTGACCGGCCGGGGCCGGGCAGGGCGACGCCGCCGGGCCGAGCGCGTCGGCCGCCGAGGTCGCCTTCGCTCCACAGGCGAGCGCGGCGCGCAGCGAGTGAGAGCGGTCCGAGATGGCGTCCAGCAACGTGGCCGACGCGGCGGCCCGTTGCCGGGACGGCCCGTCCACCAGCGCCGTGAGCTGGCCCATCAAGGACTTCTGATCGGCCACGAACCGGTCGACGGTGTCGAGCGCGGCGGTGCCGCCCTGGCCCATCGCCGACGTGGTCAGCAGGCGTACGCCCTCGATCGTGTCCTTGTCCATGTCCGTCAAGGCGGTGGTGAAGCTGCCGCTGTCGGACCGGACGGCACTGGCTTCGCTCAGTCGCGTACGGGCGAACTCCAGGTAGAGCTGCCCGCGCGACAGGTCGGAGCTGGCCAGCGCGAGCTGAGCTCGCTCGGTCGATCGCTTGACCTGGTAGAGCGCGTCGCCGGGATTGGCGTCGCCGCTGGCCATGGAGATGCCGGAGACGGCGAGAGTGCCGGTCGCCACGCCCGCGATGATCGCGATGCGCGTACGGGACCGGGCCGGCTTCACCAGGATGGGTTCCGGCTCGGTCGCGGTGACGCCGATGCCCTCGCGCTCGGCGGTGGCGATCAGCTGAGCGCGCAGGCTGCTCCGGAAGTCCGGATTCGGACCGGGCACGTGCGTGCCCCGGAGCTGGTCGCCGAGCGTCACGAACTCCGCGAGCTGGGCGTCGAGACGGGAATGGGAATGATGACGCCGGCCGCCGTTGGCCTCGTCCAGGAGTCGGGCGAAGCGCTCGGCGCGCCGCCGGTCGAAGACAGTGTTCATAGCGGGCACCCCCCTTCGCTGGTCGCGGCGGACTGCCGGAGTGTGTCCACGGACTCCGGTCGTACTCGGTCAAACGGCCGCGGGGGGTCTGGGGTTACGGAGAGCCGGGGCGTGACTCGGCTCACTGCGGGGGCGGTGAGCGGGGTCACGGCTGGAAGCCCTCCGGAAGGAGTCGGGCGAGCGCGCGGACGGCTCGGTACTGCAGCGCCTTGATGGCGCCCTCGTTCTTGCCCATCGCCTGAGCGGTCTCCGCGACGGAGAAACCCTGGAGGAATCGGAGCACGATGCACTCCTGCTGCTCCGGGTTCAGCTGCTTCACCGCGGTCAGCAGAGCGACATTGGTGATGTGGTCGACGACGGCGGCTTCCGGGCTGCCCTCCGGGCCCCGGTCCTCGCGGTCGGCGTCCAGGACGTCGCCGGTGGTGACCTCGAGGCGGTAGCGGCCGGACTTGAAATGGTCGGCGACCAGGTTGCGGGCGATGGTCACCAGCCAGGCGCCGAGATCACGGCCCTGCCAGGTGAAGCTGCCGATGCGCTTGAGCGCCCGCAGGAAGGTGTCGCTCGTCAGGTCCTCGGCCAGCGGCCGGTTGCCCACCCGGAAGTAGATGAACCGGAAAACGGTGTCGACGTACCGGTCGTAGATCAGCCCGAACGCCTCGGCCTCACCCGCCTGGGCTCGCTCGACGAGCGCCCACACCTCGGCGGCGGCGTCGCCCGGATCGGGCCGGCTCGGGTACGCGGGCTGCCCGCCGCCGGGCGGGTCGACGCGTTGGGTGTCCTCGTCGGGCAGGACCGGGAGCAGCGTGGTCTCCGAGTCGGGCACGGTGACCGCGCCGCCCTGGGCGGGCGCTACCGGACGACCGTTGACCCGGCCGCCGATCGGCTTGGTGGCGGGGGTCTTGGCGGCCGGATTGTGGTGGCCGCTGTCGTTACCCGTCTTGGTCCGCGTACGCGCCCGGACCGCGGCGCCCTCGCTCCGCGACGTGACGCTCAGTAGCGGATTCAGGAGAAGTTCGTTGAGTGAAGTGCGAAGGGCGTCCAGACCCTCGGTGAGTGCCTGCCGTGCGGCGGACACTTCGGGACTCACGCCGTAGTACGCACTGCTTGTCATGCCGTCACCTCCGAGCGCCCGGATGCGGAGCCGCAGGGGCGGGCGGCGGCAAACGGGGCGTCTCTCACCATAAGCCGACAAACACCCATTAAGCACGGGTGCGGTGCAAGAACGGGCACAGCGGCCTCCTCTGGTTGAGGGGTGTCGGATCATGCCAAAACGGGTGAGCCGACCCTCGGAATGATAGGGCCAAACCCACCCTGGTGTGCGTGTTCACGAAAACTGTCCGGCCATTGGGGGGAGTATTTCCGCTGCTTTCGCACGGACGTCGCACATCGTGTGCGGCTTTACTTCATCAATCACACGGCGTGTCACGGCAGACACGCCGTGGTCACGTTCCCAGGTACTCAGAGCTGCAAGGAGATTCGGAAAATCGCTGATCAGGGAGGGATCGAAGTGGATCGCCGGGTTCGGCGTTTCACCCCCGCGGGTGACCCGACCGTGACGACACGGTGATCCGATCACTACAACGAACGAGATTCATGGGGGTGCCGCGCTTTTTCGTCGTGTGGAAGACTCCCGAACGTGCAGGATGCGATCGCCGCCGATGTCGCCGAGTACGCCACCCTCGCGGGCTATGTCCAGCGCGCCGCGCGCCGACACCCCGATCGCCCGGCGCTGCGGCACAACGGACGCACCCTGACCTGGTCCGAATTGGATTCGCAAGTGGACTCGGTGGCGGGCGGGCTGCGTAATCTGGGCGCGCCGGACACCGACGGGCGACCCGCGCGGGTCGCGATCGCCCTGCCGAACATCCCCGAATTCGCGGTGTCCTTCTTCGGCGCACTACGGGCCGGACTCGTCGCCGTCCCCGTCAACCCCGGCTACACACCCCGGGAACTCCGCCACGTCCTGGCCGACTCCGGCGCGAGTGTGCTCATCGCGACAGACGCGGTCGCCGCGGCCGTCGCCGGCATCGGCGGTGAACTCGAGTCGCTGCGCTGGGCGTACACCTGCAGTGGAAATGAGGACGCGGGCCGTGCCTTGGCCCGGGCGCTCGCGCGCGACGCGGCCCCCAACCCGCGCCCACCCGCGGACAGCGACCTGGCGGTGCTGCTCTACACCTCCGGCACCGAGGGCGCGCCGAAGGGCGCGATGCTGACCCACCGGGCGCTGATCGCCAACCACGTGCAGCTCGAGGCGGTCGAACCGGCCATCCTGGACGGCAACGACGTGGCGCTGCTCGGCCTGCCGATGTTCCACGCCTACGGGCTGAACTCGGGCCTCGGCGCGGTGGCCTACCACGGGGCGTGCGGCGTGCTCACCGACCGGTTCGACGCTGAGGAGTCGCTGCGGCTGATCGCCGAAGAAGGCGTCAGCGTGGTGGTCGGCGTGCCGTCGATGTACACGCTCTGGGCGGCGAGCCTGACCTCCGCCGCGCCGATGTCGTCGGTACGCGTCGCCGTCTGCGGCGCAGCGCCCCTGGAAGCGGTGACCGCTCGCAAGTTCACCGCCATCACCGGCGTCGACGTCCACATCGGCTACGGCCTGACCGAGACCTCGCCGGTCGTGTCCTCGACCTTGGCCGCCCCGGCGCTGAAAGTGGGCTCGATCGGGCGGCCCCTCCCGGGGATCGAACTGCGCCTGGTCTCCTCCACTGGCGACGACGTCTGGCGGGCGGGCAGCCCCTCGCTGGACGACGACGGCGACGGACCAGGACTCGAACACGAATCGCCGGACAGCCCCGGCAGCGACCCCGGCGAGATCGTGGTCCGCGGCGACAACCTCTTCTCCGGCTACTGGCCGGACGGCCGCGGCGGCCCCGACCCCGACGGCTGGTGGGCGACCGGCGACGTCGCGTACGCCGACGGCGACGGCGACCTGTTCCTGGTCGACCGCATCGGCGAACTGATCATCGTCAACGGCTTCAACGTCTACCCGTACGAGGTCGAGCTGGTGCTCGGCATGCATCCAGGAGTCGCCGAGTCCGCCGTCCTCGGCGCACCCGACCCGGTACGCGGCCAGACCGTGCGCGCGTTCGTAGTCCGAGCGGCGGGCAGCTCCGTGGATGAAGAAGAACTGATCCGCCACTGCGAACGCAACCTGGCCCGGTTCAAATGCCCGACGCTGATCTCCTTCGTCCCGGAACTGCCGCACTCGGCGATCGGCAAGGTCCGCAAAGTAGTCTTGCGGGATGTCTGAGCAGCCCCGCGTCACCCTCTACACCCGGCCCGGCTGTCACCTCTGCTCCGACGCCGTCGCGACGCTGGACGACCTAGGTGTGCCGTTCGCCGAGATCGACATCACCGGCGACCGGGAACTGGAAGCCGAATACGGCGACCGGATCCCGGTGATCATGCTGGACGGCAAGGAACACGGATACTGGCGGGTCGAAGGGGCCCGGCTGCTCCGCGACCTCGCCGCCTGACCCGGCTCCCCGCGCTGCTTTCTGCGCGCTGCCGGCGGAGCGAGCGCTCGCGCCGTGCAGTAGGGCTGCCGCGGTCAGCGGGAGGCGAGCGCGATCGCCTCGAGCAGCGTCCCGGCCACAGGTACGCCGACCTCCCGCAGCTTGACCGGGTCGGTGAAGCCACCGGCGTACAGGACGCAGTGTGCTCCGACCGAGGCGGCCGCGTGGGCGTCGTCCACCGAGTCGCCGATGAGCACCGTCTCGGCGCCTTCGACGCCCAGCTCCGTCAGGTGCGCCGCCAGGTGGCCGGCTTTGAATCCGCCGCCGATCGGGTCGCGTAGGCCGTCGACTCGGGCGAAGTGCGGCGTCAGACCGAAACGGTCGACGGTGGGGACGAGTTCGTGGTGGAACCACATGCTCAGCAGGGACTGCGTACCGGTCCAGGTGGCGATCGCGTCGCGGGCGTCGGCCGCCAGGTCGACCTGGAGGAGCCCGATCCGGTACTCGTCGTGGAAGATCGTGTCCATCCGGGCGAACTCCTCCGGCTCGACCGTCCGGCCCAGTAGGGAGCCGTAGTAGTCGATGATCGGCCGCCGGAAGTCGCGCCGGTGCTCGTCCTCGGTCACCGGCTGCCCGCCGGAAGAGGTCAGCGCCACATTGGTGGACGCGACGACCAGGCCCAAGTCGTTGAGGAGGGTGCCGTTCCAGTCCCAGACGAGGTGCTTCACGTCGCTCAGCGTAGTGGCGGTCGCGGGCGGGACGGCGGTCGGCGTAACGCTCGTCACGCTGTGCGTACGGCCTCGGTGGAACGCGACTTTCGTCACTGCGCGTGACATCGAGAGGATGCAGCACCGCAGGATGGAGGGGCGGCGCGGCGCGGGCTGAAATATCCCTGCTTGCGAAATAATCGCAATCGCAGCGCCCACCTGCCGCATGCGCGATCTCGAGAATGGAGGGCATGTGTGCCGCGGGGGCATCTCTCGGGATCATCCATGTCGCGGGTGGGCGCTGGCTGCGTCGCCACACCCGGGCGATCTATCAAGATCGCGATTTGTGCACGTCTTCACAAGCGCCTACTCTGTTACCGCGACGGGCCCTGATAGCACAGCCAGTTGGCGTGCGTGTGGTGGGGTCCAGCGAAAGCAAGCCGAGTCGGCACGGAGTCACATGAGTCAGCAGCGTTCCGGCGGAGAAGCCGGACTGAGTACCCGTAACGGTGCGGGTCCGGACTTTCCGGATCTGCCGGACGCTACGGTCGCTCGGCTGCCGGAGTACCTGCGGTCTTTGCATCAGATGCTGGAGGCCGGGCAGGACACCGTCTCGAGCGAGGGACTGGCCGCCGCGGCCGGCGTGAACTCCGCCAAGCTGCGCAAAGACCTGTCGCACCTCGGTTCCTACGGCACGCGGGGCGTCGGGTACGACATCACCCGGCTCATCGAGCAGATCGAGCATGTCCTGGGTCTCACGATCCACCGCGGCGTCGCCCTGGTCGGCCTCGGTAACCTCGGCCACGCGCTCGCCGGATACGCCGGATTCGCCACCCGTGGCTTCGAGATCGTGGCGCTGTTCGACGCCGACCCCGCCCGCATCGGGGAGCGGGTTCACGGACTCGCCGTGCGGCACATCGACCAACTTGCCGTTACGGTGGCTCAGGAGCGGATCGCGATCGGAGTGATCGCCACTCCGGCGCGTGCCGCCCAGAGCGTCGCGGACCAACTCGTGGCGGCCGGAGTCACCAGCATCCTGAACTTCGCCCCGTGTGTGCTCTCCGTGCCGGAGGGCGTCGACGTACGCAAGGTCGACCTCGCGGTCGAGCTGCAGATCCTGTCGTTCCACGAGCATCGCAAGGCCAACGGCAACGGACAGGCCAACGGCGTTGCGCGCGGTTCAGCGGCCCGACCTGGGGAGGTGGCAGCGTGAACCTGATCGTCGTCGGCGCGTCCTATCGCAGTGCGAGCGTGCCGCTGTTGGAGCGGTTGAGCGTGCCGCCCGCCGAGCAGCACCGGCTGCTGCGCGGGCTCGTCGCCGGGCCGCACGTGGCTGAGGTCGCCCTCGTCTCGACGTGCAACCGCGTCGAGGTGTACGCGGCCGTCCCCGCCTTCCACCCCGGGTTGAGCCAGGTCGTCGCCGCCCTGGCCGAGCAGTCCGGGCTGAGCGCGGACGAGCTGGCCGGAAGTCTTTACGTCCACCACGGGGCGGACGCGGTCTCACATGTCTACCGCGTCGCCGCCGGACTGGACTCCATGGTCGTCGGTGAGGCCCAGATCCTCGGCCAGCTGCGGGAGGCGTACGCCGCCGCGACGGAGGCGGAGGCGGTCGGCCGGCTGCTGCACGAGCTGCTCCAGCAGGCGCTGCGCGTCGGCAAGCGGGCGCACGCCGAGACCGGCATCGACCAGGCGCCCCGGAGCATGGTGACGGCCGCGTTGGCCCGGGCCGGTTCGCTGACCGGGCGCCGGGCGCTGGTCATCGGCGCGGGCGCGATGGGCTCGCTCGCCGTCTCGGCGCTCAGCCGGGCAGCGGTGGAGCAGATCACCGTGGTCAACCGGGGCCACGAGCGCGCCGAGCGCCTGGCAGAGCTGTACGCCGTCCACGCGGCCCCGTTCGATCAGCTGCCGAGGCTGCTGGCCGAGGCCGACGTCGTGGTGACCGCGACCGCCTCGATCGGGCACGTGCTGACCGCGTCCATGGTCGCCGAGTCGGGCGGCCGTCCGGTCATCGTCGACCTCGCCGTCCCGCGTGATGTCGAGCCGGCCGTGAAGCAGCTGCCGGGCGTCACCGTGATCGACGTCGAGCATCTCGCCGAGGCCGGTGGGGCGCATGGGCACGCGGCGCACATCGTCGACGAAGCCGAGGCGATCGTCGCCGCCGAGGTCGAGGCGTTCCTCACCTGGCTGCGCGGTTCGCAGGTGGCCCCGACGGTGGCCGCCCTCCGGGCGCGCGCCGACGAACTCGTCGAGGCCGAGATGGGCCGCCTGGCGCGGCGCTCCGACCTGACCGCCGATCAGCGCGCCGAGGTCGCCCACGCGATGCACCGCATCGTTCAGCGGCTGCTGCACGAGCCGACCGTACGCGTCCGGCAGCTCGCGGCCGGTCCGGGCGGAGAGGCGTACCCGAAGCTGTTGCGGGACCTGTTCGGCCTGTCGGTGCCCGCGGAGGTGGCGCCGAGCGGTGCCGCCATGCCCAAGGGCGAGAACGTCGCGGTGATCTTCGAGGCCGTGCCGCCCGCGGGCCCGGAAGAGGCCGCGAGCCCGATAGCGGCCGTGAGCCCGGAAGAGGCCGCGAGCCCGATAACGGCCGTGAGCCCGGATGGGCTTGCGAGCCGGCAAGAGGATGGTGCGAAGTGAAGCTTCGTCTGGGGACGAGGGGTTCGGCCCTGGCGCTGGCCCAGTCGCAGATGGTCGCCGACGCGGTGACCGCCGCGACCGGTCAGGCCGTGGAACTCGTCGAAATCGTCACGCCGGGCGACCGCTCGGCGGCGCCGGTGCAGCGCCTCGGGGTGGGCGTGTTCGTCTCCGCCCTGCGGGACGCGCTGCTGGCCAAGGAGATCGACTTCGCCGTCCACTCGTACAAGGACCTGCCGACGGCGTCGACGGACGACCTGATCATCGCGGCCGTGCCGGAGCGGGCGGACCCACGTGACGTGCTCGTCGCCCGGGACGGCCTGACCCTGGCCGAACTGCCGCCGAGTTCCCTGGTCGGCACCGGGGCGTTGCGGCGGATCGCCCAGCTCCAGGCGCTCGGCCTGGGGTTGCGGACGACGCCGATCCGGGGCAACGTGGACTCCCGGCTGCGCCGTGTCGCGTCCGGCGAACTGGACGCGATCGTGCTGGCCAAGGCTGGTCTCGACCGGCTCGGCCGGTCCGCCGAGGCGACCGAGGCGCTCGACCCGATGCTGATGCTGCCCGCGCCCGCCCAGGGCGCCCTGGCGGTGGAGTGCCGGGCCGACGACAACGACCTGGTGGCGGCGCTGAGCGCGCTCGACCACTCGGCCACGCGGGCGGCGGTCGCCGCCGAGCGTGGTCTGCTCGCCCAGCTCGAGGCCGGGTGCTCCGCGCCGATCGCGGGCCTGGCCGAGATCAGTGAAGCTGGGGCTGGCCCCGGCCGTCCTCCCGGTTCCCTGCGGGCACCGGATCGAGCGGCCGGTGCCGCTAGTGAAGACGAGATCTACCTGCGCGGCGCGGTCTTCAGCGAAGACGGCCGTCACGCCATCCGGCTGTCGCGCACGGGCACCTTCGCCGACGCCGACCAGATCGGCCGGCTTCTCGCCGCGGACCTGCTCGCGGCGGGCGCAGATCGTCTTTTCGCCTTCAACGGTGGGGAGACGGATGAGAATGATGCTGTACCTGGGAGTGCACAATGACCCGCACCCGTAAGCCGGCCGGCCACATCGCGTTCGTCGGAGCCGGGCCGGGCGATCCCGGCCTGGTCACCCGCCGGGCCTACGACGCCTTGGCCGACGCCGACCACGTCGTCTACGACCGGGGCGTACCCGACACGCTCCTCACCGCGCTGCGGGAGGTAGTGCCGCCCGAGGCCGAATGGTCTCCGGCCGAGGGCGCGCCCGGGGACGTCGCGAAGGTGCTCCTCAACGAGGCCAAGTCCGGCCGTAACGCGGTCCACCTCGTCACCGGCGACCCGTTCGGCCACGACTCCGTGGTCCGCGAGGTTCAGGCCGTGGCGCGGACCGCTGTCCGCTTCGCCGTGGTCCCGGGCGTGAGCCAGTCCGCGGGTGTCGCGACCTACGCCGGGGTCCCGCTCGCCGGGGTGCGCACGGTCGCGGACATCGAAGACATCGCCGAGGTCGACTTCCCGGCGCTCGCGGCGGGCCTGCGCCGCGGCTCGATCGCGCTCAGCGTCGACGCCGGCGATCTGGCGGCGGTACGCGACGGGCTGCTGGCGAGTGGCGTCGAGGGGTCGACGCCGGTCGCGATCACCGGAGACGGAACCGGCGAGACGCAGTACACGACCGTGTCGACCGTGGACAGCTTCGTCGCCGCCGCGCTCGGCTTCAGCGGCCGGGCGGTGCTCTCCGTCGGCACCGGCGTCCAGCTGCGAGACAAGCTCGGCTGGTGGGAGAACCGCCCGCTCTACGGCTGGCGTGTCCTCGTGCCGCGAACCAAGGAGCAGGCCGGCGCGATGAGCGAGCGGCTGCGGGCGTACGGGGCGATCCCGTGCGAGGTGCCGACCATCGCGGTGGAGCCGCCGCGGACGCCGGCGCAGATGGAACGCGCCATCAAGGGCCTGGTCGACGGCCGGTACGCCTGGACGATCTTCACCAGCGTGAACGCCGTCAAGGCGGTCTGGGAGAAGTTCGCCGAGCACGGGCTGGACGCGCGCCACTTCGGCGGGGTGAAGATCGCCTGCATCGGCGAGGCCACCGCCGAGGCGGTCCGGTCCTTCGGCATCCAGCCGGAGCTGATCCCCGGCACCGAGCAGACCTCCGAGGGCCTGCTCGCCGAGTTCGCCCCGCACGACGAGATGCTCGACCCGGTCGGGCGCATCCTGCTGCCGCGGGCCGACATCGCGACGGAGACCCTGGTCGCCGGACTGACCGAGATGGGCTGGGAGGTCGACGACGTCACGGCGTACCGGACCGTCCGGGCCGCGCCGCCGCCGGAGGAGATCCGCAACGCGATCAAGCAGGGCGGGTTCGACGCGGTGCTGTTCACCTCGTCCTCCACCGTCCGGAACCTGGTCGGCATCGCGGGCAAGCCCCACCAGCGGACCGTCGTCGCGGTGATCGGGCCGAAGACGCACGACACGGCGATCGAGTTCGGTCTCCGGGTCGACGTCCAGCCCGAGCACGCCTCGGTGCCGGACCTCGTCGAGGCCCTGGCCTCGTACGCCGTCGAACTGCGCGAGAAGCTCGCGACCATGCCGCCCAAGAGCCGTCGCGGTTCCAAGGTGCAGGGACCGACGGCGCTGCGATTCCGCTGACTCTCCTAGGAGGCGATCATGGGATTTCCGGAGATCCGGCCACGCCGACTGCGGACCACCCCCGCGCTGCGGCGGCTGGTCAGTGAGACGCGGCTGCACCCGGCCGAGCTGATCCTGCCGATGTTCGTCAAGGAAGGCTTGACCGAGCCCCGGCCGATCGCCTCGATGCCCGGGGTCCTGCAGCACTCGCGGGAGTCGCTCCGGAAGGCGGCCGCCGAGGCGGTCGAGGCGGGCATCGGCGGGATCATGCTGTTCGGCATCCCCGAGACCAAGGACGCCGCCGGCTCCGGCGGAATCGACCCGGGCGGCATCCTCAACGTCGCCATCCGGGACGTGATCTCCGAGGTCGGCGACTCGACCGTGGTCATGAGCGACCTGTGCCTGGACGAGTTCACCTCGCACGGGCACTGCGGCGTCCTGGCCACGGACGGCTCGGTCGACAACGACGCGACCCTCGACGCGTACGCGAAGATGGCGGTCGCGCAGGCGGCGGCCGGAGTCCACATGGTGGGGCCGTCCGGGATGATGGACGGCCAGGTCGGCGTGGTCCGCCGCGCGCTGGACGAAGCCGGATACCGCGACGTCACGATCCTCGCGTACGCCGTGAAGTACGCGTCGTCCTTCTTCGGCCCGTTCCGGGACGCCGTGGAGTCGTCGCTGGACGGCGATCGGCGTACCTACCAGCAGGACCCGGCGAACCTCCGGGAGTCGCTGCGTGAGGTGGCGCTGGACGTCGCCGAGGGCGCCGACATCGTGATGGTGAAGCCGGCGCTGCCCTACCTCGACGTCGTGTCGGCCGTTCGGCAGCACGTCGACGTCCCGGTGGCGGCCTACCAGGTCAGCGGCGAGTACGCCATGGTCGAGGCGGCCGCGGCGAACGGCTGGCTGGACCGGGACCGGGTCATGCTGGAGACGCTGCACTCGATCAAGCGCGCGGGCGCCTCCATGATCCTGACCTACTGGGCGGTGGACGCCGCCCGGCGCCTGCACCGGCTCTGACCCGCCGCCCGCGCTGCGCCCACCGCGCGCTCTCGCTGGGCGCTTACGCTGCGCTCGCTGCGCTCGCTGCGCGCCCGCGCAAGATCAGCGCAGGATCAGGGATCGCGGTCGAATCTTGCTCCAAGATTCGACCCGGATCCCTGATCCGCCGCCGATCTTGGAGCCGCGAGCGGCTCGAGCGGCGGCCCGTGGGGCGAGCCGCATGTGGCACGGGTGGCCCGAGCGGGCGCGGAGCGAGGACGGGGAGCGGTCAGGCGATGCCGAGGGCGCGGGCCAGGTCCGGCACGTCGGCCTCGAACTCGAGCCAGTCGCGGTCGGCGCTGAAGCCCAGCTCCGCGTTGACCTTGAGGAGCGGTTCGTTGACCGCCGCGTTCCAGGTCTGTACCTGCCGCAGCGACGGCACGGCCGAGCGCAGCTCGAACAGCATCCGGGCCTTGATCGCCCGGCCGACGCCGTAGCCCCGGTGCTGCGGCACTACGACGGTGTCGTACTGGTCGGCCCGCATCGGGCGCTGCTCGGGCACGACAACCTCGGTCAGCCCGGCGACCACGCCGGTGGCCTCGTGCACGGCCACGACGATGTACGGGCGCAGCCCTCGGGCGTGGAGGCAGGACAGGCTCGCCCGGAGCCGGTCGGGCTCGTAGGAGCTGGGGCGCAGGTCGAGGTCGCCCAGGTCCACGTCCTGCACCTCGGCCTTGGCCGACGCGTACGCCTCGATCAGGTCGTCCGGTGGCGAGTCCGGGTAGAACCGGATGGTGTAGCCGGTGGCGATCCCGTTCGCCAGCTCGCCCAGCGCGTACCAGTCGACGGTGTCCAGGTCGAGGACGCTGCGCTGCTCGGTGAAGGCCTTCCGGAAGCCGAGCCCGGTGTAGAACTCGACACCGGGCGTGCCGCCGGGCACCTCGACCCCGATCGCCTGGAAACCTTCGGCGTGGGCGTGGCTGACCACCGCGTGCAGCAGTGTCCGGCCGAGTCCTCGCTTGCGCATTTCGGGGTGCACGATGCACTCGACGACGCCGATGTCGCCGAGCAGCAGGATGCTCGCGAAGCCCAGCAGCGGTACGCCGCGGGCGAGATCGCCTTCCTCTTTCTCGGCGATCCAGGTGATCTTGCGCTCGCCCGGCATGGTGACCGAGAGATATTCACGCATCAGTACATCGCGCCACGGCGGATCATCCGGGAGGTCGACGCTCATCATAGTGTTGAGCGTCTCTACCACGGTGGCTATCTCGGTGGCCGTCGCGACTCGGGGATCCCACTCGCGAACCTTCACCTGTTCAGCTTGCACGCTGCAAGGTGCCTTGGGAAGGCCTAAGTTTTCTCCACAGTGCATGCTCGACTACTCATGGTCATGCCCGGCTCTTCTGGCCGTACACGTTCGCGGCGTCGAAAACCTGCTGCACCTTCGCCGAGAGATCGGGGAACGTCTTTATCGCGGCGGTCCAGTTCGCTGCTTGCGAGAGGTCCTTGTTCGCCTCGCAAAGTTTCGTGGCGGCGGCCAGTGCCGCATCGTCGATGTCGTTCGGATCGACGAGACCGTCACCGTCCGCATCGACGGCGTACGTGCGCCACGTGGCCGGCAGGAATTGCAGGGGTCCTACGGCGTGGTCCCACGCGCGGTCGTTGTCCAGCGCGCCCGCGTCGGTGTCGGCGACCTTGCTCCGGCCCGCCTTCCCGTCCAGGGCCGGGCCGACGATCGGCGGCAGCACGCGTCCGTCCGGACCCAACGTGGACGCGCCCACCCGGCCGTGGTTGGTCTCCAGCTTGCCGATCGCGGCGATCGTCGACCACCGGACGTTGCAGCCCGGCTTCCGGCTCGTCAGCACGTATTCGGCGTACGCGTAGGCACGCAGTGCCACCGGGGGGATCTCCACCTTGACGGCCAGCTTGTCCGCCCACTCGGTGAGGCCGGAGTTCGGCGGCGCGGGTGATGTGGTGACGGTCGGGAACGGGCTGAAGCTGGCCTGGTCCGTGCCGCTGGGCGCGGCCGAGGTCGCTCCGGCCGACGCCGAGCTCTCCTGCGCTGCGGGCACCCCGCCCGAGGGGGCGAGCCAGACCGCGATGAGCACTGCGCCGGTGACGATGGCGGTGATGAACAGGCCGCCCGTGACCAACCGGCCTTGCGGCCGGCGTGCCGCCCCCATCGCCGTACGCCCACCGGCGGCGACCTTGCGCCCGGCGGCCGCGACGGCGGGCCGGAGCTTCGGGACGGACTGCGGCTCGGACTGTTCCCCGGAGTGGACCCCAGACGAGGGCGTGTCCCCGGAATGGTCCCCAGACGAGGGCGCGGCCGGAGGGGTCTCGGGTTCGCGGGCGGGTTCAGGGGTGGTCACGCCGTCGAGTATGGCCTATGCGGCCAGATCTGGCCGTTCGGCCCACATCTGGCCGCCCTGGTCCTCGTTTTGTGAGGTGCACGCCGACGCCGTCTCGCCGCCGCGTCGTGTTGGCGCACTGGGAACTCGAACCGGGTAGGACCTTGGATGGATCAGTTGCCGTCCGTTCCGGCGATGGCGCGACGACCTCGGCGTCGGACAGCATGAACCGACTTCCAGGGGGGCGGAGGTTTTCGTGTCGGCAGATCGGCATCTGCCCAGCGGTTTGGTGACCTTCCTGTTCACAGACATCGAAGGCTCCACCCGACTGGCCCAGATGCTTGGGAACGGCTATCGTCCGGTGCTCGCCGAGCACCGGCGATTGCTGCGGTCCGCGCTCCGGCGGGCCGACGGCGTCGAGCTGTTCACCGAGGGCGACTCCTATTTCTTCGTGTTCACCGACCCCGCGGCCGCTGTGCTGGCCTGTGCCGAGGGGCAGCGGGCGCTCGCGGCGTACGCGTGGCCGAGTGAGCAGGCCATGCCCCGGGTACGGATGGGGCTGCACACCGGCTTCGCCCAGCCCCACGCCGGCGAGTACGCGAGTGCCGAAGTGCATCGGGCGGCCCGCGTCGCGAACGCCGCACACGGTGGGCAGATCCTGTTGTCCGAGGCGACCGCCACGCGTACGCGTCAACTGCCGGACGAGACCTGGCTGCTGGACCTGGGCCTGCACAAACTGCGCGGCTTCGATGGTCACGAGCGGCTGTTCCAGCTGGTGGCGCCCGGACTGTCCCGGCATTTCCCGCGTCTGCGGACGTCGCAGGCGCCGGCGCACAACCTGCCGTCGGCGATCACGCCCTTCGTCGGGCGGGCGACCGAGCGGGCCGACCTGTCCGACCTCGTCGCCCGGCAACGGCTCGTGACGGTCGTCGGGTCGGGCGGCGCCGGCAAGACGCGGCTCGCCGTCGAGGTGGCCGGTGACCTGGTTGGACAGTTCCCTGATGGGGTGTGGCTGCTGGATCTGGCCACCATCAGCGATCCCGGCCTGGTCGGCTTCACCCTCATGAACACGCTGGGGCTGCGGCCGGAACCGGGCAAGCCGGTGCTCGACACCCTCGTCGAGTACGCCGCGAACCGCCGCATGCTGCTGGTGCTCGACACGTGCGAGGCACAGCTCGCCGGCGTACGCGCGGTGATCGCCCAGCTCTTGACGGCCGGGCGGGGTGTTCACGTCCTCGCGACCAGCCGGGAGCCGCTGAGCGTACCGGGTGAGGTGGTGTGGCGGATCCCGCCGCTCGGCCTCGAACCCGGGCCGGGCGCCGAACGGGCCGACGCCGTCGCGCTGCTCATCGAGCGCACGACCGCGGCGCGCGGTGGCCGGGTCCCGGCCGAGTCGGAGATTCGGTCGTTGGGCCGGGTCGCCACCCGCCTCGACGGGCTGCCGCTGGCGCTCGAACTGGCGGCGGCGCGGTTGCGCGTGCTGTCCGCGGGCGAACTGGCCGACCGGCTGGAGAACGAGCTGGACGGCAAGGCGCCCGATCCGCTGGGCGCGATCGACGGCACCGCAATGGCATTGGGCGAGCCGAGCGGCCGCCATGCGACGCTGCAGGCCACTGTGGAGTGGTCCTATCGCACCCTGCCGCCGGCGGCCGCCGGGCTGCTCCGGGGGCTGTCCGTCTTCGCCGGCCCGGTCGACTTGCAGACCGTGGAGTGGTGGGTGGACGGCGATCCGCTGGACACGCTGGCCACCCTGGTCGACAAGTCGTTGCTGCAGGTCGGACGGGACACCGGCCGGTCGGAGTACCGGATGCTCGACCCGATCCGGGCGTTTGCGGCTCGGTGCCTCACGGCGGAAGGCGAGGAGCGGGCCGTCCGCGACCGCCACCTCCGCTGGGCGCTGCACCGCCTCGAACGGGCGCAGCAGGGCGCCGACGGCCGCCCGGTGACGCTGTCGATGTACTCCCTCGACCCGCTGGCCGGAGAGCTGCGTGCCGCGCTGCGGTGGTGCGTCACGGGTGGCAGCGCGCGGCTGGGGCTGCGGATCGCGAGTGGACTCGACCAGTGGTGGCGCGAACGAGGGCTGGCCCGCGAGGGCCGGCTCTGGCATTTCCGGCTGTACTCCCGCCTGGCAGAGACCGGGGAACACGTTCCCGACCGCGAGCTGGCCCTCGTGTACTACTCCCACTCGATGCACGCCTGTGCCGACGGGGAGACCAGCGAGGAGATCCGCTTCGCCCAGCGCGCCGAGGTCGCCGCGCGGCGTAGCGGGGACGCCGGGACGGTGGCCCGGGTGCTGGCCGGTCAGCCCGGCCCGCTCGTCTCGCTGGGCAAGGCGGCCGAGGCGGAGCAGCTCTGCCGGGACCTGTTGAGCTGGGCCGGTCCGCGCGAGGTGACCGCCGACGCCCTCTTCGCCATCTACAACCTCGCCGAACTCCTGTGGCTGCGCGGGGCGTACGCCGAGGCCGCGGAACTGCTCGCGACGGCCCGCCCGGTCGAGGCGCTGCGCCCGGCCGAGCGCGGTCGCCGCACAGTGGACCTGCTTCTGGGCATGGCGGCGCTGGGTCGCCGAGACCTGGTCGCGGCCCACGATCACCTGTCCATCGCCCTGCGATCCCGGATGTCCTACGGCTTCCACTCGCGGGCGTGTGTGGCGGTGAGCGCGATGGCGGCCCGCTGCGTACTCGGTGGTGATCATGAAATGGCCGCGACCCTGTTCGGCGCCGCCGCCGCCGCGAAGGCCCGGTTGTGCCGCGGACCTGGGATCTTCGGCGCCTACTGGACCGCGCAGCAGGCGGTCAGCCGCAAGGCCCTGGGTGACGCGGCCTTCGACGCGGCCTGGGCGCGCGGTTCCACGATGAGTTTGGAGGACGCGTCGTCGCTGGCGCTCGACATCGAGGCGCCGCGCCGCGTCGACCATGAGCTGACGGTGCTGCTCGACGGAGTGTCGCAGCCGGAAAGCTCCTGATCGACGCGGCGGGCGGGGGTCACCGCTGCGCGCGCGACGAGGTCTTCGCGAGGGCGTCGGCCTTCATCTTGGCCGCCTTGTCGAGGTCCGCCTGCGACACCGCGGCGAGCGAGCCGAAGTTCTTCACGGCCTCGTAGTACGTCCAGGCCAGGCTGTAGCAGGCCGGGCGGACCGCCCAGTTGTAGGTGGCGCACTTGCGCTTGAGGTCGTTGTAGAAGGCGAGGTCCACCCGCGCCTTCACGGTCGAGGTGAAGATCCCGAGCCGCTTGTTGTTGCGGTAGCCGAAGTCGTGGCGTGCGCACGACAGTTTGAAGTCGAAGCCGAGCGGGTTGTCCGGCGAGCTGGAGCAGAGGTCGGTCGACCAGTCGAGGTCGTAGTCCGCCCAGGCGCCCTGGTTGTTCCGCGCGGACAACCAGGAGTTGTAACTCGAGAGCGAGTCCTGGGTGAAGCTGGTCACGACGGCGACCTTCTGCTCGAAGGTGGCCGCCGCCGCGGGCGCGGCGATGCCGAGGACGATCAGGGCACTGAGGAGGGGAGTGGCCCAGCGGGCCAGGCGGGTACGGGACATCACGTCACCTCGGGGGTGTAGGTGGGTGGTGTGCATTGGTGATTAGCAATGTAAGCCCGGGCCGGGGTCCGGTCTAGATCCCTTGACGGTGACAACCAAGGTCATCTAATCTCTGCTGCCGTAGCCCGTCGTGGTCGTTCACGCCGCGACGTCGAGCACAGAGAGGAGGTCGCGATGCGAACCGTTACCTTGGCGCGTCGGGCCCCGAAGGGCACCGCACTCTGATCGCGGTCTCCGGCGCGCCTCCCACAGTGGAGGAATTTTGCACATCCGTACCTCGGTCGAGGCCGACCTCGACCAGCTCCTCACCCTGCTCAGCGACAAGTCCGTCAACACGGCTCACCCTGAGCGGTTCACCGAGTTTCTCGCCAACGGCCAATACCGCCACGAATGCACCTGGGTCGCGGAAGAGGGCGACCGCCTGGTCGCGGCGGCCGTCTGGTGGAGCTTTCCCGGCGCGCCCGGGCCGATCGCGCTCGACGGCTTGTACGCGCTGCCGGACCGGACGGATTCCGTCGCCCTGTGGACGCAGCTGATCCAGCAGGTGACCTCGACCGCGTCGGCCGACGGTGAGCCCCCGTCGTACCACATCTTCCTGCCCCCGGGCTGGCGCGACGACGCTTCGATCCAGACCGCGTTGGCACCCCGGCTCGCCGCCGCGAAGGCTGCTGGAATGACGAACGAGCTTGAGCGACTGCGGTTCGAGTGGCTGTCCGACACCCCGGTGCCGGATCGCTCGACCCGGCTGACGTTCCGGGCGGAGCCGGACGACCAGGCATTCCTGGACGTCTTCCAGCGAGTCTCGGTGGGCAGCCTGGACGCCGAGACCCATGACTCGATCGCCCGCGCCGGACTCGCCGGGTACGCCCGAGAGACCCTGGACACGTACCAGCAGATGCCGGGTGAGCGGTCGTGGTGGAAGCTCGCCTACGACAGCACCGGTGACCTGGTCGGCTTCGCCATCCCGTCGCGCAACAACGGCGGACCGGTCGTCGGCTTCCTCGGCGTCGTCCCAGAGCACCGCGGCCACGGATACGCCGCGGACCTGCTCGCCGAGATCACGGCCGACCTGGCCGACCTCGGGGCCGAGCGGATCGCGGCCGACACCGACCTCGGCAACGTGCCGATGGCGAACACCTTCCGGCGTCTCGGTTATGGGCAGTTCGCCGTACGCCTCGTCCTGTCCTGACGCGTTTTCAGGGCTAGATGGTCCAGGTGTCCCCGGCGTTGAGCAGCGCGGAGAGCTGGTCCTCGGGCGTACCCTCGGCCTTCGCCTGCGCGGTCGCGACCTGTCCGACGACGACCTCGTCGTAGGTCGGGCGGCTGACCGACCGGAAGACGCCGATCGGGGTGTGCCGCAGGTCCAGCCCCGGCAGGCGGGACAGCGCGAAGGCGTACGCCGGCTCGGCCACCGTGGCATCGTGGACGACGATTTCCGTGGGATCGACGTCGGACGTGCGTCGGACTTCGAGGCCGAAGCCGCCGGGCGGATGCACAACGCACCACTCGCGATCCTTGCCGAACGTGATGGGCTGACCGTGCTCCAGCGGCATCACGAAGTCGTCGCGCGTCTCCGGCGACTTGAGCACGTCGAACGCGCCGTCGTTGAAGATGTTGCAGTTCTGGTAGATCTCGACGAACGCGGAACCGTCGTGCTCGGCCGCCGCCCGCAGCACCGACTGGAGGTGCTTGCGATCGGAGTCGATGGTCCGCGCGACGAAGGTCGCCTCCGCGCCGAGCGCCAGCGAGATCGGGTTGAACGGCGCGTCGGCCGAACCGAACGGCGTCGACTTGGTGATCTTGCCGACCTCGGAGGTGGGCGAGTACTGCCCCTTCGTCAGGCCGTAGATCCGGTTGTTGAACAGCAGGATCTTCAGGTTCACGTTGCGGCGCAGCGCGTGGATCAGGTGGTTGCCGCCGATCGAGAGCGCGTCGCCGTCGCCGGTCACGACCCAGACGCTGAGGTCCGGGCGCGACACCGACAGGCCGGTCGCGATCGCCGGGGCGCGCCCGTGGATCGAGTGCATGCCGTAGGTGTTCAGGTAGTACGGGAACCGCGAGGAGCAGCCGATGCCGGAGACGAAGACGGTCCGCTCACGCGGGATGCCCAGCTCCGGCAGGAAGCCCTGCATCGCCGCGAGGATGGCGTAGTCACCGCAGCCCGGGCACCAGCGCACCTCCTGGTCGGACTTGAAGTCCTTGGCGGTCAACTGCACCGGGACGCTAGACATTCTTGACGACCTCCTCCAGCATCGAGGCCAGCTCGGCGGACGTGAACGGCAGCCCGCGGACCTGGTTGTACGCGACCACGTCGACCAGATGGCGACCGCGGATCACCTGCGCCAGCTGACCCAGGTTCATCTCGGGGATCACGACCCGGTCGTACGCCTTGAGCACCTCGCCGAGGTTGGCCGGCATCGGGTTGAGGTGCCGCAGATGTGCCTGGGCGACGGCCAGCCCCCGTTGACGCAGGTCCCGGCAGGCCGCGCCGATCGGCCCGAAAGTCGAACCCCAGCCGAGCACGAGCACCTTCGCCTGACCGGAGGGGTCCTCCACGGTCAGGTCCGGCACCTCGATCGCCTCGATCCGGGCGGCTCGCGTACGCACCATGAAGTCGTGGTTCTCCGGGTCGTAGGAGATGTCCCCGGTGATGTCGCGCTTCTCGAGGCCGCCGATGCGGTGCTCCAGTCCCGGCGTACCGGGGACGGCCCACGGGCGGGCCAGCGTCTGCGGGTCGCGCAGATAAGGCAGGAATTTGCCGTCCTCGCCGTTCGGCTCCGTGGCGAACTCCACCCGCAGGTCGGGCAGGCTCGCGACCTCCGGCAGCAGCCACGGCTCGGAACCGTTGGCGATGTAGCCGTCGGACAGCAGCAGCACCGGCGTCCGGTAGGTGAGCGCGATCCGGCACGCCTCCATCGCCGCGTCGAAGCAGTCGGCGGGGGAGCGCGGCGCGATCACGGCCACCGGCGCTTCGCCGTGCCGCCCGTAGAGCGCCATGTTCAGGTCGGCCTGCTCGGTCTTGGTCGGCATGCCGGTGGACGGCCCGGCCCGCTGCACGTCGACGACCACCAGCGGCAGCTCCAGCATGAGGCCCAGCGAGATCGTCTCGCTCTTGAGCGCGACACCAGGACCACTCGTCGTGGTGACGCCCAGCGCACCGCCGTAGGACGCGCCGAGGGCGATGCCGGCCGCCGCGATCTCGTCCTCGGCCTGCACCGTGGTCACGCCGAACTTCTTGTGCTTGCTCAGCTCATGCAGGATGTCCGAGGCCGGCGTGATCGGGTACGCCCCCAGCACGATCGGCAGTTTCGCGCGTACGCCGGCGGCCACGATGCCCAGGGCCAGTGCGGTGTTGCCGGTGATGTTCCGGTAACGCCCGGCGTGCATCTTCGCGGGCTTGACCTCGTAGCGGACCGCGAACGCCTCGGTGGTCTCGCCGAACGACCAGCCCGCCTCGAAGGCGGCGATGTTCGCGTTGACCAGCTCCGGCCGGGCGGCGAACTTCTTGCGCAGGAACTGCAGGGTGGACTCGTGCGGCCGGGAGTAGAGCCAGCTCAGCATGCCGAGGGCGAACATGTTCTTGGCCCGCTCGGCGTCCTTCTTGCTGATCGGGTGCTCCGCGAGGGCGCCGACCGTCATGCTGGTCAGCGCGACCGGGTGTACGTGATACGACGACAGCGACCCGTCCTCCAACGGCGACGCCGCGTAGCCGACCTTCTGCAGGTTGCGCTTGGTGAACTCGTCGGTGTTGACGATGATCGTCGCGCCGCGCGGCAGGTCGGCCAGGTTGGCCTTCAACGCCGCCGGGTTCATCGCGACCAGCACGTTCGGCGCGTCACCCGGAGTGAGGATGTCGAAGTCGGCGAAGTGCACCTGGAAGCTGGAGACGCCGGGCAGGGTGCCGGCCGGCGCCCGGATCTCCGCGGGGAAGTTGGGCAACGTCGAGATGTCGTTGCCGAGCTGCGCGGTCTCCGAGGTGAATCTGTCGCCGGTCAACTGCATGCCGTCGCCCGAGTCACCGGCGAACCGGATCACGACGCGATCGAGCTGCTGCGTCTCCTTGGCCACCTGCGTCCTCCTGACGGACGGGTCGTCCTGTACTACCGGGAAAGCGTACGTCGCTTACCACGCTGACACTTCATCGGCCGGTGCGCCAGGCCCACCCTGTGGGCAAGGGCGTTATGCTGCGCACGTGGATGGCTACCTCGGCTCGTACGCGACCCTGGGACTGCTGGTCGCGGTGGCGGTGGTCTTCTTCGTGATTGCTTTCGGGGCGAACCGGCTGCTGCGCCCGGCGAATCCGGCGAACGGTGCCGGAAAGTTCGACACGTACGAATGCGGACTCGACCCGGTCGGCGGCGGCTGGGCGCAGGTGCACATTCGCTACTACCTCTACGCGTACCTCTATCTGCTTTTCGCGGTCGAGGCCGTCTTCCTGTTCCCCTGGGCCGTGGTCTACCTGCGGCAGGGACTCACGACCGTGATCGAGATGGCCATCTTCGTCGCGGTCCTCGCACTCGGTCTGTTGTACGCGTGGCGCAAGCGTGTTCTGGTGTGGGAGTGACACCTGAGAATTCGGGTGGCAGGGTCGCTTTCTGACCCGGGTTCGTGCCACGATCGCAGGCATGGCTCAAGTCCTGCTTCTGCTCGTCGTCGCACTCACCGTCGGTGCCGTCGTCTTCGGCGTGATGGTGCTGGTCAGCGGGGGTGACCCCGGAATGGCCGGAGTGGAGCCGGACGGCCGTGGGCGTCCGCTGCCCGGCAGCCGCCCGCTCGTCGAGCAGGATGTCGCGAAGGTGACATTCGATGTCGGCCTCCGCGGATACCGGATGGATCAGGTCGACCGGGCGCTCAAGCGCGTGGCGTACGACATCGGTTATAAGGACGAACTGATCAACGTCCTGGCGGCGGAGGTCGAGGCGCTGCGCGACGGCCGGGTCGAAGACGCCGACGCCCTGCAGGCGGCGCGCCTGGCCGCGTCGAGCGAGCCGGAGCCCGAGACGCCGCCCGCGCTGATCGACGGCACCGTGACCGAGAGCGGCCCGGCCATCGACGAGCCCGCCGACAAGCCCGAGCCGGCCGAGGAGGCCAAGCAGACGCAGCCCGAGATCGACTTCGACGAGGTGCCGGACGGTCCGTTCGCACCGTGGCCGGCGGCCGAGGAGAAGGCCGAGGCGTCGACGCCGGAATCGGCCGAGGCTTCGGCTACCGCCTCGGACGAGGCGAAGGAAGACGAGACCGATCATCCGACCGACGGGCCGGTCGCGGAGAAGACCGACGACAAGCCGGCCGACTCCGACGCCGACGACGGCGACCGGGTGGTGACCCGAGGGTGACCTCGGAGGCTCAACCGCCGACGCCTGCCGAACCGGGCACCGGCGAAGTCACCGCGACGGTCATCGTCGACGCCCCGGCCGAACGCGTCTTCGCCGCGTTCCTCGCCTGGGAACGCCAAGGCGACTGGATCCCGTTCACGACCGTCCGCGTCGTCGAAGGCGACGGCGGCGAAGGCAGCCTGATCGAGGCGATCACGCAAGCCGGACCGGCGGTGATCAAGGACGAGATGCGCGTGGAGAAGGTCGACGCGCCCTACGAGCTGCGGGTCGTCCACTGCGGCAAGATCCTGCGGGGACCGGGCGTGCTGCGATGCACCCCGATGGCCGGCGACCGTACGCAAGTCGTCTGGCACGAATGGTTCCAGCTCCCCGGCGGCGTGGTCGGCAAAGCCGTGTGGCCGTTGCTCTGGCCCGGCTCGAAGGTCGGCTTCAAACGTGCGCTACGCAAGTTCGCCCGCCTCGTCGAAGCCGGCTCCCTTCCCTGACCTCGGACTCGCCGAGCCGAGATCCGCAGGACCTCGTCGCGATAGCCCGGGTGATCTGTCACACCGCGTGGCGGCACCCTCGGTACACCGGTTCGCCGGACGTAGCATGGGACGCATGTCCGCGCCTGCCACGACGCTCGCCGATGCGATCACTGCCGCTCTGGCCACCGTCAACGACCCCGAGATCCGCCGCCCGATCACCGATCTGGGCATGGTGGAGTCCGTCGCCGTCGACGGCACGACCGCGTCGATCGGCATCCTCCTGACCGTGGCTGGGTGTCCGCTGCGTGACAAGCTGCGCGAGGACATCACCGCGGCGGTGACGGCGGTGCCCGGTGTCGATGCGGTGGAGATCGCCTTCGGGGTGATGAGCACCGAGCAGCGGCAGAACCTGCAGAAGTCGCTTCGCGGGCCGGGTGCGGCTGAGCCGGTGATTCCGTTCGCGCAGCCTGGTTCCCGCACCCGCGTGTACGCGGTCGCCTCCGGCAAGGGTGGCGTCGGCAAGTCCAGCGTGACCGTGAACCTGGCCGCCGCGTTGGCCGCCAAGGGACTGAGCGTCGGTGTGATCGACGCCGACATCTACGGCCACTCCGTTCCGCGCATGCTGGGGGCCGATGGTAGCCCGACGCAGGTCGAGGACATGATCATGCCGCCGCAGGCGCACGGGGTGAAGGTCATCTCGATCGGCATGTTCACCTCCGGCAATGCCGCCGTCGTCTGGCGCGGGCCGATGCTGCACCGGGCGCTGCAGCAGTTCCTGGCCGACGTCTACTGGGGCGACCTGGACATTCTGCTGCTCGACCTGCCGCCGGGCACCGGTGACGTGGCGATCTCCCTGGCCCAGCTGCTGCCGAACGCCGAGATCCTCGTCGTCACGACGCCGCAGCAGGCCGCGGCCGAGGTCGCGGAGCGGGCGGGCGCGATCGCGCTCCAGACCCATCAGCGCTTGGTCGGCGTGGTCGAGAACATGTCATACCTGGAGCTGCCGACCGGCGAACGGATGGAGCTGTTCGGAGCGGGCGGCGGTCAGACCGTGGCCGACTCGCTGACGCAGCTGATCGGGGCGCCGGTGCCGCTGCTGGGCCAGATTCCCCTCGACACCCGCGTGCGGGAGGGCGGCGACGAAGGCAATCCCGTCGTGTTGGCCGCGCCGGATGCTCCGGCCGCAGCCGCGCTGCAGAGCGTGGCCGACCGCCTCTCCGTACGCAAAGAGTCGCTCCTCGGCAAGCCGCTCGGCCTGAGCCCGGCGCGCCGCTGACCCGACGCATACGCCAAACGAGCCCCGGTCAACGCCGGGGCTCGTTTTCGTTGCTCATGAAGTGGGCGTTGATCAGGGAGTTGCGGGGTCGATCAGGGTCTGGCGGACACGACACACCGATCGATCACGGCCATAGGTTCATGATCGCGCGGAAAGCCCGGTAGGGAAAGTCAGGTGGCGTCGGCGAAGCGGTTCGGGGCGGAACCGCCGCCATCGGTGGGGCCTGAGCCGGTTCCGGTGGAGCCCGAGCCGGCGGAGTCGGCCGACTGGATCGGCGTCCGGTGGTCGAGGTTCGACGCCGTGGACTTCAGCTCGTCCCCGATGCCCTGGACGTCCCGCTTCACGTCGTTGAGCAGGCCTTCCAGCGGCTTGCGCAGGTTGGCCTCCTCTTCCTCGCTGAGGATGTGCTTGCGGAGGAAGGTCTTCGGGTTCAGGTCCTCGAGGCTGATGTCGGTGCCGAGTTCCTTGCTGAGGTCGCCGGTCGCGTTGCGGGCCATGTTCCGCAGGTTCCGCAGCATGCGTACGCCGTCGGAGATGACGTTGGGCAGCTTCTCGCCGAAGACGATCAACGCGAGCAGGAGGATGACCAGGACCTCCCACGCATCCAGGTTCTCGAACACCCTCGTCGCCTCTCTCGCGGCCGCACGTGCCCGCCACGGCCGGGGGGCACCGCGCCCTAGGGTAGTCACCCCGAAGCGCTATCGGCGAGCCTACTTCGCGTCGGCGGCCAGCGTCACCGTCACATCTTTCCGGTCGGAACCGCGCTGGTAGCGTACGGTCACCGCGGATCCGGGCGGATATTTGCGGACGAGTGCGATCAATTCCACCGGTTCGCTCACGGCGTGCCCGTCCAGGGAGATGATCACGTCCCCGTCCTTCATGCCCGCGTCGGCGGCCGGTCCGGCCGGGTCGACCTGCGCCACGCGTACGCCCCGGAAGGCGTCGTCCAGCCTGGCCCCGATGACGGTACGCCGGGCGCGGCCGTGGGCGATGATCTCCTCCGCGATGCGTTTGGCCTGGTTGATCGGGATGGCGAAGGCCAGGCCGATGTTGCCGGCCGAGTCGTCGTCGGTGGCCATCGACTTGATCACGGAGTTGATGCCGACGACCTCGCCCGCTCCGTCGAGCAGTGGTCCGCCGGAGTTGCCGTGGTTGATGGCGGCGTCGGTCTGTATGGCGGCGTAGTAGCGCGTCAGTGTCGGATCGCCGGCCGCGAGCAGCCGGTCGACGGCGCTGACGATGCCGGAGGTGACCGTGCCGGGCAGGGCCAGCGGCGAGCCGACCGCCAGCACCGGGTCGCCGACCTGCACGGTCGTCGAGTCGCCGAGTTCGAGCGGCTGCAGGTTGCTCTTGGGTACGCGGAGGACGGCCACGTCCGACTCGGGGTCCGAGCCGAGCAGCCGGGCCGCGGTCGAGCTGCCGTCGTTCAGCACCACGGACAGGCTCGATCCGCCGGAGACGACGTGATCATTGGTGATGATGTAGGTCCCGTCACCCACGGCGAACCCTGAGCCCAGCGCGGTTCCGCCGGGGATCTGGGCGCGTACGGTGACGACGCTCGGGAGCACCCGGGCCGCGATGGCCGCGAACGACTGCGGCGGGCGCTGGGCCAACGCCGCGATCGGCCGGTTCGAGCTGCTCAGGGCCGCGGTCGGCCGCCGGGCCGCGGTCACGAAACCCACGCCGAGCGCTCCGCCCATCACTCCGGCCACCAGCGCGGCCGCGATCACCAAGGCCGCCACCATGGCGGTACGCCGAGTGAACCAACCGCCGTCGGAGACTCGGTCGGTGGCGGGTGCGTCGGTGTGCCCGGGAACGGTGAGGCTCACCGGTGCGGACGGGTCTCGCCAGGGATCCGAGCGCGCATCGCTCCACCAGTGGCCGGCGGCCGGTTCGGCCGGGCGTACTGGGGGTGCGGTCCACGTCGCGCTTGTCTGGGGGTCGGACCATGCCTGGTCCGCCCACATTCCGTCGTCGGTGCGGCCCTCGGTCGGCGACTCCGGGTCACCGCTGGCAGCGGCGCGCTCGGCGGCGTCGTCATCGTCGGGCTGGCGCCAGTTCCAGCCGTCGGTCACGAGTCTCAGAATGTCATGGATGGGTGGTTCATGATGATTTTTCGCGAGATCCAGGGTTGTCCGGATCACTGACTGGCGGCTCGGCCGAGAGCCTCCCCGGCTTGCCTCGAGGGGCCTGATCGACGATCTCCCACTACTATCCACAGGGGAAATGGGGAGGACGTGATGACGAGGCAGCTCGGGCCGTCGACGGCGGGCGGGCGCGGCATAGACGGCTACCTCGCCGAGGACGTCGTCCTGCAGACCGCCCGGACGCTCGCCCACGAGCTGGGTCTGGCTCCCATCGCCGCCTCCACCGGGGCCGCGCTGCGGCTGTTCGCTGCGATGGTCAACGCGCGGGCGGTCATTGAGATCGGCACCGGCACCGGTGTGAGTGGACTGTGGCTGTTGCGCGGCATGCGGCCGGACGGCGTACTGACCACAATCGACACCGACGCCGAGCATCAGCGCTTCGCCCGGCGGGTCTTCCTCGAAGCCGGGTACGCCTCCTCGCGGAGCCGCGTCATCGCCGGGCGGGCGCTGGACGTCCTGCCCCGGTTGACCGACGGCGGATACGACCTCATGGTCATCGACGGCGATCCCGCCGAGCACGACGCCGGGGTGATCGGGGCCGCCCGGCTGCTGCGTCCGGGTGGCGTCGTGGCGGTCGTCGGGTGCGGGTTCGACCTGGCCGAGGCGATCCGGGATCGCTCCGACACCTGGTTGCCCGCGTTGCTGCCGACTCCGGACGGCCTGCTCGCCGCCGTACGCCGCTAATCGATCACCTGCTCCGGGAATCGATCAGGGCACAGGGGACACGACACGCCGGTCGATCACGACCGTGAGTTCATGATCGCGCGGAGACATCCTCGAAGAACCGGACCAGGGTGCGTACGCCCCAGCCGGTGGCGCCCTTGGCGAGCTCCTTCTCCGGCTCGTCGGCCCACGACGGCGAGGACATGTCGATGTGTGCCCAGCGGTCGCGCTGCTTCCCGGCGAACTCCCGCAGGAAGAGCCCGGCCGTGATGGTCCCGGCCCCGCCGTCGGTGTGGTTGTAGAGGTCGGCGATCTCGCTGGTCACCATCGAGACGTAGTCGCGGTGCAGCGGCAGCCGCCACAGTCCTTCTCCCGCGCGCCCGGCCGCGGCGAGCAGCGCGTCGGCCAGGTCGTCGTCGTCGGCCATGAGAGCGCCGATCCGGCGGCCGAGGGCGACCCGGTTGGCGCCGGTCAGCGTGGCCAGGTCGATGAGGTAGTCCGGGGAGTACTGCTCGACGGCGTATGCCATGGCGTCGGCGAGGACGATGCGCCCCTCGGCGTCGGTGCTGCGCACCTCGGTGGTCAGCCCGCCGTAGTGCTCGATCACGTCGCCGGGCCGCCAGGCGGAGCCGGAGACCATGTTCTCCGCCAACGGCGTCAGCGCCGTCACGCGTATCGGCAGCTGGAGGTCGGCTGCCGCGAGCACCGCGCCGGCGACGGCGGCCGCCCCGCCCATGTCCTTGCGCATGAGCAGCATGGCCTCGGCCGGTTTGATGTCGATGCCGCCGGTGTCGAAGGTGATGCCCTTGCCCACGAGGACGACGTGGCGCGTCGCGCCGGCCGGCGCGTAGTCGAGCTGGAGCATGCGCGGACCGCGCGTGGACCCGCAGCCGACCGCGACGATGCCGTTGAAGCCCTCGTCGCGCAGCCGGTCGACGTCCCAGACCTCGACGGCCACGCCGGCCTGGGTGGCGGCCGCGCTGACCTGCTCCACGAACCAGGCGGGGTCCTTCGTCGACGACGGCGTGTTGGTGAGCGTCCGGGCGAACGACGTGCGCTCCACGACGGACCGGCCCTGCCGCAGCGCCTCGGCCACGGCGGCCGGGTCGTTGACGAGCAGGGTCACCTCGGCCAGCGGAGGCCGCTTGGCCGGATTGGCGTGGTACGCGGCCAGCCCGGCACCCTCGACGAAAGCCCTGGTCGCGGCGGGTTGATCGGCCGCGGAACCGAGGTCCACTGTGATGGAGGTCGCTTTGGCCGCCGACCGTACGATCTCGGCTCCGGCCGCTCGCCAGCCCGCCTCGTCGCCCGTCCCGACGCCCGCGAAGAAAACGGTCGACGGTGTCGACAACGGACGAACGAGCTTTTCGCCCCGCCCCGCCTCGCCGGTGTGCTCGGCCTGGGTCAGGAACGCTTCGGCCTCCGGAATGTCCCAGCGCGGATCGGCCGCCGGAACGGGGAGAGCGACGACCGTCGCTTCGGGGGCGGGCGTCGCGGCGAGCCGGAAGTCGAGCATGAAGCCCACCCTAGTCGAGAACGCGAACGCGCTGCCGCATCGGTCGGCCAACCGTCGCAGCAGCGCGTTCTGTGTTCATTTGTCGAGTCGATCCGCCGGTGGGCCAAGCCCCGAGGCGCGCCGGGAAGGCAGCGCCTCAGCCCACGGCCTCCTTCAGGGCCTCGCCGAGGCGAGTGGCCTCGTCCGGGGTCATTTCGACCACCAGGCGTCCGCCGCCCTCCAGCGGCACCCGCATGACGATGCCCCGGCCCTCTTTGGTGACCTCCAGCGGACCGTCGCCCGTCCGCGGCTTCATCGCCGCCATCTCTGTCTCCCCTCAGACTTCCCACCAGGGGCAGCGGGTCGCCCCGCCGCACGTCAGCAGTCCAGGAACGCACCGGATGGGTGGACCGGTGCGTGGTCCCGACCAATGATTTTCCCTGATGGCTGCCACGAAGCCCAAACCGGGCCGCCATCGATGTGACAATTGCTAGCCAAAAGGGCCACAAAGTGTAACAATTTGCGGCTATGCAGGCCCGGTCGGCGCTCTTCGATCTCTACGGCGACCACCTCCGATCCCGGGGTGGTCGCGCACCGGTCGCCGCCCTCGTCCGGTTGCTGGCTCCGGTCGGCATCGCCGCGCCCGCGGTGCGTACCGCGGTCTCTCGTATGGTGCGCCAAGGCTGGCTCGCCGCGACACGCACCCCCGCCGGTCCCGGCTATCAGCTGACCGCGCGGGCCGAGCGCCGCCTCGACGCGGCGGCCGCGCGTATCTACCGGACCAGCCGCGCCGGCTGGGACGGCCGGTTCGACCTCATCACGGTCACACTCCCCGCGGATCGGCGGCCGCGGGAACGCCTGCTGTCCGCGTTGTCCTTCCTCGGGTACGCCCGCCTCGGCGACGGGGCCTGGGTGGCCGCCCGCCCCTCGCCCGAGATCGACCCGATGCTGCAGGACGCCGAGGTGGCGTATGAGCGGTTCTCGGCGAGTCATTCCGGCGGGGTGCCCGGCGCGATGGCCCTCGTGCGGCGCGCCTGGGACCTCGCCGAGATCGCGGCCGAGTACGACAAATTCGTCGACGACCTGCGTCCGGTCGTCACCGCCGTCAGCGCCCGGACGCCCGACGAGCAGGCGTACGCCGCCCGGTTCCAGCTGGTGCACGCCTGGCGTGGTTTCCTCTTCTCCGATCCGCAGCTGCCGCTGGCTTTGTTGCCCGACGGCTGGGCGGGGACGGCGGCGGCCGCCTTCTTCGACCGCCACGCGGCCCGGCTGCGCCCGGCGGCCGACCGCTTCGTGACTTCGTGCCTCAGTGATGGGAGAGCCTGATGGATCCGCTGCTCGTCGACCGCGCCGCCGGCGTCGTGACGCTGACGATGAACCGCCCGGACGCGATGAACGCGCTGGACGTGCCGTTGAAGGAGGCGCTGCGGGACACCCTGGGCTCGCTCGCCGTAGACCCGTCGGTTCGCGCGGTCGTGCTGACCGGCTCGGGGAACCGGGCGTTCTGCGTCGGCCAGGATCTCCGCGAGCACGTGGGCTTCTTGAACAGCGGCGACGACACTCCGCTGCGGACGGTCACCGAGCACTACAACCCGATCGCGCTCACGCTCGCCACCCTGCCGGTGCCCGTGATCGCCGCCGTACGCGGTGCGGCCGCCGGCGCGGGCGCCTCGCTGGCGCTGCTCTCGGACTTCCGGATCGGCGGCCCGTCGACCAGCTTCTTGATGGCCTTCGCCAAGGTCGGCCTGGCCGGGGACACCGGGGCGTCCTGGATCCTGCCGCGCCTGGTGGGCCATGCGAAGGCCGTCGAGCTGCTGATGCTCGCCGAGCCGGTACGCGCCGGGGTCGCCCTCGAACTCGGGTTGCTGACACGACTGGCCGACGACGACGAGGCCGTGCTCCCGGCGGCGCAGGAATTGGCCGCCCGGCTGGCCGAGGGGCCGACTCGGGCGTACGCCGCGATCAAGCGGGAACTGGTCGAGGGCGCGGCCGGATCGCTGGCCCAGGCCCTCGCGGTGGAGGCGGAGGCCCAGGCGGAATGCGGGGCCACCGGTGATCATCGCGAGGGAACCTTCGCCTTCGTCGAGAAGCGGCCGCCTGCCTATAGTGGGGCGTGAGCAAGAAGTCCTGGCTGGTGAACGTGGCGTTGCCGATCGAGGCCGACTCCCCGGCGGAGGCGGTCGGCGAATACTGGCGTTACGTGGCCGAACTCGGCTCCGCCGAGCTGCCGGCCTACGTGTCACCCGTCGGAGACGAGCTCTCGATGATCCCCTTCGTCGGCGGCGAGGTCACCAACCTCGACCCGGAAGAGGATGACTGACGGTCTGGACGGACCCGGTCTCCACGTGCGACCATCGATGTGAGGCAGCACTTCGGCCGCGCGTCATGCCCCTTGCGGCGCGCGGCTTTTTCCTGCTCAGGACCGGTGTCGGCTACGACCGGTCGGTGTCCCACTCGTCGTCGAAGCCGTCGCGGCGAGTCGACGCCCGCAGCTCCTTCTGATGGTGCTTGCGCTCCAGCTGCGTCCGGCGATGCGCCGCCTCGTCCAGCTCCTCGGCCAGCCTCGACAGCTCCGACCGGAGGAAGTCCCGGGTCGCCACCTCGCCGAGCGCGATCCGCAGCGCCGCGATCTCCCGGGCCAGGTACTCGGTGTCGGCCTTCTGCGCCGCCGCCCGTTGCCGGTCCTGCTCCAGCGACACCCGGTCGCGGTCGGCCTGCCGGTTCTGCGCGAGCAGGATCAGGGGGGCGGCGTACGAGGCCTGGAGGGACAGGATCAGCGTCAGGAAGGTGAACGTGTAGGGGTCGAACCGCAGGTTCGCCGGAGCGAGCGTGTTCCACCCGATCCACAGCGCGATCACCAGGGTCATCCAGACCAGGAACTGCGCCGTCCCCATGAACCGGGCGATCGCCTCCGACCAGCGCCCGAAGGCCTCTGGGTCGAAACGCGGCATGTGAACCCGGCCGGGTTCGCGCGGCTGGTCCAGCCGCCGTCGCTCAGCCATGACGCTCCCGCCAATCCTCGGGGAGCAGGTGGTCGAGCAGGTCGTCGACGGTCACCGCGCCGACCAGCCGGTCACCGGCGTCCACGACGGGCATCGCGACCAGGTTGTACGTCGCCATGCGCCGGGTGATGTCGGCGAGGGTCGTCTCCGGCTCCAGCGGGTCGATGTCGTTGTCGACGATGCCGCCCAGCATGGCCGCCGGTGGTTCCCGCAGCAGCCGCTGGAAGTGCACCATTCCCAGATAACGCCCGGTCGGCGTGGCCATCGGCGCGCGGGCCACGAAGACCTGGGCGGCGACGGCCGGGGAGACCTGCGGCTCGCGTACGCGGGCCAGGGCCTCCGCCACGGTGGCGTCCGGGGTCAGGACCACCGGCTCGGAGGTCATCACCGAACCGGCGGTGCCCTCGGCGTAGATCATGAGGGCGCGCACTGACGCCGACTCGTCCGGCTCCATCAGATCCAGCAGCACCTGCTGCTCCACCTGGGGCAGTTCGGCCAGCAGGTCGGCGGCGTCGTCCGGGTCCATCTCCTCCAGGACGTCGGCGGCGCGTTCCCGGTCGAGGAGCGCGATGATCTCGACCTGGTCCTGTTCGGGCAGCTCGGCGATGACGTCGGCGAGGCGCTCGTCGTCCAGCGCCTTGGCGACCTCGTTACGCCGCGGATCAGGCATTTCCTGGAGGGCGTGCGCCAGGTCGGCCGGGCGCATCTTCTCGAGCACCGCCAGCAGCGACTCCGTGCCCTGCTCGGCCACCGGGGTCAGCAGGCCCTGCACCTCGTCCCACTCGACCTGATGCACCTGGCCACGACGGGTGAGCCGCCCGGTCACCTCGCGTACGGCGAGCCGGCTCAGCTTCCACTCGCCGTTCCGGTCGGGCTCCATCGCGACGTCCACGACGGTCGCCGGCTTGTCGCGGTCCACGATGGTGACCCGCCGATCCAGCAGCTCTTCGAGGACCAGCATCTCGCCCGGCCGCTTCTCGAAGCGACGGAGGTTGAGCGTGCCGGTGTTGAGCATGACGCTCTCGTTGTCGATCGAGGTCACCCGCCCGATGGGCAGGAAGATGCGCCGCCGCATGGGCATCTCGGCGACGATGCCGACGACCCGGGGCGGCTGCGAGGTGACCCGGGCCACCGCGTCGCGTACCCGACCCACCTGGTCGCCGTTGGGATCGAAAACGGCGAGGCCGGCGAGCCGCGCGACGTAAACCCTGGTCGTCGTGGCCACGACAACAGCCTAATCGGACTCCCGGCGCGTTACGCACAAGATCCCCGCGCTCCGCCCATGAGGAAATGCACGTGCGAGTGAAGGCCCTGATCAGGCAAGATTGCCCGCCGTGGGATACGTGGATGTGGCCGGCGTCGCACACACCCTGCCGGACGGCCGGGTGCTCTTCTCCGACGTCTCGTTCCGAGTCGGCGAGGGCGCCAAGGTGGCCCTGGTGGGGCCGAACGGTGCGGGCAAGACGACGCTGCTGCGGATGGTCGCCGGTGACCTGCCGGTGAAGACCGGCGTGATCAGCCGGTTCGGCGGGCTGGGCATCATGCGGCAGTTCATCGGCATGCTCGGCCACGGCCGGGCGGCCGGTGGCGCGCTCGGCGAGGACACCATCCTGGCCGAGTTGGCGTTGTCACTGGCCCCGCCCCTGGTACGCCAGGCGGGCGACCGCCTCGTGAAGGCGGAACGGGAGCTGGCGGCGACCGAGGCGCGTGGCCGGTTCAGCAAGTCCGCCGAGCAGGCCCAACTCCGGTACGCCGAGGCGCTGACCGCCTGGGGCGAGTCCGGCGGATACGAGTTCGAGGTGCTCAGCGACACGGTCAGCACCCTCGTGCTGGATCTGCCGTGGGACCGCACCCGGGACCGCCCGGTGCGTACGCTCAGCGGCGGCCAGCAGAAACGCTTCGCCCTCGAGCTGCTCCTCCGGGGTCCGGAGGAGGTTCTGCTGCTCGACGAGCCGGACAACTTCCTCGATGTGCCGGCCAAGCGCTGGCTGGAGCGGCGGCTGCGGGAGTCGGACAAGTCCGTGCTCTACGTCTCGCACGACCGGGAGCTGCTGAACCAGACCGCCGACCGGGTCGTCGCCGTGGAGGGCAACTCCGCCTGGGTGCATCCCGGTGGCTTCGCGAGCTGGCACGACGCCCGGTACGCCCGCCACGAGAAGATGGAGGAGGACCGCCGTCGCTGGGACGAGGAGCACGAGAAGCTCCGCCAGCTGATGCTGATGTACAAGCAGAAGGCGGCGTACAACTCGGACATGGCCTCCCGCTATCAGTCGGCGCTGACCCGGTTGCGCAAGTTCGAGGAGGCCGGCGCCCCGCCGCTGCCGCCGAAGGACCAGGAGATCAAGATGCGGCTCTCCGGGGGCCGCACCGGCAAGCGTGCGGTCATCTGCGAGCAGCTGGAGCTGGAGAACCTGACCTTCCCGTTCGACCTCGAACTCTGGTACGGCGACCGGCTCGCCGTGCTCGGCGCGAACGGCACCGGCAAGTCCCACTTCCTGCGGCTGCTGGCCCGGGGCGGGACCGAAGGCGTCACCAGCAGTGTCGACGGCGGTACGCACGCCCCGGTCGCGCACGGCGGAGTCGCCCGGCTCGGCGCGCGTGTCCTCCCGGGGCACTTCTCACAGACACACGATCGGCCGGAGTTGTTCGGGCGTACCCTCGTGGAGATCTTGTGGCGGGGCGACGATCATCGCCAGGGCATGGACCGGCACACGGCCATGCGCGCCCTGGACCGGTACGAGCTGGCCAAGCAGGGCGACCAGAAGTTCGACACGCTGTCCGGCGGGCAGCAGGCCCGGTTCCTGGTGCTCCTGCTGGAGCTGTCGGGGGCGACGCTGCTGCTGCTCGACGAGCCGACCGACAACCTCGACCTCGCCAGCGCGGAGGCGTTGCAGGAGGGCTTGGCGAAGTTCGAGGGGACGGTGATCGCCGTGACGCACGACCGGTGGTTCGCCAAGTCCTTCGACCGCTTCGTCGTCTTCCAGGGCGACAACGAGGTGGTCGAGACGTCCGGCCCCGTCTGGGACGTCCGCTAGGGGTGATCATTGCGCCAGCAATGCTGTAACAACGGACATTTTGTCGGCTGAAACAGCATGGCTGGCGCAATGATCACGCGGGTCAGGCGAGGCCGGTGTGGATGGCGGTGGTCAGGTCACCGGTCGCGGTGTCGCCGTCGAGCGACCAGACCATCGTCCCGCCGAGCCCGTTCGCCTTCACGTACGCCGTCTTCTGGGCGATCGACCGAGCGTCGTCGTAGGACCAGAAGCTGGTGCCGCTGAGCTTCCACACCGCCCCGGCGACCGGGTCGTAGAAGGTGGGGCCGCTCTTGGCGATGATCTTCTTGTAGTCGTCGATGCCGTCCTCGTAGGTGCCCCGGGCCGGCCCGGTCGAGGTCTGGTAGAGACCGTTGTTGGTGCTGGACACCCCGGCCCAGCCGCGGCCGTAGTAGGGGATCCCGAGGACGAGCTTGGCGGCCGGCGCCCCCTGCGCCCGGTAGTGCTGGAGCGCCTGGTCGGCGGAGAACCGCTGCGGCGCCGGGTCGGCGGCGGGGGAGTAGAGCTGGCCCTGGTGGTTCGAGATCGGCTCGTACGCCCCGTGCAGGTCGTAACCCTGCACCGTGGCGAAGTCGAGGTAGCCGAAGACGGCGGGGTCGATGCCGGCGTCGATCTTCGCCGGGTCGGCCGGGAGGAAGGCGGTCAGCGAGAAGGCCCGCCCGACCTGAGCCCCGTACGCGTCGAGCTGGGCGCGGAACTCGGCCAGCAGCGCCACGAAGTTCGCCTTGTCCTCGGGCCGGATCACGTTGCCGGTGTTGCCCTCCGAGGCCGGCCATTCCCAGTCGACGTCGAAGCCGTCGAAGACCCCGTACGCCGATCCCGGTCCACCTTGGACGGAGCTGCCGATGAGCGGCAGGTTGCCCTTCAGGAACATGTCGATGCAGCTGGCCACCATGGCCTGCCGGGACGCCGGGGTGAGCGCGGCGTCGGAGAGGTACTTCGACCACGACCAGCCGCCGATGGACAGCTGCACCTTCAGGCCCGGGTGCAGCGCCTTCAGCTTCCGCAACTGGTTGAAGTTCCCGGCCAGCGGTGTGTTGTACGCGTCGCCCACCCCGTCGACCGATTCGGACGCCTTGAAGCGCTTCTGGTAGTCGGCCCAGGCGTCGCCGACGCCGGCCTCGTTCGCCTCGAAGCACTTGCCGTCGGCGCCGACGTTGGCGAAGGCGTAGTTGATGTGGGTGAGCTTGTCGGCCATGCCTGAGGTGTGGACGTTCTTGACGGTGAAGTTCCGCCGGTAGATGCCCCACTGGGTGAAGTAGCCCACCTTGACGTAGGAGCCGGCGACGGCTGCGTCTGTTGTGGACGCTTGGGCCGGATTGGCGACGCCGGTGAGGGAAGCGGCTAGGACGAGGGCGAGAACAGCGCGCACGAACACCTCCGGATCGGGAAGCAGGTCGGAAGAAGTGAGCCGAAGGTATATTCGAAAGGTTTGTTAACCAATAGACGAATGGATGAGTATCACGTCGCGATCGTGACGCTGGTCTTGCGCTTCGCGACGCAGCGTGGTTAGTCTGCGCGAGACAACCCACGGGAGTCCGGTGCACCGGGCTGAGAGGGGGCTCAGTAGCCCCGACCGTAGAACCTGATCCGGATCATGCCGGCGCAGGGAGGAGTGCGATGCGGGTTCCCCGTCTTCACATCGTCACCGACTCGGTCGACATCGCGCGAGCCGCGCTGTCCGGTGGCGCGCCACTGATCCAGGTCCGCGTGGAGGACTCGGTCACCGACCGGGCCCTCTACGACCTCGCGAGCCGGATCGCGCCCTTGTGCGCGGAGCGCGGCGCGATCTGCGTCGTGAACGACCGGCCGCACATCGCGGTCGCATTGCGGACCGCGGCCGTCCACGTCGGAGCCGACGACCTTCCGGTGCACGCGACGCGTACGGTGCTCGGCGGCAGCGGCCTGATCGGAGCGAGCGCGCGAACGCCTGAGCGCGCGCGTCAAGTCATCGCGGAGGGCGCGGACTACCTCGGCTGCGGCCAGGTCAATCCCAGCTTCACGAAAGACGTCGCCGCCAACGTGATCGGGCTCGGCGGGCTGATCGCCGTCGTCGGGGCGGCGCAAGGCGTACCGGTCATCGCGATCGGCGGGCTCACCCTGGCCGACGTGCCGTCGGTGCTCGCGGCGGGCGCGTACGGGGTCGCGGTGATCGGCGCGGTCCGAGACGCGGCGGACCCCGCGTATGCCACCTCCGCCCTACTCGCGGCGGTCACATCGGCCACGCTCGCGACCCAAGATCCGCGCCAGATCAGGGATCACGGTCGAATCATGGCGCAAGATTCGACCGAGAACCCTGATCCAGCGCCAAAGGGGGCCGCGCGCAAGGGGGCCGCGCGCAAGGGGGCCGCGCCAAAGGGGGCCGAGCCGGAGGGTGCCGAGCCGGAGGGGGCGGGGCGGTGAGGGTCGCGGTGGTGGGCGCCGGGCCGATCGGTCTGGCCTGCGCGTGGCGGCTCGCCCGACGGGGGCACGCGGTCACCGTCCACAGTGACGGCGCGCCGGGCGCCTGGCACGCGGCCGCGGGCATGCTGGCCCCGGTCGCCGAGGCCGCGTTCGGCGAGCATCGCCTCACCGAGCTGCTGGTCGCCTCGGTCCAGGCCTGGCCGGCCTTCGCGGCGGAGCTGGGCGACGTCGGCTACGCCCGATCCGGCTCGCTGCTGGTCGGTGTCACCGCCGCCGACCAGGCCGAGATCGCGCGCTATCGCTCCTATCAGGACAGCCTCGGGCTGCCCGTCGAGGCGCTGTCCGCGGGCGAGCTGCGGCAGCGAGAGCCCGCTCTCCACCCAGGGGTACGCACAGGGGCGCACACGGAGATCGATGCTCAGGTGGACCCGCGCCGGCTGGTTGAGCGCCTGACGTCGGCCGTACGGGCGGCCGGGGCGGCCTGGGCCGGCAAGGTGTCCGACCTGTCGGAGGTGGACGCCGACGTCACGGTCGTGGCGGCCGGCTGCGGCACCGCCGCCCTCACCGGCCTGCCGATCCACCCCGTACGCGGAGAGACCCTGCGACTGCGCGGTGGCCCGACGCTGACTCACTTGATTCGCGGATACGTCCACGGCCGGCACGTCTATCTGGTCCCCCGAAGCGACGGCGAGATCGTCGTCGGTGCGACCTCGACGGAGGAGACCGATCCCCGGCCGAGCGCCGGTGGCGTGCACGAGCTGCTGAGCGACGCGATCGCCCTGGTGCCGGGCGTACGCGAGGCGGTGTTCGCCGAGGTCTCGGTGGGTTTCCGCCCGGCGACCCCGGACAACCTGCCGATCGTCGACGTCGTGCGGCCCGGCCTGGTGGTCGCCGCCGGGCACTACCGCAACGGGATCGCGCTGACGCCGTGGACGGCCGAGCGCGTCGTGACCTTGGTGGAGGCGGCCCGGTGATCACGGTCAACGGAACGGAACGAGATCTGCTCGGCAGCGTCGGCGAGCTGGTCGCGGTCGTCACGCCGGAGCGACGGGGAGTGGCCGTCGCGGTCAACGGCGAGGTCGTGCCGCGCGGTGAATGGGACACCTGCCTTCTCGCCGACGGCGACTCGGTGGAGATCCTCAGCGCGGCGCAGGGAGGCTGACCATGGACACTGCGCTCAAGATCGGCACCGATGTCGATCCACTCATCCTCGACGGCGGCGAGTACGCCAGCCGCCTCATCCTCGGCACCGGCGGCGCGACCAGCCTCGACGCGCTCGAACGGGCAATCACGGCCAGCGGAGCCGAGATCGTGACCGTCGCCCTCCGCCGCGTCGGTACGCATACCCGGGGTCTGGTCGCGTTGCTCGACCGGCTCGGGTTGCGCATCCTGCCGAACACGGCCGGCTGCTACACCGCGGCCGACGCGGTGCGTACGGCACGGATGGCGCGGGAGGCGTTCGGCACGAACTGGGTGAAGCTCGAAGTCGTCGGGGACGAGCGCACGCTCCTGCCGGACGCGGTCGAACTGCTCGCCGCCACGGGAACCTTGGCTGCGGAGGGGTTCGCCGTCTTCGCGTACACGGGGGACGATCCGATCCTCGCCCGGCGGCTGGCCGAGGCTGGAGCGACTGCGGTCATGCCCGCCGGCTCGCCGATCGGCTCGGGGCTCGGCATCGGCAATCCGTACCACATCGAGTTGATCCGCGAGTTCGTCGAGGTCCCGGTGATTCTCGACGCCGGAATCGGCACCGCCAGCGATGCGGCCCTGGCCCTGGAACTCGGATGCGACGCCGTGCTGGTGGCCAGCGCGATCACCCGCGCCGCCGACCCGGCCGCGATGGCGGCGGCCATGCGGCACGCCGTGCTCGGCGGACGGCTCGCCGCCCACGCCGGGCGTATCCCGCGCCGCCGGGAAGCGCGTCCGTCCACGGCGAATCTCGGGATAGCCGAATGGTGACTCACTCCTTGTCCGACAACGGATCATCCGCTCGGGCGACCGTAAAGGGCATGCAGACCCCACCAGTCGCGCTGACCGTCGCCGGTTCCGATCCGGGCGGGGGCGCGGGAATCCAGGCCGATCTGAAGGTCTTCGCCGCCCACGGTTGTTACGGGACGAGCGTCATCACCGCGTTGACGGCGCAGAACACGCTCGGTGTGCACGACCTCTACCTCATCCCGAGTCCCGTCGTGGGTACGCAGCTCGCCGCCGTGCTCGACGACATGCCGGTGGCGGCGGCCAAGGTCGGCATGCTCGCCTCGGCCCAGGCCGCGGCCGAAGTGGCGGCGCGGGCTCGCAACGGCGCCTTCCCACACCTCGTCATCGATCCCGTGCTGCGCGCCTCGACCGGCCGGAGCCTGGGCGTACGCGCGGCGATCGAACGGCTCCTCCCGTACGCGACGGTCGTGACGCCCAACCGGGAGGAGGCCTCAGCCCTGGTCGGTTGGGAGGTCACCACTCCGGCCGACATGGCGGGGGCGGCCTCGCAGCTCGCGTCGGGGCGCGGCGACGTCACCATCGTGATCACCGGCGGCGACCTGCCGGGCGAGGAGTCCGTCGACGTGGTGTGGACGCAGCACGGCGCGAAGTCGCTGCGGGCACGGCGGGTCCCGACCTCCAACAACCACGGCACCGGATGCACCTTCTCCGCCGCGATCACCGCCTTGCTGGCGCACGGGGCCGAGGTGGACAACGCGATCCGGCTGGCCAAGGAGTACGTCGCCCGTGCGCTCACCGGCGCGGTCGACTGGCGGCTCGGCGCCGGGGCCGGGCCGCTGGATCACTTCGAATGGCGGCGCTGACCGCATACGCGGTCACCGTCGGCGTCCACAGAAGAATGGAGGCTGCTTGTGGCCGCAGAAACCCGAAATCTCGCAGTATTGCGAGAGAAAGTGTATGAAGGCCCGCTGCAGGTGCCCAGCACCCGGCTGACCCTCACCGACGGGTCCACCGTCCAGCTCTACGACACCTCGGGGCCCAGCCGCGCTGTGCGTACCCGATGGATAGCGGAACGACGGCGGGCCGGACAGCCGACCACCCAGCTGGCCTGCGCGCGAGCCGGGATCGTGACTCCGGAGATGGAGTTCGTCGCGATCCGCGAGGGCGTGCCGGTCTCGCTCGTGCTGGCGGAGGTGGCGGCGGGGCGGGCGGTGATCCCCGCCAACGTCAACCACCCCGAGCTGGAGCCGATGATCATCGGCTCCGCGTTCCTCGTGAAGGTCAACGCCAACATCGGCACCTCGGCGGTCACGTTCGATCTCGACGAGGAGGTCGAGAAGATGCGCTGGGCGACGAAATGGGGCGCGGACACGGTCATGGACCTGTCGACCGGACCGCGCATCCACGAGACGCGGGAGGCGATCCTGCGCGAGTCGCCGGTGCCGATCGGCACGGTCCCGATCTATCAGGCGCTGGAACGGGTCAAGGGTGATCCCACCCGGCTGAGCTGGGAACTCTTCCGCGAGACCGTCATCGAGCAGGCCGAGCAGGGCGTGGACTACATGACGGTGCACGCCGGAGTGCTGCTGCCGCACGTGCCGTTGGCCGCCGACCGGGTGACCGGCATCGTGTCCCGCGGCGGGTCACTCATGGCCGCCTGGTGCCTGGCCCATCACGAGGAGAACTTCCTCTACACGCACTTCGCCGAGCTGTGCGAGATCTTCGCGGAGTACGACATCACCTTCTCGCTCGGCGACGGGCTCCGGCCGGGCAGCATCGCCGACGCGAACGATCCTGCTCAACTCGCGGAGCTGAAGACCCTGGGCGAGCTGACCACGATCGCCTGGGCGCACGGCGTACAGGTGATGGTCGAAGGTCCCGGACACGTCCCGATGCACAAGATCAAGGAGAACGTCGACCTGCAACAGGAGTGGTGCCACTCCGCGCCGTTCTACACCCTCGGTCCACTCACGACGGACATCGCGCCGGCATACGACCACATCACGAGCGCCATCGGCGCCGCCATGATCGCCATGTACGGCACCGCGATGCTCTGCTACGTCACCCCGAAGGAACACCTCGGGCTGCCCGACCGGGACGACGTCAAGGCCGGGGTGATCGCGTACAAGATCGCGGCGCACGCCGCCGACCTCGCCAAGGGCCACCCCGGGGCGCAGGCCCGGGACGACGCGCTGTCCAAGGCCCGCTTCGAATTCCGGTGGGAGGACCAGTTCGAGCTGTCCCTCGACCCGGACACCGCACGGGCGTACCACGACGAGGAACTTCCCGCGCCCGCCGCGAAGACCGCGCACTTCTGCTCCATGTGCGGGCCGAAGTTCTGCTCGATGCGGATCAGCGCCGACCTGCAGGCCGACCTACGCGAGTACGCCCAACAGGGCATGCGGGCGAAGTCGGCGGAGTTCGCAGCCGGCGGCGGGCGCGTCTACCTGCCCGTCGTCCCGTAGAACCGGGTCAGGCCCCCGTCTCGCCGTCGACGCATTCGCGGAGGAGGTCGGCGTGGCCGTTGTGGCGGGCGTACTCCTCGATCATGTGCAGATAGACCCAGCGCAGGTCGAAGGTGGTGCCCCGGCCGTCGACGAAGGTCTCGTCGAGCGACCGGCCGGTGACCGTCACCCGGGCCGCCTCGACCTCCTCCCGGAACGCCGCGAAGTCGGCCGCGGGATCCGACGACGCCGACCCGTTGAAGTCGTAGTCGGGGTCCTCCTCGGTGCAGAACAGGTCGCCGACGTCGGCCCCGTCGAACTGCCGCCGGAACCACCAGCGTTCCACCTCGGCCATGTGGCGTACCAGGCCGAGCAGGCTCAACGTCGAGGGCGGCACCGACTGCCGGCGGAGCTGGTCGTCGGTGAGGCCGGCGCATTTCATGATCAGGGTGTCGCGGTGGAAGTCGAGCCAGGCGTCGAGCTGCGTACGCTCCTCGCCGTGCCGAGGGGCCTTCGTGCGGTTCACAAGGGGTGCGGTCACGCCGGAGACGCTACCGTCCGCCCGCCACCCGTTTTCGCGGTCGCGCCCGCCGCCTCGCGCTGCCCGCGTTTGGCGCTGGATCAGGGTTCTGCGTCGAATCTTGGCCCAAGATTCGGCCGAGAACCCTGATCCAGCGGGAAGGTTTGGTCAGCCGAGGGGGCGGGGGACGTAGCCGCCGCGGTCCTTGGCCGAACCCGACGTCGTCGCCGAGGGGGCCGGCTCGCGCGGCTCGCCCAGTGCGGAGACCCAGTTCTCGACGGCGTCGTTCGTCGGGCGGGGCTTCGTAGTGTGCTTCGCACTCGGCTTCGGAGTGGGCGCGGACGTCGTGCTCGGTGCGGACTTCGCGGTGGGCGAGGGCTTGCGCTCGCGGCGCGACAGCGGGTCGCTCTTGGCGGTGAAGTCCGCGGAGTCGGCGGAGCCCGAGGCGTCCAGCGCGGCCGCCGCGAGCGTCCCGACGTCCGAGGCAGCGTCCGCGGCTGCGTCCTCGGGCTCCCGCCGGGGCGGCAGCGCCACGATGACCGACGCGACGAGGCCGGTGACGACCGCGCCCAGCGCGGCGATCCACGGCAGTTTCTGGAAGTCCGACGAGCCCGGACCGACGATGGCGTACGCCAGGGCGACGGTCGCCGGGCCGGCCGCGCCGCTGAGGGCGACGGCGAGCCGGTGGTGGTGGCGCAGCCGGGCGGTCAGCGCGACGACGACGCCCAGGAGAGCAGCGATCGCGGGCAGCCCGAACAGCTGGGCGTCGTCCACGACAGCGGGCGACAGCCCGAGCCCGGCCAGTCCGCCGAGGCGCGGCGGCTCGTCGGCCGACTTCGCCACGCCGCCCGCGATGAGACCCCACGTGACCAGGGCGTACGCCGCGGTGCTCCAGGCCAGCGAGCGCGCGCTGAGCATGGCGAACGCGAAGACGAGGCCGGCGGCCGCTCCGATGACCAGCGCAAGCCCGGCCTGCAACGCCGGATCGCCGTTGGGGATCTGCGCGTGCCGGGCCGGGAGGAGGGCGAGAGCCGTGCCCGCCGCGCCCCCGACACCGGCGGCGACAGCGGCGCTGACTCGAAGGCCGAGTCCGTAGGTGCGGGCGCCGACGGCGGTCCCCACGACGACCGCGATCACGGCGAACCAGCCGAGGAACACGGCCTGGGCCGCCCAGGCGTCGTTGTCGGCGTAAGTGCCGTCGAGGCGCAACACGTCCAGCACGGTGGCGACGCCGACCTGCCCAGCTCCCATGAGCGCCGCGAAAACGAACGCGGACACTGTCGCACGACCCCAGGTCTTCACGCGCCAGACGTTAGAGCCACCAGGCCGTTCACGCCAGTGGGGCGAGCAAATCAGTCCACGGGCAGGCGATAGCCGCGTTTGACGACGGTCTGGACGAACCTCGGACCGCCCAACCCGGCGCGCAGCCGGGCGACGGCCATCTCGACGGCGTGTTCGTCCGCGCCCCGGGGCAGCGACGGCAGCAGAGCCGCCCGGGAGAGCACTCGGCCGGCCCGGGTCGCCAAGGCGCGCAGGACCGCCATCGGCGCGGGGGCGAGCGGCTTGAGCTGTCCGTCCACCACGGCGGCGTGGCCGCGCAGAGTCAGCTCGTGCCCGGCGACGTGCAGCGTGACCGCCCGTTTGGGCAGCTCGTCGGTGAGTGATCGGACCAGTGCCCCGAGCCGGGCTCGGGCCGGGGTGACGACCGGAATGCCCAGATCGGTGAGCGGAGCCGCCGTCACCGTGCCGACGCAGGCGGCCAGCACGTCCGACCGCAACGCCTCGACACACTCGGTCCGCGCCGGTCCGGCCGCGTCCAGCAGCGCCTGGACGGCGGGAGCGGAGGTGAACGTGACGGCGTCGATGAGCCGGCCGTGCACGAGGTCGACCAGGCGCTGCAACGGGGCCGGGTCGTGCGGCGGCGCCCATCGGTAGACCGGCACCTCGATGACCTCCGCCCCGGCCGAGCGCAGGGCGGCGCAGAAGTCGGGTTGCTGGTCACCGTGCAGCTGGACGGCGATGACCTCGCCGTGCACGCCCCGGGCCAGGAGGTGGAAGAGCACTTCGTCGCAGCTCTCCGACTCCGGCGACCACTGGTCGAACAGCCCGGCCGCCCGCGCCGCGCCGCGCGCCTTCGGCCCCCGGGCCACCAAGTACGCGCTGCCCAGCACCTGGCGCAGCGCGTCGCCCAGCCCCCAGCCCTCGGCCGCCTCCAGCCAGCCGCGCATGCCGATGCCGGTGTTCGCCACGACGATGTCGGGTGGGCTGGCCAGGCATCGCCGGGTCGCCTCGCGCAGCTCGACGTCGTCGGGGAGCGGCACGATACGCAGCGCGGGCGCGATGACCACTCGGGCGCCCCGCCGTTCGAGCAGCGCCGCCAACTCGTCGCGCCGCCGGTCGGCCGTCACGCCGATGGTGAAACCGGCCAGCTCACCCTCCGTCTGCGTACCGGCGGCGACGGACGTCATGCCGGCACGCTCAGGGCGAGGGGCTCGCCGATCTCGACCACCCCGTCGCGTACGCGGACCGCCCAGGCGCGCACCCGCACGGTCGGATCGTCGAGGCAGTCGCCCGTACGCAGATCGAACGCCTGCTTGTGCATCGGCGACGCGACCGTCGGCACGTCTCCCCGGGTGCCGACGATGCCCCGGGACAGCACTGAGGCGCCGGTGAACGGGTCGACGTTGTCCAGGGCGTACACGTCGCCGGTGAAGGTCCGGAAGATCGCGACCGGGACGCCCTCGACGAGCGCGGCGACCCCGCGTTCGATCTCCAGGCGGCTGATCGAGCAGATCGGCGTCCAGACGGCGAGGTCGGCGAAGGCGGTGGTCATGACTTCCTCCCGGTGAGCGTGACAGGAACCGGCCGGGCGGGCACTCGTTGCCCGCGCTCGGTCTCGAAGCTGATCGAGGGGTCGGGGGTCTCCGGCGCGTTGACGAACGAGACGAACCGGGCCAGCCGCTCGGGATCGTCCAAAGTGGCCTTCCATTCGTCGGCGTACGAGCCGACGTGCTGGGCCATCGCCGCGTCCAGTTCCGCGCCGAGGCCCAGGGTGTCGTGGACGATGACGTCCCGCAGGTGGTCGAGGCCGCCGTCCAGGGACTCCAGCCAACTCGCCGTCCGCTGCAGGCGGTCGGCGGTCCGGATGTAGTACATGAGGAACCGGTCGACCGTGCGGATGAGTTCCTCGGTGGACAGGTCGGTGGCGAGCAGGTCGGCGTGCCGGGGCCGGAAGCCGCCGTTGCCGCCGACGTACAGGTTCCAGCCGTTCTCGGTCGCGATGATCCCGAAGTCCTTGCTCCGGGCCTCGGCGCATTCCCGGGCGCAGCCCGAGACGGCCGACTTGATCTTGTGCGGCGCCCGCAGGCCCCGATAGCGAAGCTCCAGATCCACCGCGAGGCCGACCGAGTCCTGTACGCCGTACCGGCACCACGTGCTGCCGACACACGACTTCACGGTCCGCAATGCCTTGCCGTACGCGTGCCCGGACTCGAACCCGGCGTCCACCAGCCGCTGCCAGATCTGGGGCAGTTGCTCCACCCGGGCGCCGAACAAGTCGATCCGCTGCCCGCCGGTGATCTTCGTGTAGAGCCCGAAGTCCTTGGCCACCTCGCCGATGACGATGAGCTTCTCCGGGGTGATCTCCCCGCCGGGGATCCGGGGCACCACCGAGTAGGTGCCGTCCTTCTGGATGTTGGCCAGGAAGTGGTCGTTGGTGTCCTGCAACGCCGCCTGCTCGCCGTCGAGCACGTAGCCGTTGGTCAGCGAGGCGAGGATCGAGGCGACGACCGGTTTGCAGATGTCGCAGCCCCGGCCCTGGCCGTGTGCGGTGATCAGTTCGGAGAAGGTCCGGATGCCGCGGACGCGGGCGATGTCGAACAGCTCCTGACGGCTGTGCGTGAAGTGCTCGCAGAGCGCCTTCGACTGGTGCACACCGCATTCGCTGAGCAGGCTCTTGAGCATCGGTACGCACGAACCGCAGGTCGTGCCGGCCCGGGTGCACGTCTTGATCGCCGGGACGTCGGCCGCGCCGTCGCGGATCGCGTCGACGATGGCGTCCTTGGTGACGGCGTTGCAGGAGCAGACCTGCGCGGTGCCTGGCAGTGCTCCGGCTCCGGCCGCCCCGGCGGAGTCTCCGGCGAGCAGCGCGATCGGCGGCCCCGGCAGCGGCCCGCCGAGGCTGGCCCGCAACGTCGGGTACGCCGACGCGTCCCCGACGAGGACGCCGCCGAGCAGCGTCTGGGCGTCGTCGGAGAGCAGGAGTTTGGCGTACACCCCGTTGGCGCCGTCGTGGTAGACGACGTCGAGCGGGCCGTCCGCCGCCCCGAACGAGGCGACGTCCACCCCGAGCAGTTTCAGCTTCGTCGAGGTGTCCGGCGTCGTCATGACGGCGTCGCCGCCCACGATCCGATCCGCCACCACTTCGGCCATCGCGTAGCCGGGGGCGACGAGTCCGTAGGTGCGCCCGTCGGTTCCGTCGAGACTCAGGGCGGCGCATTCGCCGATGGCGTACACGTCGGGGTCCTCGGTCGCGCAGCCCGCGTCCACGAGGAACCCGCCCCGCGGTCCCAGCGCCAGGCCCGCGGACTCGGCCAGTTCGTCCCGGGGGCGGATGCCGGCCGCGATCACCACGACGTCGGCGTCGACCGAGCCACCGTCGCTGAAGGTCAGGCCGGTCACCTCGTCGACGCCGAGGACGCCGGCGCAAGCGCGTCCGGTGTGGACGCTCAAGCCGAGTCCTTCGACGTGTCCCTTGAGGACGGCGCCACCGCCGTCGTCCACCTGCAACGGCATGAGCCGCGGTGCGAACTCCACGACGTGGGTGGTCAGCCCGAGCAGGCGCAGCGCGTTGGCCGCTTCCAGGCCGAGCAGACCGCCGCCGAGCACCGCGCCGACCCGACGGCCCTCGGCGTACGCCTGGAGCGCTTCGAGGTCGTCGAGGGTGCGGTAGACGAAGACGCCCGGCAGGTCGGCTCCGGCGATCGGCGGCACGAACGGGCGGCTGCCGGTCGCGAGGACGAGCTTGTCGTACGCGTACTCGCCGGCGTCGGTCCGCACGATCCGGCGCGCACGGTCGATCCCGGCGACCGTCTCACCCAGCCGCAGGTCGACGCCGTCCGGCAGGTCGCCCAGGGCCAGGTCGGAAGCGCTGACCCCGTCGAAGAAGGCGGACAACCGCACCCGGTCGTACGCCGGCCGCGACTCCTCACCGAGGACGGTGACACGCCACTGTCCGGCGGTGTCCCGGGCGGAGAGGGCCTCGACGAAACGCTGCCCGACCATCCCGTGGCCGACCACGATCAGATTCCTCATGCCTTGACACCTTCCTGCGCAGACAGCCAATCGGCGATGCCGCAGACCGCATCGGTGCAGGTGCCGCAGCCGGTGGTGGCACGCGTACGCTCGGCGATCGCCGCGACGTCGCGGCAGCCGTCGCGCCACGCGCGGACGATGGAGCCCTTGCTGACCGTGTTGCACTGGCAGACGGTCGCGGCGTCGGGCATCAGCGCCGGAGTGGGCGCAACCTGAGCAGTGGCGGGGCTGCCCAGGCTGCGCCCGAGGAGGAGCGCGCGGCGGTCGCTGGGGACCGGCGCGCCCCGGTCGAAGAGCTGGATGACCTGCCCGACGAGCGGGTTGTCGCCCAGCATCACCGCGCCGGACACCCGGCCTTCATGGATGCGCAGGCGGGCGTACGTGCCGCGGGCGGGGTCGGCGAAGCGCAGATCCTCGTGGTGCTCGCCGTCCAGCGTCCCCATCGAGGCGAGGTCGATGCCGTTCGCCTTCAGCCGCGTCACGATCGGTGCGGGCTGGTACGCCGCCAGCGGCTCCTCGCCGCTCAGCACCCGCGCGACCACCTCGGCCTGCGCCCACGCCGGGGCGACGAGGCCGCCGACCTGACCGCGATGCTGCGCGCAGTCGCCGATGGCGGAGATCCGCCGGTCGCTGGTCCGCAGCCGGTCGTCCACCACGATGCCCCGGTCGACGGTGAGCCCGGCCGCGCGGGCCAGCCCCGTCTCCGGGCGTACGCCGCACGACAGGACGAGCAGGTCGGCGGTGAGTTCGCGGCCGTCGGAGAGGGTGAGCGCGACGGCGTCCGGCCCGGTCGTCAGCCGGGCGCCGGACACTCCCGTGTGGACGGTGATGCCGAGTTCGGCCAGCGTGCCGGCCAGGATGAGGCTCGCATCCGGGTCGATCTGGCGTTCCATCAAGTGGCCGACGGGGTGCACGACCTGCACGGCCAGCCCGCGTCCGGCCAGCCCGCGGGCCGCCTCCAACCCGAGCAGGCCACCGCCCAGCACGATCGCGGTCCGCGCGCCCGCGCTGAAGTCGAGAATGCGGCGGCAGTCGTCCAGGGTCCGGAACACCGCGACCCGGTCGGGCAACGCCTCCGGGTCGAGCCCCTCCACCGGCGGAATCCACGCAGTGGCACCGGTCGCCAGGACGAGGTGCTCGTACTCCACGATCGTGCCGTCGGCGCAGGTCACCGACTGCCGGTCCCGGTCGATCGAGACGACCGGCGACCCCGTCCGGATCGAGCCGCCCGAGTCGGGCAGCTCCACGCCCGCCTCGTCGACCTTGCCGGCCAGTAGGTTCGACAACAAGATCCGGTTGTACGCCCGATGCGGCTCGGCGCCCACGACGGTCGCCTTGACGCCGCGCCGGGCCAGGTCGGCGGCGCAGCGCGCGCCCGCCATCCCATAGCCGACGATGACTACTCCATCCACCGTTGTTCTCCTGTCCATGAGGAGACCGGCGACATCGGCGGTCGTCAGAAGTGCGGTCATGCGGGCCCTGCTGACTCTGAGGAACGAGCCGGTCCGCCGTCCTCCCGGCGATCGCCGGATCGAGCGGGGACTGGCTCGACTTTGACGGCGCACACCTTGAACTCGGGCATGCGAGAGATCGGGTCCAACGCGTCGGAGGTCAGCGAGTTGACGCGCTGCCGGCCGGCGAAGTGGAAAGGGGCGAAGACCGTGTCCGGACGGATGCTCTCGGTCAGCCGCGCGGGGGCGGTCATCTCGCCGCGGCGGCTCGTCACGCGTACCAGCTGATCTGGAGAAATGTCGAGACGGGCCGCGAGGTCGGGATGCAGCTCGACGAACGCGGACCCGGCGACCCGCGTGAGCGGCTCGATCCGGCGCGTCTGCGCGCCGGACTGGTACTGGGCCAGCAACCGCCCGGTGGTCAGGTAGAGGGGATAGTCCGCGTCGGGCTCCTCGACCGCCGGCCGGTGTTCGACGGCGATCAGCCGGGCCCGCCCGTCGGGGTGGGCGAACCGCTCCTCGAAGAGCCGCGGCGTGCCCGCCCGGTCCACAGCCGGGCAAGGCCAGAACACGCCGTCCTCGGCGTCCACCCGCTCCCACGTGACGCCCGCGTAGTCGGCCAACCCGCCTGCGGAGGCACGCCGCAGCTCCTCGAAGACCGCGCGCGGATCGGAGTCGAACCGCGCACTCGTGGGAAGGCCGCCGTTTGCCCGAACGGCGTCCGTCCCGGGGCCGAGCCGGTCAGCCAGCTCGGCCAGCACCGCCAGATCCGTCCCTATCCCTGGCGGTGGTTCGCGGAGGGCCTTGCGCCGCAGCACGCGGCCCTCGAGGTTGGTCATGGTGCCGTCCTCCTCGGCCCACTGGGCGGTGGGGAGGACGACGTCGGCGAGCTGTGCCGTCTCGCTCCTGACAAAGTCGCACACGACCAACAAATCCAGGTTTCGCAGACGTTTCTCTACGTGAACAGCATTCGGAGCGGAGACGACGGGATTCGAGCCGAAGACCAGCAGCGCCTGGACGTCCTCGCCGAGACTGTCGAGCAGTTCGTAGGCCGACCGGCCGGGTCCGGGCAGGTCAGCGGGGTCCACGCCCCACACCGCGGCCACGTGCTCGCGGGCGGCCGGGTCGTCGATCTTGCGGTAACCGGGCAACTGGTCGGCCTTCTGCCCGTGCTCCCGGCCACCCTGGCCGTTGCCCTGCCCGGTCAGGCAGCCGTACCCGGAACCCGGGCGGCCGGGCAGGCCCAGGGCCAGCGCCAGGTTGATGAAGGCGGTCACCGTGTCCACGCCCTTGGCGTGCTGTTCAGCGCCGCGCGCGGTCAGGATGATCGCCGGGCCGTCGCTCAAGGCCCGCGCGGCTCGCTCCAGATCAGCGATGGGTACGCCGGTCAGCCGCTCCACTCGCGCCGGCCAGTACTCCGCGACCAGTTTGCGTATGTCGTCGAAGCCGGTCGTCCGCTCCTGCAGATACTCCTTGTCGATCAGCCCTTCGGTGATCGCGATGTGGAGCAGGCCGTTGGCCAGCGCCAGATCGGTGCCCGGCGTCGGCTGAAGGTGCAGGGTGGCGTTCCGGGCGGTGGGGGTGGCCCGTGGGTCGATCACGATCTGCGTCGCGCCCGGCAGGTCGCGCTGCTCGGTGAGGTAGCGGGCGAACGGGGGCATGGTCTCGGCGACGTTCGCGCCGACCAGCAGCAGCGTCTTGGCCCGGCCGATGTCGGCGAGCGGGAAGGGCAGTCCGCGATCGACGCCGAACGCGCGCATCCCGGCGGCGGCCGCGCTCGACATGCAGAAGCGCCCGTTGTAGTCGATGTTCTTCGTCCGCAGCGCCACCCGGGCGAACTTGCCCAGCGCGTACGCCTTTTCGTTGGTGAGCCCGCCGCCGCCGAAGACGGCCACCGCGTCCCGCCCGTGCTCCCGCTGGATCTGCTGGATCTTGCCGGTGATGAAGGCGTACGCCTCGTCCCAGGTCGCCGGCTCACCGTGGATCAGCGGCGTACGCAGCCGGTCGGGGTGGTCGAGCAGCTCGGCGGCGGTCCAGCCCTTCTGGCACAGCCCGCCCCGGTTGGTGGGGAAATCGCGGGGAGCGACCTCGACCTTTTCCTGACCGTCGGCAGCCTGAGGCTTGGTGATGCGCAGCGTCATCCCGCATTGCAGAGCGCAATACGGGCAGTGGGTGGCGACCTCGGCTGGCATGTAGACGAGCGTGCAGGCGGGCGGTTTCGGCCCGGCTTCTCATATGTTTCCGACCTGCAAAGTCGCGCTCATCTGTTCGGTGGGGACGGTGTTGGCCGGTGGTATGACCGGCAGGACACACATGGGGGTTTTGTCCATTGACACGACGTTCTAGCGTGATCGTTAGTGACTGTCTGTGAGATCAGTTACACCTCACGTGAGCTGCGGTTTCACTCACGCGCGGAGTTCTGATTGGGGGATGACTATGAGTCATACCAGAGGTACCCTCACTTGCATGACTGCGAAGGTGACTCTCTCGTTCTCGGATGACACGATCGCCGACGCGCGCCGCTATGCGGAACGTGACGGCATGTCCTTGTCGGCCTGGATGGACAAGGCCGCCAAGGAGAAGGCCCTACGCGAGCTCTTCGGCGCGCACGCCGACGTGCTCCGGAGAGCGGGCCTGGACAAGTTGGAGAAGCAGGCGCTTGCGGACGAGGCCGACTATGAGACGGTCACCGACGCATTGCGTGGTGGAATGACCCAGGGCGGCGGTCGTCGACCGCACTGAAGCGGCGGAGGGCATGGCAAGCGTGCTGCGTAGAGGTGAGATCTGGCGGATCGAGGGCGCTCGCGAGCGACTCGGTCTGGTCATCAGCTCCGACGTCTACAACGGGACCGACGTGCCGATAGTGGTCGTCGCCGAGGTCGTGGACGAGGAGGAGCTGCGAGATTCGCCGCTGGCCGTCCAGATGGGCGAGCTCGTGATCATGCCCGACCGCGTCTCGTCGCCGATGAAGAAGTGGTTCACCGACCTCGTCGAGGTCGCGGACACCGACACCATGCGGCGAGTCGGCCGAGCGCTCAAAATCATCCAAGACCTCTAGCTAGCCGTCGCAGGATTCGTCGTCGCCGGCGCCGCACGACTCGGGCGCCTCGTAGCCGAGCGCCTCGGCGCAGGCCTCCGGCCGCGGCTTGCGCAGCCCGGCGGCGACCTGCTCGAACGCCGCGCCCAGGACGGCGAACTGCTCCGGCGTCATCCGGTCGACGAAGATGTCGCGTACCTGGTTGACGTGGTCGATGGCGACACGCTGGATCGTCGCCCAGCCGTGCTCGGTGAGCACCGCGAACTGGCCCCGGCGGTCGTCGGGACACGGCTGCCGCTCGATCAGGCCGGCCTTCTCCATCCGGGTGATCTGGTGCGACAGGCGGCTCTTCTCCAGCAGCGTACGCACGGCGAGCTGGCTCATCCGGAGCCGGCGCTCGGGGGCCTCCGACAGCTGGACGAGGATCTCGTAGTCGGTGCCGGACAGCCCGTGCTTCTGGTGCCCTCGTTCGAGGTTGTGCATCAGGAGCCGGCTGCCTTCGAGGAATGCCCGCCAGGACCGCTGCTCGTCGTCGGTGAGCCAGCGGGTCTCGGTCGTGATGTCGGCGGACATGCCAGTCACAGTACTCACTTCCCGTCTCTGTCGAGTAGGTTGCGCATCACGCTGCCGTCAAGCCGACAGCCGACGTCGCGGGGCGCGACGCCGGCTGCGGTCCGGAAGTACGGAAGACCTGTTCAGACGGTCGTCACGACCTCGTCGAAGTCCAGCCGCGGGTTGCGGTCGAACCAGGCGTTGTCGGCCGGCTTGCCGATGTTGACGACCGCCAGGACGCTGGCCTGGCCGTCGCCGAAGAACTCCTTGTTGAGCAGGTCGGCGTCGAACCCGCCCATCGGGCCGGCGGCCAGCCCGGCGGCGCGTACGCCCAGGATGAAGTAACCGACCTGGAGCGCGCCGTTGAACCGGCCGGTCTGGATGCGGGCCTCTTCCTCGGCGAACCGGTCCTTGAGGCCGGGGGCGTGGGGGAAGGTCTTGTCGAGCTTCTCGTGGAAGTCGTGGGCCGCGGCGAGGATGGCGGTCAGCGGGGCGGCCGCGGTCTTGGCCTTGTTGCCCTCGGCCAGGGTGCCGACCAGGCGCTGCCGGGCCTCCGGCGTACGCACCAGCACGACCCGCAGCGGCTGCGAGTTCAACGCGGTCGGGGCGTACTTGACGAGGTCGTAGATCGCCTGGATCTGCTCGTCGCTTACCGGCTCGTCGGTGAAGGCGTTCGCGGTACGCGCCTCGCGGAACAACAGGTCCTGCGCCGCCGGGTCGAGAACGAGGCTCATGTGGGTCTCCCAAAGATGTTCACGTCGATTGGCGTCATCGCCGAGACCCAAATTAGATGAAGCTTCAACCAATGCGCAAGAACTAGTTGAGCACGTCACTCAAATTGTCCGTTGATCATGGAGTTTCCGGTCACGACACGCCGTCGAGACTGCAGTCAACTCCATGATCAACGGAGCTAGCGGGGGGCGGGTTAGACGGAGGCGTGGGCCAGGCTGGGCGCGACCGAGACCAGCACCCGCCGGCGCAGGTAGCACCACCAGGTGACGGCGAGGCAGACGGCGTACAAGACGGTGAACCAGGTGAAGGCCGTGCCGATTCCGCCGCTCGTGGCGATCGAGTCGCTGATCGCCCGGGGCAGGTAGAAACCGCCGAAGGCGCCGACCGCGCCGGCGATGCCCAGCGTGGCCGCCGACTCCCGCTTGGCCGTCGACGCGTCCGGGGACTTCGCCGCGAAGATCGCCGGGATCATCCGGTAGGTCGAGCCGTTGCCCGCCCCGGCCGCGGTGAACAGCACGCCGAACGAGGCCAGGAAGAGCGCCAGGTTCTTCGACCCGGCCGCGGTCACCACGCCGTACGAGCCGAGCCCCATGAGGACGAAGCAGGTGGCGGTGACCCGCGCCCCGCCGACCTTGTCCGAGAGCCAGCCGCCGAACGGCCGGGCGATCGAGCCCACCAGCGGACCGGCGAAGGCCAGGGTGATCGTCGCCGCCCCCAGGTGCGCCACCGGGGCGTTCGGGAACTGGAGCTTCAGGACCAGTGGGAACGCAGCCGAGTAGCCCAGGAACGAGCCGAAGGTGCCGATGTAGAGGAACGACATGATCCAGGTGTGCGCCCGTTTGACCGTGGCGAACTGCGCCCGCAGCGGCGACTTCGCCACCGCGAGATTGTTCATGAAGGCGTACGCGAAGATCCCGGCGGCCAGGATCAGCGGCAGCCACATGACACCGCCGTAGACCAGTCCGAAGGACAACGCGATCGGCACGACCAGCTGCATCACGCTGATGCCCAGGTTGCCGCCCGCGGCGTTCAGCCCGAGCGCGGTGCCCTTCTTCCGCTCGGGGAAGAAGAAGGAGATGTTGGTCATCGACGAGGCGAAGTTGCCGCCGCCGAGCCCGGCCGTCGCGGCCAGGGTCAGCACCACCCAGTACGCCGGCCGCGCGGTGACCGCGTAGATCATCCCCGAGACCGGGATCAGCAGCAGCAGTGCGCTGATCATCGTCCAGGTACGCCCACCGAACCGCGTCACCGCGAAGGTGTACGGGATGCGCATGAGCGACCCGATGAGGTTCGGCAGGGCGACGAGCCAGAACTTCTGGTTCACCGAGTACGCGAACAGCGCGGGTGGCAGCGCCACCACCACGACGCTCCAGAGCGTCCAGACCGAGAAGCCCAGATGCTCGGCGAAGATCGAGAAGATCAGGTTTCGCCGGGCGACCCGGCGGCCGGTGGACTCCCAGAAGGCGGTGTCCTCGGGGTCCCAGTGCGAGATCACCCGCTGCTGCGATGCAGCCGGTGCCGGTGTGGTGACAGTCGCGGTCATGGTCAGCGAAGTTACGAACGTGTGATTGCCGTGTTGTGCGCTCCGCGTACCCGGGGTGTGAAACCAGGCGCACCACGGCGCCGGGTAGCCTGTGAGACGAGACATACGGCGGCGGCCATTTTGACCCCGCCGTGAGCCAGCAGGTATCGTTGTGCGCTGTTGCGTGCTGAGCCAACCCGACAGATTCACGGTGCTGACCGTCAGGTAGGCTTGTCGTTTGCGTGCCGCGAGAGCCTTTCGGCGCGACATCGCAAGAGCATCGCAAAAGACATGTCCGACGACCAGACAAGGTAAACCTGTGCGTACGTACAGCCCGAAGCCGGGTGAGATCGAGCGTCAGTGGCACGTGATCGACGCTTCTGACGTCGTGCTGGGCCGGCTCGCCACCCACGCCGCCACGCTCCTGCGCGGCAAGCACAAGCCCACTTTCGCGCCGCACGTGGACACCGGTGACTTCGTGATCATCGTGAACGCGGGCAAGGTCGCGCTGACGGGCAACAAGCGCGCGACGAAGGTCGCCTACAGCCACTCGGGCTACCCGGGCGGTCTGAAGCAGGTCGGCTACGACGAGCTGCTCACCAAGCGGCCGGAGAAGGCGATCGAGCTGGCCGTCAAGGGCATGCTCCCGCACAACAAGCTGGGCCGCCAGCTGCTGGGCAAGCTCAAGGTCTACGCGGGCCCCGAGCACCCCCACGCCGCGCAGCAGCCGCAGCCTTTCGAGATCAAGCAGATCGCGCAGTGAGCGCGGGCGAAGGAATCACCATGACCGAGACTTCTGTGCCGACCCCGGCCGCGGTCGCCACGGCTGTGGACGCCGTCGCCCCGGTCGCCGTGAAGGCCCCCCGTGGGGACCGCCCCGTGCAGACCGTCGGCCGCCGCAAGGAGGCCATCGTTCGCGTACGGATCGTGCCGGGCTCCGGCAAGATCACGTGCAACGGGCGTGAGCTGGAGAACTACTTCCCGAGCAAGGTTTCGCAGCAGACCGTGCGCGAGCCGCTCGTCATCGCCGAGAAGGCCGAGGCCTTCGACATCTTCGCCAACCTCCGTGGTGGCGGCATCACCGGTCAGGCCGGCGCGCTGCGTCTGGCCATCGCTCGCGCCCTGTGCGAGCTGGACCTCGAGGACCGCCCGGCGCTGAAGAAGGCCGGCTTCCTGACCCGCGACGCCCGCGTCAAGGAGAGCAAGAAGTACGGTCTCAAGAAGGCCCGCAAGGCGCCTCAGTACTCGAAGCGTTGATGCCGGCTTTATCGCCAGCTTGTTGAGAATGGCCGGGGGGCACCTAGCCCCCCGGCCATTTTCGTCTGCCTGAGGATCTGCGAGGAGGACACATGGGTCGGCTCTTCGGCACGGACGGCGTCCGTGGCCTGGCCAACGGCGACCTCACCCCCGAACTGGCGATGTCGATCGCCGTGGCCGCCGCCCACACCCTGGCTGAGGCCGACCGGAGCCACCAGCCGGTGGTGGTCGTCGGACGGGACCCCCGCGCGAGCGGCGAGATGCTGGAGGCCGCGGTCGTCGCCGGGCTGGCCAGCGCCGGGGCCACCGTCGTCCGAGCGGGTGTGCTGCCGACGCCGGCGGTGGCGTACCTGACGAGCGAGGTGCGGGCCGACTTCGGCGTGATGGTCTCGGCGAGTCACAACCCGATGCCCGACAACGGGATCAAGCTCTTCGCAGCGGGCGGTCACAAGCTCTCGGACGAGATCGAGGACGCCATCGAGGCCCGGATCGGCGAGGCTTGGCAGCGTCCGACCGGGGCGGCCGTCGGCCGGGTCCACGACCTGCTGGACGGGGCTGAGCACTACCTCAAGCACCTGCGCTCCGCCGTACCGCACCAGCTCGACGGGCTGACCGTGGTGGTCGACTGCGCCAACGGCGCGGCCAGCGACGTCGCTCCGGCGGCGTACCGGGAGGCCGGGGCGACCGTCATCTCGATGTTCGCCGAGCCCGACGGGGTCAACATCAACGAGGAGTGCGGCGCCACCCATCTCGACGCGTTGCGGGAAGCCGTTGTGGCGCACGGGGCCGACCTCGGGCTGGCCCACGACGGGGACGCCGACCGCTGCCTCGCCGTCACCGCGACCGGCGAGGTCGTCGACGGCGACGAGATCATGGCGATTCTGGCGCTGGCCCTGAAGGAGTCCGGCGCGCTCGCGGACGACACCCTGGTCGTCACCGTGATGAGCAACCTCGGCCTCAAGATCGCCATGCGGGACGCCGGCATCAGCCTGGTCGAGACCAGGGTCGGCGACCGGTACCTGCTCGCCGAACTGCGCGAGCACGGCTACTCGCTCGGCGGTGAGCAGAGCGGCCACATCGTGCTGCCCAGCCACGCCACCACCGGCGACGGCCTGCTCACCGGCCTGATGCTGATGAGCCGCATGGCGCAGACCGGCCAGAGCCTCGCCGAACTCGCCGCGGTCGTCACCAAGCTGCCGCAGCGCCTGATCAACGTGAAGGCCGACCGGTCCGTGGTCACCCACCCGACGGTGGTCGCGGCCGTGGACGCGGTCGCCGCGCGGCTCGGGGCCACCGGGCGCGTGCTGCTCCGTCCGTCCGGCACCGAGCCACTGGTACGCGTCATGGTGGAAGCACCGACGCCGGAACTGGCCTCGGAGACCGCGGAGGAGATCGCGTCGGCGGTACGCTCCGCCGCCTGACCCCGCTTTGTCGTTTAGGGCCGGATCAGGGTTCTCGGTCGAATCTTGGAGCAAGATTCGACCCGGAACCCTGATCCGGCCCTTTCGTTTCCCCGCAGTGGTCGGAATCTGCGCAGATGGCGTGCGCAAAAGTATCTCGATCGAGCATGGACTTTGAGCGAAACTCGGCTACGCTGCGAGGCATGTGTGGAATCGTGGGGTACGCCGGCACCCGCCCGGCCCTGGAGATCGTCCTGGACGGACTGCGGCGGCTGGAGTACCGCGGCTACGACTCGGCCGGGGTGGCCGTCCTGAGTGAGGCCGAGATCGCGGTCGCGAAGCGGGCCGGGAAGTTGGCCAATCTGGACCGAGCGCTCGCCGAGGCCGAGGACGCCCGGATCGCCGCCGGGACGGTCGGCATCGGTCACACCCGCTGGGCGACCCACGGCGGCCCGACCGACCGCAACGCCCACCCGCACCTGTCGGCCGACGGCCGGGTCGCGGTCATCCACAACGGCATCATCGAGAACTTCGCCCTGCTGCGAGCCGAGCTGGAGGCGCAGGGGATCGAGTTCCGGTCCGAGACCGACACCGAATGCGTGGCGCACCTGCTCGCCTTCGAACTCGCCGCCGTGCCGGAGAAGGGCGCGGCCGGGCTCGCCGAGGCGATGCGGCGGGTCTGCCGCCGGCTGGAGGGCGCTTTCACCCTGCTGGCCGTCGACCGGGAGGCGCCCGACGCGGTCGTCGGCGCCCGGCGTAACTCGCCGCTGGTGGTCGGCGTCGGCCAGGGCGAGAACTTCCTCGCCTCCGACGTGAGCGCGTTCATCGCGCATACCCGGGAGGCGCTGGAACTCGGGCAGGACCAGGTCGTCCTGATCACGACCGAGGGCGTCGAGGTCACCGACTTCGAGGGCAAGCCGGCCGAGGCTCGTCCGTACCACGTGGACTGGGACGCGCGGGCGGCGGAGAAGGGCGGCCACGACTGGTTCATGCAGAAGGAGATCCTCGAGCAGCCGCAGGCGGTCGCCGACACCCTGCTCGGCCGGCTCAGCGAGTCGGGCAGCATCATGCTCGACGAGGTACGCCTCAGCGACCAGGACCTTCGTGACGTGGACAAGATCTTCGTGGTCGCCTGTGGGACGGCGTACCACGCCGGGCTGGTCGCCAAGTACGCGATCGAGCACTGGACCCGCATCCCGTGCGAGGTCGAGCTGGCCAGCGAGTTCCGCTACCGCGACCCGGTGCTCGACCGGTCGACGCTGGTCATCGCCATCTCGCAGTCCGGCGAGACGATGGACACGCTGATGGCCTTGCGCCACGCCAAGGAGCAGAAGGCGCGCGTCCTGGCGATCTGCAACACCAACGGCTCGACGATCCCGCGCGAGTCCGACGCCGTCCTCTACACGCACGGCGGGCCGGAGATCGCGGTCGCCTCCACGAAGGCGTTCCTCACCCAGCTCGCCGCCTGTTATCTGGTCGGCCTCCACCTCGCCCAGGTACGCGGGATCAAGTACGCCGACGAGGTCGGCTCGGTCGTCGAGCAGCTGCGGGCGATGCCGGACGCGATCGCGACCGTCCTGGCCGACCTCGACGGGATGCGGACGCTGGCCCGCGATCTCAGTACGCGTAACACCGTCCTGTTCATCGGCCGCCACGTCGGCTACCCGGTGGCGTTGGAGGGCGCGCTGAAGCTCAAGGAGCTGGCCTACATGCACGCCGAGGGGTTCGCCGCCGGCGAGCTCAAGCACGGCCCGATCGCGTTGATCGACGAGGGCACTCCCGTCGTCTGCGTGGTGCCGAGCCCGGCCGGGCGGGGCGTCCTCCACGACAAGATCGTCTCCAACATCCAGGAGGTGCGGGCGCGGGGTGCGCGGACCATCGTGATCGCCGAGGAGGGCGACGACGCCGTCCTGCCCTACGCCGATCACGTGATCCGCGTCCCGCGTACGCCGACGCTGCTCGCGCCGTTCGTGACGACGGTGCCGTTGCAGGTCCTCGCCTGCGAGATCGCGACCGCCCGGGGCCACGACGTCGACCAGCCGCGGAACCTGGCGAAGTCGGTCACGGTCGAGTAGTCCGGTCAGGACTCCGGGGCCGGTGGTGAGCTGACCCCGGACTCCTGCCCCGCGGCGATCCGGCCGACGTTGGTCAGCGCCGGATTGCCGCGATCCCAGTACGCCAGGTGCGCCGAGATCGGATTGGCGTTGTCGGCCGCCTCGAAGACGTGGCCGCCGAACCCGTCGTCGGCCGGATTGTGCCCGTGCCACAGATCCGGCATGGGATCACCCATGTAGCGCGGCCAGAGCTGCTCCAGCCAGAGTTGCCGGAGCGACGGCGCGGCGAGCCCGACGATGTCGTTGTTCGCGCTGGCCGCCCAGACGGTCGCCGGGTCCACATGGAGGTCGGCCGCGTGCTCCACGCCGACTCCGGGCGCCCCGAGGAACACGAGGTCGTCGGCGCGCAGACCGAGATCGCGTACCGTCTCGCCGACGACCAGCGCGCCGTAGGAGTGGCCGACGACGCTCTGCTCGCCGAGGTCGCCCACGTGTGTCGCGGCCAGCCCCTCCTGGAAGTCGTGCAGAGCCGTCCGGGCGTCGTGTGCGGCTCCGGAGGAAGCGCCCTCCAGCAGGTTGTCCGGAGCGTCGTAGCCCAGCCAGAGGACGGCCGACGTCGACTTCGCGGGATCGGCCGCCGCCGCGGCCTCTGCCATCGCGGCCGTCCGGTCCAGCGACGTGCCGAGGTGGCCGTCGAGGCGTACGCCCATGCCGGGCACGTAGGTGAGCACGTTGTCCGAGTGGTCGGGGTCGCCGAGCGCCACGATCGCGCGACCGTCGCCGGCCGTGTCCAACCCCAGCAGGTACGCCCCGGGGCGGGCGAGCCGGTCGGCGAGCGTGGCGAGCCCGGCGAGCGCCCGCTCCACCCGGTCGCGTTCCCGGGCGGCGTGCCGGTCGTCGGCCAGGCTCTCGAACAGGGCGCTCAACCGATCGCGTTCCCGGCGAAGGACCTCCCGATTGGCCCGGTCCCGGTCGGCCACCGGTACGCCGTCCAACCCGCCGATCCGCTCGGGCGACTGCAGGAGGAGCACCTCCCGCTGGGTCTTGCTGAGTCCGCGCCACCATTCACGGACGGCCACCGGCCCGGCGGCGGGCGGGCACGGCGCGCTCATCGACGCCGTCAGCTCCGCCAACGCGACCGCCGTACGCTCGTCCGACTGCCGGGCCGCGTGCACTGCGAGCGCTGCTTCCGCCGGCGTACGCGCTGCCAGCAGGGCCCGCCGGGCGGCCGCCACCCGGTCGGTGTGCTCGGCGAGCAGCCGCCCGGTCTGCTCGATCGGCCCCCGGCAGGCGGCGGTCAGCTCCCGGAGATCGGCGATCGCGACCGAAGCCGCGTCGGCGGCGGTGCCCCGCCAGTCCAGCCGCAGCCCCGCCGCGGTCGCGTCGAACTCCGCGACCCGGTCCTCGACCTGCTCCGCCAGCCGCCGCCAGGTGGTCGCCCCGGCTTGCCACGCCTCGACGTCGGCCGCGCAGAGGTGTGCGTACCCGATGATCATGAGTGGTCCGCGGCGCGATAGCCGGCCGCGCAGGCCCGTACCGACTCGCCGGTGTGGACGGTCCGTTCGCCGACCGCGCGCAGCAGCCCGACGAGCGTGTCCTCCCAGGCGGACAGCGCGGCGGTGGCCGCCCACCCGGCGGGCGCCGCGACCAGATGCGCCTGGGTCAACGCGGAACCGGTGTCGTCGAGCCGGTCGGACCACCGCCCGAGCCGGCCGATGTGGACTTCGAACTCCATGGGCACCTCCGGTGAGTTAACTGCCGCCGATGCTGTCCGGTGCCGCGAGTCCGCTCAAGCGCCTGTGGACAACGGCTCGCGTCCGGCCGAAGCGGTCGTCCACAGGGCTTGTGCGGCCGGTAGGGTGTGCCCTGTGATCGTGTCGGTCGGCAACGACGTGGTGCTCGTCGAGCGCTTCCGGGCCGCGCTGGAGCGCACCCCGCACCTCGCCGAGCGGGTGTTCACCGAGGCCGAGCGCACGACCCGGTCGGGCCACGAGCGCTCGGCGGAGTCGCTCGCCGCCCGGTTCGCGGCGAAGGAGGCGGTCGCCAAGGCCCTCGGCGCGCCGCAGGGACTGCACTGGCACGACTGTGAAGTGTCCGTGGACGAGGCCGGTCGTCCGTGGCTGGTGATCGCGGGCACGGTCGCGCGGGCCGCAGCGGACCTGGGCATCCAACGGTGGCACCTGTCGCTGTCGCACGACGGCGGCATCGCGTCGGCGGTGGTCATCGCCGAACGGGACGCACCGATCGGTCCGGCTCGATGCGAGGGTGAGTCCCGCGAGGACCGGACTCGACCGGAACAAGGGCTTGGAGGCGAGGCATGAGAGCGGCGTGGCGGGCGGCCGATGTGCGGGCGGCCGAGAAGACCCTGATGGCGACGCTGCCTCCGGGCACGCTCATGGCGCGGGCCGCCGCGGGACTCGCCCGGCGGTGCGCCATCACGTTGCGCGCGCAGGGCCGGGTCTACGGTTCGCGCGTCCTGCTCCTGGTCGGCACCGGCGACAACGGCGGCGACGCCCTGTACGCGGGCGCGACGCTCGCCGGTCAGGGCGCAGCGGTCTCGGCCTGGCTGACCGACGCGCGCCGGGCGCACGTAGGCGGCCTGGAGACGTTCCTTGCGAGGGGCGGGCGGGTCGTCACGGAGTGGCCGTCCGACGTGGACCTCGTCGTCGACGGCATGCTGGGCATCGGCGCCAGCGGCGCGCTGCGCGGAGCGGCGCTCGACGCGGCGACCCGGCTGGCCGGCCTCGACGCGCCGGTCATCGCGGTCGACGTGCCGTCTGGCGTCGCGGTCGACACCGGGGACCTGCCCGGTCCGGCCGTCCGCGCGGACGTGACCGTCACCTTCGGCGTCCTCAAGCCCGCGCTCGTCGTCGGACCGGCCGCCCCGCTCGCCGGGCAGGTGGAGCTGGTCGACATCGGGCTGACCATGACCGCCGCGCCCGCCGTACGCCTCGCCGAGCAGGCGGACATCGAGGAGTGGTGGCCGCACGCCGGAGCGGAGTCGGACAAGTACAGCCGCGGGGTCGTCGGCCTCGCCACCGGATCGGCGAGCTTTCCGGGAGCGGCGCTGCTGTCCACCGCCGGCGCCCTCGCCGGACCGATCGGCATGGTCCGGTACGCCGGCTCCGCCCACTCGATCGTGGCGACCCTGCACCCGTCGGTGGTCGTGGCCCCTCGCGTCGCCGACGCGGGACGCGTACAGGCCTGGGTCTGCGGCAGCGGACTGTCCACCGACCAGCGCGCCCGCGAAGAACTGCGAGCGGTGCTCGCGGCACCGGTTCCGGCGGTTCTCGACGCCGACGCGATCACGATGCTGGTCGACGGCACCCACGCGAACGAACTGCGCGCCCGGTCCGCGCCGACCGTGCTCACCCCGCACGACGGGGAGTTCAAGCGGCTCGCCGGGAGCGCGCCGGGGGAGGACCGGGTCGGCGCGGCGCTCACCCTCGCCGCCTGGACGCGGTCGGTCGTGCTGCTCAAAGGCGACCGGACGATCATCGCCTGTCCCGACGGCGAAGCCTGGGTCAACCCGACCGGCTCCCCGGCCCTGGCGACGGCGGGCTCGGGCGACGTGCTCGGCGGCCTGCTCGGAGCACTGCTCGCTAGCGGTCTGACCCCCGTACGCGCTGCCGTCGCGGCCGCGTACCTGCACGGGCTCGCCGGGCGGGCCGCCGCCGAGACCGGGTCGGTCACCAGCGCGGATGTCGCACTCGCCTTACGTACGGTCGTTCCCCGCTGACCGCCTCTTCGCCCTGCGCCCCGCGCCGTCTTCGCGCTGGATCAGGGTTCGCGGCCGAATCTTGCCCCAAGATATGGCCGGGAACCCTGATCCAGCGCGACCAGCGTCCCTGCGACCGATGCGTCCCGGGCGTTGATCTCCCCGAGCCGACGAGGCGTACCAGCCGGTAGGGTAGGACTATGTGGCAGGCGGAAGCGGTCGTCGATCTCGCGGCCGTGCGGGCCAACGTCGAGCTGCTCAAGGCGAAGACGTCGGCCGAGGTGATGGCGGTGGTGAAGGCCGACGGTTACGGCCACGGCGCGGTGCGCAGCGCGCGGGCCGCCCTCGCCGGCGGGGCCACCTGGCTCGGCGTACGCAGTCTGCCGGAGGCGCTCGAACTCCGGGCGGAAGGGGTGACCGCGCCGATCCTGGCCTGGCTGCTGCCGCCGGGGACGCCGCTGCGGGAGGGCGTACTCGCCGATGTCGATCTGAGCGTGTCCAGCCTGGGTCAGCTGGCCGAGCTGGCCGAGGACGCGCGCCAGGTCGATCGGGTCGCCCGCGTACATCTCAAGATCGACACCGGGCTCAACCGGAACGGGGCGCCCCCCGACGTCTGGCCCAAGCTCGTCGAGGCGGCCGCGAAGGCGCAGGCGGAGGGCGTACTGGAGATCGTCGGGGTGTGGAGCCATCTGGCCTGCGCCGACGAGGTCGGCCACCCGTCGATCGACCGTCAGCTGCAGGTCTTCCACGACGCGCTGGCGACCGCCGAGCGTACGGGGGTCACGCCGCGGCTCCGGCACATCGCCAACTCGGCCGCCACGCTGACCCGGCCCGACGCGCACTTCGACCTGGTCCGCCCGGGGGTCGCGGTCTACGGGCTCTCGCCCATCGCGGGCGAGACCTTCGGCCTGCGGCCCGCGATGACGGTCCGTGCGCCGGTCGCGCTGGTCAAGCGGGTCCCGGCCGGCGAGGGCGTCTCCTACGGCCACACCTACGTCACGGCCCGCGAGACCACGCTCTGCCTCATTCCCCTCGGGTACGCCGACGGCGTGCCCCGGCACGCGAGCGGCAGTGGCCCCGTCCAGGTGAACGGTCGGCGCTTCGAGGTCGCCGGGCGCGTGTGCATGGACCAGTTCGTCCTCGACTGCGACGACGCGGTGGTGACCGCCGGGGACGAGGCGATCCTGTTCGGACCCGGCGACCGGGGTGAGCCGACCGCCGACGACTGGGCGGCCGCCGTCGGCACGATCAACTACGAGATCGTGACCCGGTTCGGGCGGTCGGGCGTACCGCGCAGGTATCGGGACTGACCATGGCTAGATGGGGCATCGTCGGGGCATTGGCAGGAGTGGCGGCGGCCGGGGTGGCCGCCGGAGTGGCGGCGGAGCGTGCCTTGGTGGGCCGAACACGAAAGAACTCCGACGACCGGTACGCCGACGAGCCGTTCGGCCCGTTGGCGTATGACGAGGCGTTGACCGTGACGACGGCGGACGGAGTGCAGCTGTATGTCGAGATCGTCGAGCCGGCCGACGGCGTGGCGGTGGATCTCGGCGGCTTCAGCGAGCCGGAGGCGACGCTGATCTTCGTCCACGGCTTCTGCCTGGACATGGGTACCTTCCACATGCAGCGGCGCTACCTCGACCCCGGTGACTATCGGATGGTCTTCTACGACCAGCCGGGCCACGGCCGGTCCGGCCGCCTGGAGGACGGGGAGTACGAGCTGCCCGCGCTGGGCGAGGCGCTGCGCGACGTCATCCAGCAGACCACGCCGGCCGGTCCGGTCGTCCTCATCGGACACTCGATGGGCGGCATGACGATCATGGCGTGTGCGGAGCTGTTCCCAGAGCTGTTCGCCGACCGGGTCGCCGGGGTCGTGCTCATCTCCACCAGCGGCGGCAAGTCGGAGACCGGCAAACTCGGCGGCATACCGGAGATGATCGCCGGAGCCGGTCCACTGCTCGGCATGGTGTCCGGCGCGACCAAGTACAGCGGGCACATGATCGACCGCGCCCGGCACGCCTCCAGCGACCTCGCGTGGCTGCTCACCCGGCGGTACGGCTTCGGCGCCAAACGACCGAGCCCGGCGTTGGTCTCCTATGTGGAGCGCATGAACTCCAGTACGCCGATGGACACGGTCACCCGCTACCTGCGTACGCTCTACAGCCACGCCCGCTACCCGGCGCTGGCCGCGATCCGTGACAAGCCGGTGATGGTGATCTGCGGCGAGAAGGATCCGATCCTGCCGGTGAAGCACTCCGAGGAGATCGTCCGGCACCTGCCCGACGCCGAACTCGTCGTCGTCCCCGACTCCGGTCACGTGGTTCTGCTGGAGCACGCCGACGAGGTGAACGCGGCGTTGCAGAGCTTCCTCGATAAGGTTGTCGGGTGAGTTCTAGGCAGAGCCCCATCAAGTTGTCGAAGGTCGAGGACACTCACGCGTACGGCGCGGAGCTGGCCCGCCTGCTGCGCGCCGGCGATCTCGTGATCCTCACCGGCCCCCTCGGCGCCGGGAAGACCGCCCTGGCCCAGGGCATCGGCGCGGGGCTGCGCGTACTCGGTGACGTGACCTCGCCGACGTTCGTCATCGCCCGGGTGCATCGCCCTGACGTGCACGCCGGTGGCACGGTCCCGATGGTGCACGTCGACGCGTACCGGCTCGGGATGGTCCGCGATCCGCGCGCCGAAGTGGACGACCTGGACCTCGACGCCGACATCGACGACTCGGTGACCCTCGTCGAATGGGGCGAGGGCATGGTGGAGCAGCTCGCGGAGGCGTACCTCGAGGTGCGCATCACCCGGCACGACGACGACACCCGCGAGGTCGAGCTGGTCGGCCACGACGGCGACTGGGCCGCCCGCCTCACGCCATCCGCATGATCATTGCGTCAGCCATGCTGCTTCGGAAGGCGAATTGCCCCATCAAACAGCATGGCTGACGCAATGATCATGAATTAGCGATCGACAGGCGTGAAGTCCCAGCTGTGCGCGGACCGCGCCACGAGGTCGCGCGGCGGGTCCGGCAGCGGCGTTGGTTCGCCACGCCAGCGGGACATGACGACGATCCGGCCGTCCGCCGAGGAGAAGATCTCGGTCGAGACGTGCAACGGCTGGATCTCCAAGCCGGGGACGGCGATGTCGCACACCCAGCTGAGCAGTTCGGGGAAGTGGTGGGGGTACGCCCGAATCTCCCACATGCGCACGATCACGCCTGGCAAGGTAGCAGTCATGCGACGACCAACGTGAGCGGCATTGCGGAATCGGCTGGGAGGTCGAGCCGGCTGGGCGCGATGCCCGAGGCCACCAGGTGCGAGCCCAGCGCGGCGACCATCGCGCCGTTGTCGGTGCACAGCTTCGGCCGCGGTACGCGTACCGCGATCCCGTGCTTGGCTGCGCGTTCTTCGGCGAGCGCGCGGAGCCGGGAGTTGGCCGCGACGCCACCGCCGATGACCAGGGTCTCGATGCCGTTGGCCCGACAGGCGTCGATGGCCTTGGTGGTGAGCACATCGCAGACGGCTTCCTGGAACGCGGCCGCGACGTCGGCGACCGGCACGGGTTCGCCGGACTTCTCCCGGGCCTCCACCCAGCGGGCGACCGCCGTCTTGAGTCCGGAGAACGAGAAGTCGAAGCGGTGTGTCGCGAGGTCTTTCGCCGCCGTCAGGCCGCGCGGGAAGGTGATCGACGCGCCGTCGCCGTCGCGAGCCGCCTTGTCGATCCAGGGTCCGCCCGGGAAGGGCAGTCCGAGGAGGCGGGCCACCTTGTCGAAGGCCTCACCGGCGGCGTCGTCGATGGTGGCGCCCAACGGGGTGACGCCACGCGCGAGGTCTTTGACCATCAGCAGCGACGAGTGGCCGCCGGAGACGAGCAGCGCGATGGCCGGCTCGGGCAGGGGACCGTGCTCCAACGTGTCCACGGCGACATGGGCGGCGAGGTGGTTCACGCCGTAGATCGGCTTCTCGGCGGCGAGCGCGTACCCCTTCGCGGCGGCCACCCCGACGAGGAGCGCCCCGGCCAGACCCGGTCCGGCGGTCACCGCGATCGCGTCCACGTCGGCCAGGGTCACCCCGGCCTGGTCCAGCGCCCGTTCCATGGTAGGGATCATGGCCTCCAGGTGGGCGCGGCTGGCCACCTCGGGCACCACGCCGCCGAACCGGGCATGCTCGTCCACACTGGACGCCAGCGCCTCGCCGAGCAGCGTATGCCCCCGGACGATGCCGACGCCGGTCTCGTCGCAGCTCGTCTCGATGCCCAGGACCAACGGCTCTGACTTCACGGGGACTCCTCAAGGACTTTCACGGTTCGATCCGGCGCATGACCCACGCGTCGGTGTTGCTCGGCTGGTAGTACCGCTTGCGAACGCCCACCGTCTCGAACCCGAAGTCGGCGTAGAGCGCCTGCGCGGGCTTGTTGTCGGCGGCGACCTCCAGCAGCGTCTGGTCGATCCCGGCCCGGCTCGCCACGTCGAGCAGGGCGGCGACCAGGGCGCGGCCGATCCCGCGGCGTTGGGCGTCACGGCGGACGGCGACGTTGTTGATCCAGGCCTCGTCGGGCGGGCTCAACGCCAGCCCGCCATAGCCGAGGACCGCGCCGTCCTCGGTCGCGGCCAGGTAGAGGTGCCCGTTGGCGAGCTCGTTCCAGAACATGCCCGCGGTCCACGCCTCGGCCCCGAACAGGTCCGCCTCGATCGGCAACAGGTCGGCGATCTGCCACCAGCGCAGCCGCCCCAGCTGGAAGGTCATGCGGCCACCGTCATGACACTCGCTTGGGTGCTCCCGGCTCGACCGCGTCCGGACGGCGCAGGTAGAGCGGAGTCAGCCGCTCGGACGGCGCGTTCTCGCGTACGCGAGAAGCCGCCAGCCGGGCCAGCCACTCGGCCGACGGGTAGTCCGGGGCTTCGGGGGCGACGGCGAGGCCGAGCTGATCGGCGTACTTGCGGGCACCTTCGCCGACGGCGTGGTCGGCGACCGTCTGCCCGACGTCGGCCGGCTTGGCGACGTGGGGACCGTCGACCCGCTCCCCGTCCGAGTACGCCGCCCAGTAGACCTCGCGCCGCCGGGCGTCCGTCGCGACCAGGGCGGTGCCGGAGGTCGTGGCGCCCAGCCCGTCGAGGCTGCACACGGCGTACGTGGGGATCTCGAGCGCGTCGGCGATCGAGGTCGCCGTCATCAAGCCCACCCGGAGACCGGTGAACGGGCCGGGGCCGACGCCGGCCACGATCGCGGTCAGCTCCCGGGGTTTCACCCCGGCCTCGGCGAGGGCGGCGTCGATCTGCGGGGCCAGCAGTTCGCCGTGCTTCTTTCCGTCGACCGTCACCCGTTCGGCTCGAATTCGCACGCCGGTGGCGGTGACTTCGGCCACCGCGGCGGTGATGGCGGGGGTGGCGGTGTCGACAACGAGGACAAGCACGACGAACAGCCTATCCGGGCAGCCGGTCGGAGGCGAAAACCGGTTGCCGCGCGGCGGCCTGATCTCGTAATGTCCGCGCTGTGCGCCGCCCCTTACGCAAACCCCTTCCTGAACCTGATCCCGGCCGTCCGGACAGCCGGTCACCGGCGCATTACCTGTTCTGGCTCTGGCGTCAGCAGTGGCCGACCATGTTGGTGGGCATGTCACTCGGCGTCATCTGGATGGTCGCGATGGCACTCGGCCCGGCCGCCATCGGCCGTGCTCTCGACGCCCCCGACTTCGCCGGCCTGCTGCGGTGGGCCGGCGTTTTCGTGTTCCTCTGCGCCGTCACGGCCTGGGCGAACATCATGCGGCACCGGTTCGCGGTCTACAACTGGCTGCGAGCGGCGTACCGGACGATTCAGCTGACCGTCGACCAGGCCAACCGCCTCGGCGCCACGCTGCCCAAACGCATCGCGACCGGTGAGGTCGTCAGCATCGGCAACTCCGACGTCAGCCACATCGGCGGTGCGCTCGACATCCTCCTGCGCGGCTCGGGCGCGGTGGTCGCGATCGTGGTCGTCTCGATCATCCTGCTGACGACGTCGTTCCAGCTCGGCCTGGTCGTGCTGATCGGCGTACCGCTCATGATGTCGGCGGTGGCGCTGCTCATCCGGCCGCTGCACACCCGGCAGGCGGCGTACCGGGAGCAGCAGGGCAGGCTGATCAGCCGGGCCGGGGACATCGTCGCGGGCCTGCGGGTGCTGCGGGGTGTCGGCGGCGAGTCGGTGTTCGCGGCGAGCTATCGGACCCAGTCGCAGAAGCTGCGGACCGAGGGCGTCCGGGTGGGCAAGGTCGACGCGCTGCTCGAGGCGGCGCAGGTGCTGCTGCCCGGCCTGTTCGTCGCGCTCGTCACCTGGCTTGGCGCCCGCTTCGCGCTCGCCGGTGAGATCCAGGTCGGGCAGCTGTTCAGCTTCTACGGGTACGCCGCCTTCCTGCTGGTGCCGCTGCGGACGATCGTCGAACTCGTCGACAAGGTGACCCGGGGGCTGGTGGCCGCCCGGCGCATGGTCTACCTCCTGCAGTTGGAGCCGGAGATCGACGAGCCCGGGGCGCTCGACCGGAGCATGCCGCCGACCAGCGCCGTCGACCTGCACGATCCGACGTCGGGGGTCACGATCGAGGCCGGCCGGTTCATCGCGATCGCCAGTGCCAAACCGGAGGACGCGGCGGAAGTCGTGGACCGCCTCGGCCGCTATGCCGACAGCTCGGTCACTGCCGACGGCGTACCCCTGGAGAAGATGGCGAGGCGCGCGATCCGTGAGGTCATCCTCGTGGGTGACAACGACGCGCGGCTGTTCAGCGGTGAACTGCGCGCGGAGCTCGACCCGCGGGCGGGGACGCCGCGGGCCGCGACCGACGAGGAGATTCGCGCGGCGCTGACGGCGGCGAGCGCGACCGACATCGTGGACGCGCTGCCCGACGGCCTGGACAGCTTCGTAGCCGAGCGCGGCCGCGAGTTCTCCGGCGGTCAGCAGCAGCGGCTGCGGCTGGCCCGCGCGCTGCTCGCCGACACGCCGATGTTGCTGCTGGTCGAGCCGACGAGCGCCGTCGACGCGCACACCGAGGCCCGCGTCGCCGCCCGGGTCGGACCGTACCGGGCCGAGCGCGGCTCGCGGTCGACGGTGATCGCGAGCACCAGCCCGCTCGTGCTCGACCGGGCCGACAAGGTGATCTACCTCGAGGACGGCAAGGTCGTGGCCGAGGGCACCCACCGTGAGCTGCTGCGGACCGAACCGCGGTACCGGGCCGTCGTGACCCGGGGAGAGGACGCCTGATGAGCCGGGAGATCCTGCCCATCGCCACCGGGCCGGTCGTCCGGGCCTACGCCGTGCGGCTGCTGCGCGAACACAAGACGGCGCTCGGGCTGGTCGTGCTGCTGCACGCGCTGGCGGCGATCGCCGGGCTGTTCGCACCCGCCCTGCTCGGCCAGTTGATCGACACCGTGGCCGATCACGGCACCACCGGCCGGGTCGATGTGCTGGCCCTGGCGATCGTCGTGTCGGTGCTGGCGAACGCGGTGTTCATCCGGTTCGCCGTCTACGCCTCGGCCCGATTCGGCGAACGCATGCTCGCCGGCATCCGGGAGGAGTTCGTCGACGGGGTGCTGGGCGTACCGCTGTCGACTGTGGAACGGGCGGGCACCGGCGACCTGATGACCCGGGCGTCCCGCGACGTCGGCTCGCTCAACCACAGCGTGCGCCGGGGAGTGCCCGAGCTGTTCGTCGCGATCGTGACCGCCGTCCTGTCGGCCGGCGCGCTCGTCCTCAACAACTGGAAGCTCGCGCTGCCGTGCCTGCTCGGAGCGCCGCTCCTGATCGCCATCGCCCGGTGGTACCTCGGCCGGGCCACCCCCGGCTACCTGCGCGAGAACGCGGCCTACGCGGACGTCACCGACTCGCTCGCGGAAACGGTCGAGGGCGCGCGGACGAGCGAGGCCTTCGGCTTCGGGAGGCGGCGGCGGGCCGACATCGACGCCAAGATCTCCCAGTCGTACGCCGCTGAGCGGTTCACGCTGCGGTTGCGGACGATCCTGTTCCCGACGATCGACGCCGGCTTCTACATCTCGATCACGGCGACGCTGGTCATCGGCGGGGCGTTCTACTTCAAGGGCTGGGTCTCCATCGGCGAGCTGGCTGCCGCGGTGGCGTACGTGCAGCAGATGGTGCGGCCGATCGAGCACGCGCTCGAATGGCTGGACGAGATCCAGGTCGGCGGGGCGGCCCTCGCCCGGCTCGTCGGCGTAAGCCTCGCCGCGGGCGAGTCGTCGGCCTCCTCGACCCAGCCGGTCGGCTCCGACCTGGTGGCTACCGGCGTCACGTACTCCTACGTGGCGGGGCGGCCGGTGCTGCACGGCATCGATCTGACATTGCGGCCGGGGGAGCGGCTGGCGATGGTCGGCCCGTCCGGCGCCGGGAAGTCGACGCTGGGCCGTCTCCTGGCCGGCATCCACCCGCCGACCTCGGGTTCGGTCACCGTGGGCGGCGCTCCGTTGGCCGAGCTGCCGCTGCCGGTACGCCGAGGCGAAGTCGCCCTGGTGACCCAGGAACACCACGTCTTCCTCGGTACGCTCCGCGACAACCTGCTGCTGGCCCGGCCCACCGCCACCTCGGAGGACTTGTGGCGGGCGCTTTCCGCGGTGGATCTCGACGACTGGGTTCGGTCGCTTCCGGACGAGCTGGAGACCGAGGTCGGGCAGGGTGCCTTCACGGTGCCGCCGGCGCAGGCCCAGCAGCTGGCGCTGGCCCGGCTGGTGCTGGCCGACCCGCACACGCTCGTCCTCGACGAGGCGACGTCGCTGATCGACCCACGGGCCGCCCGGCACCTCGAACGATCGCTGGCCGCCGTGCTGGACGGCCGGACCGTCGTCGCCATCGCGCACCGGCTGTTCTCCGCGCACGACGCCGACCGGGTGGCCGTCGTGGAGGACGGGCGGATCGCCGAACTCGGGTCGCACGACGAACTCGTCGCCGCCGACGGGTCGTACGCCGCGCTCTGGCGCTCCTGGCAGGCCTGAACCCGTTTCGCCGGCCCCTTTCCCCCTGGATGCCGGCCCCTTTCCCCTGGACGCCGGCCCCCTTTCCCCTGGACGCCGGCCCCTTTCCCCCCGGATGCCGGCCCCTTTCCCGCTGGATCAGGGATCTCGGTCGAATCTTGTCCCAAGATTCGACCGAGATCCCTGATCTGCTTGCCGCCACGACTCCGCTGCGGCGGCGACATCTGATCGCAAAGGAGTGCTTGCAAAGAGTTCTTTGCAGAAGTATCTTTGCGGTATGACCGAGGAGAGCCGCATCCACCTCAGCGCCCACACGCTGAAGGGCATCGCGCACCCGATCCGCGTCCGGCTACTGGGCCTGCTTCGCACCGAGGGGCCGTCGACCGCCACGAAGCTGGCCGAACGCATCGGGCAGTCGAGCGGCGTGACCAGCTATCACCTGCGGCAGCTCGCGCAGTACGGCTTCGTCGAGGAGGCCACCGACCTCGGCACCGGCCGGGAGCGCTGGTGGCGAGCCAGCCACAAGTCCACGACCCTGGACGCGCCCGCCGCCCGGGAGGCGCCGGTCGAGACCGAGATCTACATGCGGGCGGTCGCCACGACCAGCGCAGAGCGGGTCGACCGCTGGCTCGGCGAGGCGACCTCCATCTCGTCCGAGTGGGACAACGCGATGGGTCTCAACGACTACGCGCTGATGCTGACCCCCGAGGAGGCGACCCGGCTCCTCGCCCAGCTGAACGAGATCGTGCAGAGCTACCGGGCGTACTACGAGCAGCCCGTTCCCGAGGGCGCCGAGCGCGTCGAAGTCCAGGTCAATGTCATGCCCTTCCTGAGTCGTCGCTCGAATCGTGAGGAGAACTGACGATGAACCGCCGCGCCCCCCTCGCCGGCCTGCTGGTCGCCAGCACCCTGTCCCTGCTCGGCAGCCGCATGACCATGATCGCGCTGCCCTGGCTCGTCCTCGTCACCACCGGCAGCGCCGCCAAAACAGGTCTGGTCGGCGCGGCTGAACTGGTCCCCTACGTGCTGGCCTGCGCATTGGGCGGGCCGGTCATCGACAAGGTGGGTGGTCGCCGCATCTCCGTCGTCGCCGACCTGCTCAGCCTTTTCGTGATCGGAGCCATCCCGCTCCTGCACGGGTCCGGCCGGCTCGGACTGCCGTTGCTGACTCTCCTGGTCGCGGTGGCCGGGCTGCTCCGGGGGTTCGGCGACACCGCCAAGCGGGGTGCGATGTTCCCGCAGGCGGTGGCGAAGTCCGGAGTGGAGATGACCCGCGCGGCAACGCTCGTCGACGGCACCAGCCGGGCCGCCGGGCTGATCGGCGGGATCCTCGCCGGCCCGCTGATCGTCTGGCTCGGCGACGCCGCCGAGGTGCTGCTGCTCGACGCCGTCTCGTTCGGGCTGTGCGCGGTCATCGTGGGACTGCTGGTACGCGTACCGGGGAAGGCGGATCGCGCCGCCGAGCCTTATGGCGTGGCTCTTCGCGGCGGACTGGCGTACCTGCGGGGCGACCGGCTCGTCCTGGGGCTGATCCTGATGCTGTTCGTGACCAACATGCTCGACCAGGGTTTCAGTGCGGTGCTGGTCCCGCTGTGGGCGCGCGACATCTTCGGTACGCCCGCCGGCATCGGCCTGGTCGGGGGCTCGTTCGGGCTGGGCGCCGTCCTCGGCAACATCGCGTTCAGCTTCCTGGCGCCGAAGCTGCCCCGCTGGGCGCTGTTCGCGGTCGGCTTCCTCATCGCCGGCGCGCCCCGCTACTTCTTCCTGGCTTTCGGCGCGCCGGGGTGGGCGATCGTCGTCCTCGGACTGGTCGACGGGCTCGCCATCGCCGCGGTCAACCCCATCCTCTCGGCCGTCATGTACGAGCGGGTGCCCGAGCACTTGCAGGCTCGCGTACAGGGGCTGGGGTCGGCCGTCGCGTTCGCCGGGATGCCCCTCGGCGCCCTCATGGCCGGCTGGCTCGGCGAGTACGGCACCGAACTCGCGCTGATGGTGTGCGGCCTGACCTACCTCGTGGCGACGATCGCCCCGTTCATCGGGAAGTTCTGGCGGGAGATGGACCGCCGGCCCGCCCCGGCGACCGAACCGGCCGCGTCGTCGGAGCTCGTCACCGCCTGAGTGCCGGGTCAACCGGAGGCAAGTAGTTGATCTAGGCGAGAAATGGCTGCCCAGGCCGCCGTTTCTCGCCTAGATCATTTCGGTGCACCGCACTACGGTGTTGCTGGATCAGCTGGAGGCGATGGAGGCGACCGTCGCGCTGGTGAGGCGTACGAGATCGTCGGGCGCGAGCTGGACCTGCAGCCCCCGCTTACCGGCGCTGACGTAGACGGTCGAACCGGCCAGCGCACTCGCGTCGATCACGGTCGGCAGTCGTTTGCGCTGGCCGAGCGGGCTGATGCCGCCTCGGACATACCCCGTCGTACGCTCGGCGACCGCCCGGTCGGCCATGGTCGCCCGCTTCCCACCGGCAGCCGAGGCTAGCGCCTTGAGGTCCAGTTCGCCGGTGACCGGGACGACGGCGACGGTCAGTCCACCGTCGACCTCGGTGACCAGCGTCTTGAAGACCCGAGCCGGATCGGCTCCGATCGCGTCGGCGACCAGCGCGCCATAGTTGGGCGCGTCCGGGGAGACGTCGTACGGGTGCAGCGTGTGCGCGATCTTCTGCTTGGCCAGCAGCGCGGTGGCCGGGGTCCCTTGGCTTGCCACACCGCGAGTTTAGAGAACGGCGCTCCGCTGCGCGTTATCCGGGATAACGCGGTCTTCTCCGCCCGGCAAGGGGACGTTATCCCGGATAACGCGAACGCCGTGAACGCCGTGAACGCCGTGAACGCCGTGAGCGCCGCGAGCACCGCGAGCACCGCGAGCACCGCGAGCACCGGCCTAGCGCGCCGCCGCCGACGGGGCGACGGCGTGAGCGATCACCGCGACCGGCCGCCCGGCCACCTTCGTCAGCAGCACGCTGGCTTCGGCGTCGCCGGACAGCCGCAGGTCACGCCGGAGTTGTTCGACGTCGAGGGCGGAGCCTCGTTTGAGGATCTCCAGCCGTCCGACGCCCCGCTCGCGGAGAGCTGCGCGTAGTCGCTTCAGGGAGAACGGCAGCACTTCGTCGACGGCGAAGCAGCGCCCGAAGGGTGTCGGAAGAAAAGCGGACGTCCACACGTACGCGATGTCGGGGTCGCCGAGGTGTCCGTCGACGGTCCGGGCGAACTCCGCCACGAGGTGCGAGCGGACGACCGCCCCGTCGGGGTCGTAGACGAACTCGTCCACCGGGCCGACCGGTCCTGCCGCAGCGCCCGACCCGGTCAGCTCGTGGACCGACCGCTGCCGGAGGACAGAGGCCCGCCGTGGTACGCGAGCCAGTGGCCCGAACCAGGCGGCGGCCTCCACGACGTCGCCGTCGACGCTGGTCAGTTCGAGTTCGCAGTCGTCGGGCAGCAGTTCGCTGGGGAAGCCCGGGGCCAGCTTCACCACGGTGTAGTCGACCAGCCGGGGCAGTTGCGCGACCCAATCCCAGGGCGGCGAGTAGTCCTCGGGCCGGAAGATCCGCCGGGTTCGGCGTACGCCGGTCCCGGACTGCCGGCGGGCCGGGTCGCAGAACGCAGCTCCCACGTCGTGCAACGGCACGTCGCGCACGTCGGCGCAGCTCACCACGATGTCCAGGCCGAGCGCGCCGGCGTTGTAAGCGGCGATCTCCGACGTGACGGGGTCGGCGTCGACGGCGTGCACGGCGATTCCCGCCCGGGCCATCGCGATGGCGTCCGAGCCGATCCCGCAGCCGAGATCGGTCACCCGGCGTACGCCCGCCTGGGCGAGCCGGGCGGCGCGCCGAGCGGCGACGATCGGCCGGGTCGCCTGCTCCAGGCCGGCCTGCGTGAACAACATCTGCGAAGCGGAAGGGCCGAACTTGGCCACCGCCCGTGCCCGGAGGACGGCCTGGGTGAGCGCCGCGCCGGCCACCTCGGCGGTGTACCCGTGCGAGCGCAGCGTGCTGATCGCGGCGAGTCGATCGGTGTCGACCAGCTCCTCCGCGGCGGCCAGCGCGGCGATTCCCTCCCGGGAGCGCAGCGCGGCGAGCTGTTCGGAGTCCACGACACGGATCGTACTGGCACTCTCCTTGACTGAGTGCTAGCCACGTCATAACCTTCGGTTTAGCACTCTCCTGCTGAGGGTGCTAAGAATGACAAGTGCCACCAGGGCACCAGCCAGCCACAGCGGTCCGGCACCCGCGACGACGGTGCCGCTGCGGAGGGTGAGAGACAGCGATTTCCGATACCCCAGGAGGGTATGCTCGTGACTACCGCGACGAAGGTTGCGATCAGGCCGCTCGAGGACCGCATCCTGGTCCAGGCGAACGAGGCTGAGACGACCACCGCGTCGGGGCTCGTTATCCCCGACACCGCCAAGGAGAAGCCGCAGGAGGGCACCGTCCTCGCCGTCGGCCCCGGCCGCTTCGACGACAAGGGCGCTCGGATCCCGGTCGACGTGCAGGTCGGCGACACCGTCGTCTACTCGAAGTACGGCGGCACCGAGATCAAGTACGCCGGCGAGGAGTACCTGGTGCTCTCCGCCCGTGACGTCCTCGCGGTCATCGAGAAGTGACCCGGCCGATGGCCCGGCGACCCTGAGTGAACTCCAGGGGAGCCGGGCCATCGCGATGAAGGAGTGAGAATGGCGAAGATTCTGAGCTTCTCGGACGACGCCCGGCACCTGCTCGAGCACGGGGTCGACGCGCTCGCCGACGCGGTCAAGGTCACCCTCGGCCCGCGCGGACGCAACGTCGTGCTGGACAAGAAGTTCGGGGCTCCGACGATCACCAACGACGGCGTGACCATCGCCAAGGAGATCGAGCTGACCAACCCGTACGAGAACCTGGGTGCGGCGTTGGTCAAGGAGGTCGCGACCAAGACGAACGACGTCGCCGGCGACGGCACGACGACCGCGACCGTCTTGGCCCAGGCCATGGTCCACGAGGGTCTGCGGAACGTCACCGCCGGGACGAACCCGTCGGGCCTCAAGCGGGGCATCGACGCCGCGGCCGCCCGGATCAGCGAGGAACTGCTCGGCAAGGCCGTGCAGGTGAACGACCGGCAGGAGATCGCCCAGGTCGCGACGATCTCGGCGCAGGACGCCACGATCGGCGACCTGATCGCCGAGGCGATGGAGAAGGTCGGCCGTGACGGTGTCATCACCGTCGAGGACGGCTCCACCATGCAGACCGAGCTCGAGGTCACCGAAGGTCTCCAGTTCGACAAGGGCTTCATCTCCCCGCACTTCACCACCGACGCGGAGGCGGGCGAGGCGGTCCTGGAGGACGCCTACCTGCTGATCACCACGCAGAAGATCTCGGCCATCGAGGATCTGCTGCCGGTGCTGGAGAAGGTCGTGCAGGCCAACCGTCCGCTGCTGATCGTGGCCGAGGACGTCGAGGGCCAGGCGCTGTCGACGCTCGTCGTGAACTCGATCCGCAAGACCGTCAAGGTCTGCGCGGTCAAGGCCCCGGCGTTCGGCGACCGCCGCAAGGCGATGCTGCAGGATCTGGCGATCCTGACCGGTGGCGAGCTGATCGCGCCCGAGCTGGGCTACAAGCTCGACGCCGTCGGGCTGGAGCAGCTCGGCCAGGCCCGGCGGATCGTTGTCGACAAGGACGCCACCACGATCGTCGAGGGCGGCGGTTCGGCGACCGAGGTCAAGGGCCGGGTCGACCAGATCCGGGCCGAGATCGCGGCGTCCGACTCCGACTGGGACCGCGAGAAGCTGCAGGAGCGGCTGGCGAAGCTGTCCGGCGGCGTCGCGGTGATCAAGGTCGGTGCGGCCACCGAGGTCGAGCTGAAGGAGCGCAAGCACCGGATCGAGGACGCCATCTCGGCGACCCGGGCGGCGGTCGAGGAGGGCATCGTGCCGGGCGGCGGCGCCGCGCTGGCGCAGGTCGCCACCATCCTCGACCAGGGCATCGGGCTGTCGGGCGACGAGGCTATCGGCGTTTCGATCGTCCGCAAGGCGCTCGACGAGCCGCTGCGCTGGATCGCCCAGAACGCCGGCCACGACGGCTACGTCGTCGTGCAGAAGGTCCGCGAGAGCGGCTGGGGCGAGGGTCTCGACGCGGCGAACGGTTCCTATGTGGACCTCGTCAAGTCCGGCATCGTCGACCCGGTGAAGGTGACCCGCAACGCGGTCGTCAACGCCGCCTCCATCGCGGGGCTGCTGCTGACCACCGAGTCGCTCGTGGTCGAGAAGCCCAAGGAGGAGGCTCCGGCCAACGGCCACGGGCACTCGCACGGGCACGGCCACCAGCACGGTCCCGGTTTCTGACCGGTTCGGTCCCGAAAGGCGTCGCGGTTCGCCCGCGGCGCCTTTCGGCGTACTCGGGGTAAGGCTTCCGTAAGAGACGGCCGCCGCGGATCGGAGCGAGAATGGGGGCATGACGAAGACTCGCGCCGCCCTCGCCGGGATCACGGCCGCCCTCGTCGCGGTCGGCCTGGCCGAACTGGTCGCGGTCTTCACCGGCCCCCGCAGTGCTCCGCTGGTCGCGGTGGACGGCTGGGTGATCGACCATGTGCCGGAGTGGCTGAAGCAGTTCGCGATCAGCGTCTTCGGCACCAAGGACAAGCTCGCGCTGCTCACCGGCACGGCCGTCGTGCTCCTGCTGATCGCGGCCGCCATCGGCCTGCTGGCTCGTCGCTCGGTCGCTCTCGGCGTCCTCGGGATCTCGCTGTTCGCGCTGGTCGGTGCGGTGGCGGCGGGCACTCGGGAGGGTGCCACCCTCGCCTGGGTCCTGCCCTCGGTGGTCGGGGGCGCGGCCGCGGCGCTCACCCTCTATCTGCTGGTACGCACAGAGCAGCGGCCCGAGTCCGAGAGCGGCGATCGGCGTACCTTTCTGAAGCTGGCCGGACTGACCGCGGCCGGAGCCGTGGTGGCCGGTCTGGCTGGGCGGGCGCTCGCCGACCGGCGTGGGGTGGCGGAGGCCCGTTCGCGGGTCGAGTTGCCCGCTCCGGCGGGTTCGCCGGCCCCGGCATCGTCCACATTGCCCTCCGGCTACGTCACGACGAACCGGGAGTTCTACCGGATCGACACGTCGCTGATCGTGCCGCAGGTCGATCCGGAGACCTGGAGACTGCGCATCCACGGCGCGGTCGACCACGAACTGACGATCACGTACGCAGAGCTGCTGGCGATGCCGATGATCGAGCGTTATGTGACGCTCGCCTGCGTCTCCAACGAGGTCGGCGGCGACCTGATCGGCAACGCGCGCTGGCTCGGCGTACCCATCAAGAGCCTGTTGGAACGGGCTGCTCCGCACGCCGGCGCGGACCAGGTGGTGCAGCGGGCGGTGGACGGCTGGACGTGTGGCACCCCGACGCAGGTGTTGCTCGACGGCCGGGACGCGATGCTGGCGGTCGGGATGAACGGCGAGCCGCTGCCGGTGGAGCACGGTTTCCCGGTACGCATGGTGGTGCCGGGCCTGTACGGCTACGTGAGCGCCTGTAAGTGGATCACGGAGCTGGAGCTGACCACGTTCGCCGAGTTCGACGCCTATTGGGTGCGCCGCGGCTGGTCCGCACAGGCGCCGATCAAGACGCAGTCACGGATCGACACGCCGACCGGTTCGAAACACGCCGGCGACCTGACCGTCGCCGGAGTGGCCTGGGCGCAGCACCGGGGCATCGCCAAGGTCGAGGTGCAGATCAGCACCGAGGCCGAGGCCGGCCGGTGGCAGGAGGCGGAGCTGCTGGACACCGTCTCGGTGGACACCTGGAAGCAGTGGCGGCTGCCGTGGTCGGCCACGCCGGGCGAGTACACGCTGACGGTGCGGGCGACCGACGCGACGGGGGAGACCCAGACCGAGCGGCGCAGCTCGGTCGAGCCGGACGGCGCGACCGGCTGGCACTCCGTCGGCGTACGCATCACGTGACGAGCCCGAGGGCTCGGGGCCCTCGGGCTGTCGACGCAGCGTTTCGATGAAGCAGGGGTCAGTGGCGCTGGGCAGGGATGCCTCGCACCAGCCGGGCTTCCAGCCGGGAGACGTCCACCCGGTGGCAGTGCCGGTCGGCGAGGTCCTTCCAGCCGATCATCTGTAGCCGGAGCCGTTCGGTCTCGGTGAAACCGCCCCAGACGCCGTAGGTCTCATGAGTGACGAGCGCGTGGGCTGCGCATTCCGCGCGAACGGGACAATTGCGGCACACCTGTTTCGCCGCGGACTCCCGCCGACCCCGTGAGGAGCCGCGTTCGCCGTCCGGGTGAAAGAACTGCGCGCTGTCTCGTCCCCGACAGGCACCCTCGTGTTGCCATTCCCAGATGTCCGCTATCGGACCTGGGAGCCTACGTACGTTGGTCATCGGTCACCTCCCGATGCTGGCCGCGTCGCGATTTTCCGCACAGTGGTGCCATACCCATGGCTGGGCCGTGACATGCCAACCCACACGGGGGGCCGACGAAAGACGTTACTCCTCCTACACTCGTCTGTCAGGAGTCATCTGTCCCGGTCATCCTGGGTCGCCCGTCCCGGCGGCGCGTGGCAGAGTTTTCGACACTTTCCCCCGAAACCGCGTAATGATCAGTGTTTCTCGTGGTCTCCTCCATAGAGGAGAGGGGGATCACCGTGCAGACCGTCCTCGTATGCGTCCGCTCCGCCCAGGCGGCACAAGGCGTCGCCACCTGTGCCCAACGGCTCGGCGTCATGCCCGCCGTCCGTACCGCCGTGACCGCGCACGACGCGCTCACGCAGCTCACGACCGAGCCCGCCGAGATCATCCTGGTGGACACGGCACTCACCCGGCCGGACACGGTCGGCTTCACCCGTCGCGCGCTCCAGGTCTCGCCCCGCGCCACCCTGGTGCTCTTCGGCCTCGAAGACCCCCAGATCGCCCGGGCGGCGATCGAGGCCGGCGCGCGCGGACTCATCGGCGGAACCGACGGCGACGTCGTCAGCGCGGCGGCCAAAGCCCTGCTGCTCGTCATCGTCCGGTACGCCACCGCACCGGCTGCCCGCCCGCCCGATCCGGCGTGGGCGGCTCGTCCCACCAACGGTGGGCCGGGAGTGCCGGGAACCCTGCGGTGGCCGGCCAACGGCGCGCCCGCCGCGGCGACGCGCAGTGTCGGCCTGCCGACCATGGTCCCAGCCCAGCGCACCGACCTGCCGGACGAAGCGCGGCTCCCCTCACCGCTGCGCCCGACCCGCTCGACCACCCTCACCGAGCGGGAACTGCAGGTCCTACGCGGCATGGCTGACGGCCGCAGCAACGCCGAGATCGGCCGGGAACTGTTCGTCTCGGAGGACACGGTCAAGACCCACGCCCGGCGGTTGTTCCGCAAGCTGGGCGCGCGCGACCGGGCCCATGCCGTGGCGGCCGGATTCCGCGCCGGCCTGGTCAACTAACTGTCGATCGCGGCGTCAACCCCTCACGCCGCGCTCAGCGCTCACCAGCGCGCTGGATCAGGAAATCGCCTGATCCAGCGCGCCAGGCGCGCTTCGGGACGCAGACGACAATCAGCCGTTCTCGGCGAGGTCCGCCACGGCGTCGCTGTAGCCGCGGGCGTACTCCCAGCTCACGTAATGATCGGGGTCGGGATCGTACGCCGGCTCGTGGACGCGTGGCCGGCCGGAGTCGAGCAGATGACGCAGATTGCCGCGCAGCAGGTCCCAGTCGAAGTAGTGCGGTTCCTGGCAGTCCTGGCAGTCGATGACGAGCCCGCGAATGCCGCGCGGAGACAGCAGAACCTGGAAGACCTCCAGCTCGCCGAGGTCCTCCATGAGGTCTTCCCGCTCCTCCGGCGACAGCTCGTCGAACTCGTCGCCGTCCGGGTCGCCGAGGTTGGCGGCCGGGTCGGCCGGATCGCCGTGGAAGGGATCGAGCGGCTCATCGTGCACACCTTCACCGTAATGCCAACGGGCGGGTGATGTGGCATCGGCCGGGGTCGAGTCGCCCGCTCGATCTCGCCCGTCTGTCGCCGGTTCGAGCGTTGGATCACCGCGGCCCACCGGCCTCGCCCGAACCGGCGCTGGCTAGGATGGAGTATCGCTGCTTGAGGGGGTTTACGTGGAGCTGACCGGCGACGGCCCAATCGAGATTCCGCTGGGATTGACCTTCGACGACGTGCTGCTCGTGCCGGGCGAATCGGACCTGATTCCGAGCCAGGTCACGACGGTCACACAGATCACGAGAAACATCACCCTCCAGATCCCGCTGGTCTCCAGCGCGATGGACACGGTGACCGAGGCCCGGATGGCGATCGCGCTCGCCCGGCAGGGCGGCCTCGGCGTACTGCACCGCAATCTCTCGGTCGAGGAGCAGGCGGCCCAGGTCGACCTGGTGAAGCGCTCCGAGTCCGGCATGATCACCAACCCCGTCACGTGCTCGCCCGAGGACACCATCCGCGACGTCGACGCGCTCTGCGGCCGTTACCGGATCTCCGGCGTACCGGTGATCGACGCCACCGGCGTCCTCGTCGGCATCGTGACCAACCGCGACATGCGCTGGGTCGCCGACAAATCGGCCCGCGTGGCCGACGTCATGACCCCCATGCCGCTGGTCACCGCGCAGGTCGGCGTCTCCAAGGAGGAGGCGCAGCAGCTGTTGCGCCGCCACAAGGTCGAGAAGCTGCCGCTGGTCGACGACTCCGGCCGGCTGCGCGGCCTCATCACGGTCAAGGACTTCGCCAAGAGCGAGCAGTTCCCGTTGTCGACCAAGGACTCGGCGGGCCGCCTGCGGGTCGGCGCGGCGGTCGGCGTCGGCGACGACGGCTACAAGCGGGCGAAGGCGCTGATCGAGGCCGGCGTCGACGTGATCATGGTGGACACCGCGCACGGGCACAACCGGGCGGTTCCCGAGCTGGTCGTGCGGCTCAAGAAGGAGACCGACGTCGACATCGTCGGCGGCAACGTCGCCACGTACGCCGGAGCCAAGGCCCTGGTCGAGGCGGGTGTCGACGCCGTGAAGGTGGGCGTCGGGCCGGGCGCCATCTGCACCACGCGGATCGTCGCCGGGGTGGGCGTACCGCAGATCACGGCGATCATGGAGGCGGCCCGCGCCGCCCGGCCGGCGGGCGTGCCGGTGATCGGCGACGGCGGCATCCAGTACTCGGGCGACATCGCCAAGGCGATCGTGGCCGGGGCCAGCACCGTCATGCTCGGCGGTCTGCTGGCCGGCTGCGAGGAGTCGCCGGGCGACCTCGTCTACTCCAACGGCAAGCAGTTCAAGGCGTACCGGGGCATGGGGTCGCTGGGCGCGATGATGGCCCGGGGACCGGCGGCGCAGTCCTACTCCAAGGACCGCTACTTCCAGGCCGACGTGACGCAGGCCGACAAGCTCATCCCCGAGGGCATCGAGGGCCAGGTGCCCTACCGAGGCCCGTTGGCGACCGTCGCCCACCAGCTCGTGGGCGGTCTGCGTCAGGCCATGTTCTACTGTGGCGCGGACAGCGTGGCCGAGCTGCAGAAGCGTGGTCAGCTCGTCCGGATCACCTCGGCGGGGCTCAAGGAGAGCCACCCGCACGACATCCAGATGACCGTCGAAGCCCCGAACTACCAATCCCGCTGAAGGGCCGCCAATGCGTGACACCGTCGAGATCGGACTGGGCAAGGCCGCGCAGCGCGGTTATCACCTCGACGACGTGGCCATCGTGCCGAGCCGCCGGACCCGGGACGTCGACGACGTCTCCACCGCCTGGCAGCTCGACGCGTACCGCTTCGAGATCCCGTGCGCGGCGCATCCCAGCGACGCGACGATGTCGCCCGACCGGGTGATCGAGCTGGGCCGCCTCGGCGGCCTCGGCATCCTCAACGTCGAGGGGCTGTGGACCCGCTACGAGGACCCCTCGAAGCTGCTCGCCGACCTGCGTACGGTGGTGGAGGCCGACGAGCCGATCACCCCGCGGCTGCAGGAGATCTACGCCGAGCCGATCAAGCCGGAGCTGATCACCGAACGCGTACGCGTGATGCGGGAGGCCGGGATCACCGTGGCGGTCCGGGTGTCGCCGCAGCACACCCTGGCGCTGGCCCCGGTCATCCTGGACGCCGGCGTCGACCTGCTGGTCATCCAGGGCACGATCGTCTCGGCCGAGCACGTCTCCACTGTGGATGAACCGCTGAACCTCAAGGAGTTCATCGCCGACCTCGATCTGCCCGTGATCGTCGGCGGCTGCACGAACTACCAGACCGCGCTGCACCTGATGCGTACCGGGGCGGCCGGGGTGATCGTGGGCGTCGGCGCCGACGACGACTCGACCAGCGACACCGTTCTCGGCATCCGGGTCCCGATGGCGACGGCGATCGCCGACGCGGCGGCGGCCCGGCGCGACTACCTCGACGAGACCGGCGGGCGCTACGTCCACCTCATCGCCGACGGTGACGTTCACACCTCCGGCGACATCGCGCGGGCGCTCGCCTGCGGGGCGGACTCGGTGATGCTCGGCGCGCCGCTGGCTCTCGCCGAAGGGGCGCCGGCCGGCGGACTGTGGTGGCACTCGTCCGCGAGCCACCCGAAGCTGCCGCGGGGCGCCGTCGGCTCCTACGCCGAGCCGATGGGCAGCTTGGACCAGGTGCTCTACGGCCCGTCCGACGATCCCTACGGCCGCATGAACCTGTTCGGCGGGCTCAAGCGAGCCATGGCCAAGTGCGGCTACCGCGACGTCAAGGAGTTCCAGAAGGTCGGCCTGATGCTCGACCGCTGAGATAGCTTTGCTCCCATGCGGCGCAAGCTTCTCACTGGTTCGATCACGGGCCTGCTGGCAATCGCCTTGGCCGGCTGCCAGGCGGTCGGGAAGGATCCGATCACTCTGCCGTCGATGCCGACTCCGGTCGCCCCGGAGTCGGTGACGCAGGGTGTCGGCTCGGCCGGAATCGGCGACCCCTACTTCCCGACCTACGGCAACGGCGGCTACGACGTCGAGACCTACGATCTCGCGATCAAGCTCGCCGCCGACGGCGGCATCGAGGGCGTCGCCACGGTGACGGCCAAGGCGACGGCCGCGCTGCAGCAGTTCAACCTCGACCTGCGCGGGCTCACCGTGTCCAGCGTCCAGGTCGGCCCGGACGCCGCGACCTTCCGCCGGGACGGCGACGAGCTGGTCGTCCAGCCCAAGGTCGCGCTCGCGGCGGGAGCCGGCTTCACGACGACCGTCCGGTACGCCGGAAAGCCGAGCGAGATCTCGTCGCTCACGTTGGGGCAGACCGGCTTCCGCCGGATCAACGGCGTCGAGTACATGGCGGGCGAGCCCGAGTCGGCGAGCACCTGGTTCCCGGTCAACGACCACCCGTCGGACAAGGCGAAATACACGTTGAGCTTCACCGTGCCCGACGGTGAGGAGGTCATCAGCAACGGCACGCTCGCCAAGAAGGAGTCGTCCGGCGGCTGGACCACCTGGCGCTGGACGGTCGGCTCGCCGATGGCGTCGTACCTGACGACGTTCGCCGTCGGCGATCTCAAGACGGTGGAGACCACGCACAACGGCAAGCCGGTCCGCATCGCGATCGCCACCTCGATCACCGATCCCCAGGTCGCCGCAGCCGTGGGGAAGACGACGGCGATCTGCGACTACTTCGAGCAGTACTTCGGGGCGTACCCGTTCGAGGCGTACGGCGCGATCGTGGTCGACGATCCGGAGCTGGGCTTCTCCCTGGAGACGCAGACCCGGCCGATCTACCCGGCGTCCATGGTGGACAACGGCGACCAGGGCGGAGTCGTCGCGCACGAGCTGGCCCACCAGTGGTTCGGCGACAGCGTCTCGGTGAAGCAGTGGGCCGACATCTGGCTCAACGAGGGCTTCGCGACGTACGCCCAGTGGATGTGGCAGGAGCACAGTGGCGGCCCGTCGATCTCCGATCAGTTCGAGCGTCAGTACCGCAACGAGCTGAGCCCGATCTGGCGTACGCCGCCGGCCGAGCCGGGCGCCACCAAGGTCTTCAGCAGCTCGGTCTATCAGCGGGGCGGGATGGCGTTGCACGCGCTGCGGCTGAAGGTCGGCGACGAGAAGTTCTTCTCGATCCTCAAGACCTGGGCGGCCGAGAAGCGCGACGGCAACGGGACGACGTCGGAGTTCCTGGCGGTCGCCGAGCGGATCAGCGGGCAGTCGCTGCAGGCGCTCTTCCAGGACTGGCTCTACGACGCCGACCGGCCGGCCCACCCCTAGCGCAGCACGTTACTGCGCGGTAATAATTCGCTGATGAGGTTCGACGTCGTCGTCATCGGCTCCGGGTTCGGCGGGAGCGTGGCCGCGCTGCGCCTGGCCGAGAAGGGCTACTCGGTCGCGGTGCTGGAGGCGGGCCGCCGCTTCGCCGACGCGGACTTCGCCAAGACCAGTTGGCGACTCCGTCGCTATCTCTGGGCGCCCGCGCTCGGCTGTTACGGCATCCAGCGGATCACTTTGCTGCGCCCGGCCAAGGGGCAAAAGAGCGCCGGGGTGATGGTGCTCTCCGGGGCCGGCGTCGGCGGCGGCAGCCTCGTGTACGCCAACACGCTGTACCGCCCGCTGCCCGACTTCTACGCCGACCCGCAGTGGCGGGGCATCACGGACTGGGCCGACGAGCTGGAGCCGCACTACGACCAGGCCGAACGGATGCTGGGCGTGGTGACCTACGACCGGATGACCCCGCCGGACGAGGCGATGAAGAAGGTCGCGGAGCGGATGGGGGTCGGCCGGTCGTTCCGGCTGACGCCGGTCGGCGTGCACCTGGGCCGGCCGGGGGAGAAGGTGGCCGACCCCTACTTCGGCGGCGTAGGGCCGGACCGGAGCGGGTGTCTGCACTGTGGACAGTGCATGACCGGGTGCCGGCACGGTGCCAAGAACACCTTGATGAAGAATTACCTCTACCTCGCCGAGCAGCTCGGGGCGCAGGTGTACGCGTACACGACGGCGACTCGGGTGACCCCGAAGCCCGGCGGCGGCTACCGGATCGAGGTGGCCCGGACGAACGCCCGGTTCCGCAAGCGCGCCCGCGCGATCGGCGGTGGCGTGCTCGAGGCCGATCAGGTCGTCTTCGCGGCCGGCGCGCTCGGCACCCAACGGCTCCTGCACGCCGCCCGCCACTCCGGCGACCTGCCGGGATTGTCCCCGCGTATCGGCGAACTGACGCGGACCAACTCGGAGGCGCTGCTCGGCGCGGCGATGCCGCTGGGCGACTTCAAACGCGGCGGCGTCGACTACAGCGAGGGCGTGGCCATCACCAGCTCGTTCCACCCCGACTCGCGTACGCACATCGAACCGGTCCGCTACGGCAAGGGTTCCAACGCGATGGGGCTGCTCCAGAGTCTCCTGGTCGACGGTGGTCCCCGGCGGCCGCTGCGCTGGCTGGGGACGATGCTGCGCCAGCCGCTGACGACCGCGCAGATGATCCTCGTACGCCGCTGGTCGGAGCGCACGATCATCGCGCTCGTCATGCAGTCTCTCGACAACTCGCTCGCGACGGTGTGGCAGCGGCGGTCGCTGCGTGCTCGCCACGGCCACGGGGAACCGAACCCGACCTGGATCCCGGCCGGGAATCAGGCGGTACGCCTCCTCGCCGAGGAGATCGGCGGGATTCCGGGTGGCTCGGTGCCGGAGGCGTTCAACGTCCCGATGACGGCACACATCCTGGGCGGGGCGGCGATCGGGGCCAGCCCGGACGACGGCGTCGTGGACGCGTACCACCGGATCTTCGGCCACGACGGCCTGCACGTCGTCGACGGTGCCGCAGTCACCGCGAACCTGGGGGTGAACCCCTCGCTGACGATCACCGCGCAGGCCGAGCGGGCCTTCTCGTTCTGGCCGAACAAGGGCGAGGCCGATCCGCGGCCGCCGCTGGGCGCGGCCTACGCCCGGATCGAGCCCGTCGTCCCCGTTCACCCGGCCGTCCCAGCCGGCGCCCCGGCGGCGTTGCGCGCAGTGTGACGTCGGCGTCCCGACAGCCGCCGCTGAGCAGGGGCGACCGGCCCGCACGATAGGGTTGTCGCATGACGACGCCGCGCCCGGTCCTCGTGGTGGACTTCGGAGCCCAGTACGCCCAGCTCATTGCCCGCCGAGTCCGCGAGGCGAAGGTCTACTCCGAGATCGTCCCGCATTCGATGCCGATCGCCGAGATGCTGGCCAAGGACCCGGCCGCGATCATCCTGTCCGGCGGGCCGTCGAGCGTCTACGAGCCGGGCGCGCCGCAGATCGACGCGAAGCTCTTCGACGCGGGTGTGCCGGTTTTCGGCATCTGCTACGGCTTCCAGGCGATGGCACAGGCCCTCGGCGGCACGGTGGCGCACACCGGCCGCCGGGAGTTCGGCGGTACGCCGCTCCGCCTCGCGGGCGAGAGCGCGTTGATGGTCGGTCTGCCGGCCGAGCAGAACGTCTGGATGAGCCACGGCGACTCCGTTTCCGAGGCGCCCCAGGGCTTCACCGTGACCGCCACCTCGGCGGGCGCGCCGGTGGCCGCGTTCGAGCACGTCGCCCAGGGCTTTGCCGGAGTGCAGTTCCACCCCGAGGTCGGGCACACGCCGCACGGCCAGAAGATGCTGGAGCGGTTCCTCTACGACATCGCCAAGATCGAGCCCACCTGGACCATGGGCAACATCATCGACGACCAGGTCGCGGCTATCCAGGCACAGGTCGGCTCGGCCGAGGTGATCTGCGGGCTGTCCGGCGGCGTCGACTCGGCGGTGGCCGCCGCGCTCGTCCACAAGGCCGTCGGCGACCAGCTCACCTGCGTCTTCGTCGACCACGGGCTGCTCCGCGCGGGTGAGGCCGAGCAGGTCGAGCGGGACTACGTCGCCGCGACCGGCATCAAGCTGAAGGTTGTCGACGCCTCGGAGCGCTTCCTGACCGCGCTGGCCGGGGTCACCGATCCCGAGGAGAAGCGCAAGATCATCGGTCGGGAGTTCATCCGGGTCTTCGAGGCCGCCGCCCGCGAGATCGCCTCTGCCGGCGACGTCCAGTTCCTGGTGCAGGGCACGCTCTACCCGGACGTCGTGGAGTCCGGCGGCGGCACCGGCACCGCCAACATCAAGTCGCACCACAACGTCGGCGGCCTCCCCGACGACCTCCAGTTCAAGCTCGTCGAACCGCTGCGGACGCTGTTCAAGGACGAGGTCCGCGCGCTGGGCGCCACCCTCGGCCTGCCCGAGGAGATGGTCTGGCGGCACCCGTTCCCCGGGCCGGGCCTGGCCATCCGCATCATCGGCGCGGTCGACCGCGAGCGCCTCGACATCCTGCGCGCCGCCGACAAGATCGGTCGCGAGGAACTGACCGCCGCCGGGCTCGACCGGGACGTCTGGCAGTTCCCGGTCGTGCTCCTGGCGGACGTGCGGTCGGTGGGCGTACAGGGAGACGGGCGCACCTACGGCCACCCGGTGGTGCTCCGGCCGGTGTCCAGTGAGGACGCCATGACGGCGGACTGGTCACGGCTCCCGTACGACGTGATCGCCAAGATCTCGACCCGCATCACGAACGAGGTCCGAGAGGTGAACCGAGTAGTCCTCGACGTGACCAGCAAGCCCCCAGGCACCATCGAATGGGAGTGATCTTTTAAGGGATTTGGTCGGATGCCCGTGGGGGTTCCGACCGTCCCTCCCGCCGGCGAGGCGCTTGCGGCGAGCCGCCAGGAGTGCAGTCAGCCGCCGTCACGTCCGTGGACCAGCGGCTAGAGCTCCGCGGCCTTGAGCGCGTCCGCGGTGACCTCGGTCATCTCCTCGGGTCCCAGGGACATGACCTTGTCGCGGTCCAGCCAGTAGGCGCCGGAGGTGGAGCCGCCTTTGTCGTGGACGGTCGGGGTGGTGGCCTCGTCGACCATGACGCGGTAGAAGGCCCGGACGCCGTGCCAGTCGATCGGGAAGCCCTCCGGGCCGAGAGAGGCGGGGTCGCGGTGGCTCGCGACGCCCAAGAGACCGCCGAGCCGTCCGTCCTGCCCCGTCTCCTCCAGGAGTTCCCGGATCAACGCGTGCGCGGGCTGCTCGCCGAAGTCGGTGCCGCCGCCGGGCAGGTGCCAGCGCCCCTCGCCGGGGTAGCCGGGCGAGACCCGGGTCAGCAGCACCCGGTCGCGCTGGTCGGTGGCGACGGCGTACGCCGCGAAGCGCTGCGTCCGATGCAGTCCGTCGTGCCCCTCCTCGATGTGGAAACTCGGGAAGTCGGGGACCTCGTCCGGCCGCAGATCGACCTCGCCGGCGGGCAGGCCGAGGGCGTTGGCCGTGAACGGGCGCAGCAACAGGCGGCCCGCCTCCGCCAGGGAGACCCAGCGCACCAGATCGGTGGACTGGTCGCGGCGCTCGCGCAGGGCGCCGCCGCGAACTCGACCCGAATAGATGAGCCGATCCGTGTGCAGCGTGACGCCGCGATGGGGCAGTGCCCGGAGGTCGGCGAGGACGTCGCGGAGGCCGGTCAGGGAGATCGAGAGGCCCGTCTCGGCCGCCGTCTCGCGGATCGCCGTGTCGTTGGGGTGCTCACCGTGGTCGACGGCGCCACCGGGGAGGGACCAGACGCCGGGCGTACCCGACCGGTCGGAGTTGCGGACCAGGAGGATCTCCTGCCGTCCGGGCTGCGCCGCGTCCTCGCGGCTCACCACGGCGTACGCGGCGATCCGGCGTACCGGGGCAAGCCGGTCGCCGGCCCCGTCAAGGGAGAGCTCGACGTCGGTAGTCACAGAGAATCATTCTCCCGCCAGGCGAAGATCCTGACAAGATGTCCGATTCCACATGCTGAGCAGATTCGCAGCATCCGATGCTTGGAAGCGTTTACCCCAGGGCCACCTACAGCGGTCCCAGTGCGTCGCCGGGTGCCGCTACGGTGAAGCCGTGGAGAAGCGTCGGAGAATCGGGGCATACGGGGTCGTACGCGACGAGCAGGGGCGAGTCCTGCTCGTCTCCGGGTCGGCCGGACCCACCCCACGATGGCACCTTCCCGGGGGCGGCCTCGATCACGCCGAGGACCCGCGCGCGGCGGTGATCCGGGAGTTCCAGGAGGAGACCGGATTCGACGTCGAGGTCGTCGGCGTACGCGACGTGTCGGCCGATCTGATCGAGTTTCCGCAGCTCGGCGTACTCCAGCATCATGATCGGCTGGTCTTCGACGTGAAGATCGTCGGCGGGACGCTGACCCCGGAGGACGGGGAGTTGGCCGACTGGATCGTCCCCGAGGACGTGGAGCTGGTTCCGTTCGCCGCCCGGGTCCTGCTCGGGCGCGATCTGGGGATCGAGGTCAACCAGCGGAGCCGCCCGTTCGTCGATCCGGAGGAGCCGGCCAACCGGGTCCGGCGGTTCGCGGCGTACGGGTTGATCACCGACGGGGACGGGCGGGTGCTGCTGAGTCAGATCGCCCGCGGCTACCCCGGCGAAGGGCGCTGGCACCTGCCCGGCGGCGGCACCGACTTCGGCGAGCAGCCGACGCAGGCCCTGGTCCGGGAGGTCTTCGAGGAGACCGGGCAGCAGGCGCAGGTCGGCGACCTGCTCGATGTCTCGTTCTTCCACAATCCGGCCGCGATGGGGCCGGAGGGCGTGCCGATGGATTGGTTCTCGGTCCGGTCGGTGTTCCGCGGTTCGGTGAGTTCGCCCACATCAGCGACGGTCACCGAGGATGCCGGCGGGTCGACTGCGCAGTCGGGCTGGTTCGCTCCAGCCGAGGTCGCGACGCTGACGATCACCGATCTCACCCGGCGGGCGATGCGCCGGCTGTGACGTCGGCAGCAGAGGCTGGTGGACGGCTTCGGGTAGAGTTGATGTCCGAAAGATACAAGCTGGTCACCTTCTGTAGTTGATCTACCAGCAGTTATGCCCCCTTGGATGCGAGATATCCTCGACGATTCGGCCGAACCTGCGGCTTGAGCGCTCGATGGGTATCGCCAAGCCGCGTCCGGATGTGCGATCGTGTACCGCACAGCCGAGCGGCCGTCGAGGCGGCGGAGAGGAACCGTTCGGCGATGGAGGGACACGTGCCGAGAGCCATCTGGCGTCGGCGCCGTACGACGGACAGCCCACGCCCGCAAGGGCGGCAATGGGCCGGCCGCCTGCGTCAGGGCGGCAGTTTCGCCCGGCAGATGCTGCTGGTCCGGGTGGGTCGTCAACGCGGTGCGACACCGGTCATCGACGCCCCTGTGCCGAGCGCCATGCGGCTGCCGGACCTCGACCCGAGGAGCCTGGCTCAGATCGAGGCGCTTGCCCCGGTCAGCCCCGCGAGCCGGGGAGGCGTTTACGCCGAGCCGCCAGGAGTGCAGTCAGTCGCGACCGTCGAGGCGCCCCCAGCCAACCCGCCCGCGCCCATCCCACTGCTGCCCGGCGACCGCACCGTCGCCCGCCGGGTCAAGTTCGCCGTGGTTCAGGGCTGCACGCTCGCCAGTCTGCTGCTGGGCATGACGGCGATCATGCTGGCGGTGGCCGGAGCGGACCCCCGACTCGGCGCGGCCTGCCTGCTCGCCTGCATCACGTTCGACGGCCTCGACGGCGCGCTGGCGCGCAAGTTCGGCGTCGCGAGCCCGTTCGGGGTGCAGATGGACTCGCTCGGCGACATGACGAGCTTCGGCATCGCCGCGCCGGTGGTCGTCTACGCCGCCCTGCGCGGTGAGGTGCCGACCGGCGTACTGATCGGCACGTGCGCGCTGGTCGCCGCGTGCGCCGCGGTCCGGCTCGCCCGGTTCAACGTCTCGCCGAAGGACGGCCGCTTCTTCTGCGGTGTGCCGACGACGATGGCGGCGGCCGTGCTCGCCCTCAGCGTCCTGCTCGGCCTGGGCCTGCCTGGTTCGGTGATGGTCGCCGGAGTCGCGCTCATCGCGATCGCGATGGTCTCTAGCTTCCCCTACGCCAAACTCGTCAAGGTCTTCCGGCTGCCGCCGTGGCTGCTCCTGCTGCCCATCTTCGGCGCACTGCTCAATCCGCGGCTCACCTTCGGCCTGGTCGTGCTGGCCTACCTGCTGAGCGGGCCGCTGCTCTGGGCGTATCAGCGAAAGCACGCGCGAGCCTAGAAGAGCGTCAGCAAACGGCGCGCCTGGAGCCCAGGCGCGCCGTTTGCCGTTGTCTTAGAGCCAGCGGGCGATGACCGTCTCGGCGCCGACCACCCGGTCACCCGGGACGACCACGGCCTCCGCCGCCGACGCGGGCAGATAGACGTCGGTACGCGAGCCGAACCGGATGAGGCCGAACCGCTCGCCCTTGGCCAGCAGCGCGCCGACCGGAGCCCGCTGCACGATGCGCCGGGCGATCAGCCCCGTACGCTGCGCGATCACGACCTTGCCGTGGCCGAGCGCGTCCTCGAGCACGGTGTAGGCCGCGACGTTGTGTTCGGCCTCGGGCTTCATCGCGGCCGCGTAGCCGCCGTCCTCCACGAAGTAGTCGACGACCTTGCCGGCCACCGGCGAGCGGTTGACGTGCACGTCGAGCACGGACAGGAAAACCGCGATGCGCAGGAACTCCTCGTCGGCGAACCGCTCGTCGTAGAGGCGCTCGACCGACAGCACCTTGCCGTCGCTGGCGGCGACGACGGCGGCCGGATCGGCCGGAATGTGCCGATGCGGGTCACGGAAGAACGCGGCCACCGGAGCGGCGGCGAGCGCCGGAAGCAGCCACGCCTTGGACTTGGGGCGGATCGTCCGCAGGGCGGCGGCCAGGCCGAGCGCGATGCCCGCGGCGGCGACGCCGTTGGAGTCGATGTGCATCGTGCTGGTCAGCGGCACGCTCGAAGTCCGGAACGCGGGCGCGAGCCCGGCCGCCACGGTCGCGTCGGCCTCGGAGAAGCGCAGTTTGTGGACCCGGACCGGTGGCGTGTTGAGCAGGACGAGGTCGGTGCCGACGCCGAACTGCGCCGAGCGGCGGTCCAGCTCGTCGGCCGCGCCGCCGGCGACCCCGGGCACGGCCACGACGGCCAGCACGAGGATGCCGCCCTCGGCGACCAGCTTGGTCAGGCTCTCGACGGTCAGCCGGGCGTCCTCGGCCGCGCCCACGACGGGCTCGGCGACGATGACGATCTCGGCCGGGGACGCCTCGGTCGGGGTCTGGACGACGGTGCAGGCCTCCGCGATCTCGGTGTCGAGCGAGGCGATGTAGGCCCGCAGCGCGGCCGCCTGGTCGCCGCCGACGATGGTCAGCTGGTCGTCGGGCTGGAGGGCGTCGAGCGCCTCACCGAGCACCAGCGAGTCCGGGCCGGCCCCCACGATCAGGGCGGTCTTCGGTCCGGGGTGGCGCTGCAGCTCGGCGGTGAGCGTGCGGGCGGCGCGCTCCCCGATGCGGACCTGGCCGAGGGGGCCGAGCGATGCCTGCGACATGAGTTGACTCCACCTTCGTCATCGGCGCGTACGGGGCTCAGCATATGCGCCGGGGCCGACACGCGCTCACGCTGGCGGGTCCGGCTTCGCTCTCGCGCCTTGGACGCGTGATCATTGCGCCAGCCATGCTGTTTCATGGCGCGAAATGTCCGCCCCAACAACCGCGTCGGCGCAATGATCATGCCGAGCGAGGCGGGGCGCAGACGCGCGCAGGGCGCCGGAGACCCCCCACCGGCGCCCTGCGCATCCCCCCTTGGGATTCGCGGTTATCCCTGAACAGGCGGCTGAGTGTCGGCGCCGCCGTGCTCGGATTCCACCGCGGTCCGATCGCCGCGCAGCACCCCGCGGACGATCGAGCCGATGCCGAGCAGCCCGACCAGGATCAGGCCCCCGGCGACGAACCAGCCGGCCGGCGGCAGGTCGACGTCCACCGTGCGGTGCACCGTCCAGAGCCCGGCGATCAGCAGGAAGACCAGGCCGAAGATGAGCGACAGCAGGTCGAGCGGGTGCTTCTTCATCGGGACACCTCCGCGTCGCTCAGGCTCACGTCGAGTTCCAGGTTCAGCTTGCCGCCGCCCGCACCGTCGGAGCCGAGGTCCGTGACGGTGAAGTCGTTGATGCGTACGCCGTTGGCGTTGCGGTCGAGAATCGTCGCGCTGCCGAGGCGTACGTCGGCCACCGCGTTGACGTCGACGTTCTCGGGCAGCAGCACTCGGAGGTTGCCCGCCTGGATCTTGACCCGGACGGTGCGCTCCTGCCCGGTGAAGTCCAGATCCCGCAGATCCAGGGTTGCGCTGCCCGCCCGGTGGTCGTAGTCGCCCCGGAGCGCGGCCAGCGTGGGCGGCGCCCAGGTGATGTCGCCCCCGCCGTTGCGCTCGTCCGTCGGCCAGTCGTCCCGGCCGACCGACGTGACGCTCAGCGCGAGCACCAGGCCGAGCCCGATGAAGATCCAGCCCCGGGCGCGGCCGAGCCAGGCCCCGATGACGAGGCCGAGACCGACGACGGCCAGGACGGCCGCCACGTACGCGGCGGCGCTGACGTCCACCACGTTCGCCACGTCGAGCAGCCCCATGACGCCGAGCACCACCAAGGCGGAGGAGAAGATCAGCGAACCGAGCCGCGACTGCTCCTTCGGCGGTTTCGGAGGCTTGAGCGGCTTCAGTGGCGGAGGCGGCGGGACGTTCACGAACGGCCCGTGCGGGGCGAACGCGGGCTGGTACCCCGGCGCGGTCGGCGGAGCCGGCGCCACGGGCGGGATCGGCTCGGTCACCGCGTTCGACGGGGCGTACGCGGGAAAGTGCGCGGCGGTGGAGCCGGCCGGTGGCGGCGTGGTCGCCGACGTGGCCGGGTCCGGCGGTGCGACCGGCCGGGCCGTGCCGCGATTGCGCTGGGAGTAGACGACGAAGACGATGGCCGCCGCGATCAGCAGGAACCACAGGACGGGCCAGGGCCGGTCGTCCAGGGTGCCCAGGAAGATCAGCAGCGTCACGGCTCCGGCGATCACGGTCAGCGCCGAGGAGGTGCTGGACCGTCCCCGGCCGAACACCGCCTCGACCGGCGACGCGGTGTCCCCGTCGGCCGGCGTGCCGAGCCAGAGCACGATGTACGCCAGCAGGCCGAACCCGCCGAAGAAGGCGAGCACGACGAACAGGACGCGCCAGAGCACCGGGTCGGTGTTGGTGGCCCGTGCCACCGCACCGCTGACGCCGGCCAGATAACGGCCGGTACGCGGCCGGACGAGCCCGTAGCGGGCGGCGAACGCGCCCGGTGGGGGAGGCTGGTAGCCGGGCGGCGGCGTCTGCGGCCCCGGCGGTGGTGGTGTGGTCGCGTCCGCGGCGCCCGGCGGGGTCTCCGCACCGGGCGGCGGTGTGCTCGCGTCCGGGGCCTCCGGCGGAGGCGAGTCGCTCTCCGCGGGCGGCTTCGGCGCTCGCTGGGCGTCGTCGAACTCGGTCATGTCACCATCCTGCGGCCGGACCGGCCCCAGAGACCTCCGGCGCCGACCCTGAGCCCACCCTGATAATCCAGCTCACAACAGAATCAGGGTCGCGTAGGGTCGTCGGCGCGCAGCGGGCATGTGACGATCGTCAGGTGACCACCACCACCGCGTACCCGCCGCTGCGCCGCAGCCGCTCGGACCGCATGGTCGCCGGCGTGGCCGGCGGCATCGCCGAGCACGTCCGGGTGCCGGTCGCCGCCATTCGGGTGGCCTTCCTCGTGCTGCTCGCAGCGCACGGGCTCGGCGCGGTGCTCTACGCGGTCTACTGGGCGGTCATGCGCGACGAGGACAGCGATGTCCCGGTCCGCCGTGACCTGGTCAAGACCATCCCGTACGCGATCCTCGGCTTCGGCATCCTCGTCGTGATGATGCTGCTGTTCGGCGGCGACGGGATCTCCTTGGCGGCCGGCTGGCTGCTGGCGCTCGTCGTCCTCGGCGGCGGCCTGATCTGGCACCAGGCCGAGCCGGGCCGGTTGACGAAGCTCAGCGGGCTGCTCGGCGGCGACCGCCGGCCCGTCTTCGTGCTCAGCCTGCTCGGCGGCGGTCTGCTGGTGGCGGTCGGGATCATCGGCCTGGTCACCCTGTACTCACCGGTCGAAGGGCCGAGCCTGTCGGTCGTGGCGTTCGCCGTCGTCTTCGCGCTCATCGCGCTGACCGGCGTCGGGGTGGTCGCCGCGCCGACCCTGTGGCGGACGGCGACCGCGTTGCGGGCGGAGAAGGAAGGCCGCATCCGCGAGCAGGAGCGGGCGGAACTGGCCGCGATGGTGCACGACCAGGTCCTGCACACCCTGGCCCTCATCCAGCGCAACGCGGCCGACCAGGCCACCGTCACCCGGCTCGCCCGTGGGCAGGAGCGGTCGCTGCGGAACTGGCTCTACAAGCCCATGGGGTCGGCCGAGGAGTACTTCGCGGCCGCGGTCGAGGAGGCGGCGGCCGAAGTGGAGGACACCTTCGCCATCGCCGTCGAGACGGTCGTGGTCGGCGACTGCATGGTGGACGATCGCATCCGGGCCCTGGTGGCCGCGACACGCGAGGCGTTGGTCAACGCCGCCCGGCACGCCAAGGTCGGCACAGTCTCGTTGTACGCCGAGGTCGAGCCGGACGAGATGAGCGTGTTCGTCCGCGACCGCGGCGTCGGATTCGAGATGTCCACAATCGACGACAACCGGCACGGCGTGAGAGGCTCCATCGTCGGCCGGATGCAACGCCACGGCGGCCGGGCGGAGATCCGCAGCGAGCCGGGCGAGGGCACCGAGGTGCGTCTGCACCTGCCGATCGGCACCAGCAAGGAGAAAGCCTGATGAGCGGCGATACCACCCAGCCCGTACCGACCGAGTCCGAGCCACGGCGGCTGCGGGTCTTCCTCGTCGACGACCACGCGATGTTCCGGGCGGGCGTACGCGCCGAGCTGGGCGTCCACGTGGACGTCATCGGGGAGGCCGCGACCGTCCCCGAGGCGATCTCGGCCATCGCCGCGCACCAGCCGGACGTCGTCCTGCTCGACGTCCACATGCCCGAAGGCGGCGGGCGCGCCGTGCTGGAGGCCACCCGGCGGGCGTACCCGCAGGTGCGTTTCCTCGCCCTGAGCGTCTCCGACGCCGCCGAGGACGTCATCGGCCTCATCCGGGCCGGGGCCCGGGGCTACGTCACGAAGACGATCTCCCCGGACGAGCTGGCCGCCGCCATTCGCCGGGTCGCCGACGGCGACGCCGTGTTCAGCCCGCGGCTGGCCGGATTCGTCCTGGACGCCTTCGCCGCCCGCCCCGACGCCTCGCTGGCCGACCCCGAGCTGGACCAGCTCACCAACCGGGAACGGGAGGTGCTGCGGCTGCTCGCCCGGGGATACGCCTACAAGGAGATCGCCAAGGAGCTGTACATCTCGATCAAGACGGTCGAGACGCACGTCAGCAACGTCCTCCGAAAGCTTCAGATGTCCAACCGGTACGAGCTGTCCCGTTGGGCGGCCGACCGCAGACTGGTCTGATCCCTACTCGGCGGCCGCGCTGGTCCCCAGCGCACCTCGGCCGGCCCGCAGGATCAGCAGGGCCAGCTGCGTACCGTCCGCACCGAGCTCGTTGCGGAACCGGTCGAGGATCTCCCGCTCGCGGGAGAGCACCAAGCGCGTGCCGCCGGAGGCGACCCGGGTCGCCCCGACCCGCTGGGAGATCGCGGCCCGCTCCTTCCAGAGCGAGATCAGCGCGGCATCGATCTCGTCGATCCGCGCGCGCAGATCGATGATCTGTTCGGCTGCGCCTTCCTCGCGCGCACCGGTGCCGTTGAGTCCGTCGTTCGTGCCGGTCAGGGCCGTCGTGGTCATCGTCTCTCCTTGGGTCGGTGTCCGGTTTCGGCCCTGGGCAGCGAAAAGCCCCGGGCTCGTGGAGCCCGGGGCTTTCGTCGGTCGGTATGCGCTCAGGCGCGACCTACGGCAGCGGGACTCCCGGAGCCGTAAAAATAAAATCGCACCTGCTGAAGCACTCGACCACTATGCCACGGTGGCCGGGCCCGTCACCAGGCCCGACCACGATGTGAGAGTCAGGCGACTCGGGTGATCCGGTTGACCGGCCCCGGAGCCACCGGGCTGCTCGCGGCGAAGTACGCGACCAGGGCGTCGATGTCGAAGCCCGGGTGCACGATCTTGTCGGTGCCCACGTTGAGCCGGCTCGGGTTCTTGACCGTCCCGTCCGGGTTGTACGCCGTGAAGTCGCCGCCGCCGTCGAGGAAGCCGTTCATCGTGACCCGGTACGTGGCGGCCGGGTCGATCGGCGTCCCGTTGAGGGCGAGGTTCGAGATCTTGCTCCCGAGGGCCGCGCTCGCCGAGTACGTGTAGGTGAAGCCGCTGCTCACCTGCAGGATCTTGGTCGAGCTCTGGCCCTCGAACCCGGTGAACTGCTGCTCCAGCGCCCAGCGGAGTTCGTCGCCGGTCATCGTCTTGGTGACCAGCGTGTTGTTGAACGGCTGAACGGTGAAGCACTCGCCGTAGGTGATGTCACCCGGCGCCTCGCCGCCGACGGAGGCCGCGTACACCAGGCCCTCGCGGACGCCACCGGGGTTCATCAGGGCGATCTGCGCCCCGGCCGACTGCGTGTACGCGAGCTGCGCGTCCGCGATGACGTCGCCCATCGGGCTCTCCCCGCTGGCCACGGCGGTACGCGTGATGTCGGCCGTGATCTTGCCGACGACCTTGTTGGCGATCGGCTTGATCTTCTCCCGGTACTTGTCGGCGATCGCCTTCGCGGTCGCGTCCTTCATCGCCTCGTTACGCACCGGTACGCCGCTGGAGTCGAACTGCCACGAGCCGTCGGCGTTGCGTACGCCGTTCTCCACGATCACGTTGTGCGCCTCGACCGAGGTGAACTGGTCGGTCTTCTTGTCCAGCGTGAACGAGATGTCGGTGACGAGCTGACCGTTGCTGCCGGCGCTGGTCACCGCGATCGGCGTACCGGCCGAGTTCGGCAGCGCGCAGGAGTAGTAGCGGTGCGTGTGCCCCGAGACGACCAGCCCGAAGGCGGGGTCGAGCCCGGCGACGATGGGGGTGATGGCACCCGCGAACGCGGCGCAGCCGGAGACGTCCAGCGGCGCGGGCGCGTTCTGCTGACCGCCCTCGTGGATGAGCAGGACGATCGCCTGTACGCCGGCCCGCTGCAGCAGCGCCGCCTGCTTGTTGGCCGTCTCCACCTCGTTCTTGAACTCGATCGTGGAGATGCCGGCCGGGTCGACGATGCCGGCGGTGTTCTGCAGCGTCATGCCGACGAAGCCGACGCGTACGCCCTGGAAGGTCTTGACCGTGACCGAGGGCAGCAGCGACTTGCCGGTGTCCTTGACGATCGCGTTGGCCGCGAGGTACTCGTACTCGGCCCCGGCGAAGCCGTCGCCGTCGAGGCAGCCGTCCACCGGGTGGCAGCCGCCGTTCTGCATACGCAGCAGCTCGTCGGTGCCCTCGTCGAACTCGTGGTTGCCGACCGAGGCGACGTTCAGCCCGAGGTTGTCCATCAGCTCCACGGTGGGCTCGTCGTGGAAGCCGGCGCTGACCAGCGGGCTGGCGCCGATGAGGTCGCCGGCCGCGACGGTGAGCGAGCGCTCGCCGGAGGCCTCGGCCTCGGCACGCAGGTTCTTCACCCAGGTCGTGAGGAATTCGACACCGCCCGCCGGGGTGCCGTTGATCAGGCCGCCGCTCCCGGTGGGCGGGTCGATCGCCCCGTGGAAGTCGTTGAACGCCAGCAGGTTGCCGTGCGCGGTCTGGCCCGGCGGCACCTTGTCGTAGGTGACCGAGACCGGGCTGAGCGGGGTCCAGCCGCTCGCGCCCGCCTGGTCGGTACGCCCGGCGTCGGCCAGCGGTAGTGCGAGCACCACCGCGAGCGCCAGTGCCGGCACGGCGGAGAGCCGGACCAGCGCGAATCGGCTGGGTCGGCGGGTTGAAGACATGGGAAGCCTCCGGAGTCGGGGGTTTGTCGCCTCATCTTCGCGGTTGTGCCACGACGGCACCAGAGCGCTTGGTGTGAATTTCTGACAGCGGGCTGGGAACGGCTCCGGCGTGCGGCCTTTCGCCGATGTCAGTGGTCGGACATAGACTTCATCCCCGATGCACGCGCTATTCGACCTCCCTGCCCAGCCGCCCGCCAACGGTGGCAACTCCGACGGCGCCTCGGCCGCTCGGGGGCCCGCCGCTCAGCCGGATAACCGGCCGGCCCAGCCGGAGGGCAGGTCGAGCCGGCCCGAGGAGAAGTCCCGGCGACCGCGGCCGTCCGCCGAGGAGCTGCTGGCCGGGCTCAACCCGCCGCAGCGGGAGGCGGTCACCCATTCGGGGTCGCCGCTGCTCATCGTGGCCGGGGCCGGGTCGGGCAAGACCCGGGTGCTGACTCAGCGGATCGCCTACCTGCTGGCCGCGCGCGACGTGCATCCGGGCGAGATCCTGGCGATCACCTTCACCAACAAGGCCGCCGGTGAGCTGAAGGAGCGCGTGGCCGCCGTCGTCGGCAGCCGCGCCCGGCTCATGTGGGTGAGCACCTTCCACTCGGCGTGCGTCCGCATCCTGCGGGCCGAGCACGAGGCGGCCGGGCTCAAGAGCAGCTTCACCATCTACGACACCGACGACTCGCGCCGGCTCATGACGATGGTGGCCCGGGAGCTGGACCTCGACCCGAAGCGCTATCCGCCGCGATCGCTGGTCACCCAGGTGAGCAACCTGAAGAACGAGCTGATCGACCCGGAGTCCTTCCAGCCGGCCGGTCCGCACGAGCGCGTGCTCGCCGAGGCGTACACGCTGTATCAGCGGCGGCTGGCCGAGGCGCAGGCGATGGACTTCGACGACCTCATCATGCGGACCGTCCACTTGCTCCAGAGCAAGCCGGAGGTGACCGACAAATACCGGCGTCGGTTCCGGCACGTCCTGGTCGACGAGTACCAGGACACCAACCACGCGCAGTACCAGCTGGTCAAGGAGCTGGTGGGGGAGACCGGCGAGCTGTGCGTCGTGGGCGACGCCGACCAGTCCATCTACGCCTTCCGTGGCGCGACCATCCGCAATATCCTCGAGTTCGAGCGCGACTATCCCCAGGCGCGCACGATCCTGCTGGAGCAGAACTACCGGTCGACGCAGACCATCCTGACCGCGGCCAACGCCGTGATCGATCGCAACTCGGGCCGCAAACCCAAGCGGCTGTGGTCCGACCAGGGCGAAGGCGAGAAGATCGTCGGCTACGTCGCCGACTCCGAACACGCCGAGGCCGACTGGGTGGCCCGGCAGATCGACGCGCTGACCGACAAGGGCGAGGCGCGGCCCGGTGACGTCGCGGTGTTCTACCGGACCAACGCCCAGTCCCGGGTGTTCGAGGAAGTCTTCATCCGGTTCGGCCTGCCCTACAAGGTCGTCGGCGGGGTCCGGTTCTATGAGCGCAAAGAGGTCAAGGACGCGCTGGCATACCTGCGCGCCGTGACCAATGAGGACGACACCGTCTCAGTACGCCGGATCCTCAACACGCCGCGGCGGGGGATCGGCGATCGAGCCGAGGCTTGCGTGGAGGCCCTCGCCAACCGCGATCGCGTCTCGTTCGGCTCCGCGTTGCGGCGGGCCTCCGAGGCGCCCGGCATCTCGACCCGGGCGGCGAACGCGATCCGCGAGTTCGTCCAGCTCATGGACGACGCCCGGGACAAGGCCCGATCGGCTCCGCCGGAAGAAGTCCTTGAGCTGGTGCTGACCGGTTCCGGTTACCTCACCGAGCTGGAGGGCAGCCTCGACCCGCAGGACGAAGGCCGGGTCGAGAACCTGCAGGAACTCGTCAGCGTCGCCCGGGAGTACACCGAACGCGCCGCCGACGCCGAGGAGCCGGCCACGCTCGACGGCTTCCTGGAGCAGGTCGCCCTGGTCGCCGACGCCGATCAGGTCCCCAGCGACGACCCCGATCACCAGGGCGTCGTCACGCTGATGACGCTCCACACCGCGAAGGGGCTCGAATTCCCGGTGGTCTTCCTGACGGGCCTGGAGGACGGCGTCTTCCCCCACATGCGCAGCCTCAACGAGGTGGCCGAACTCGAGGAGGAGCGGCGGCTGGCGTACGTGGGGATCACCCGCGCCCGGCAGCGCCTGTTCCTGAGCCGGGCGGCGACCCGGTCAGCCTGGGGCCAGCCGCAGTACAACCCGCCGTCACGGTTCCTGGAGGAGTTGCCGCCCGAGGTCACCCACTGGGAGCGGACCGAGAGCGCGGCCACCTCGTGGGGTGGCGGCATCGGCTCAGGCTCCCGCGAACGCGATCGCGACCGGCCCTCGACGTTCGTCGGCGGCACCGCGCGGGCGGCCCAGATCGCCTCGAAGATGGGCATCGACCCGTCCCGCCTGGCGACCGCGAGCGACCTGGCCAAGGTGCCGTCGCTGGAGCCCGGCGACCGGGTCAACCACCAGCGCTACGGCATGGGCCGGGTGCTCGCGGTCGAAGGACACGGCCCGCGCGCCCAGGTCCAGGTCGACTTCGGCGACCAGGTGATGTGGCTGGTCCTTCGCCATGCCTCGCTAGAGAAGATCTAGCTCCAGCTCCCGGGTCCGCGTCGGTCCAGACCGCTGCTCCCGTCGGGCACCGGTCGGGCCGCCAGGCGGCCCTCCCTGCCAGGTCCGCGATCCATCGACGGTGCTGGCCCGCTCGGCAAGATCATCGCAGCACCCCGGGATAAGGCGGTTATCCGCGCTCGAATAACCCGCGTTATCCGGGATAGCGCGATGATCAAGCGGAGGCGGCGGCTAGCCGCGCTCGGCGCGTTCGACGACGTTGGCGAGGAGCATCGCCCGGGTCATCGGGCCGACCGCGCCGGGCATCGGGGCGAGCCACCCGGCCACCTCGGCGACCTCGGGCGCGACGTCGCCGGTGTAGCGGCCCTTGCCGTCCTCGCCGACGACCCGCGTGATGCCGACGTCGACGACGGCGGCCCCCGGGCGCACCATGTCCGCGGTGAGCAGGCCGGGGTTGCCGGCGGCGACGATGACGACGTCGGCGCGCCGAGTATGCGCGGCGAGGTCCTTCGTCCCGGTGTGGCACAGCGTCACCGTCGCGTTCTCGGTACGCCGGGTGAGCAGCAGTCCGAGGGGGCGCCCGACGGTGGTGCCCCGGCCGACGACCACCACTTCGGCGCCGTTGAGCGGGACCTCGTAGCGGCGTAGCAGCTCGACGATGCCGCGCGGGGTGCAGGGCAGCGGCGCCGGGTAGCCGAGCACGAGCCGGCCGAGGTTGACCGGGTGCAGCCCGTCGGCGTCCTTGTCGGGGTCGATCAGTTCCAGGGCTCGCTGTTCGGACAGGCCCTTGGGCAAGGGCAGCTGGACGATGTAGCCGTGGCACGCCGGGTCGGCGTTGAGCTCGGCGATCGCCTGCTCGACCTGGTCCTGAGTGGCATCGGCGGGCAGGTCCTTGCGCAGGGAGGCGATGCCGACCTCGGCGCAGTCGCGGTGCTTGCCCGCCACGTACGCGTGCGAGCCGGGGTCGTCGCCGACCAGGACGGTGCCCAGTCCCGGGACGACGCCCTTGTCGTGGAGCACGGCGACGCGCGCCTTCAGCTCGTCTTTGATCGCCGCCGCGGTGGCCTTGCCGTCCAGGATGCTCGCCGTCACGCCGTCCATCGTGCCAGCACAAACGTTTCCCACCGCCCGGCGGGGGTAGCAGCTGTGACGACTCAGCGTCACGGGCACAGGCCTGTGGATAAGTCACCATGATCAAAGTCCCGCTGATGTTGCTATAGCGACAGCAACTGCGCGGTCATGTTTGTTAAAAGTCTCACTTCCCGGCCGCCTGACCTGCATCATTCCACTATCTGGACCACCATATCGGACCAAAACGGGCAGCCTTGGTTTGCGGATTGTGACGGGCGTCTTCGGTCCGGCGGACCTCCCGATAAGGCATAATCCGGAAATATCCGCCCGTCCGGCAGGGCGGTGCTCAATATCAGAGCGAGGAGATGCTGCGCAAGTTCACAATGCTCGATCGTCACAGAGATGTGATTGATCAAGTTTGTGCGTGCGTCGAGCTTCGCCATACCTTTGCCGGACGTTGTCGCGGGTCACACCCTGTGACGACGTAGGAGATGAGGAGGCTCAATGCAGGTTCGCAGGTTTGCTGCCTGGACTGCGATCCCGCTCAGCGCCGCACTGGCCCTCTCGGCCTGCGGTGGTGGCGGCGACAGCGGTAGCAGCTCCAGTGGCACCGTCAGGATCGGTATTGCCGAGCCGCAGTACCTGACCCCGGCGGACACCAACGAGACCAGTGGTTCGCAGGTCCTTGCCGCGCTCTACGCGCCGCTCGTGAACTACGACGCCGATAACAAGCCGGTCGAGGTCCAGGCCGATTCGATCACTTCGTCGGACAACAAGGTCTGGACGATCAAGATCAAGAGCGGCTGGACGTTCCACAACGGCGAGGCCGTGACGTCCGACAGCTACATCGACGCCTGGAACGCCGCCGCCTACAAGGGCGCGTCCCAGAACTCGTACTTCTTCTCGCAGATCGCGGGCTACAACGACGTCGCCCCGACGGCCACGGAGGCGTCCCCGTCGCCGCAGCCGACCGCGCAGAAGCTGTCCGGCCTGAAGAAGGTCGACGACACGACCTTCACCGTGACGCTCTCGGCGCCGTTCAGCGACTTCAAGACCATGCTGGGCTACACGGCCTTCTACCCGCTGCCGAAGGCGGCCTTCACCTCCGACGGGACCGTGAAGTCGGACTTCAAGGACGCTCCGATCGGCGACGGGCCGTTCAAGATGGACGGCACCTGGCAGCACGACCAGTCGATCACGGTCGCCAAGTTCGACGAGTACAAGGGTGAGCAGCCGAAGATCACCGGCGTTCAGTTCAAGATCTACCAGACGCCGGAGTCGGAGTACGCCGACCTGCTGGCCGACAACAACGACGTCATGCTGACGATCCCCACGGCGAACCTGGGCACGGCCGAGGGTGACCTGGGCGACCGCTACCTGCACAGCCCCGCGTCGAGCTTCCAGTTCCTGGCGTTCCCGACCTACGACAAGAACTTCTCGAACGTCAACGTGCGCAAGGCGATCTCGATGGCGATCAACCGTCAGGAGATCGTGGACCAGGTCTTCAAGGGTTCGCAGAAGGCGGCGTACTCCTTCGTGTCGCCGGTCGTCGGCGGCTACCGCGACAACACCTGTGGCGCGAACTGCGAGTTCAACGCGACTGCGGCCAAGCAGCTCTACACCGAGAACAACGGCCCGTCGAAGCTGGAGATCAGCTACAACGCCGACGGTGGCCACAAGGACTGGGTGGACGCGACCTGCAACCAGCTGAAGAACAACCTCGGCGTGGAGTGCGTCGGCGTTCCGACCGCCAAGTTCGCCGACCTGCTCAACAAGGTGGAGAAGAAGCAGGAAGTCGGCATGTTCCGCATGGGCTGGATCATGGACTACCCGTCCATGGAGAACTACCTCGGCCCGCTGTACAGCACCAACGGCTCGTCGAACTACTACGGCTACAGCAACGCCGAGTTCGACAAGCTGGTCCAGGAGGGCCGGGAGGCCAGCACCTCGGACGCCGCCATCCAGAAGTGGCAGCAGGCCGAGGATCTCCTCGCCAAGGACATGCCGGTGCTGCCGCTGCGGTTCGGCCAGAACAACTACGGCATCTCGACCAAGGTGCAGAACGTCGAGATCGACCTGTTCAACCGGGTCGACCTGCTGAAGATCGAGCACACCGGCTGATCCCAGCCCAGTCTTGATCGAGGTGGCGTCGTCACTCTCCGTTAAGGAGGGGGGCGGCGCCACCTCCCAGTGAGCCGGGCCTCAAGATCTTTCCGGGCCCGTGCGGGGGCGATCCCTATTTGGGGGATTCGCCCCGAAACCTCCCACACCCGGAGAGACTTGACTCATGTTCCGCTACATCGTGCGCCGTCTGCTCCAAGGCGTGCTCACTTTCTTCGGCGCCACGTTCATCGTGTACAGCCTGATGTTCGCCGGCGGTGGTGATCCCATCCAGGCGTTGGCCGGTGAAAAGCCGGTGTCCGCGCAACAGCGCGCCGCGCTGACGGAGCAGTTCCACCTCAACGAGGGGTTCTTCACGCGGTACCTCTACTTCCTGCGGGACTTCTTCACCGGAAATCTGCAGACGTCGAACCGGCAGGACATCTTCGACCAGGTCGGGCGGGCGCTGCAGTTGACGGGCAAGATCGCCCTGATCGCGATCGTCTTCACGGTCGTCGTCGGCGTCAGCGCCGGCATCGTCGCCGCCCTTCGCCGGGGTGGCGTCTTCGACACTTCGACCCTGATCCTGACGCTGGTGGTCATCGGTATTCCCAGCATCGTGCTGGCGCCGCTCGCTCAGTTCCTCTTCGGCATCCAATGGAAGATATTCCCCGTTATCTATACGCCGGACAAGCCGTTCACCTCCCTGATCTTGCCGGGCCTCGTCCTCGGCGCGTTGTCGCTCGCGACGGCCATGCGGCTGACCCGCGCGTCCTTCTTCGACAACCTCCGCGCCGACTATGTGCGTACCGCCACGTCCAAGGGCCTCACCCGCTTCCGCGTGGTGGGCGTACACGTGCTGCGGAACTCGCTGATCCCGATCATCACCTTCCTCGGCGTCGAGCTCGGCAACCTGATGGGCGGCGCGATCGTGACCGAGGGCGTCTTCAACATCCCGGGTATCGGCGGCAAGCTCTACCGGGCCATCCAGCTGGACGACGGGCCGACCGTCATCACCTTCGTCAGCATGCTGGTGGTCATCTACATCCTGGCCAACTTGATCGTCGACGTGCTGTACGCGGTGCTGGACCCGAGGATTCGCTATGAGTGACTTTGAGACCGAGACCGGCAGCGAGCTGAGCACCTCCACCCGAGGCTCGCTCTTCCCCGTCGGTTCCCCGGAGACCCCGGAGATCACCAAGGTACGCAGCGCCGCCGCCGACGCCTGGCGTGAACTGCGCCGTAATCCGCTCTTCTGGATCGCGTCGCTGATCGCCCTCGTCGCGATCGTCATGGCTTGCTGGCCGTCGCTTTTCACCAGTGCCAACCCGAACGACTGCACACTGTCCAGGCAGATGGCCGGCCCGTCCGGTGGTGCGATCTTCGGCTACAACTTCCAGGGCTGCGACGTCTGGGCGCACGCCGTCTACGGCGCCCGCAACTCGCTGCTCATCGGGGCGGGCGCAGCGCTGCTGGCCGGTTTGCTGGCGATGGTCATCGGCATGGTCGCCGGGTTCTTCGGCGGCTGGGTCGACGCGATCGTGTCCCGGATCGTCGACATCGCGCTGGCGATTCCGCTGATCCTCGGTGCCGTCGTGCTCCTGAAGAACGTTCCGAGCGACAATCAGCCGCTGCGGCTCCTCGCCTTGATCGGCATCCTCGGAGTGTTCGGCTGGACCACCGCAGCGCGAGTCGTCCGCTCCTCGGTGATCAGCGCCAAGCAACAGGACTACGTCGCGGCCGCGCGCATGCTGGGCGCGAACAACGGCCGGATCATGTGGCGGCACATCATGCCCAACGTGCTCGCGCCGTTCCTCGTGATCATCACCATCGCGCTGGGATCCTTCATCGCCGCGGAAGCGACCTTGTCCTTCCTGGGCGTCGGGCTGCAGCCGCCGAGCATCTCGTGGGGCCTGGACATCTCGGACGCTCGCGTGCACATGCGCGAGGACGCCACGCCGCTGATCGTGCCGTCGGTGTTCCTGGCCCTGACCGTGCTGGCCTTCATCATGCTGGGCGACGCCATCCGCGAAGCCTTCGACCCGAAGATGCGGTGACGGGAATGAGTGAGCACCTGCTGGAAGTGGACAACCTGTTCATCGAGTTCCACACTCGCGACGGGGTCTCCAAGGTCATCAACGGCGTCTCGTATCACCTGAACCCGGGTGAGACGCTGGCCGTGCTCGGCGAGTCCGGCTCGGGCAAGTCGGTGACCGCCCAGGCCATCATGGGCATCCTCGACATGCCGCCCGGCAAGATCACCAAGGGGCGCATCCTCTACCGCGGCCGTGACCTGTTGACGATGTCGAAGGAGGAGCGCCGTAAGGTCCGGGGCGAGGAGATCTCGATGGTCTTCCAGGACGCCCTGTCGTCGCTCAACCCCGTCTTCACGGTGGGCAACCAGATCTCGGAGACCCTGCGCAAGCGCAAGGGGATGTCCAAGGCGGACGCGATGACCCGCGCCGTCGAGCTGATGGACCAGGTGAAGATCCCGGCGGCCAAGGCTCGGGTGAAGGACTACCCCCACCAGTTCTCCGGCGGTATGCGTCAGCGCGTGATGATCGCGATGTCGCTGGCCATGGACCCGAAGGTCCTCATCGCCGACGAGCCGACGACCGCGCTGGACGTGACCGTGCAGGCCCAGATCATGGACCTGCTGGCCGAGCTCCGGCGCGACCTCAACATGGCGATGATCCTGATCACCCACGACCTGGGGGTCGTCGCCGACGTGGCGGACCGGATCGCGGTCATGTACGCCGGCCGCATCGTCGAGCACGCGGACGTCCACGCGCTCTACAAGAACCCGGCGCACCCCTACACCAAGGGTCTGCTGGACTCGATCCCCCGGCTGGACGCCAAGGGCACGGAGCTGGCCACCATCAAGGGCCTGCCGCCGAACCTCATGCGCCCGCCGACCGGCTGCGCCTTCCACCCGCGCTGCCAGTACGCGCAGGACATCTGCGTGACGACCAAGCCGCCGCTGCTCGACCTCGGTGGGGGTCGGACCAGCGCCTGCCACTTCGCGAAGGAGCTGCTCGATGGCCGAATCTGAGACCATCCTCCAGGTCGAGAACCTGGTCAAGCACTTCCCGATCCGGCAGGGCATCCTGTTCAAGAAGAAGGTCGGCGAGGTCAAGGCGGTCGACGGCGTCTCCTTCGAGCTGAAGCGCGGGGAGACGCTGGGCATCGTCGGCGAGTCCGGCTGTGGCAAGTCGACGCTGGCCAAGCTGCTCATGCGGCTGGAGGCGCCGACCGCCGGCCGGGCCAAGCTCAACGGCCGCGACATCTACAAGATGGGCGGCTCGGAGCTGCGCCGGCTGCGCCGCAACGTGCAGATGGTCATGCAGGACCCGTACACCTCGCTGAACCCGCGGATGACCGTCGGCGACATCATCGGTGAGCCGTACGAGATCCACCCGGAGGCGGCGCCCAAGGGCGACCGTCAGCGGCGCGTACAGGAGCTGCTGGACCTGGTCGGGCTGAACCCCGAGCACATCAACCGCTACCCGCACCAGTTCTCCGGCGGTCAGCGCCAGCGCATCGGCATCGCCCGGGCGCTCGCCCTGCGGCCCGAGGTCATCGTCTGCGACGAGCCGGTCTCGGCCCTCGACGTGTCAATCCAGGCCCAGGTCATCAACCTGCTGGAGAAGCTGCAGGACGAGTTCGGCCTCTCCTACATCTTCATCGCCCACGACCTGTCCGTGGTCCGCCACATCTCCGACCGGGTCGGCGTGATGTACCTCGGCAAGATCGTCGAGCTGGGGACCGAGGACGAGATCTACGCGCGGCCCACCCACCCGTACACCCAGGCCCTGCTCTCCGCGGTGCCGGTGCCCGACCCCGAGGCCCGCGCCCACCGCGAGATCATCCGCCTGGAGGGTGACGTGCCGTCACCGGCCAACCCGCCGTCCGGCTGCCGGTTCCGCACGCGCTGCTGGAAGGCTCAGGAGAAGTGCGCCCGGGAGGAGCCGCTGCTCGTGCTCCGCCCGGCCGCGGACCCGCACCCGTCCGCCTGCCACTTCGCCGAGCAGCGGCACGTGGTCGCTTAACACCAAGGTGTACGCCGAACGCCCGCCCCCGATCTGGGAGCGGGCGTTCGGGCGCTACTGCCGACTGCGTCTCAGTGCCAGAAGTGCCGACTGCCGGTGAAGTACATCGTGATGCCGGCCTTCTGCGCGGCCTCGATGACCTGCTCGTCCCGGATCGATCCACCGGGCTGGACGACGGCGGTCACCCCGGCCTCGATCAGGATCTCCAGCCCGTCGGGGAACGGGAAGTACGCGTCCGACGCGGCGACCGCGCCCCGCGTACGCTCGACGCCCTCCTCGCCCAGCGTGTTGGCCCGGGAGACGGCCAGCCGGGCGGAGTCCACCCGGTTGACCTGGCCCATGCCGATGCCGACGGCGGCACCGTTCTTGGCGATGAGGATGGCGTTGCTCTTGGCGAACTTGCAGGCGCCCCAGGCGAACTCGAGATCGTCGAGCTGCTCCGCGGTCGCCGGCTCACCGGCGACCAGCCGCCAGTTGTCCACGTAGTCCCCGTCGGCCTGAAGCAGGTCGCGCGACTGGGCCAGGAAACCGCCGGAGATCTGCTTCAGCTCCACCCCCTGCGGCTGCCAGGCCGGGGCGACGAGCGTACGCAGATTCTTCTTGGCGGTGAGCACGGCGAGCGCGTCGTCGGTGTAGCCGGGGGCCACGATGACCTCGGTGAACACGCCCTCCAGCTGGCGGGCCATCTCCTCGGTCACGACGGTGTTGGCCGCGATGACCCCGCCGTACGCCGACACCGGGTCGCACGCGTGGGCCTTGCGGTGCGCGTCGGCGACCGACTCCAGCGAGATGGCGATGCCGCACGGGTTGTTGTGCTTGACGATGGCGACGCAGGCCACGCCCTCATAGGTGTTGCAGGCGGACCAGGCGGCGTCGGCGTCCACATAGTTGTTGTAGGACATCTCCTTGCCGCCGAGCTGCTGCGCCCGAGCCAGCCCGGCCGCGCCCCACGGGTCGATGTAGAGCGCCGCGGCCTGGTGGGGGTTCTCGCCATACCGCAGGTTGGCCACCCGCCAGCCGGCGATGCCGCCGAACTCGGGCCAGCTGTTGGCGCCCGGGGCGGTCGGCTCCAGCTCGACCAGGTTGGCTCCGGTCCACTGGGCGATCGCCAGGTCGTAGTCGGCGATCTCGGCGAAGGCGCGGGCGGCCATGGCCCGCCGCTCGGTGAGCGAGAACCCGCCCAGCTTCAGCGCGGCGTGGATGACCGTGTAGTCCTGCGGTGCGACGACGACCGCGACGCTGTTGTGGTTCTTCGCGGCCGCGCGGACCATCGCCGGCCCGCCGATGTCGATGTTCTCGACGCACTCCTCCAGCGACGCGCCGGAGGCCACCGTCTTCTGGAACGGGTAGAGGTTCGAGACCAGCAGGTCGAACGGCTCGATGCCCAGCTTCTCCAGCTCGGCGACGTGCTCGGGGTTGGTCGTGTCGGCCAGCAGTCCGGCGTGGACGTTCGGGTGCAGGGTCTTGACCCGGCCGCCCAGCGCCTCGCCGAACCCGGTGAGGTCCTCGACCCGGTGGACCGGCGGACCGACCGTCTCCAGGAAGGCTGCGGTGGAGCTGGTCGCGAAGATCTCCACGCCCGCCTGGCGCAGCGCCTTCACGAGGCCCTCCAGCCCCGACTTGTCTGTGACGCTGATCAGCGCCCGCTTGATCGGCTTACGCTCGGCGGCGGCCTCGATGGTCACCCGACTGTCACCTTTCGTCCAGAGATGGTCCAACCGTTGCGGGCCATGCGCCCGACGTACTCCACGAGCTGTGCCCGCTCGGCTTCCTTGATCCGCTCGGTGAGCGTCTCCTCGGTGTCGTCGTCGAGGACGGGCACCGCCACCTGCGCGATGATCTGCCCGGTGTCGACCCCGTCGTCCACCATGAACAACGTGGCTCCGGAGACCTTCACGCCGTAGGCCAGCGCGTCGCGCGGGCCGTGGATGCCCGGGAACGACGGCAGCAGCGCGTTGTGCGTGTTGATGTAACGGCCGCCGAAGTCCGCGAGGAACGCCTTGCCGACGAGCTTCAGGAAACCGGCGCTGATCACCAGGTCCGGCTCGTACGCCCGGACCGATTGAGTGAGCGCCACGTCCCACGCGACCCGGTCGGGATAGTCGGCGACCTTGTGCACGAAGACCGGTACGCCGGCCGCGACGGCCCGGTCGAGCCCGGCGATGCCGTCCCGGTCCGCTCCGACGGCCACGACCTGTGCCCCGTACGCCGGATCGGCGCACGCGTCGAGGAGCGCCTGGAGGTTGGAGCCCGAGCCGGAGATCAGCACCACGAGTTTGCGGGGGCTGCGAGTGGTCACCGGCAAACCCTATCCGGCCCGGTATCAGCGATTTCGCGGACCCAGCCCGATGAATTGCCCTATGTTGGGCAAAACGTCACAAAGTTAGCTAAGACCGCCAGGAGGAGGTTGCCGTGACCTCACCGGACACACCGGAGCCGGAGCACGTGGCCGGTACGCCCGACACGCCCGACACGCCGACGGCCGGAACCGGCCACCAGGGTGCCTGGGCCGTGCCGCCCGCTGCGCCCGAACCGGTCGCCGCACCGGATCCGGTGGGGCAGTCGACCACGCCCGACATCCCGCCGCCTCCGCCGTTGCCGCCGACCGCCACGACTCCGCCGAACGTGCCCCAAGGCGGGTACGGCGCGCCGCAAGGCGGTTATGCAGCCCCGGGCCAGCCGACCTACCCGCCGCCGGCTACCCCGCCGCCCGGCGACCCGAACTCGATGATGAACCGGATGGGCGGCCCGAACAACATCCTCGGCTGGCTCGCCCTCGTCTTCGGCATCATCGGCACCGGCTGCTGTTGCTGCTGGTTCCTCGACGGCGCCCCGTTCTTCGGCGGCATTCCCGCGGTGATCCTGGGCATCCTGCATCTCCAGCGGGTGAAGCAGCATCGCGCCAGCATGAAGTGGCTCGGCTGGGTCGGCATCGTGCTCGGCGTCATCGCGCTCCTCGGCGCGCTGTGCAATTTCACCACCCATTGGAATGACGATCTGCACGACCAGGTCGTCGACAACTACTGAGCGAGTGGCCCGCGGCGGTCCGGAGATTCGTCCAATCTCCGGCCGCCGTGCCGCGTTTTCCCAGCAGTCCCACAGATTCACTTGTGAAACAGGGGTCCCAACCGTTGCAGGACATGATTACAATCCCGCGTGCCCCATTGATGGGGCTGACAAGCTAAGGAGAACCCCTTATGACCCAGCCCGTCGTCCCTCAGCCGGCTGCTCCGGCCGGTAAGGACAACACCACCCTCTTCGGTGTGCTCGGCATCGTGATCGGTCTGATCTGCTGCGGACCCATCGGCCTCGTGTTCGCGATCCTGTCGCACATCCAGGCGAACAAGCACGGCAACAAGCCGACCCTGGCCATCATCGGCTACGTCTGCGTCGCGCTCGGGATCATCTGGAACATCATCTACGCCGTGAACCGCTGATCGCGGATCCAGAACAGCGGGCGGCCCTCTGGTCGCCCGCTGCTTCTATTCCGCCGTAGTGCGCCGCCGGGCTTCGTAGAGCGGCCGCGTCCCGAGCGCGCCGATGAGGCAGCCCAGGGCAGTCACTCCGGAGCCCATCAAGGCCACGCTGAGCGGCGCCGGCCCGACCTGGCCGACCGCGGTGGTCAGCCGCCCGCTCGCGATGGCCGCGGCCAGCCCCAGCGCCAGCCCGGCCACCGGACCGGCGAGGATCGAGCCGGTGAGCAGGTGCCCCCAGCGTACTTCTGGGATGACTCCGTCTCGTGGGCGCAGCCGCCGTCGCGTCAGCAGCCAGCCCGCCGCGATGCCGGCCAGCAAAGGCAGGCCGAGCACCACGTTCGCCAGGCCGCCGAGGGCGCTCTCCGGCATCGCCGCGAAGGCCGGCAGCGCCGGGAGGCGTACGTCGTCCAGGCCGACGAAGGAGGCCCGCACCACGCCGGCCGGCCCGAAGGCGAAGCCGGGGCCGAGCAGGTAGGCGGCGGCCCACACCGCCATGTTCGGGGCCAGCGCCAGACTCACCAGCGTCACGCCGGCCTGTCCGGCCACGTCCGTCCGATAGCCCGCGAGGATCGCGTTCGCGTCGCCGCCGTGGAGCGCCACCGCCACGCCGGTCACTCCCGCGCCCGCGCCGATCACCAGCAGGGCGGCCACGCCGCCGGTCCGCGTCGCGTCTCGAATCACCTTGGGTACGCGTCGCGCCACGACCGCGATGGCTCCGGTGGCCCGCAGCGCGCCGAGTCCGGCGAAGATCACCCCACTGACCAGGCCGTGCAGCGCCGCGCGTGGGGGAGCGACCCCGATCGCCCCGGCGTCGACGAACCAGCCCGACAGTCCGGTGAGGAGGGCGTACGCCGTGCCGAGGAGCAGCCCGATCTGGCCGACCCGGCGCAGATCCCGGCTGCCGCGCGCGCCGAGCGCCCGAGTCGTGTGCACCCCTGCCCGGAACAGCCGCCAGCACGCCAGCGCGCCCAACGCCAACGGGGCGAGGGTCAGCGTCCCGAGGTCGGTCCGGAGCGGAACCCCGAGACTGAGCAGCCAGCCCGCCAGCCCCACCCGTACGCTCGCCGACGTGCTCACGGGCTGATCCGCGGCCAGCAGCGCGCCTGCGGTCAGCAGCGTCACGGGCAGCACCGCCGTCAACGCCGCGAGCAGGGCATTCACCACGGTCGCCGCGATCGCCCGGGGCCACGGCAACGGGCGTACGCGTCGCGTGGTCGCCATCGCGGGCGCGCGGCCGCGCGCGCTCTGCCGCGGAACCCGTGTCTCGTCGGTGTCGGACGGCCCGGCCGGCTCGTGCAAATCGAACGCGACGGTCTCGCGGAGCGACAGGTGTTTCGCCTCCGCCGCCGCCAGCGTCTCTTCGTCCGGGGTGCCTGCCATCAGCGCCAACCTAACCACAAGAGCAACTCGATAACCACAAAGTACTCACGCGTCCGCTGTGTCGGCTTTACGCTCTGCTCAAGGTCGATTACTGATCGCAACGAGGAGGGCCCTGTGACCGGACCGTACAACGCGCCGCAGCCCGTCCCTCCGCCGATGCCGGTGCAACCGGCCGGACGGGACAACTCGACCCTCTTCGGGGTCCTGGGCATCATCGTCAGCATCTGCTGCGGCGGCGTGGCGGGCGGGATCATCGGCATCATCCTCGGCAAGCTCTCCCGCGATCAGGCCCGCAAGTTCGGCAAGTCCACCGGCCTCGGCACCGCCGCCATGGTCATCGGCGTCCTGGTCACCGTGGCCGCGATCATCTACTGGATCGTCTATCTGGCGAGGAGGTAGGCAGGCATGACGGACCAGAACCCGACGCCCTCGCCCTACGAGCCCCCGAGCGGCTCCTCCGGCACCGGCGGCGACACGGGCGCCACTCCGTCCTCCGGGGCGGCCGGCGGCTACGAACCGCCCAGCACCGGCAGCGGATACGACCCCAACGCCGGCGCGGGCTACCAGGCTCCGACCACCGGTGGTGGATCGGTCTACGAGAGTTCGACCTACCAGCCACCCGGCGCACCACCGCCCGGCGGGTCCCCGTACGGGCCGCCGCCGGGCGGCCAGTATCCGCCGCCCTACCAGGCGCCCGTCACTCCGGTGACCCCGGGAGCGAAGAACAACACGATGCTCTTCGGCATCCTGGGCATCGTTCTCGGCCTGGTCTGCTGTGCCCCGCTGGGCATCCTGTTCGGCTGGCTCTCGATGAACGAGGCCAAGAAGACCAACAGCGACGCCACACTGGGCAAGGTCGCCTTCTGGCTGGGTATCGCCATCACCGCGGTCTACGTGATCGGCGGCATCGTCGCCCTCTGCGCGGGCGTCTTCAGCAGCAACAACACGAATTACTGACCGAACGGCAGGAGCCCCCGGCACCGGATGACGGCGCCGGGGGCTCCTTTACGCGTACCAGAAGAACTAGCGGCCCATGATCTCGCGCATCAGGCGGGCCGTCTCCGAGGGGGTCTTGCCGACCTTGACCCCCGCGGCCTCGAGGGCCTCCTTCTTCGCCTCGGCGGTGCCCGACGAGCCGGAGATGATCGCGCCGGCGTGACCCATGGTCTTGCCGGGCGGCGCGGTGAAGCCGGCGATGTAGCCGACGACCGGCTTGGTCACGTTGGCCTTGATGAACTCGGCCGCGCGCTCCTCGGCGTCGCCGCCGATCTCACCGATCATGACGATCGCGTCGGTCTCCGGGTCCTCCTGGAAGGCCGCGAGCGCGTCGATGTGCGTGGTCCCGATGACCGGGTCGCCGCCGATGCCGACGCAGGTGGAGAAGCCGATGTCGGACAGCTCGAACATCATCTGGTAGGTCAGCGTGCCGGACTTGCTGACCAGGCCGATCCGGCCGGAGCCGGTGATGTCGGCCGGGATGATGCCCGCGTTGCTCGCGCCGGGCGAGGCGATGCCGGGGCAGTTCGGGCCGATGATCCGGGTCTTGCCGCCCTTGGCCACGTTGTACGCCCAGAACGAGGCGCTGTCGTGGACCGGTACGCCCTCGGTGATGACGACGGCCAGCTCGATGCCGGCGTCGATCGCGTCGATGACCGCGGACTTGGTGAACGCCGGCGGCACGAAGATGACGGAGACGTCGGCACCGGTCGCGGCCATGGCGTCGGCCACGGTCGCGAAGACCGGAACCTCAGTCCCGTCGAAGTCGGCAGTCGTGCCCGCCTTGCGCGGGTTCACGCCGCCGACGATGTTCGTCCCGGCCTTCAGCATGCGGCGGGTGTGCTTCGACCCCTCCGAGCCGGTCATGCCCTGGACGATGACCTTGGAGTCCTTGGTGAGCCAGATGGCCATGTCATGCCCCCACTGCGGCGAGCTCAGCGGCGCGCTTGGCGGCGCCGTCCATGGTGTCGACCCGCTCGACCAGCGGGTTGTTCGCGCCGTCCAGAATCGCCCGGCCGGCCTCGGCGTTGTTGCCGTCCAGCCGGACGACCAGCGGCTTGGTCACGGCTTCGCCACGGTCGCCGAGCAGAGCCAGCGCCTGCAGGATGCCGTTGGCGACCGCGTCGCAGGCGGTGATGCCGCCGAACACGTTCACGAAGACGCTCTTGACGGCCGGGTCGGACAGCACGATCTCCAGACCGTTCGCCATCACCTCGGCGCTCGCGCCGCCGCCGATGTCGAGGAAGTTCGCGGGCTTGACCCCACCGAACTCCTCCCCGGCGTACGCGACGACGTCGAGGGTCGACATGACCAGGCCCGCGCCGTTGCCGATGATGCCGACCTCGCCGTCGAGCTTGACGTAGTTGAGGTCCTTCGCCTTGGCGGCCTGCTCCAGCGGGTCGACCGCCGACTTGTCCTCCAGCGCCTCGTGGTCGGGGTGGCGGAACCCGGCGTTCTCGTCCAGCGTCACCTTGGCGTCGAGGCAGAGCACCTTGCCCTCGGCCGTCTTGGCGAGCGGGTTGACCTCGACCAGCGTGGCGTCCTCGGCGACGAAGGTCTGCCACAGCTTGACGGCGATGTCGGCGACCTGGTCGGCCACCTCCGCCGGGAACTGACCGGCGGTCACGATCTCGCGGGCGATCTCCGGCGTCACGCCGACGGTCGCGTCGATCGGGCGCTTGACGACCTTGTCGGGCGTCTCGTGTGCGACCTGCTCGATCTCCATGCCGCCGGCGACGCTGGCGATGCAGAGGAAGGTCCGGTTGGCCCGGTCGAGCAGGTAGGAGAAGTAGTACTCCTCGGCGATGTCCGCGGTCTCGGCGAGCATCACCTTGTGGACCGTGTGGCCCTTGATGTCCATGCCGAGGATGTCGCTCGCACGGTCGAACGCCTCGTCCGGCGTCGCCGCCAGCTTCACGCCACCGGCCTTGCCTCGGCCACCGACCTTCACCTGAGCCTTGACAACAACGCTCTTGCCAAGGCGCTCGGCGATCGTCCGGGCCTCTTCGGGGGTCGCCGCCACGCCGCCGCCGAGCACGGGCAAGCCGTGCTTCTCGAAGACGTCGCGCCCCTGGTACTCGTACAGGTCCACGTAAGCGTCCCGTTCCGTCCAGTCTGGGGAGCCCGTCGCCTGATGAGACGGGCCATCTTAAGCGGCAGCCTAACTACTGCCCCCCTCCCGAACGGCCGTTCGGGTACCGATTTGTGCACGATCCCACAGCCGCGGGCATCGCTGCCCGTCAACGGCGTACGCCCGGCGGCCCGGCGGCGGAGCGTGGGTCGCGGTGCGGCGGAAAAGTCGCCCGGATCTTTTTTCGTGGGCCGCGTAACCCCCTCGGTCAGGCCTCGTTGAAGTGGATGTCAGAGCACTGAGGGGTGGCTCTGACAAGGTAAAACGGCCGATGCCCTGTCGGTCGAGGGGTGGCGGCGGGGCGTCGTGCATATGAGGAGCCGGACGTGTGAGGGGTGCGTCCGGCTCCTCCCTTTTCTGCTATACGCGCCGCGGCCGCCGTTCAGCGAACGGCGGCCGCGTGCTGTCTGATGCCGGTGGTTACGCGGCCGAGTGGGTCGGCACGTGTGCCCGGACCCAATCGACGATGGACTGCGTGGTCGCGCCCGGCGTGAAGATCTTGGCGACGCCCAGCGACTCCAGCTCGGGAATGTCGGCGTCGGGGATGATGCCGCCGCCGAAGACGACGATGTCGGTCGCCTCCCGCTCCTTCAGCAGTTCGACGACCCGGCGGAACAGCGTGAGGTGCGCGCCGGAGAGTACGGACAGGCCGATCGCGCCCGCGTCCTCCTGAATCGCGGTCTGCACGATCTGCTCCGGCGTCTGGTGCAGCCCGGTGTAGACGACCTCCATGCCGGCGTCGCGCAGCGCGCGGGCGACTACCTTGGCTCCCCGGTCGTGCCCGTCGAGGCCCGGCTTGGCGACGACCACCCTGATGGGATCCGACATTTGCTTCCACCCTCTCGGCCTGCCCGCCGTCCGTCGCGGGCCTTAACGAACGGTAACCTGCGAAAGCCTTGACTGGTAAGCCGGTCCGCGGCTACCGCAGAGTTCTCCAAATGCGACGGAGAGTAATCAACGATTTTCCTGCCTAATAGTGTCGGACTCGGACACTTCGTGTCGCACACTCGCACTGTCCGTATGTTGATCACGCATCGGAACTTGTGTGAACCCCTAGGGGTTCGCTACGTTGTCCCGCAGTGCCTTTGACTGCGCTACCGATGCACAAGGTCAGGATCACCTGAAAGTCACCGAGGTGGTCGGGTCCGGAGAACGCCACCGGGCCACATCGACGGAGGGTGTTTGCGTTGCAGTACCGGCCAGAGCCGCTACGAGAGCGCGATAAGTACCGAGGTCGCCGCCGCGTCCCGACGCCCCCTCGCAGCCGCTACGTCGGCGTAGTCACCACCGCACTGGTCGGAGCCGGAATCGTCGCTCTGGGCGCCGGCGCCGCGATGCCCGACCAGAAGGCCAACGCAGCCGCCCTCGACAGCACCGACAGCGCCACCCTCGCGCAGGAACGCAATGCCGCTGCCGATCAGACCAGCCGTAACGACCGCACCGGCGGCGCCGGGCTGGCCTCCACCACCGTCGCCGCGTCCGACGCCTGGCTGCTGCCCCTGCACGATTACGAGTTCACCTCCAACTTCGGCATGCGCTGGGGCCGCCCGCACAAGGGCGTCGACCTCGCCGCGCCGGAGGGCACGCCGTTCACGGCGGTGCACGACGGCACCGTGGTCATCGCCGAATGGCGGGGCGGCTACGGGAACATGGTCATGATCGACCACGGAAACGGCCTGGCCACCGTCTATGGCCACTCCTCGCAGCTGCTGGTCAAGGCGGGCGACCACGTGAAGGCCGGTCAGGTCATCGCGCTCGTCGGCAACACCGGCCAGTCGACCGGACCGCACCTGCACCTGGAGATCCACGTCAATGGGGAAGCCGTCGAGCCGGTCGCCTGGTTCAAGCAGCACGGCGTTGATTTGAAGCTCGAGATGGAGAACATCTTCAGCTAGGCCCTAGTCGAGAACTTACGCCCACACCGGTCGGTGTGGGCGTTTTTGCTGCTCCCCGGCTTGCCCAGCGCTGGTCATGAACCGCCCGGATGTCCGGTTCGATGTGATTGCGGTCACAAACATCGCAGTGGGCCAGCTCACTATTCCCGCCAACCCAAATTTTGTGGAAATGGGTGATTTGCGCATGGGGTCGTTACCCCTAGGGGGTCGCCAGTAGGGCTCTGACCAGGCAATCTTGTGCCTCGTGTCAACGAGGACCGAGGGAGGCATTGGTGCCTGAGGATAATTCGAAGACCGTTCTGGACGCTGGGCGTCGCCACACGGCGCACCTCGTCACCCGGGTTCGGGGCGGCCTCGCCGGCAAGAGTCGCAAGGTCATCGTGATCGCTGCGCTCGCCGGCATCACCGGAGCCGGGCTCGCCGCGGCGAACCTCTCCACCCCCACAACCCCCACATCAGCTACCGCATTGGACACTTCCCGGAGTGCCGCCGCGATGATCGCCGACCGGTCGGCGCGGGACGCCGCGGCGTCGGTGTCGGCCTCAGCTTCGGCCTCGGCTTCGGCCGACGCCGCGAAGAAGGCCGCGGACGCGAAGAAGGCCGCCGAAGCCGCCGCCAAGAAGGCGGCGGAGGCCAAGAAGGCCGCTGCCGCCTGGGTCAGCCCCATCCCCGGAGCCCAGGTCACCTCCTGCTACGGGCAGCGGTGGGGCGTACTGCACGCCGGGATCGACTTCGCCGCCGCCGAGAACACCCCCGAACACGCGGTCGGCGCGGGCACCGTGGTCGCCGCGGGCTGGGTCTACTCCGGCTACGGCATCTCGGTGCTGATCGATCACGGCAACGGGACCTACACCCACTACGCCCACATGAACAAGACCACGGTGAAGGCCGGCCAGAAGGTCACCCCCGGCCAGGTCATCGGATACGAGGGCTCCACCGGCGACTCGACCGGGCCGCACCTGCACTTCGAGGTGTGGAAGGGCATGTGGGGTCAGATCAACCCCGCTCCATGGCTGAAGGCGCACGGCATCGCGACCAGCTGCAGCTGACGTAACCCCCATATCGAAGCCGCCGCCCACGCCGGAACCCCCTGGCACCGGGCGGCGGCTTCGTTCTGCCGCAGTGGGCGTACCACTGAAGAACACACGAACCGGACCCGGACGGGCCTGGACGGGGCAGCGGGGCTATGGTGCGAGACATCCGGCATCGCCGGTCGTGAACGTGAGGATGCGAGCCGTGGGCCGCAGTTTTGGGAAGGTCTGAACAATGGGCAAGAAGGTCACCGTCGTCGGCGCCGGCTTCTACGGCTCGACGACCGCGCAGCGCCTGGCGGAGTACGACGTCTTCGAGACGGTGGTGCTCACCGACATCGTCGAGGGCAAGCCCGAAGGCCTCGCGCTGGACATGAACCAGTCCCGCCCGATCGAAGGCTTCGAGACCAAGATCGTCGGTGTCACGACCGGCCCCAACGGCGAGGGCTACGAGGCGATCGCCGACTCCGACATCGTCGTGATCACCGCCGGACTGCCGCGCAAGCCGGGCATGAGCCGCATGGACCTCCTGGGCGTCAACGCCAAGATCGTTCGCGGGGTCGCCGAGCAGGTGGCCAAGCACGCCCCGAACGCCGTCGTGATCGTCGTCTCCAACCCGCTCGACGAGATGACCGCCCTCGCCCAGATCGCGACCCAGTTCCCGAAGAACCGGGTCATGGGCCAGGCCGGCATGCTCGACACCGCGCGGTTCACGAACTTCGTCGCCGAGACCCTCAACGTCCCGGTCAAGTCGGTGAAGACGCTGACCCTGGGCTCGCACGGCGACACCATGGTGCCGGTCCCGTCGCAGTGCACCGTCGACGGCAAGCCGCTCACCGACCTGCTGCCCGCCGACAAGATCGAGGAGCTCGTCGTGCGTACGCGCAACGGCGGTGCCGAGGTCGTCGCGCTGCTCAAGACCGGGTCGGCGTACTACGCGCCGTCCGCGGCCGCGGCTCGCATGGCGAAGGCGGTCGCCGAGGACAGCGGCGCCGTGATGCCGGTCTGCGCCTGGGTCGACGGTGAGTACGGCATCAACGGGGTCTACCTCGGTGTCGAGGCGGCCATCGGCGCCACGGGCGTCAAGTCCGTCGTCGAGACCGCGCTGACGGACTCGGAGCTGGCCGGGCTCAAGGAGGCCGCCGAGGCGGTCCGGGCCAAGCAGGCAGACGTCGTCAGCCTCTGACGTTTCGTGGATGGGGGCGGGACTCTCCGCCCCCATCTGCTTGTCGGGGGTGGACGGTAGGGTGTCGGGCTATGGGACTTGACCTCGTTGAACTGCTGCCTGGTGAGTGGCGGGACGTCATGAAGCCGCACCTCGATCTCGAGGCGACCGCGCGCCTGTCGTCCTTTGTGGAGTCTGAGTACGCCACCCAGACGGTGTATCCGCCCATCGACGATCTGTTCGCGGCGTTCCGGCTGTGCGCGCCGGCGCAGACTCGCGTGCTGATCCTGGGCCAGGATCCCTATCACAAGCGAGGGCAGGCGCACGGCCTGAGCTTCAGCGTGCGGCCGGGCGTCTCGGTCCCGCCGTCGCTGCGCAACGTATACAAGGAGATCCAGGAAGACCTCGGCGTGACGCCGCCGCCGAACGGTGACCTGACCCGGTGGGCGCAGCAAGGCGTCCTGCTGCTCAACGCAGTGCTGACCGTTCGCGAGGGCAAGCCGACCAGTCACGCCGACCAGGGCTGGGAGGCGTTCACCGACGCCGCGATCAAGGCCGTCAACGAGTCTCCCTACCGCGTGGTCTACCTGCTCTGGGGCAGCTACGCCCGTAAGAAGGCGGCGTTGGTGCGCAATCCGAACCACGTCGTCATCGAGGCCGGGCACCCGAGTCCCATGAATCCTCGGGGCTTCCTCGGCTCCCGTCCGTTCTCGCAGGCGAACGCCGCTCTCCAGGCCGCCGGTCGCGGCGAGGTGAACTGGGGCGCCTGAGATGCCTTCGTCCGGTTCGGGGGTGTGATCCTCGCAGGGGATCCCGCCCCCGGTCGGCACCCTCGGGTCGATGGCAGTACGCTCGTACTGTTAATGCGACTTGCCAACACCTCCGAGGGGAGCGCCCGGCACCATGGCGAAGATCAAGGTGACCAACCCGGTCGTCGAGCTCGACGGCGACGAGATGACCCGGATCATCTGGAAGCAGATCCGGGAGCAGCTGATCCTGCCTTATCTCGACGTCGACCTGCACTACTACGACCTGTCCATCGAGCACCGTGACGCGACCGACGACCAGGTCACGATCGACGCGGCCAACGCCATCAAGCAGCACGGCGTCGGCGTCAAGTGCGCGACGATCACGCCGGACGAGGCGCGCGTCGAGGAGTTCGGGCTGAAGAAGATGTGGAAGTCGCCGAACGGCACGATCCGCAACATCCTCGGCGGCGTGATCTTCCGCGAGCCGATCATCATGAGCAACGTGCCGCGGCTCGTCCCCGGCTGGACCAAGCCGATCGTCGTCGGCCGCCACGCGCACGGCGACCAGTACAAGGCGACCGACTTCGTGGTCCCCGGCCCGGGCAAGGTGACCGTCACCTACACCCCGGCCGACGGCAGCGCGCCGATGGAGTTCGAGATCGCCGACTTCCCCGGCGGCGGCGTGGCCATGGGCATGTACAACTACGACGAGTCGATCCGCGACTTCGCGCGCGCCTCGTTCAGCTACGGCCTGCTGCGGAACTACCCGGTCTACCTGTCGACGAAGAACACCATCCTCAAGGCGTACGACGGGCGGTTCAAGGACATCTTCGCCGAGGTCTTCGAGGCCGAGTTCAAGTCCGAGTTCGACGCCAAGGGCCTGACCTACGAGCACCGGCTGATCGACGACATGGTCGCCGCGGCGCTCAAGTGGGAAGGCGGCTACGTCTGGGCCTGCAAGAACTACGACGGTGACGTCCAGTCCGACATCGTCGCCCAGGGCTTCGGCTCGCTCGGCCTGATGACCTCCGTCCTGATGACGCCGGACGGGCGTACGGTCGAGGCCGAGGCCGCCCACGGCACCGTCACCCGGCACTACCGGCAGTGGCAGAAGGGCCAGAAGACGTCGACCAACCCGATCGCGTCGATCTTCGCCTGGACGCGGGGTCTGGCCCACCGGGGCAAGCTCGACGGCACCCCGGCGGTCACCGAGTTCGCCGACACGCTGGAGCAGGTCATCATCGACACCGTCGAAGGCGGCGCGATGACCAAGGACCTGGCCCTGCTGATCGCGCCGGACGCGCCGTGGCAGACCACCGAGGAGTTCATGAACACCCTCGACACGAACCTGGCCAAGCGACTCTCGGCCTGACCGCGTTACTCCTATTTGGGTGATTCGTTACGAATAGTGAGAGCGGAGCCAGCCGCCCTCACCCATGAATTCACCTGCAGTCCCTTCCCCGGGGCGGGCTCCAATCGGAGCCCGCCCCGTCCCTTATCCGGGCCCCGTTCTTGCCTTTTCTGGTCAATTCTTGGCCTGTGCCGCCTGTGCCGCCTGTGCCGCCTGTGCCGCCTGGCCCAAGATCATGCGCCCGCTGTATGCGATTTTCGGCCGAGTTTCTTGATCATGCGCCAGCCATATGCGCTGATGAGCCAATTCGCGCAAACCGCGGGAACATGATCAAGCAACGGCGGAACTTGGCGCAGACCAGGGGCGCCGAATGGTTCCGGTGGGCGCTCGGGATCACCGGGGTCGCCGGGATCGCCGGGCTCGCCGGGCTCGCCGGGCTCGCCGGGCTCGCCGGGTGATCATGCCGTCGGGGAGTTGATCAGGGCCGCCGGGACACGACACGCCGGTCGATCACGACCGATAGTTCATGATCGCGCGGAAACAGCGGTGGGCGGCGTGGAGAGGGATCAGCCGAGGCGCTGGTCCTGGACGGTGAAGCCGGCTCCGGTGAGCGCGTCCCGAAGCGCGTCGGCCATGGCGAAGTCCCGATTGGCCCGAGCCTGTTCGCGCGCGGCGCGTACGGAGGTGAGGAGGGCGGGGACGGCCTCGTGCGCCTCGGTCGCCACCTGCCCGAGCCGGACGATCATGCCGCGCAGGACGCTGCGCGCGTGTTCGTGGTCGGGGGAGACGTTGGTGTCGGCCGCCCAGTCGTCGATCGCGGTCTCCAGCTCGAGCGCGATGGCGACGCATTCCTGCACGTCCTGGACGGCGAGCGCAGTGCCGAACCGGGCGTCGAGCGCGTCGGCGACCTCGCCGACGGAGGCGGCGCCGGGCTCGGCGAGCGGTTCGGCGGGCGATGCCGGGGCCGGGGGAGCGACAGCGGCCGTGGCCGAGGTGTCTGCGAGCGCCTCCAACGGCAGCGTACTGCCGGTGGGGTAGACCCGGCTCTCCCCGCGTCGCCGCAACGTCAGCCCGCCTTGGCCGACGACCTGCACCGACGCGGTGGGAAGGTCGAGGAGGACGGCGGTGTGCTCGTCGATGCCCACGATCACCGACTCCTCGGGCAGCCACTGCTCCATCCGGGCGAGCCGGCCTTCGCCGAGGTAGCAGAACCGGGTGTCGTGGTGGCCGCCCTCGGCGTTGTCGTAGTGCGGGATGATCACCGCCGGTACGCCGGTCAGCTCCCGGAAGATGTCGAGCGCCGGAACCCAGTGCGGATCGAGGCCCGCCTTGTAGATCTCGTAGACCGGGATGGCGTGCGAGCCGAGGGTCAGCGCCGCCGCACTCGCGAAGACCACCACCTTCGACTTCGTGATCAGGCCCGGGATCGGCGTGTCCCGCCAGTGGCTCAGGGCGTATGTCGGGGAGCCGGGGCCGGCGAAGAGCCACTCAGCCTGCCGCAGCGAGGTCAGCGCTCGTTCGGCCTCGACGGCGGGCAGGTCACGACGACGCCAGGAGACCACGCCGATGTCGCGGCCCACGCTCGCCTTGAAGTACGCCACCGCCCGCGCGGAGATGTCGTCGGCGTTGGACTGGAAGCCGTAGGGCGTGTCCAGCAGGACGGCTGGAGCGTCGCCGACGCGGTCGAGGATCGCTCGATGCGGTTTGATCATGGTGGGCGTGGTCTCGCCCGATCCCATGAGGACGATCAGCTCGGTCATTCAGGTCACCCCGCCAGGCTCAGCAGATCGACGGCCAACTCCTTGGGCCGCTGGGCATGCAGATCGTGGTCGCCGCCGGCGTACTCCCGGATCCGGGCGTCGGGCAGCGCGGCGGCGGCCCGCTCGACCCGGGCGCGCGTCCGCTCGGCGCGGACCGGGTCGGTGGACATCGCCGGTAGCAACAGGGTCGGCACCGTGATCCTGTGCAGCCAGTCCCAGACGGGCTGGTCCCACATGTCGCGGACGATCTCCATGTGCCGGGGGATCGGCAGCCGCCGCTCGACCGTGCCGTCCGGCAGCTCGCGCAGGTTGTACGCAATCGCCGCGACGGCCGCCTCGGACCAGTCGGGATGCGCCTGACGCAGGTATGCCGCCAGATCGCCGGCCCGCATCCCGTCCACCGACGGCGGCCGCAGCGCCTGCTCGCAGTCCGCCCAGGAGGCGAACTCGCCGGCCAGGTCGATCCAGCCGCCGTCGACGAGGGCGGCCCCGGACACCAGCTCCGGATGCTCGGCGGCGAACCGAACGACGACGTTGCCACCCCAGGACTGGCCGACGACGATCACGGAGGGGAGATCGAGGGCGGCACACACCGCCGCAAGGTCCTTCGCCGCGGTGGCCGTGTCGAAGCCGCTGTCGGGCAGCGTGGAGTCGCCGTGCCCGCGCAGGTCCACCGCCCAGGTCGGATTGCCCGCCGCCACCAGGGCGGCCGCGGTCTCGTCCCACAGCCGGGCGTTGGAGGCGAGCCCGTGCACGAGCAGAAACCCGCGACCGGGCGCGCCTTCACCGAAATGGCGCACACTCAGGGTGGCGTCGGGCAGCGTGACTTGCAGCGGTCGCATGCCCCCGACACTAGCGGGGACCTACGACAAGGTCGCCTGCATTGCGGTACGCAGGGCGGCAGCGGCCTCCTCCGGCGGGATGTCGTTGACGAACGCGCCCATCGCCGACTCCGAACCGGCGAGGTACTTCAGCTTCCCCGGCCCGCGCCGGATGCTGAACAGTTGCAGGTGGAGGTAGGCCAGCTCGCGGTCCTCGCGTACCGGCGCCTGATGCCAGGCCCCGATGTAGGGCATGGGGCCGTCGAAGAGCGCGTCGAAACCGCGTACCAGGGAAAGCCACAGAGGAGCCGCGGCCTCGCGCTCTTCGTCGGACAGCGCGGCGAGGTCCGGGACCTGGCGATGCGGCGCGAGATGGACCTCGAACGGCCAGCGCGCGAAGGCCGGCACGAAGGCGGTCCAGTGGTCGTTGCGCGCGAGCACGCGCGTGCCGTCCGCGATCTCCGCGGCCAGGACGTCCGCGTAGAGGTTGCGGCCCGTGGCCTCGTGGTGGCGGCGCGCGGCCGCGAGATGCTGCCGGGTCTTCGGCGTGACATAGGGGTACGCGTAAATCTGCCCGTGTGGATGGTGCATCGTGACACCGATCTCGACCCCGCGATTCTCGAAGCAGAAGACCTGCTCGACGCCGGGCACCTGAGACAGTTCGGCAGTACGCTGCGCCAACGCCGCGAGGACGGTGCGCACCCGGCTCTCCGGCAGCTTGCCGAAGGACGAGTCGTGGTCGGGAGTGAAGCAGACGACCTCGCAGCGGCCGACGCCCGGTCGGGTGCTGGGGTAGCCGTCACCGGCCTCCTGGACCGACCGCACCCCCGGCGGCTCGGCCGAGAGCCTCCCCGGCTCCGCGTTCGTCGAGAACGAGGGGAACCGGTTCTCGAAGACCACCACGTCGTAGTCGTCGGCCGGGATCTCGGTGAAGTAGTCCGGCTTGGACGGGCACAGCGGACATTCGCTGGTCGGCGGCAGCAGCGGGCGGCCCTGGCGGCTGCTCGCGATCGCGACCCATTCCTCCGTCAGCGGGTCGCGCCGAAGCTGGGTCGGGGCGGGCGGGGCGGCGAGATCCCGCTGGTCCACCGAGGCGCGTACGGCGTCGTCGGCCTCGTCGAAGTAGATCAGCTCCCGGCCGTCGGCCAGGCGGATCGAGGTGTGCTTCATCGTTTCCTTCACATGATCTCGGCGTGTGCGAGAGCTTCCCGGGCATCGTCGGGCAGGTCGTCGTCGGTGACCAAGACCTGCGCCGCGGCCAGGTCGGCGATGGTGGCGATGCCGACGACGTCCCACTTCGAGGAGTCGGCGACCACGACCGTCCGGCGCGCGGAGTCGATCAACGCCCGGTCGGTCTCCGCCTCCAGCAGATTCGGGGTGGTGAACCCGGCCCGCGCGCTCATCCCGTGTACGCCCAGGAACAGCAGGTCCACGTGCAGGCTGCGGATCGCCGCGCTCGCGATCGGGCCGACCAGCGCGTCGGAAGGCGTACGCACGCCCCCGGTCAGCACGACCGTCTGATCCGGGCGGCCGGACCGGTGGAAGAGATCGGCGACCGGAACGGAGTTCGTCACCACGGTCAGCCCTTCGACACCGGTCAGCCGCTGAGCCAGCCGGGCGGTCGTCGTCCCGGCCGACAGCGCGATCGCTATGCCGGGCTGCACCAGCGCGGCAGCCTTGTCCGCGATCGCGTCCTTCTGCCGCTGATGGAGTTCCGCCTTCGCAGCGAACCCGGGCTCCTCGGTGGCCCCCGGCCGCAGCACCGTCGCACCCCCGTGCACCTTGAGGATGAGCCCGCGATCGGACAACATCTCCAGGTCACGACGGATCGTCATGTCCGAGACGCCGAAGCGGTCCACCAGGTCGGCCACGCGTACGCCGCCGGTCGCGCGGACGGCGTCGAGGATCGCGGCCTGTCGTTGTGCTGCGAGCACCACGCCTCCCCATCCCACACACTCGCACTCATCCCAACACGTTCCAACATACACCGACGTGGCTGATGGGGCTAACCGCGTACGCGGTCGCGCTGGATCAGGGTTCTCGGTCGAATCTTGACCCAAGATTCGACCGAGAACCCTGATCCAGGGAAAGAGCTAGATGCCGTGGCCGTGCTTGTGCAGGGCGCTCAGGACCCGTTCGATCCGGACGGCACCGGTAAGAGCCGCCAGGGCGATGGCGGCACGCGGCTCCCGCCAGTTGGCGCGTACGGTCTCGCGAGCCCATTTCCACGCGTCGGCCCGGTTTCCCGCCGCCGCCGACCAGCAGGCGAGCTGGCCGTAGACCCGGGCGGCTCCCGGCGGGCACCCCTTGATCTCGGGGTGGCGGGCCATCATCCAGCGCAGCGACGAGATCTTGGTGGCGTACTCGTAGGCGTAGAACGAGCTCCGCCCCCACAGGACCCGGACGAGCGGTTCGTCGACGTGCAGGATCGGGTGCCGTCGCGCCGCCCGCAGCAGGAGGTCCCAGTCCTCGTTCTGGCTGCCCGGGGCGTCCTCAGCGACCAGGCCCAGGCGGTCCGGGTCGGCCAGCGCCGCCCGCCGGAACAGGAATCCGGACGAGTGCAGCATCGCCATCCGCGACCGCGCCAGGTCGTCGACGGTCACCAGGTCGCGCCCGGCGAGGCGGATGCTGCGCCGGTCCGCGTACTTCACTTCGATCGCGCAGGTGACCATCTCGGTGTCCGCGTGATGGCGCAAGGCCGTCACCTGGTCCCGCAGCTTGTTCGGCACCCACACGTCGTCGTCGTCACAAAAGGCCACCAGGTCCGCGGCACAGGCCAGGATGCCGGTGTTCCGGGCACCAGCCAAGCCAGGGATACGCGAATTGCAGAGCACGGTGACCGGACGTTCGCCGGCGGATTCCCGGCTCGGGTCGGGCTCGGCCTGGTCGTAGACGAGGAGGATGCGTACCGGTCCTTCGTAGTCCTGTTCCAGGATGCCGTCGATCGTCCGGGTGAGCAGTTCCGGACGATTCCGGGTAGGGACCACCACATCCACCGAAGGCCAGGTCGTCATCGCTTCACCCCCAGCTCGTACCCGTACGCCTTCAGCATGGGCGCGCAGACGGCGTTGACGACGGCCCGCTGCCTCGGCGCCAGGTGCGTACGCCACGCGTCGTCCTGGCGTAGCGGCACGACTCCAGTGGTGAAGCGCATCGGGTTCCCGGCGGCGCTGTGCGACACGCCGAGGGTCACCTGGTCCCGTTCGAGCCAGCCGAGGTCCACTGCGGACGGGTCGAGCCCGGCGAACGTCACCAGCCGCCGCAGCGTCGCCTGCGGATCGGCCAGGAATTCCTCATACCGCAGCGTGCGTACGCGTACTCCGCGGCGGCGGAGCAGCGAGAACGCGGCGTTGTGCGCCGTCCACAGCAGAGCCGAGCGGGCCGGCGAGTATCGGGTCATCTCGTCGGCGGCCGCCTCCGGCCGCAGCACCGTCTTCGTCCACGAGTACGCCACCCCGCGTGCGTCCCGAACGACGTGCAGCACTCGTAGGTCGAGCGGTGGCTCCGCTTGAGTGGCATGGCGCAGAACATGGGCGAGCGCCGAGTGCTTCGACGAGTCCACGATGACTTCGGCGCCGCTGACGGCGGCCGCTGCCTCGTAGATCCGAACGTAGTAGTCGGCGTATTCGCGTACCAGATCCGCATAGCCGGCGGGCACGCGAGTCGCGAGGCGCGGGATGTGCCGGGTGCGCTCGACCAGATCGCGCAGCGCGAGGACGCGATGGACGTCGACCCGGTGCCAGCCGCCGAACGCCGCGACCCCGACGCGTTCCCAGAAGTCGCAGGCCGAGAAGTGGCTGCCGCAGGCGCACTTCTCGTCGTCGCGGAGATCGCGTTGCCAGAGATGGACCAGCTCGCCGACCGCACAGATGCCCGGCACCTCGCCGAGGACGCGCTCGATCAGCGTCGTGCCGCTGCGCCCCAGCCCGCCGAGGAAGACGACCCGCGCCATCGGCGCACCCCCTGCACGGTTTTGTCGGTTCGTGTGTCACTGCGGTTAACGAGCGATCCGCAGGGATTGACCCGCTATTGTCCAATTTCGTGGGAAATGAGCGCGTGAAACTGGCCGGCCGGGAATTCGACGCGATCACCGAGGAAGAGGTCGCCACACACGTCGTCGAAGCGCTGAGCCGGGGCGAAGGCGGCCGGATCGTCACCCCGAACGTCGACATCCTGCGGCTCGCCGACAGCGACCGGCCCATCGCGGCCGAAGTCCGCAGCTTCCTCGACGACGCGACCCTCGTCGTCGCCGACGGCATGCCGCTGGTGTGGGCGAGCAAACTCGCCGGGAACCCGCTGCCCGAACGGGTCGCGGGATCCAGCCTGATCTGGACCATCTCGCAGGCGATCGGCGACATCGCCGGATCGGTCTATCTGCTGGGCGGTGCCCCGGTGCCGTCCGGGATCGAGCCGGAGGAGGGCGACGACTGGCTGCTCATGGCCTCCGCCGTGGGAGTCGCCGGGCGGAGCGCCGACGGGGCGCACCGAGCCGCCGCCGAACTGGCCGCCGCCTGCCCCGGGCTCATCATCGCCGGCTGCGCCGCACCGCCCTTCGGCTTCGACGCCGACCCCGACCAGTACGCCCCGGTGCTGGACGCCGTCATCGCCGCCCGCCCAGACGTCTGCTTCGTCGGCCTGGGCTTCCCCCGGCAGGAACGCGTGATCACCGACCTACGCGACGCCCTGCCGTCCACCTGGTTCCTCGGCTGCGGCGCGGCGATCAACTTCATCGCCGGCCACCAACAACGCGCCCCGATCTGGATGCAGCGCAGCGGACTCGAATGGGCGCACCGGCTCGCCCAGGAACCCCGGCGGCTCGCCTCGCGCTACCTGCGCCACGACGCCCCGTACGCCGTCCGCCTGCTCGCGGGCGCCGCCCTCCGCCGCCCCTGACCCCTTCCTTGGGCGCTGCTCTCTCGCGCTGCTCTCTCGCGCTGCTTTTTGGCGCTGCTTTTTGGCGCTGGATCAGGGTTCTCGGTCGAATCTTGGCCAGGGCGTCGGTCGTGGTGAGGTGGGCCGCCGCGTCGAACGCCATGGTGGCGAACATCGCCAGGCCCACCCACAT
>NZ_JBFAHM010000003.1:182961-184090 GCF_040654195.1 Hamadaea sp. NPDC050747
CCGCCATCCCATCCCCGCGCCGTCTTGGCGCTGGATCAGGGTTCTCGGTCGAATCTTGGCCCAAGATTCGACCGAGAACCCTGATCCAGCGCGGGAGGCCGTTCTGGCCATCCTCGGGCCCGGAGCGCGGCCAGGACCTCTTCCACGACGGCCGGAAGTTCGCGGCGCAACCGATCACCGGTGACGTGAATGATCAACCAGCCGGCGAGCGCTTGCCGATTCAGTCGAGCGCGGTCGCGCGCCAAGTCTGATCGTGCGCTGTGGAACTCGAAGCCGTCGTACTCGAGCGCGACGCGATATTCGGGCCACGCCAGGCCGACTCGGGCGACGAACCGACCTCGGTGGCTGATCACGTACTGCGTGACCGGGCGTGGGACTCCGCTCGTGACGAGCATGAGACGGCTGCGGGATTCACCCGGAGACTCGGCGCCACCGTCGGCCAGCCTGGCCGCCTGAAGAAAGCGCTGCCAGTAGGCCTCGGCTTCGCGTTCCCAGGCGTACTTCTCCAGTTCCTCCGGAGTCACGAGACGATGTCCTACGAACTGGTCGAGGTACGCGATCGCGTCGGGCAACGGGCGATGCCGAACAAGATCCCAGCAGGTACGGGCCGGGGAGGCCACCTGTAGGCCGGCGACGGTGCGTATGTCGCCGTCGAGTATCGGCCCGTGATGCAGGTCGACACCCTTGATCGGGCCGTGCGGCACTGGCAGCAGCACTTCCACAGGGTCCGCCGCGCCGAGCAGAATGCCGTACGCGAAGGCAGCCGAGACTCCCGTGAGCACACCGTCGGGAAGGAGATACCGAACGACGGCTCGGCATCGGTTCAAGTGATCAACCTCGGCGGTGGCTTCCACGTATACGTCCCGGAAGAGCCTCCGCCATGTCTTGCCGCCCAGTTGCGTCGGAGTCAGGAGGCCTTCGCGTACGGCATCGCTGCCCCGGAAGATCCTTCCTCGGAGGGCTGGTGGAATCTGCGGTCGTCGCGGCATCCGCCGACCGTCGCAGTCGGCGTACTGAGATCACAACGCCTGTGGATAACCGCCTGCGGCTGGATCAGGGTTCTCGGTCGAATCTTGGGTCAAGATTCGAACCGGAACCCAGTAGCAGCGCCCCACCGGGCGGCGGGGAG
>NZ_JBFAHM010000003.1:184100-610525 GCF_040654195.1 Hamadaea sp. NPDC050747
TTTTAAAAACCCACTCGGAGTTGATCGGGTTTCCGGTATTATTATTGGACCAAGATTCGACCGAGAACCCTGATCCAGCGCCCAATCGTGCGGCGCTAAGGGGTGAGGGTGGTGAAGGCGGAGCGGAAGGCGGCGAACTCGGCGGGGTCGCCGCCCAGCCGGAACTGCCCGTTCGCCCCGTTGCCGTCCGGATCGGATTCGAAGTACGCCACCGCTTTGATCTGCGGCCAGTCCCGGACGAAGTCGGCCGCCTCCCGCAGCCACCGCGTACGCACGGTGGGTCCCCACGTGCGGGCGACGCCGAACTCTCCGACGACGATGGGTTTCGGGTGCTGGGCGGCCCAGGCGAGGAACGGCGTCAGCAGGTCTTGCAGCGACGCCAGCTTGCTTCCGGCGTACGCGTCGACGCAGATCCAGTCGACGGTGTCGTCGCCCGGGTAGAACGAGGCCGCCCGCCCGGCGGCGAAGCCTTCGGCGGTGGGGCACCACACCCAGGCGACGTTGCGTACGCCTTCTTCGGCGAACACCGCCCGGATGTGCCGCCAGGCGGCGATGTAGTCCTCGGCGCTCCACATCGTGGCGGCCAGGTTCGGCCGGTCCATCTCCCAGCGGACGCGCAGCAGGACCGGGTCGCCGAAGCGGCGCAGTTCGGCAGCCCGCGTACGCAGCACGCGGTCGCTGTGGCCGAGGGTGATCGAGCGGGTGTCGCCGGTGGCCCAGCTGAGCATGAGCGTGCTGCCTTTGCGGCCCAGCTGGCGGTCGCTGAAGGTGTCGAACGGCTCGTCGATTCGCCGGTATGTGTTGACGATCCGCAGCCGGCGGCCGAGCGACTCCTCGTAGTGGCGTACGGCAGCGATCCGGCCGGCCTGGGTGAGCTGGGCCGGCCGGACCCACGCGCCGAGCCAGGCGCCGGTGGCGGGCGGAGTGACCGCGCCACCGGCGTACGGCCCGGGATGGGGCGTCACCTTGTCCAGAGTGGACGGCTCGGGCGCCGGCTTCCCGGGCGGCGGCGAACATGCCGTCAAAGCCAGCAATCCGACCGCCACCAGGGCGAGGAGACGCCTCACCAGCTCTCCGCGTCCGGGTCGCGGCGCGGTCCCTCGGTCTCCTCGGAAGGCTCCGGAGCGGGCGAGGCGGACGCGGCCGACGGGGCGGGCGGGGCAGGCGGGGTGGCGGACACGGTCGACGTCAGGTCGCCGCTGGCCAAGGCGCCCAAGGTCGGCCGGGTACGCCGGGCGATGTAGAGCACGTTGACGGCGTACCGGCCGGCGAGGCCGACCCGGGTGGCCAGGTCGTCCACGAACTGCGCGATCGGGCGCAGCCACCGGCGTCCGTACCAGCCCTGCGTGAAGAGGGCGAAGCCGCGCTGCTCGACGATGGTGAAGCCGTGCCGGTCGAGGATGGTCGCCACGTCGTCGTGGGACAACTCGGCGAACCAGGGCTTCGCGCCGTGCCGGCGGTGACGCAGGTGCCGCAGTGAGTGGGCGTTGCCGTGGTTCTCGACAACGAGGAGTCCGGCGTCGTAGTGCGACAGGACCTGGGCGGCGAAGGCGATCGCCCGGTCGCGTACCGCCTCGTCGACGTTGAGGAGCAGGCGGAACACGGTCACCAGCGCCGGGGCGTCGGTCGGGACCGGGGTCGGCACCGGACCGGTCTCGTCGATCTGGTGCATCACGGCGTACGCGCCGACCTCCTGCGCCTTGGCCAGCATGGCCGCGCTGGTGTCGTAACCGTGCGCGCCGCGGACCAGCCCGTGGAGGATGCGGATGGCCCGGCCGGTCCCGCAGGCGAAGTCGTGCTGGACGGGACGCCGGTAGGGGAACGCCCGGCGGGCGAGGCCCCGCAGATACTCCCGCTGCCGCCGGTTGATCGCCGACCAGTAGCTGTCCGGGGCGTACACGATGTGCTCGTATTTCTCCACCGCCGCGGAGTCCTGGAAGATCTGGGTGTAGTCGGTGCGCATGGTTCTCCTCGAGTGTTGTCAGGCCCGCCGGCTCAGTGGGGTCAGGGGCAGGCGGCGGCGCAGCAGCACCACCCCCAGCAGGTACGCGACCGCCCCGGCTCCGATGGCCAGCCAGGGCGGGGACGCGTGCAGCGCGGCCGGCACCGCGCCGAAGCTGACGGAGGTCAGCAGCGCGGCGGCGAGGGTGTCGCCGCCGAAGGGGTGCAGCCGCATCGTGACCACGATCTGGGCGAGGGGCAGCAGGTTGTTCACGGCGACCGCGCAGGCCAGCCCGAGGGCCGCGCCGGCGATGCCGAGAGCCGGGATGAGGAGGAGATCCACGGCGACCATCGCGGTCAGGGCCGCGAGCACGTTGACGAGGTTCCACACGGTGCGCCCGCCCATGGCGAGCACCATGTCGACCATGCCGCACCCCGTGGCCAGCAGCATCGCCAGCGCCAGAACGCGGACGACCGGGACGGCTTGGCGGTAGTGCGCGCCGAACAGGCCCAGGTAGTCCCCGGCGTACTGGAGGACGGTCAGGTGCAGCGGCCAGGAGGTGAGGATGAGCCAGCCGGTCGCGGTCTGGTACAGCCGCCGGGCGGTGGGCAGGTCGCCGACCGCGAGCGCCTCGGCCAGCCGCGGCTGCACCGCCTGGGAGATCGCGCCGTTGGCGAGCTGACCGACGACGACGAACCGGCCCGCGACGGAGTAGGCCGCAGCCGGAGCCAGCCCGGCGAGCGCCGCGACCAGCAGGACGTCGATGCGCTGGAGCGCGGTCTGCGCGACGTTGGCGAGCGCCCGGGGCGCGGTGAACCGCCAGAACCGCCATCCCATCCCCGCGCCGTCTTGGCGCTGGATCACGGTTCTCGGTCGAATCATGGCCCAAGATTCGACCGAGAACCCTGATCCAGCGCGGAAGGAGCGGGCGACGCCCAGGGTGAGGTCGCGCAGTGACCGAGGCCGCGGGCGTGGCCGACGGGTCAGCCGCCACAGCAGGTATCCGGCAGCCGCGCAGACCGGCAGGTATGGCGCGGCCCAGGCGATCGCCCAGAGGACCACCGGTGCGCCCATGAGGAAGGCCGAAGCCAGCAGGAGCAGCTGCAGCGTCGGCCGGGTGATCTTTTCGAGCAGGACGGTCGGGCGCATCTGCCGGTAGCCGCGGGTAGCGGCCAGCAGGGCGTCCGCGAGCGCGGCGAGCGGCAGGAAGAACGCCAGCGCGCGCAGCGGTTCGGCGTACTCGGGGGTCAGGACGGGTGCCAGCCAGTAGGTGGCCAGCGTCAGCACCAGCCCCGCGAGGAAGACCGGCAGCAGCGACACGCGCAGGCACGCCCCGATCAGCTCGGGTGTGGACAGCGCGCGCAGCCGGGCCGGCCAGTACACCAGCCCGGTCACGGTGCCGAGCCGAGCCACCCCGCCCACCAGGGTGAACGCGGCCGTGGCCGCGAAGAACGAACCCGCCTGCTCGGCCCCGAGCCCGCGCGCGACCAGCCAGGTCACGCCGAGGCCCGCGATCCCGGCCAGGCCCGCGCCCAGCAGGTTCGCGACGCCGCCGCGCGCGGTCGAGGTCAGCGCGTCGCCGCGCGAACCGGGTCCGCGCTGCGAAGGCGCCTGGGTGCGTGTCGGGTTCTCTGTGGTCATGCTCGCCAGGCAGGCGTACGCCCAAGCCAGGCGGTCAACGCCGCGTCGTGCGGAGCGAAGTGCGCCCGGAGTTCGGCGCGGATCTCGTCGGGCAGTTCGGTGTCGCGCGGCCGGGCGTTGTGCTGCTCGAACTCGGGGAAGCCGAGGTGTGGCAGGCCCAGGAAGTCCTGTACGCGTTCGTAGACCGTCTTCGGGTCGGTGAAGAACTCCTCCGCCTCCTGCACGAGGATGTTGTCCCGGCCGAGCTGATGCGCCATCTGTTCCAGGGCGATGGCGTACTCGCCCCGCGCTCGGTAGGCGTGGTGCTGATGGGCGAACGAGTACGCGAACGGGTCGGCGGTCAGCCGCGCCTGCTGCCCCCGTAGCCGGCTCGGTTCGAGGGAGAGCGCGCGGGCGAAGTCGGCTTCCAGCTCGAATCCCCGGGCCACTTCGTGGGCGTGCTGCGAGTACGCCCGCTCGACCGGATCCCGCACGAGCACGATCACGCGTACGCCCGGCAGGTCGCGGGCGATTCGGGCGGCCGCGTGCGGGTGGTAGAGGTAGTACGGGCTGGACTCGAAGGTCTGCCCGGGGTAGCCGTGCTCGTCGAGCAGCTTCTCGGCCGCCCGGCGCAGCGGGAAGTGCGCGCGGTACCAGTCCGGCCCGCGGTGGTAGTTGGTGTCGAAGTAGTGCACGCCCTTGTGCAGTACCGCCTTGAGCACCAACGGGTGCTGGGAGAGCGCCCGGTAGAGCGACGTCGTCCCGCATCGCTGACCGCCGCAGATGAGGAACGACGGCAGCATGCGGGAGCCGGCGGTGAGCCGGCCGAACGAGCGGGATCCGGCGTGGATGATGCGTTTGACGGGTTCGGGCACGGTGCTGGAGTTCACGTCAGCCTCCGGACGCGGTCGATGAGCACGGGGAGCAGCCAGGTGCCGAGGACGCCGAGGCGCGCACCCGCCTCGGCCTGGCGGTCGGCCAGATAACGGGCGGCGAGGTCGACGAGGTAGAGCAGCGCGGTGACCTCCCGTCCGTCGGGGATCACGTCGAACGGATCGAGCAGCGTGGCGGCCTGCGCGACCACGTCGGCCACGCAGGCCCGTGCGTCGGCGTCCTGCTGGACGCGGCGCTGCAACTCGTAGTGGAGGGCGTCGAAGCCCATCGGGACGCCCGGGGTGAACCGTTCCCAGTCCCACACCAGAACGTCGGACCCGGTGTCGCCCTCGACGCAGGCCATGTTCCAGGGCGCCCAGTCGCCGTGCCAGGCACCGTAGGTCAGCGGCACGTCACCGCTGCGGTCGATCAAGGTCCGTGCGGCGTCCAGCAGCGGCGCGCCGTCGGCGTGGTCGGCCACCTGCACGAGGCGGTTGCGTAGGTCGGCCCAGTAAGGGCTGGTGGCCAGCCAGCCGCGCGTGGTCCCCACCGCCCGGGCCACCTCCAGCATCGCGGTGGTCAGCCTTTCCGGCCCGAGGGGTACGCGATCCCGCCAGATCGGCAACGCGGACTGCACCAGGACCTGGTGCCCGTGCCACTGCCCGGTGTGGAGTACGCGCGGGACGGCGACCTCCTTGAGGTCGATGTGCGACAACGCCGTCAGCGCCGCGGTCTCCGCCCGGACGAGACGGCGGGTCAACGCGCCGGTGCCCAGCTTGGCGAAGCCGAACGTACGCCCGGTCGGCGTGAGCAACTGCAGCACCGGCTTCCGGTTGGCCCGCGCCGGTCCGATGTGGATGCTGATGCTCAGCGGCGCCTGAAGGTGCTGCTCCAGGTAACTGTCGATGGAGTCCACCCCGGGCGACGGCGCGTTGATGCGTACGCGGTCACGCAGGAGGGCGGGCCAGGCCCCGGTACGCAGCGCCGCCACGACGGCGTCCCGTTTGAGCTTGGCGAGCCGGGTCTGGGGCTCGGCGAACCGGCGTACGGCGGCGGCGGCGACCCGGCGCGACCCCGTCGGGATCAGCAGCTTCGGACGCCGAGCGTGTGGAACGACGAGATACTCCGCGACCCGGTCGGACCCTTCGCCGGTGAGCGAGCAGGGCGCCGGATACAACAGGTCGAGGACTTCGGCGAGGTACTGATGGCGTAGTTGCGCGTCGGCCACGGTCAGCTGGGCCGGAGCGGTGGTCACCGGACTCATGCGACACCCCGATCGGAAGTCGTTTTCGGGAGGGTTGCGCGCCAGAGCAGCGCGTAGGCCAGGAAGGTGAAGGCCAGCGGGGTGACCAGCGAGTTGTACCAGAACATCGCGACGAAGGTCCCCACGATCGCGGCCTGGCCCGCGATCCCGATCGGCGTGCGGTCGCGGCGGAACCGCCAGAGCCCGTAGCCGAAGAAGCCCAGGTAGCCGATGGCTCCGACGGCTCCGTGCGCGAACAGCAGTTGCCAGAGCTGGCCGTTGCCGCCGACGGTGAAGTTGCCGCAGCGTTCGCAGGCGGCGCTCTCGCCGACCGCGATCGACTGCCGCCCGCCGAGCGTGTTACGGGTGGAACCGAACCCGACCAGGGGCGACTGGCGGAAACCGTCCAGCGCCCGTTCGGTCAGATACATGCGTACGCCGTTGGACTTGCCGTTCTCGAGGCGCTTGCCGACGACGTCGCCGAGCGGCGTCACCGCCAGTACGCCGGCCAACGCGGCGGCGGTGGCCGCCCCGGCCAGAAGCATGCCCAGGCGGCCCGACTGCGCCTGGCGTACCGCCACGTAGGCGACGGTGACCCCGAGGCCGATCCAGAGGCCCCGATTGAGCGAGTGGACGACCGGAACGGCCGCGACCACCAGCAGTGCGAGCGCCGCGGCCGTGACCCGCCGGGTGACCGCGGACCGGACCGCGACGGCGAACCAGACGACGAGCAGGCAGAAGTTGTTGCCCCAGGTGTTGGTGTAGCCCCACGGCGCGGCCGGACGCGGCTGCGGGTCGCCGACGATGTCCATGATCTGCGCGGCGTAAGGGTGGACCAGCGACTTGATGAAGCCCTTGCTGCGCACGCCCGGTGGCAGCAGCAGCTCGACCGGCGACGTGAAGCCGAAGTGCCCGGCGAACGTGCCCAGCAGCCCGCCGGCCACGGTGACCACGAACAACCAGGCCAGCAGCTTGACCAGGCGGGCCTGGGAGAACGTGCCGGTCGGCAGGTTTCCCGTGTGGATCAGCAGGATCGTGAGCGCGACGTACTCGATCAGGCGGAACGCGACGCCGGTGATCCGCTCGGCCGCGCCCGCCGCGACCACGCCGTCGGGGTCGGCCCCGAGCACCGCCACCCCTACGACCACCGCGCCCAGGAAAAGGAGCCAGAGCGGGAAGCCCGGCGGCAGCTTGACCGCCTCCCCACGCCGGTGTTGCTTCGCCAGCTGGACGGCCATCGGCACCGCGAGGATCGGAAAGATCAAGACGCCGAGGCCGAGCACCCACCACACCGGATACAACGCCAACAGCGCGACCAGCGGCCACCCCGTTCCCCTGAGCACCCGGCCGCTCGTGTTCTGCGCTGGATCAGGGATCCAGGTCGAATCTTGCCTCAAGATTCGACCTGGATCCCTGATCCAGCGCCCACGGTTCGGGGCGGCGACGGTCACGCCACGCTCCGCTCGGCGTCGAGCTCGGCGAGCTTGGCGTCGTCGAGGCGCTGGAAGTGCTGGGTGTCCTCGACCAGGGCGGCGGACGGCGGCGTCGTGGGGGCCGGAGTCGGCGTCGGCACGAAGGGCTTGAGCCGCGGCACGACTACCGAACCCAGCAGGACGGTGCCGACCCGGCGCAGCTGCTCGGCGGCGTCGGCGACCTGCGGGTAGCGCGTACGCCGGAGTTCGATCGCGACGATGGCCGCGTCGGCGACTCCGGCCAGGCTCTGGGCGTCCGCGCTGGCCTCCGTCGAGGGGGCCTCGATGATCAGATAGTCACACTGCGTACGCAGGTGGGCGAGGATGTCCCGCAGCGCCTGGGACTGCAACAGGCCGGCCGCGCTGGCGGTCGCGCCGGTGGCGAGCACCCGCAGGTGGGGCGTACGCGGAGCGCGCTGCAGCGCGGTGGACAGCGCGACCCGGCCGCAGATGACGTCGGAGAGCCCGGGGGTCGGCTGCACCCCCACCATCCCCGCCAGCGGGGCGACCCCGACCAGCAGATCCGGCTGGTGCGCGCCGACGAGCACGACTTCGCTGCCCGTACGCGCGAGCGCGGTCGCGAGGTTGGCCGCGACCAGGGTGGCCGACGGCCCCCGGCTGGCGCCGGTCACGACGACGGCCCGGCCGCGGGTGTCGTCGGTGGGCGGGACGACGGCGGCGATCGCGGCCACGACCTCGTTCCGCAGCCGGTTGAAGATCCGGCCGCCGCTGCCGTACGGGGGGAAGACGTCGTCCAGCCGGGGCCTGGCCCGCCCGATCACCTCGGCGAGCACCGGAACGTCGGCTCGGCGCCAGACGTCACCCGCTCGGCGTACGCGCCGGTCGAGGCGGTGCCGCAGAGCCGCGGCCAGCAATCCGAGCAGGGCTCCGAGGACCGAGCCACCGGCCAGGTTGATCTTCAGATCCGGCTTGCGCGGACGGTTCGGCAGCCCGGCGTCGCTGATGATCCGGCCCGCGCTCACCGCCGTCGTCGACAGCCCGTTGAGCTTGCCGTTCAGCTGGTTGATCTGGGTCTGCAGGGTGGTCCGCTGGCTGTCGAGGGTCGGTCGGTTCGGGGCGTCGCCGGACAGCTTGCCCAGCTTGGTGATCACCTGGCCGAGCTGCGCCGACAGCTGCTTCAGCTTGGCGTTGAGCGCCTTGATCTGGGTGTCCAGGTCGTAGTGCGCGTTCTCCTCCCGGCTGCGCAGGTACGCCTCCGCGAAGGCGTGCGAGCCCGCCTGGGCCAGTTCAGGCGTACGCGCGGCGTACTTGATCTGCAGGACGGTGGTGTTCGGCGGAACCTCCACCGACACCCCACGGGCCAGGTCCCGGGGATCCGCCTTCGTCCGCAGCAGCTCGGCGGCGGTGGCGGCGACTTGCGTCGAGCGCACCAGCTGCGCCTCGGTGTCGAGGTTGATCTCGCCCTTGGTCCGGCCACCAGCGGCGTTCGCGTCCCCACCCGAGGGCTGGACCAGGACCGACGTGCTGGAGACGTACTCGCGCGGCAGCGTACGGGTGACGGCGGCGGCGCCCGCCACGCCGACGGCGGTCAGCAGCAGGACGACCCACCAGTGCCGACGGACCAGCCCGAGATAGTCGGAGAGGTCCATCGACCCGGGATGAGCGGCGTCCATGGGCGGGCCTTTCGCGTGCGGATGACGGCGTGCGGGGTCGGCGGGGCGGGGAGAAGGAGGAGGCCCCTGAGAGGTAAACGGCACGGGCGGGCTGACGTAACTCCGGAAAACAGGCTGTATGTCCGGATTTGCTGGGCGTGTCGCTGCACGATTTCCGCGAAGGGCCGACTTTTCTGGACGTTTACCCCTTTAGGCCACTGTGTGTCGCGAATAGGATCAAAGCCAGCAATCAGTGCGTTCTCTCGACTGGCGGAGGGAGGCACCGCGATGGGCAGATCCGGTCACGGAAAGCAGTCCGCGCGGGTGGCGCTGCTGGCTGCCGCCGCGGTGACGGCGGCGGCCGCGATCGGGGTGGTCGGGGGCCGAGTGTCGGACCGGCCCCGCATCGTGCCGGTCGCAGAGGACGTCTCAGTCCGCGACTTCGCGCCGGTCTCGCTCGACACCCCGCAACCCGAAAGCGTGGACCTGCTGGCGGCGGGCGGGTGGGACGGCGGGGCCGCCGTCAGCTACCTCAAGTTCCGCGTCGACCTGCCGTCCGGAGCGCCGCCCGCCCACGCCGAACTCTGGCTGGCCCGGCACAGCGGACGCCTGCCGGGAGTCGTCGAACTCAGCGTCGTGCCGTGGGCGGACTGGCAGGCGAGCCGGCTCGACGCGCGGTCCGCGCCCCGGCTCGGCAAGGTGGTCGGCTCCGTGTTCCCCACCGGCTTCGAGGCCGCGGTCCACTTCGACGTCACGAGCGTCCTCCGCTCCTCCGGCGAGTACGCGTTCGCGGTGACCGCCCCGACGAGCGACGCGATCGGCGTATTCGACGCCCAGGAGAGCCGCGCGAACCGGCCGCCGACGCTGACTCTGCAATGGAGCACGGGACCACGTCCGTCGGCGAGCCCGCTGAAACGGCTGCCCGGCTCGCTGATCGTCGCGCCGCCGAGCACCGCCCTGCGCTACCTGCAACTGCCGGGCTGGTTGCCGGCGGAGGCCGCGCCCTACTGGCAGCCGTCCACCGGCGACGGTGCGTACGCCACCGCGAGCGCGACCGAGGAGCCGTCGCCGCCTCCGCCGCCCTCGCCGACTCCAGGTGAGCCGACGGTCTCCCCGATTCCGGCGGCCAGCCCGTCCGAAAGTCCAGCTCCCAGTCTGTCCGACAGCCCGTCGGACGCACCGTCGGACAGCCCGTCGGCGTCGCCGGTGGAACCGTCGCCTTCGGACTCGCCGTCGCCGTCCGACACGCCGCCGCCCTCGGTGTCGCCGACGGTGACCGGTTCGCCGTCGGACTCGGCCAGTCCGTCTGTCACGCCGAGCTCTTCGGTGTCCCCCAGCCCGTCAGTGTCGCCCAGCCCGTCGGATTCGCTGAGCCCGTCCCCGAGTGCGTCGGCGTCCCCGAGTCGGCCGGGGTCACCGAGCCCGAGCGGCAGTACGCCGTCCGAACCCGACTGCCGCCTCGGTGCGTTGGGCGTACCGGACTGTGGGGTGCTCTGGGGAGTGGCGCCGGGGGCACACACTTCGGTCAGCCGGGCCACCGCCCTGCGTACCTTCGAGAACCTCACCCAGCGGCCGCAGGCGGTCTATCACGCGTACCACCGGGGGGACCAGATGTTCCCCACGGCCGAGGAGATCAGCCTGGCCCGAGATCCGCGCAGCCCGCGGATGCTGATGCTGAACTGGAAGCCGGTGAAGGCGACCTGGCGCGAGATCGCGAACGGCGACCCCTGGGCCGACGATTACCTGGACCGGCTGGCCGCCCACATCAAGACGGCCTACCCGGAGCCCTTCTTCTTCACCATGCACCACGAGCCCGAGGACGACGTACGCGCGAATCCGCTGCTCGGGATGACCGCGCGAGACTATGCGGCGGCGTTCCGGCACGTCGTGCAGCGACTGCGGGCCGAAGGCGTGACGAACCTGATCTCGGTCGTCTGCTACATGGCTTACATCCCCTGGAACACCAAGTCCTGGTTCCCGGATCTCTATCCGGGCGACGACGTCGTGGACTGGGTCGCCTGGGACGCGTACGCCTATAGCGATCCCGGGTACGGCTACGGCGACTTCGCCGAGATGATGAACCGACGGTCGAGCACCCACCCGGACTGGCCCGGCTTCTACTCCTGGGCGGCCAAGCAGTTCCCGAACAAGCCGCTGATGGTGGCCGAGTGGGGGCTCTGGTACTCGCCGGTCAATCGCGGGCACCCGGCCGACTTCTTCCGCAGCGTCGGGCGGCAGATCGACCTGTTCCCCCGGGTCAAGGCGCTGATCTACTTCGAGACGCCGAGCAACCAGGTCGGGCGGGACTCCCGGGTGCACGTGACGGCGGAAGGCCTGGCGGCCTACCGAGAGCTGGGCCGACTGCCGGTCTTCCGGGTCGAGCCGCAGGTCGAGTCCCAGCGGCCGAGCCCGACGGCGGTCAGGACTCCGGGAGGCTGATCCAGCCGCCGTTGACGAGGTAGTCGAGGACCTCGTCGACGGCGTCCTCGACCGTGCCCTGACTGGTGTCGATGGTCAGCTCCGCGTCGGTGGGCGCCTCGTACGGGTCGTCGACGCCGGTCATGCCGCGGATCAGACCGGCCCGGGCCTTGGCGTACAGGCCCTTTCGGTCGCGCTTCTCGCAGACTTCCAGCGGGGTCGCGACGTGGACGAGGATGAAGTCCGCCCCGGCGGTGCGGGCCATCGCCCGGGCGCCCGCGCGGGCCGCGGCGTAGGGTGCGATCGGGCAGGCGATGGCGACCCCGCCGTGCCGGGCGACCTCGGCCGCGACGAACCCGATCCGGCGGATGTTCAGGTCCCGGTCGTCCTTGCCGAAGCCGAGGCCCTTGCTCAGCTCCCGGCGTACGACGTCGCCGTCGAGCATGGTGATGCTGCGCTCGCCCTCCTCGCGGAGCACTTCGGCCACCCCGTGCGCCACAGTGGACTTCCCGGAGCCGGACAGGCCGGTGAAGAAGAGGACCAGACCCCGCTGTCGACGGGGCGGCCGGGCCTTGGCCAGCTCCCGGGCGACCCCCGGCGGGGTGTGCCACTCGGGCAGCGTCTCGCCGTCGTCGAGCAGCTGGGCGATCTCGTCCGGGGTCAGCGGCAGCCGGGCGAACCGCGGGTTCACGTCGTTGGCGTCCCGCCACTGCCCGTCCCGCGTGTCGTACGCGAGTGAGCGCGGCACGAGGACGCGGGGACCCCGGCCGGCGATGGTCTCGGCGGTGGACAGCAGGTGGGTGACCCCGTACGCCGCGGCGACCCGAGCCCGCAGCGCGCCGTCGGCGAACTGGTCCTCACGCCGATGCAGCGGGATGGCGACGACCAGCGGGTCCGGCAGGCGCTCCGCCGCCGCGAGTACGCACCGCAGCAGCGCATGCTGCTCCAGCCCGTCCGGGCCCGGCTCGGCCACCGGCACCAGCAGCACGATCTGCGCGCTGAGCTGCCGGGCCGTGTGCAGCAGCTGGGCCAGTTGGGGCCGGTGCAGCGGGCGGTCGGCGTAGAAGCCGAGGACCCTTCCGGCCTGGAGGTGATGGCGAGCTTCGGCGGCGGACAGCCGATAGCGGTGGAACGGCAGCCCGCCGTCGCCGTACGCGCGTACCGCCCCGGCCAGGTGGCTGTGCCCCGGTCGGCGGGCAGGCCACCGCTCGGCGATGTGCAGCGCACCGATCGGCGCGCCCTCCGGGTCGGTCAGCACGACCGCCTTCGCCTCGGGGCGTACCGCCGCGTCCGGGACGACGAGCGTGATCACCGGCCACACCCCGTCCTGGGGCAGCCGCCCGTGCTGCTCGACCGCGGCGCAGTCGGACCGGCTCATGAACCCGTCCAACGGTGCGTACGCCCCGGCGAGCAGCATCTGCAGATCGGCGAGTTCGACCGGTTCGGGCGTGTGGGCGGGCGCGCCGGCCAGATCCTCATCGGTGAGGGCCCACTCGAACCGGTCCACGTCGCCTCCTGTCGTGCTCGTATCGAGATGACTAGTGTGCCAGCTCGACCGTGGCGCTGCGATCGGGCCAGCCGGTGTCAGCCGGTATTGCGGAGACCGGCGGCGATGCCGTTGACCGTGGTGAGCAGTGCCCGCTCCAGCGTCGGATCGGTGCTCGGCGCGCGTCCGCCGCCGGGCGTGGCGGACGACCTGGTCCCGGTGTCGCGGTACTGGCGCAACAGCGCCACCTGAAGGTGGTGCAACGGCTCCAGATAGGTGTCGCGGACGGCCAGCGTCCGGGCCAGCACCGGCTGGGCCTCCAGAACCTGCGTCTCGCCGGTGATCGCCAGGACCTCCTCGACGGTACGCGCGTACTCGGCCTCGATCTTGCCGAAGATGTGGTGCAGCCGCTCCGGCACCAGCGTCGCGACGTAGCTGCGCGCGATCGTCAGATCGGTCTTGGTCAGCATCATCTCCACATTGGAGAGGAAGGTCCGGAAGAAGTGCCACCGGGAATGCGCGTCGGTGAGGGTGTCGAACAGCCCGGCCTCCCGGGCGGCTCGCAGGCCGCTGCCGACGCCGTACCAGCCGGGGACGATCTGGCGCGACTGCGTCCAGCCGAACACCCACGGGATGGCCCGTAGGCCGCTGAGCCCCGCGCCGGAGTCCGGCCGCTTGGCCGGGCGGGAGCCGATGTTGAGCGCGCCCAGCAGCTCAGTCGGGGTGGCTGCCCAGAAGTACTCCGGCAGCAGCGGGTCCTCGACGAGATCCCGGTACGCCCGGAAGGCCGCGTCGGAGACGGCGTCCATCGCAGCGTCCCAGCGGGCCAGGTCTTCCTGCGGCTGCCGGGGTGCGGTGTGCAGCAGCGTCGCCTGCAACACGGCGGCCACGGTGAGCTCCAGGTTCTCCCGGGCCAACGCGGGCAGCGTGTACTTGTCGGAGATGACCTCGCCCTGCTCGGTCACCTTGATCGCGCCGTCGAGCGTCCCGTACGGCTGGGCCAGGATCGCCTCGTGGGTCGGGCCGCCCCCTCGGCCGACCGTGCCGCCCCGGCCGTGGAACAGCCGCAGGCGTACGCCGTGCCGGGCGGCCACGTCCCGCAGGTCGCGCTGCGCCCGGTGGATGCCCCACTGGCTGGTGGTGATCCCGGCCTCCTTGTTGGAGTCGGAGTAGCCGAGCATCACCTCCTGCACGTCGCCCCGGGCGCGCACAACCGCCCGGTACGCCGGCAGCCGCAGCAGTTCGTCGAGGAGCTGCCCGCCGGCCGACAGTTCGGCCGGGGTCTCCAGCAGCGGCACGAGCCCGATCCGGGCCTTGGCGTTGTGCGGATCGATCAGGCCGGCCTCGCGGGCCAGGACGGCGGCGGCGAGCACGTCGTCGACGCCCTGTGTCATCGAGATGATGTAGGACTCGATGACTTCCGGCCCGAACCGCTCCTGCGCGTCCCGGATGGTGCTGAAGACGTCGAACGTCTTGCGCGACCGGTCGCTCAGCGGGGTGTCGGCATGCGACAGCGGGCGGCGGCTCTCCAGCTCCCGGGCCAGCAACCCCGTCCGCTCCTCGCGGGACAGTGCGGCGTAGTCGGTGACCTCGCCGACGCTGGCGTAGAGCTGGGCGAGCACCGCGTGGTGCGCCTCGGCGTGTTCGCGCACGTCCATGGTGGCCAGCCGGAGCCCGAATGCGCTCACCCGGCGGATGATGCTGGCCAGGGTGCCGGTCGCGGTCAGCTGCCCGGCGTTGCGTGCGAGCGAGGCCCGGAGCAGCTCCAGGTCGGCGATCAGCCCGGACGAGCCGAGGTAGTCGCGCCCGTGGACGTGCGGCGTGCCCTTGGCCAGGCGCTGCCGGGTGTTGGCGAGCTTGGCCTTGATGGCGCGCGCCTTCAGGCGGTACGGCTCCTCGGCGTTGACCCGGCGGAACCGGGCGTCCACCTCCGGCAGCGCGTCGAGATCCTGGGCGAGGCTGGCCGACAGGTCCAGCGACACCGTACGCAGCCGCCGGGACACGCTGATCTCATTGATCAGCTCGTCCATCGCCTCCTCGGTGGCCTGGATGCCGTGCTCGTGCTGGATGATCAGCACGTCCCGGGTGACCGCCGGAGTCACGAACGGGTTGCCGTCCCGGTCGCCGCCGATCCAGGTCCCGAAGGTGAGCGGCTGACCGTTCGGCGCGCTCTCCACGCCCAGCGATCGCAGCGTCTCGGCGAGATCGTCGAGCACCTGCGGGGCGGCGTCGGCGTACAGGTCGCGCAGGTAGTAGACGGCGTTGCGGGCCTCGTCGGTCGGGTCGGGCCGGTCGAGCCGCAGCTCGTCGGTCTGCCACAGGAGGTCCAGCAGCTCGGCCAGGCGGCGGTCGGTCTTCTGGGTCACGTCGCCCCCGAAGAGCATCGCCTCGGCCGCCTCGTGGTCCAGCTCGTCGGCGATGCTGCGCAGCTTGGTCAGGATCGACCGCCGGGCCGCCTCGGTGGGGTGAGCGGTGAAGACGGGGCGTACGGCGAGCCGGCGGGCGGCGGCGGCGATCTCGGCGGTCGGCACCTTCCGCTCGGCGATCATGGCGCCGGCCCGGTCGAGCCAGCCGCCGTGCTTGGCGCGCTCCCGGCGCAGCTCCCGCGCCCGGTGCACCTGTTCGGTGACGTTGGCCAGGTGGAAGTAGGTCGAGAACGCGCGGGCGAGCTTCGTCCCGGTCGCGACGTCCAGCGCGGCCAGTTTGGCGGCGGCCGCTTCCGGATCGGAGCGGACCAGGGCGCGGACGTCCTCGACGAGGTCGAGGAGCGCCTGGCCCTCCTGGCGGGTCAGGGTCTGGCCGAGTAGGGTGCCGAGGCGTCGGATGTCAGCGCGCAGCGCTGCGTCGTCCTCATCAATCGGGTGTCGAGCTTCGCTCACCGCGGTTCCTTCCAGGGTGCTGCCGCGCCGGCGCGAGGAGATCGCATGCCGTCCCCGCAGCGCGCGCCTGAGAAACGGACGCCGCTGTCCTGGCCCGCATGTTACCTGCCCGACATGTGTCCGGGCGCTGTGACGCCGCTCTCGGACTCGCTTGTCGGCCGGTGAATGTAGGCTGGTGGCCGAGCGTTTACCCCCCACCCGTTGCGGGCGGGGGGCTAGTCGGCGTGGCCGTGTCTTGCCGCGCATAAGGGGGACATCGTGAGGCTGGTCGGTCTGCTGGAGGCGGCACTCGCCGACCCCGCCCTCGCCCGCGCCGCCGAGCTGGCCCGCGGGGCCGAGGACGTCGACGTCACCGCGCCGGCGGCGCTGCGGCCGTTCCTCGCGGCCGCGGCCGCCCGCGCCAAGTCGGTCCTCGCCGTCACGGCGACCAGCCGCGAGGCGGACGATCTGGCCGAGGCGCTGTCCTCGTTCCTGCCGCCGGATCAGGTCGCGGCCTATCCGAGCTGGGAGACCCTGCCGCATGAGCGGCTGTCGCCTCGGTCGGACACGGTCGGCCGCCGGCTCTCGGTGCTGCGCCGGCTGGCCCATCCGGAGCTGGAGGGCCCGCTGCGCGTCGTCGTGGCACCGGTACGCAGTCTGCTCCAGCCGCAGCTGAAGGGCCTCGGCGACCTGATGCCGGTGGAGCTGTCCCCGGGGACGAGCGCCGACTTGGAGGAGGTCGCGCATCGGCTGAGCGACCTCGCGTACGCCCGGGTCGATCTGGTGACCAAGCGAGGTGAGTTCGCCGTCCGGGGTGGTCTGCTCGACGTCTTCCCGCCGACCGAGGAGCACCCGCTGCGGGTGGAGTTCTGGGGCGACGACGTCGAGGAGATCCGTTCCTTCGCCGTCGCCGACCAGCGCACGATCGAGCCGGTGGACCGGCTGGTCGCGGTGCCGTGCCGGGAACTGCTGCTGACGCCGGAGGTCCGGGGGCGCGCCGAGGCGCTGCTCGCCGAACATCCCGAGCTGGCCGAGATCCTGGAGAAGCTGGCCGAGGGCATTCCCGTCGAGGGGATGGAGTCGCTGGCCCCGGCGCTGGCCGGCGAGCACAGCATGGAGCTGCTCGTCGACTGCCTGCCCGGCGAGACCGTCGTCCTGTTGTGCGATCCCGAACGCATCCGCACCCGGGCGCACGACCTTGTGCGTACCAGCGATGAGTTCCGGCTCGCGGCGTGGGACGCGATCGCGCAGTCGGGCGCGGGCAAGGCGCCGATCGACACCGGCGACGCCGCCTTCAAGACGCTCGCCGAGGTACGCGGAGCCGCGCTGAGCCGCGGCCAGTCGTGGTGGTCGATCGCGCCGTTCGGGCTGGACTCGGGCGAGCCGGCCCGGGACGAGACCCCGTGGCTCGACGTGCCCGAGACGGTGTCGGTCAGCGACGACACCACGACGCTGCTGACCCTGGGCGGGCAGGCCGCGCCGCTGTATCACGGCGACACCGCCCGGCTGCTCGACGACCTGACCGGCTGGCTGCGCGACGGCTGGCGGGTGGCGCTGGTCTTCGAGGGCCACGGTCCGGCCCAGCGCGCCGCCGAGGTGCTGCGCGACGCGGGCGTCGGCGCGCATCTCTCCGACGCGGCCGGCCTGGCCGCCGGCGAACTGCTCATCACCACCGGCCCGCTGACGAGTGGCCTGATCGACGAGACCGCTCAGCTGGCGATCGTCACCGGGACCGACATCTCCGGCGGCCGGGGAGCGTCCACGAAGGACATGCGCAAGATGCCGTCCCGGCGGCGCAACACGATCGACCCGCTGGAGCTGCGGGCGGGCGACTACGTCGTGCACGAGCAGCACGGCATCGGCCGCTACGTCGAGCTGGTGCAGCGGCAGGTCAACGGGGCGGAGCGGGAATACCTGGTCATCGAGTACGCCCCGGCCAAGCGAGGTCAGCCGGGCGACCGGCTCTTCGTTCCGACCGACGCCCTCGACCAGCTGTCGCGCTATGTCGGCGGGGAACAGCCGACGTTGCACAAGATGGGCGGCTCGGACTGGCAGAAGGCCAAGGCGCGGGCGCGAAAGGCGGTTCGGGAGATCGCCGCCCAGCTCATCCAGCTGTACGCGGCGCGGCAGAGCGCCAAGGGACACGCGTTCGGTCTGGACACCCCGTGGCAGCGGGAGCTGGAGGACGCCTTCCCCTACACCGAGACGCCAGACCAGCTCGCCGCGATCGAGGAGGTCAAGGGCGACATGGAGAAGCCGGTGCCGATGGACCGGCTGATCTGTGGCGACGTCGGCTACGGCAAGACCGAGATCGCCGTACGCGCGGCGTTCAAGGCGGTGCAGGACGGCAAGCAGGTCGCCGTCCTCGTCCCGACGACGCTGCTCGCCCAGCAGCACTTCAACACCTTCTCCGAGCGGATGGCCCAGTTCCCGGTGCAGATCCGGCAGCTGTCGCGGTTCCAGACCCCGTCGGAGTCCACCCGCACGATCGAGATGGCGTCGGAGGGCAGCGCCGACATCGTCATCGGCACGCACCGGCTGCTGCAGCAGGCCACCCGATTCAAGCAGCTCGGGCTCGTCGTGGTGGACGAGGAGCAGCGGTTCGGGGTGGAGCACAAGGAACACCTCAAGTCGCTGCGGACCAATGTGGACGTTCTGACCATGTCGGCCACGCCGATTCCGCGTACGCTCGAAATGGCGATCACCGGAATCCGGGAGATGTCGACCATCGCCACCCCGCCGGAGGAGCGTCATCCCGTTCTGACCTATGTCGGGGCGTACGACGACAAGCAGGTCGCCGCCGCGATCCACCGGGAGCTGCTCCGCGACGGTCAGGTCTTCTACCTGCACAACCGGGTCGAGTCGATCGACAAGGCGGCCCGGCGACTCAGGGAACTCGTGCCCGACGCCCGCGTCGTCACCGCACACGGTCAGATGGGCGAGGAAGCCCTCGAAAAGGTGATGATCGGCTTCTGGGAGAAGGAGTACGACGTCCTCGTCGCCACGACGATCATCGAATCCGGCATCGACATCCCCAACGCCAACACCCTGATCCTCGAACGGGCCGACCTGCTCGGGCTGGCCCAGTTGCACCAGATCCGGGGTCGCGTGGGCCGTGGCCGGGAGCGGGCGTACGCGTACTTCCTGTATCCGCCGGAGAAGCCGCTGACCGAGCACGCCCACGAGCGACTGGCGACCATCGCCCAGCACACCGAGCTGGGCGCGGGCATGTACGTCGCGATGAAGGACCTGGAGATCCGGGGCGCGGGCAACCTCCTCGGCGGCGAGCAGTCCGGCCACATCGAGGGCGTCGGCTTCGACCTCTACGTCCGCATGGTCGGTGACGCGGTCAAGGCGTTCAAGGGCGACGTCGGCGGCGAGGAGGGCGAGGAGGCGCCCGAGGTCAAGGTGGACCTTCCCGTCGACGCCCACCTGCCGGTCGACTACATCGAGGTGGAACGGCTGCGCCTGGAGATGTACCGCAAGATCGCCAACGCCCGGTCCGGCGAGGAACTCGACGCGGTCGTCGACGAACTCACCGACCGTTACGGCGAACCGCCGGCCCCGGTCGTCAACCTCATCGCAGTGGCCCGCTTCCGGGCGCTGGCCCGGGCGTACGGGCTCACGGAGGTGTCGGTCCAAGGCAAACACCTGCGGTTCTCGCCGCTGGACCTGCCGGACAGCAAGCAGCTGCGGCTCAAGCGATACCACCCGGACGCCGTCTACAAGCCGGCCACCTCGCAGGTCAGCGTGCCGCGACCGGCCACTCGCCGGATCGGCGGGGAGCCGCTGCGCGACCAGGCGCTGCTGGAGTGGTGCGCTCAGGCGCTGTCCGACGTCCTCGGACCACCTGCGCCGTGAGCTTCGTGATCATTGCGTCAGGCATGTCGTTTCATCGGACATTTCGTCGCGTGAAACGACGTGGCTGACGCAATGATCACGCTTCTTCGGTGACCCGCCGGAGTGCCTCACGCAGGGCGTCGGCGGCGTCCTCGTCCCGCGACGACTTCGCCAGCGTCACCAGCGCCGAGGCGAGCGACGTCGTCGGCCGGGGCGGGTAGGCGGCTTTCTCGGCGGCCTTGACCGCGTTCCAGTTGGTCACGATCTCGTCGAGGTCGTCGGTCTCCCGACCGGGCTCGAAGACGTGCGGATTCCGGCGGATCATCTTCTCGACGAATTCCCCGGCCACGTCGTCGATGGTCCAGCGCTCGTCCTCGGTGAGTTCCTCCGCGATCCGCGCATGCAGGAGGACCTGCAACAGGACGTCGCCGATCTCCCCGCGCAGCGCGTCGAGGTCGTCGGCCAAGATCGCGTCGTACGCCTCGTACGCCTCCTCCAGCAGGTAGCGCGCGAGGGACTGGTGGGTCTGCGAGCGTTTCCAGGCGTCGTCGGCGCGGAGGCGGTCCATGACGGCGACCGCGTCGAGGAGGCGGGCGCCCGGCGGATCCCAGGAGCCGTAGAGCAGCTCCATCTCGGCCAGCTCCGGAGTGCTCGCCAGTTTGAGGCCGAGTTCCCGGGCCAGCCGTTGGTCGCCGTCCGGCGCGGCGAGCCACACGACGGTGCCGTCGCCGGCCGCCGCCAGCAATGCCGCCGCGGTCGGCGACGGCAAGATCGTGACGTCGGCTCCGTTCGCGCGCAGGGCGGTGGTCTGCGCGTTCTCCGCCCCGGTCAGCACCGGGTACGCGCGTACCAGGTCCCAGGCTTGCGCGGTGAGCAGTCCGGCCGGCAGTCGCGGGGACGTGACGAGCAGGACGATGCGAGCCGTCATCAGCTCTGGACGGCGCCCGCGGGCTGGGTCGCTTCGGGCGTCGGCGCGTCGATGACGCTGTTGTTGGCCGGGTCGCCGAGCTGCAGGACGACGGGCACGTTGCCGGGCGCGCCGACCGAGATGCTCAGCGAGCGGTAGCGAGGGCTGACGGAGATGTCCTGCTTGGCGGTGGCGTCGGCCCACATCCGGCGCAGGGCCAGCGTCTGCACGACCTCCTGGCTGCCGCTGAGTTCCGGCTTGACCTGCTCGAAGGTCACGCCCGGCTGGATCGCGCCGACCTTGATCGCGTCTTCGTAGAACCAGCGCAGGTCCTCGTCGCTGACCTTGGTGCCGGCGTCGGGCGCGCCGTAGATGCAGCTGTGCATCTCCAGACGCAGCCGGCCGATCTCGGTGGCCTGGTCGAGCCCTTCGGTCGACAGCGCCTGCGCACCCTTCTGGGTGTCGGGCGAGAAGCCTTCGTCGGCCGCGAACTGCTTGCAGGCGTTGGCGAGCACGAAGCTCAGCACGACGCCCTCGCGGGTGATCCGGCCGCCCGTGCTGTCGACCATCTCGGTCACCTGCGTCTCGGTGAGCCGGCTGTCGCCGACGTACGCCGCGGCGGTCGGCGCCGATCGGCAGCCGGCCAGGGCGAGCGCGGCCAGGGCGCCGGCCACGGCGGCAGTGGTCAGTCGGCGGTGTGTACGCACAGCGGCCTCCAGAAATCGACGGTCCGGCAGGCAGCTTACTCATGGTCGGGATCTCAGGGAGAGTTCGGGGACGCGGTGGATACCCAAGCGGCGTGTCGCACGGCAGAATTCCCTGAACGTTCGTGCCCCTTCTATCGAGACGAGTTGACCCAGTGACGATCTTGACGTTGCCGCCCACGGACTGGGCTCGCATCGCCATCTCCGGGCCGACCGAGGAGCAGCGCCCCGCCACGGTGCTGCTGGTCTACCGGTTGTGGCTGGTGGCGTTCCTCCTCAAGATGCTGGGCTCCACCTGGGACATGTCGTGGCACTTCAAGTGGCTCCGCGACGACCTGGCCCCGCCGCATCTGCTCAACACCATCGGCACCGTGCTCGCCGTCGCGCTCGTCATCTTCCAGGTGCGTACCGGTGTCGGCGTGGACAGGCGGGCGCGCAACCTGATCGTCGCGGGCACCGGAATGTTCCTCATCGCCATCCCGATCGACATCCTCAACCACCGGATCAACGGGCTGGACATCACCGCCTGGTCGCCTAGCCACGCGCTGCTCTACATCGGCACGGCCTTCATGATCCTCGGCGTGGCGCACGGCTTCGGGATCAGCACCGCCGCCGGCCGCGTACGCACGATCGGGCTGGGCCTGGCCTGGTTCTTCTTCCTGGAGAACGTGCTCTTCCCCAGCCAGCACCAGGAGTACGGCGTGCTGTCGCTGAAGGCGTACCTGGCGGGCAAGCCCTATGCCGAGCCGATCCTGCTGAAGTTCGCCGCCGACCAGCTCGGCCGTCCGGTCGACACGATCGCGATCACGAACTTCTCGCTGCCGGTCGGCTCGTGGGTCTACCCGGTGTGGCTCGTCGGGGCGGCGATGTTGGCCCTGGTCGCGGCGCGGATCTTCGTCGGCGCGCGCTGGACGGCCACCGTTCTGGCGGCGGCGTACGTCGCGTACCGGTGTGTCGTCTGGGGCATCCTCTACGGCACCGGATTCCCGCCCTCGGCCGTCCCGTTCGCGCTGCTCGCCGGGGCGATCGTGGTGGACCTGGCGTTCCTGCTCGGCACCGTGAGCGGCGCCGAGCGTACGCTCCCCGGCCGGGTCGGCGTGGCGGTCCTCGGCGCGGCGCTGACCGCGGCGGCGCTCGGCGGTGGCCTTTACGCCCAGGCTCAGCTGGTCGCCCCACCCGTCCGGTACGCGGTCCTGCCGCTCGCCGCGCTCGCCCTCGCGGTCGGGTGGGCGGCGTTGACCGTCCGCCGCGACCCCGCCCGGCGATAGCGGCAGATCAGGGTTCTCGGTCGAATCATGGCCCATGATTCGACCGAGAACCCTGATCCAGCGCCCAAAAGTGGGGTACCGGTAGGGTCGGGGGATGGAGTTCGCGCCGCTGGCCGAGAAGATCGTCGACGCCGTCCTGGAGTCGGACCCCGTCGCGGCGAGCTACGCCGGCGATCACCGATTCGACCATCGCCTTCCCGATCTGAGCACCGAGGGCGTCGCGGCCGACGTGGCGATGCTGCGCGAGGCCGCGCATGCGTTGTCCCAGGTGGACGCGGACACGCTGGACCCGGCTGACCAGGTCGACCACGAGATCCTGTCCAGCATCGTGGACCGGCAGATCTTCGAGCGGTCCGACGTGCGGGAACACGAGTGGAACCCGCTCGTGCACAACCCGGGCGCCCTGCTGCACGCGCTGATGTCGCGCCCGTTCGCGCCGGTCGAGGAACGCCTGGAGTCGCTGGCGCTCCGGCTCGCCTTCGTCCCGGACGCGCTGGCCACCGCGCGTACCCTGCTCGACGGCTGCCCGCAGATCCATCTGGAGACCGCGGTCGGCCAGTTCCAGGGCTCCGCCGACCTCATCCGGGACTCCCTGCCGCCGATGATCGCGCAGGTCCCGGCGATGGAGTCGGTGGTCGGCCCGGTCGCCGAGGCGGCGGTCCGCGCGCTGGAGGAGTTCTCCGGGTGGCTGGGCCGCCAGCGTCCGGTGCGCGATCCGCGCCTCGGCCGCAAACTGTTCGAGGCCCGCCTCTGGCACACGCTCGACACCCAGTTGTCCGCGGCCGAGATCCTGGACCGCGCGGAGGCCAACCTCGAGCGGGTCACGGCGGAGATCCGCGAGGCGGCCGCCCAGGTCGCGGGTGGTCCCGCTACAGATCAAGGGGTACGCGCAGCGCTGCGGTCGTTGTCCGAGCAGCGGCCGGCGAACGACACGATCGTGGAGCTGGCCCGGGTGACGATGGACGAGACGACCGAGTTCGTCCGATCGAACGACCTCGTCTCCCTGGTCGACGACCCGTGCGTCCTGGAGGAGATGCCCGAGTTCGCCCGGGGTGTCGCGGTGGCCTACTGCGACTCGCCGGGGCCGCTGGAGACGGCGGACGTCCCGACCTTCTACTGCATCGCGCCGACCCCGCGGGACTGGTCGCCCGAGCTGGTCGACTCGTTCTACCGCGAATACAACGACCACATGGTCCGCAACCTGACCGTGCACGAGGCGATGCCCGGGCACTATCTCCAGTTGGCGCACGCCCGCCGCTACCGGGGGTCCACCCGCGTACGCGCGCTGGGCTCGTCCGGCTCGTTCGTCGAGGGCTGGGCCGTGTACGCCGAGGAGATCATGGCCGACCACGGTTTCGGCGGTCTGCCCGTACGCCTCCAGCAGCTCAAGATGCAGTTGCGGATGACGATCAACGCGATCCTGGATCAGCTCGTGCATTGCGAAGGGCTGGCCGAGGCGGATGCGATGGCCTTGATGACCGAGCGCGGCTTCCAGGAGGAGGGGGAGGCGGCCGGGAAGTGGCGGCGGGCTCTGCTGACCTCCACGCAGCTGTCGACCTACTTCGTGGGCTGGTCGGAGGTGTCGGCGATCGGCCGCGCCCGGCCGGCGGGCACCCCGGCCCGGGAGTGGCACGACGCCATGCTCGCGCACGGCTCGCCGTCGCCGCGCCACCTGCGGACGCTGCTCGGGCTGTGAGCCGAGCGGGGCTCAGAGCGCCGAGATCGTCGGCTGAGGCTCGGTCGTCGCGAACGAGTCCTCGGCCGCGTTCGGCGTGTACTGAGTCAGCGCGAACTCGATCGGCGTGCCGTCGACCGTCCCGGTGAAGCTGCCGAGGACGTTGTCGGTGGTCACGCAGACCTCGAAGTCGTAGACCTTGCCGTCCTTGTTGCCGCTGACCTCGACGCAGCTGGACGGCCGCCCCGCGATGGTGGTGTCGCGCTGCTCGATGTCGCTCCGCAGGTCGAGGGCGGCCGCCGTGAGGAGCGCGCTCACCTTCTGCGTCGGCAGGAGACCGTGTTTGAGCAGCTCCGAGGTGTCGGCCTGGGGAGTGGCCGAGGCCGGGGCGGCGGTCATCGTGCAGACGGCCGGTTCGCCGGAGCATCGAGTGGTGGCCTGCGGCGTCAAGATCATCGCGCCGCCCGTCCACCGGTACGCCGTCCGCCGGGGCTCCTTGGACTGTGTCACGGTCGCGATCGCCCCACCGGCGAGCTGGTAGCGCGCTGTGTAGTCGGCGGCGGGCGGCTGGTTCAGCCGGGCGGCCAGATCGTTGACCAGGTCGGTGCGGTCGATCGGCGGTGTGGTGCCGCCGCAGCCGGTCAATACCAGCAGACCGGCCACGATCGGGCCGGCCAGGATGAGCAGAGTGGCGTGCCGCCGTAACCGGCGCTCCCCGGGTCGCACGCTACTCACCCTCGCTCATGAGATCGATTCACCGCAACGTGGATGTCCGATTCCCGAAACTATGCGCAGAATCTCCGTTCAGCTGATGTACCTCCGGCCGATCGGCGTCCGCCTCACGGCTCCGCGATAGGCTGCGGGTGATTTCGCACCGCAGAGTCGCGGCGCCCAGCGCAGACATCACGAGGAGCAACACTGTGGCCACCATCGAGGGATTCGTCGCACGGGAGATTCTGGACTCGCGGGGCAACCCGACCGTCGAGGTGGAGATCGGCCTCGACGACGGCACCATCGAGCGCGCCGCCGTTCCGTCCGGCGCGTCCACCGGGGCGTTCGAGGCGATCGAGCTGCGGGACGGCGACAAGGGCCGCTACGGCGGCAAGGGCGTGCAGAAGGCCGTCGCCAACATCACCGACAAGATCGTCGACGAGCTGATCGGCTACGAGGCGAGCGAGCAGCGCCTGATCGACGCCAAGATGCTGGAGCTCGACGGCACGCCGGACAAGTCGAACCTCGGCGCCAACGCGATGCTGGGCGTGTCGCTGGCGGTCGCCAAGGCCGCCGCGAAGAGCGCCGAGCTGTCGCTGTTCCGCTACGTCGGCGGCCCGAACGCGCACCTGCTGCCGGTGCCGATGATGAACATCCTCAACGGCGGAGCGCACGCGGACTCCAATGTGGATGTCCAGGAGTTCATGATCGCCCCGATCGGCGCGCCCACCTTCGCCGAGGCGCTGCGCTCCGGGGCCGAGGTCTACCACGCCCTCAAGTCGGTCTTGAAGAAGAAGGGCCTGTCGACCGGCCTGGGCGACGAGGGCGGCTTCGCCCCCGACCTGCCGTCCAACGCCGCCGCCCTGGACCTGATCGGCGAGGCCGTCGCCGCCGCCGGGTACGCCCTGGGCAAGGACATCGTGCTCGCCATGGATGTCGCCGCCACCGAGTTCTACCAGGACGGGTCCTACGTCTTCGAGGGCGCGCCCAAGTCGACCGACGAGATGATCGCCTACTACGCGAAGCTGGTCGAGTCCTACCCGATCGTGTCGATCGAGGACCCGCTGGCCGAGGACGACTGGGCGGGCTGGTCGTCGATCACCGCTCAGCTCGGCTCGAAGCTGCAGATCGTCGGCGACGACCTGTTCGTGACCAACCCGCAGCGCATCGCCCGCGGCATCGCCGAGGGCGCGGCCAACGCCGTCCTCGTCAAGGTCAACCAGATCGGCACCCTGACCGAGACGCTGGACGCGGTCGAGCTGGCCCACCGCAACGGCTACCGCTGCATGATGAGCCACCGTTCCGGCGAGACCGAGGACACCACGATCGCCGACCTCGCCGTCGCGACCGGGTGTGGCCAGATCAAGACCGGCGCCCCGGCGCGGTCCGACCGGGTCGCGAAGTACAACCAGCTGCTGCGTATCGAGGAGGAGCTGGACGACGCCGCGCGGTACGCCGGTGCCGCCGCGTTCCCGCGGTACAAGGGCTGACTCACCGGAAAGATAAGACCGCCGGTGGAGAGATCGATCCGGCTAAGGTGAACGCATGACGCAGCGCCGGACGCCGAGTGGGCAGGGTCCCGCACGGCGCTCCGGCGCGCGTACGACCCGCGACGGCCGGTCGGCGGCCCGTCCGGCCACCGCCCGCCGCACGGTTTCGGCCGGAGCGGCGGCGCGGACGACGGCCAAGGGCCAGCGGCGGTTGACCGGCCGCGCCGTGATCCTGCTCGTCGTGCTGATCGCGCTCGCTCTGGCGTACGTGTATCCGCTGCGGGTCTACTTCGGTCAGCAGGACGAGATCTCGGCGATCCAGGCCGACCAGGCCCGGCAGCGGGCGCACATCGCCGAGCTGGAGCAGACCCGGCAGAAGTGGGACGACCCGGAATACGTGCGGATCCAGGCCCGGCGGCGGCTGTTCTACGTCCGTCCCGGTGAGGTTCCGCTGGTGCCGATCTGGGCGCCGGAGTGGGCCGCTCGCGAGGCCGGTGTGCAGCCCGAGCCCGCCGAGAACTCCGACCGCCCTTGGTACGAGACTCTGTGGGGCAGCGTCGGCGCCGCCGGCTCGAAGACCGAATAGCGTCAAGGACCGAGCGGCGCCGTTTGTCACAGCGCCGCCGGCTCGAAGACCGAATAGCGTCAAGGACCGAGCGGCGCCGTTTGTCACAGCGCCGCCGGCTCGAAGACCGAATAGCCGGCTCACAGCAGACCAAACGATGGGGGACTAGATGGACCGGGACCTCGTCCCGCCGCCGGTGCGTACGCCGGCCACCGCCGAGGATCTGGACGTCGTCGGCCGTCAGCTCGGCCGCCCGCCCCGCGGTACGCGAGCCGTCGCGCACCGCTGCCCGTGCGGCAATCCCGACGTCGTGGAGACGACGCCCCGCCTCGACGACGGCACGCCGTTCCCCACGCTCTACTACTTGACCTGTCCACGGGCGGTCGCGGCGTGCAGCCGGCTGGAGTCCGAAGGGCTCATGAAGGATCAGCAGGCGCGGCTGGCGATCGATCCGGAGCTCGCGGCGGCGTACCAGCGGGCGCACGAGGACTACCTGGCCAAGCGCGAGGCGATCATGCACGTCGAGGAGATCGCCGGAGTCTCCGCGGGCGGCATGCCGAGCCGGGTGAAGTGCCTGCATGTGCAGCTCGGGCACGCCCTGGCCGCCGGGCCTGGGGTGAGCCCGATGGGCGACGAGGTGATCGAGACGATCGAACCGTGGTGGAGTGGTGGCCCCTGTGTCTGAGGCGATCGTCCGGCGCGCCCGGACCGGCGACGTGCGCGGCATCCGCCGCCTCGTCGACGTCTACTCCCCACAGCGCCGGCTGCTCAGCAAGGCGACGGTGACGCTCTACGAGGACGTCCAGGAGTTCTGGGTCGCCGAGCTGGACGGCGAGGTCGTCGGGTGCGGGGCGATCCACGTGATGTGGGAGGACCTCGCCGAGGTACGCACGGTCGCGGTCGACCCGGCCGTCCGCGGGCGCAAGATCGGCCACGCCATCGTCAGCGCCCTCCTGGATCAGGCCCGGGAACTGGGCGTACGCCGAGTCTTCGCGCTCACCTTCGAGACCGACTTCTTCCGCTCGTTCGGCTTCGTCGAGATCGACGGCGCCCCTGTTCCGTCCGCCGTCTACGAGCAGCTGCTGCGGTCGTACGACGAGGGCGTGGCCGAATTCCTCGCGTTGGAACGGGTCAAGCCCAACACTCTCGGCAACACCCGCATGCTGCTCGTGCTCTAAGGGGGCCTGATGACCAGGGTGGCCGCGATCGACTGTGGCACCAACTCGATCCGTCTACTGATCGCCGACTTCGACGGCGACCGCGCGACCGACGTCAGCCGCCGCATGGAGATCGTCCGGCTCGGCCAAGGCGTGGACGCCACCGGACGGCTCGCTCCCGAGGCGATCGAACGAACCCGGGTGGCGCTCTCGGCGTACAAGTCGGAAATCGACGAAGCCGGCGCCACCGCGGTCCGCATGGTCGCGACCAGCGCGAGCCGGGACGCCGCGAACGCAGCAGATTTCCACGACATGGTGGTGGCGACGCTGGGCCACGAGCCGGAGGTGATCAGCGGCGAGGAGGAGGCGCGGCTGTCCTTCGACGGCGCGGTCCGCGGACTGGACGCCGAGCCGCCGTTCCTGGTCGTCGACATCGGTGGGGGCTCGACGGAGTTCGTGCTGGGCGACGCCACCGGGGTGAGCGGCGCGATCAGCGTGGACGTCGGCTGCGTCCGGATGACCGAGCGGCACCTCCACAACGACCCGCCGGACCTGGACGAGCTGGAAGCGGCCACCGCCGACATCGCCAAGGCCGTCGACCACGCGTTGACCGTCGTCCCCGGTACGCAGGCCCGCACGCTGGTCGGCCTGGCCGGCTCGGTGACCACGGTGACCGCGATCGCACTGGGGCTGACCAGCTACCAGCCGGAGCGGATCCACCACGCGCGGGTGAGCCGGGAGGAGGTCGCGCTGGTGACCGCCGGTTTGGCCGAGATGACGCGCGATCAACGGGCTGGGATCGGGGTCATGCACCCCGGCCGGGTCGACGTCATCGTGGCGGGCGCGCTGATCCTCCGGACGATCATGGAGAAGACCGGCTCCGCGTTCGTGCTCGCCTCGGAGCACGACATCCTCGACGGCATCGCCCTGTCGCTGCTCCGCTAGCCGAGTAGGGTGAGCGATCATGAGCGCGCTCACCCCGCTGCGCCACGCCCCCTTCCGGTATCTGTTGCTCGGTCGCACCACCAGCATGCTGGGCAACTCGATCGCCCCCATGGCGTTGGCCTTCGCCGTCCTCGACCTCACCGGGTCGGTCCGTGACCTCGGGTTCGTGGTCGCCGCCCGATCCCTGACGAACGTCGTCTTCATCCTGTTCGGCGGCGTCGTGGCCGACCGCCTGCCCCGGCGGCTGGTGATGATCGGGTCGAACACGCTGGCCGCCCTGACCCAGTGCGTGGTCGCGGTCCTGCTGTTCACCCATTCGGCGACGTTCGGCCTGCTCATGGCGTTGGCCGCGATGAACGGGCTGGTGTCGGCCTTCTCCTGGCCGGCGATGTCGGCGATCGCCGGGCAGGTGGTCCCGGACGAGATCCGGCAGCAGTCCAACGCCTTGATCCGGCTGTCGGTCAACGTCGTCGGCATCGGCGGCGCGGCCGTCGGCGGTCTGCTCGTCGCGGCGTTCGGCTCCGGGTGGAGCATCGCGATCGACGCGGCGTCGTTCGGGCTGGCCGCGGTGTTCTTCGCGTTCATCCGGGTCACCTCGGTGCGTACCGCCCGGGAGCGGACCTCCACGCTGCACGAATTGCGAGTCGGCTGGCGGGAGTTCGTCGCCCGGCCCTGGTTGTGGTCGGTGGTCGCCGGATTCTGCGTCCTCAACATGATGCTCGCCGCCGGGCTGTCGGTGCTCGGGCCGTCCGTCGCGGACGAGACCTTCGGGCGGACGGCGTGGGGTCTGGTCGTCAGCGCCGAACTCGCTGGACTGGCCCTCGGCGGCCTGGTCGCGCTGCGCCTCAAAGTACGCCGATTCCTGCTGATCGGCGTGATCGCGATGGCGCCGGTCGCCCCGGTGCTGCTCGCACTCGGCCTCGCCCCGTACGCCCCGCTGCTCATCGGGCTGAACCTGCTGGCCGGGATCGGCATCGAGATCTTCGGCGTCTCCTGGGAGACGAGCATGCAGCGGCATGTCCCGGCCGACCTGCTGGCCCGGGTGTACTCGTGGGACATGCTCGGCTCGATCGTCGCGATGCCGGTTGGGCAGGCGATCGCGGGGCCGGTCGCGGCCGCCGTCGGCACCTCGACCGCACTGGTCGGCGCCGGGCTGCTGAGCCTGCTCGCCGTGCTCGGGATGGTGCTCGTGCCGGCCGTACGCAACCTGGACAACACCCCGGTCGCGGCCGTGGGCGAGACGGAACCCGCGCCGGACGCAGTCGCGGCGGCTTGAGCCGGTCGCGTTGTGCGCTTCGCGTTGTGGGCTTCTCGCGTTATCCGGAATAACGCTGTCTTCGCGGGCTGGCTAAGCAGCGTTATGCCGGATAACGCCATCTTCGCGGGCCGGCTAAGCAGCGTTATCCCGGATAACGCTCGGCAACCGCGCCCGGATGGGCGCACCGACCGCCTGGATGAGTGCGACAGCGCCCGGAAGTCGGCACGTGAGGACCGCGACTTTTACATCGCACGCCTTCCCCTTTATGGGTAGACCATGGTTGGCTACGCCCAACACGTCCTGACCCTGGGCGAACAGCCAACGACGTCTGACCGACAGGAGGACCCATCCGTGGGCGAAAAGGTGAGCTTCGGTGCGGGCAGCGAGGGGTACTTGGCGCTGCCGGCGGCCGGTGACGGACCGGCGGTGTTGGTCATCCAGGAGTGGTGGGGACTGGTCTCGCACATCACCGGGCTGGCCGATCGGTTCGCCGAGGCCGGCTTCGTCGCGCTCGCCCCGGACTTCTACCACGGTGAGAACACGACCGAGCCGGATGAGGCTCGTCGTCTCCTGATGGAGCTGGCGTTGCCGCAGGCGGCGGCCGACATCGCCGGCGCGGCCGCGTACCTCCAGTCGCTGGAGCAGGTCACCGGCAAGGTGGGCGTCGTCGGGTTCTGCGCCGGTGGCAGCCTGGCACTGTGGTCGGCCACCGTCGCGCCCGAGCAGATCGCCGCGGTGACGGCGTTCTACCCCGGTGGCTACACCGAGAAGCTCGCCCCCCAGTGGTCGGCGTACGCCGGTAAGCCGGTGCTAGTCCACTGTGCGGAGGAGGACGGCACGTCGACGGCGCCGCACATCCAGGCGGCGGTCAAGGGCATCGAGGCGGCGGGCGGCACCGCGACGGTCTACGACTACCCCGGCACCGATCACGCCTTCTTCAACGACGACCGGCCGGAGCACTACCATCGCGAGGCCGCGACCCTGTCCTGGGCTCGAACGCTGGACTTCTTCCGCAGCACCCTGTAGGACAAGCGCACAGACTTGCGGCCCCCGAGACTCCTTCCCCGGGGGCCGCTTTACGTGCGTGGGTCACCTTGCCTGCGGGTGCGGCTTCGCGTGCATGGACGGCTTTACGTGCGTGGGGGCAAACGCGGCCAACCCGGACCGCTAGGCTGTGCCGGTGACCGCTGCCGACCTTGCCGCACTGGACGAGGAGGTCACCTACTGCCGGGCTTGCCCGCGGCTCGTCGAGTGGCGGGAGAAGGTGGCGCGGGAGAAGCGCGCCGCGTTCCGGGACCAGACCTACTGGGGCCGCCCGGTGCCCGGCTTCGGGCCGAGCGATGCTCGCATCCTGGTCCTGGGGCTCGCTCCGGCCGCGCACGGCGCGAACCGTACGGGGCGCATGTTCACCGGCGATCGCAGCGGTGAGGTGCTCTATGCCGCGCTCTACCGGGCCGGGCTCGCCACCAAGCCGGTCAGCCTGAGCGCCGACGACGATCTGCGGCTCATCGGGACCCGGATCACCGCGCCGGTGAAGTGCGCGCCGCCCGCGAACAAGCCCGAGATCTCCGAGCGCGACAACTGCGCGCACTGGCTCCATCGCGAGATTCGCGATCTACCGGATCTCCGGGTCGTGGTCACGCTCGGCGCGTTCGGCTGGGCGGCGTGGTGGCAGGCGCAGGAGCCGGTCTACGGCGTCCGGCCGCCGTCGCCGCGTCCGCGGTTCGGCCACGGCGCCGTCCATCGCACGCCTGGACAGCCGGTCGTCCTCGGTTGCTACCACGTGTCGCAGCAGAACACCTTTACCGGACGTCTCACACCCGCCATGCTGGACGACGTGTTCCGGCACGCACGGTCGCTCGCCGGAGAGGAGTCGCGGGGGTGAACGTGCTGCGCCGCTTCTGGCCGCTGTCGGCGGTGGTGGGCCTGCTGGTGATCGCGGGCTTCGCCGCGGCGACCGGTTCGCTGCCGCTCCGCCCGGCGCCGCTGGACGCGGATTCGGTCAACGAGCCGCCGCCGACCTGGGACCCCCATCTGGCCTCCCGAGAGCCACTTCGCACGCCCGGCGCCGCCGCGGAACGGATCGAGGTCTCCCCGGCGCTGATCCTCGCGATGCAGGTCATCTGCCTGCTCGTGGTGGTCGCGGTGATCGGGCTGCTCGTGGTGCTGCTGGTCCGCGGGGTGGCGCAGCGCCGCGTCGCCTTCGACGCCCCAGGGGTACGCCCAACGCAGCGACAGACGACCGAGGAGTTGCTGGCCGCAGTCGACCAAGGCCTGGTGGAGCTGGACGACGACGGCGATCCCCGGCGGGCGGTCATCGTCTGCTGGGTGCGCCTGGAACGGGCGGCCGAGGCGGCGGGCGTACCGCGTAAGCCGGGCGACACCTCGACCGATCTGGTCGTGCGGCTGCTCGACGCGCGGGCGATCAACCGGACCGTGCTGAACGACTTCGCCTCCGTCTATCGGGAGGCGCGCTACTCGCCGCACCCGGTCACGGCGGCCACCCGGGACGACGCGCGTGCCGCTCTGCGGCTGCTGCGGGACGAACTCGGGACGGTGGTCGCATGAACGACCGAAGGTTGGTCATCATCAGGCGCAGTCTTGCTCACGCAGTCGCCGGCCGAAGGACGGTGGTCGCGTGAGTCAATCCAGCATCGACGAGCTGCTTGGCGGTGCGTACGAGGACGACGAGCGCCCGCAGCGCTCGGGCCGGTCGGCTTCGGCGTACGCGAAGGCCCTCGTCGCCGTTCTGGCGTTGACCGCGGTCGGGGTGGCTGCGCTGCGTACGGCCAAGCTCGACGCGCCCGCCTGGTTCATCTTCCTCGTGAGCTGTGCTCTCGTCCTCGTCTACATCACCCTGCGGGGCGTACGCCCACCGTTGCCGCCGCGTGCCGCCGGCCGCCGCCATCTGCCCGACACCGCGCCGGACGGGCTGCGGCACGCGGTGAAGCGGTGGGAGGCCCGGCTGGAGTGGTGTCACGCCGACGCGGGGGCGTTCAACCGTAAGGTGATCCCGGCGCTCGGCGAGGTCGTCGACGAACGGCTGCGCCAACGGCATGGCATCACCCGCGAATCCGACCCGGTTCGCGCCCGGAACATCGTCGGCGAGCCACTGTGGAGTTTCCTGTCCACGCCGGTACGCCGCCCGCCGGCCCCGCGGGAGCTGGCCAATCTGATCGCCTGGATGGAGCGGATATGACGAAGAACCTCACTCCGGCCGAGGTCGGCCGGGTCGCGGCGCAGGTGCTGGACCGGGTCGGCACCGTCGTGGTCGGCAAGCGCGCCGCCTTGGAGCTGGTCTTCGCGGGCATCCTCGCCGGTGGTCACGTGCTTCTGGAGGACCTGCCCGGCCTCGGCAAGACGCTGACCGCGCGGATGTTCGCTCAGGCGCTCGGGTTGGACTTCCGGCGTCTGCAGTTCACGCCGGACCTGCTGCCCGCCGACGTGACCGGGTCGTTCCTCTACGACCAGCGCAGTCACGACTTCACCTTCCGGGCCGGGCCGATCTTCACGAACCTGCTCCTCGCCGACGAGATCAACCGGACGCCGCCGAAGACGCAGGCCGCCCTGCTCGAGGCGATGCAGGAGAAGCAGGTCTCGGTCGAAGGCGTCACCTATCGGCTGGAGGCGCCGTTCCACGTGCTCGCGACGGCCAACCCGATCGAGTACGAGGGCACCTATCCGCTGCCCGAGGCCCAGCTCGACCGGTTCCTCCTGCGGGTCAGCTTCGGCTACCCGGACGCCGCCGAGGAGTGGAACGTGCTGCGCCGCCGGATGGCGCGTCAGCGGGAGGAAGCCGTCGTCGAGGCCGTGGTCGACGCCGCGACCCTGCTCCAGATGCAGGCCGCGCTGGAGACCGTCGAGGTCGAAGACTCCATCGGGCAGTACATCGTCGCGCTGACCGCGGCGACCCGCTCGCATCCGTCGGTGCTGGTCGGCGCTTCGCCGCGGGGTTCGCTCGCGCTGATGCTTTTGGCCCGGGCGCGGGCGGTGATGGCCGGTCGGGACTATGTGATCCCCGAAGACGTCAAAGAGGTCGCCGTTCCGGCGCTCGCTCACCGGATCACGCTGCGTCCGGAGATGTGGCTGAAGCGGGTCGACCCCGGTTCGGTCGTCACCGACGTGCTCGCCTCCACCCCGGCTCCGGCGAGCGGGGCGCTGCCCGCGTACGGGCAGTCGGGCGCGCCGGGACCGCGGCCGAGCCCGGCCCGGCCGCAGAACGAGGAGTGGGAGTACGCCGAGCCCGACGAGCCGGCCGACCCCTACCGTTACCCGGCGCGAGGCTGACCTTGGCGCTCCGACCGGCCGTTCCGCGTACGCCTCCGCCGGCGGCTCCCCCGGAGGAGGCCGCCCAGGACTGGCAGCCGACCCGGGCGCTGGGCCGTGCCCTGCTGCTCGTCGGGCTGCTGCTGGTCGCGGCCGCCCTGTTCGGCCGGGTCGACCTGGTCGTGCTGGCGGTCCCGTTCGCCGTCAGCGTCGCGTGGGGGCTGTCGAGGCGGCCGACCTCCGTGCCCGGCCTCCGGCTGGCCACCAGCGAGGAGTACGCGACCGAGGGCAGCTCGCTGACCACCACTCTCACGATGGCGAACCGCGACGTGGTGGCGTACGACATCGCGGTGGCGCGGACCCAGCACTCGCCGTGGCTGGAGCTGACCGCGGACGGTTCGGGGGCCAAGCCCGACCGCCCGGTGGTGGCGTCGCTGGACCGCAGCGAGGCGGCGGCGGTCGTGCTGGCCGGGCCGGCGAGGCGCTGGGGGCGGCACAGCATCGGCCCGGCGGCGGCGGTCGCGGCGGCCTGCGGCGGTCTGCTGGCCTGCCGCGCGGTCGTGACCGGGTCGCTCGGATTCAAGGTGTTCCCGGTGACGGAGGCGTTCGCCGCCGACGAGGCGATGCCGCGTGCGGCGGGCCTGGTCGGGCAGCATCGTTCCCGGCGGCCCGGCGAGGGCGGTGAGCTGGCCGGTGTCCGCGTCTTCGGGCCGGGCGACCGGCTGCGGCGCATCGACTGGCGCACCACGCTGCGGACGCGGCAGCTGCACGTCGCGCGCACGTTGTCCGACCGCGACGCCGAAGTCGTCCTGGTGCTCGATCTGCTGGCCGAAGCCGGGGCTTCCGGAGGCTCAGGAGCCGGGGAGCCTCTTGGGCGAGCCGCCGGGAGTGCCGTCAGGGCATCCAGCGTGATGGATATCACCGTACGCGCGAGCGCCGCGATCGCCGAGCATTACCTGACCCTCGGCGACCGCGTCTCCATGATCGAGTACGGGTCCGCCGCGCGCCGGTTGCGGCCGGCGTCCGGTCGGCGGCAGTACATGATGGTGCTGGAATGGCTCCTCGACGTCTCCGCCCGCCAGGTCGTACGCGTGCCGGGGGAGAGCCGGATGTCGGCGGCGATCTCGCCGAACGCCCTGGTCGTGGTCATGACGCCGTTGCTGGACGCCCGATCGGCGGACATGGTCGCCGGGCTCGCCCGAGCCGGCCGGTCAGTCGTCACAGTCGACACGCTGCCGCCCGGACTGCACCCGGCCACCGTCGGGGCGTGGACCGGTCCGGCGTACGGGATCTGGCAGCTCGAACGGGCCAACACCATCGGCCAGCTGCGGGAACACGGCGTACCGGTGGTGGCGTGGGCCGGGGCGGGCAGCCTCGACCTCGTCCTGCGAGACGTCGCCCGGATGGCCGGCCGAGCTCAGGGAGCGCGCCGATGACCGTGTACTTCGAGCGCATGCTCACCGCCGTGTCCCGAATCACCCCGGCGACCCTGCTCGCACGGGGGGCCGTCTTCCTCTTCACGCTGGCCGCCCTGGTCATGGCGATTCCGACGTTCTTGTTCGGGCCACGGCCGATCTTGGCAGCGGCTGTCTTGGGGCTGGTCGTCGCGCTCGCGCCGGGCAGCCGGATCGTGACGGTCGTCCTGGGGCTCGCCCTGGTCGGCTGGGGTGCGGCCTGGCTCGGGCGCCTGGCCGAGATCTCGCCGCTCCAGCTCGTCGCCTTCGGCAGCCTGCTCTACCTCGCCCACTCGGCGGCGACGCTCGCCGCCCTCATCCCGTACGACGCGGTGGTCACGCCCGAGGTCTTCATCCGGTGGTACGTGCGGGCGATCGCGATCGTCGCGGCATCGGCTGTGATCTCTCTCGCTCTCCTCGTGGGCGTCTGGGCGCTCGCCCGGTTCAACGGGGCGGCGATCGCCTCGCTGCTCGGCCTCGCAGCCGCGGTCGCCCTGGTCGCGGTGGGGGTCAGGATGGTACGCGCACGCGGCTGACCTGCGTGTGCGTGGTCACAAGTTCCCTTGCTGAATCGGCGCTGACACAAATACGCGGGAAAATAGTTCTCGTGAAGCCTCAGCGCATCCTTGTGGTCGGTGCCGGACATGTCGGGCTCTACGCGGCCCTGCGACTGTCCCGCAAGCTCAGTTCCCGCGAGGCTGAGGTGATCATCGTCGATCCCCAGCCACACATGACCTACCAGCCGTTCCTCCCCGAGGCGGCGGCCGGCAACATCTCCCCGCGGCACTCCGTCGTGCCCCTTCGCCGGGAGCTCAAGAAGTGCAAGATCGTTGCCGGTGAGGTCACCAAGATCTCGCACGGCGCCAAGACGGCGACCGTGCAGCCCTACGTCGGCCCGGCGCTGGAGCTGGAGTACGACCACATCATCGTGGCCCCCGGCAGCGTCTCGCGTACTCTGCCGATCCCCGGCCTGCGCGAGACGGGCGTCGGCTTCAAGACCATCGGCGAGGCCATCTGGCTTCGCAACCACGTGCTCGACCGGCTCGACGTCGGGGCCAGCACCAGCGACCCCGGCGTCCGCCGCCGGGCGCTGACCTTCGTCTTCGTCGGCGGCGGCTTCGCCGGCATCGAGGCCCTGGCCGAGATGGAGGACATGGTCCGCGACGCGATCAACCGGTACTACCCCGAGCTGTCCCCGAACGACGCCCGGTGGGTGCTGGTCGAGGCGGCCCGGCGAATCCTGCCCGAGGTCGGCCCGGAGATGGGCGCGTACACGGCGGAGCAGCTCACCAAGCGGGGCATCGACGTCCGGCTGGACACCCGGCTGGAGTCGTGCGTCGACGGCCTGGTGAAGCTGTCCGACGGCGACGAGTTCGTCACCGACACCCTGGTCTGGACGGCCGGCGTCAAGCCCAGCCCGATGCTGGAGGCGACCGACCTGCCCCGCAACCAGCGTGGTGCGCTCACCTGCCTGCCGACGCTGCAGGTCGTCGACGGCGACCGGATCATCGACGGCGCGTGGAGTGCCGGCGACTGCGCGGCGGTCCCCGACATCACCGGTACGCCCGACCAGAACGGGCAGCTCCCGTTCTGCTCGCCGAGCGCCCAGCACGCCGTACGCCAGGCCAAGCGCATGGCGGACAACATCCGTGCCGCCGTCCGGGGCAGCGCGCTCAAGCCGTACCGGCATAAGCACGTCGGCAGCGTGGCCAGCCTGGGCCTGCACAAGGGCGTCGCGCACGTCTACGGCGTGAAGCTCAAGGGCTGGCCGGCCTGGATGATGCACCGGACCTACCACATGAGCCGGATCCCCTCGACCAACCGGAAGGTCCGCGTGGTCGCCGACTGGACGCTGGCGCTCTTCCTCCGCCGTGAGGTCGTGCCGCTGGGCAGCCTGCACACGCCGCACCAGCCGTTCGACGAGGCCGCCGCGGCGACCCCGCCGCGAGTGGTCACCACGCCGGTTCCCCCGGTACGCGAAAAGGTCGGCGTCTAGCCGGCCGCCTCACAGCGCCGGCCGCCTCACAGCGCCGGCCGCCTTACAGCGCCGTTCCGCCTCACAGCGCTGGATCAGGGATCTCGGTCGAATCTTTCCCCAAGATTCGACCCGGATCCCTGATCCAGCGCTTTCTCGTGAGCCGGCGCTTCTGGTGAGCCAGCGCGTTCGCGGAGGTGAGCGGGCCGCTCAGCGCTTGACGCGCCACACGGTGGCGTCGGCGATGTGCTCGCCCGGACCGAGCAGCCGGTTCATCGTGAGCAGGAGCGCGTCCTCGTGGACCGTGGCGGTGAGCACCACGCAGTCGGCCTTCCAGTACGCCAGGTCGCGGCGCGCCAGCGCCCGATCCGTGTCGTTGACGTCGCGGGCCCGGCCGGTCTTGGCGACATCCGCGATGAGCAGCGACGTCGGGCGCTTGTAGGTGCCGATCGAAGCCCGGCGGGAGCGCCCGTACGGGCCGATGAAGAAGCCCTCCGGCATGCCGAACGCCACGTCGGTGGCGACGGCGTACCGCATGGGCTCCGGCGCCGGTGGGGTGGCGATCGGCACCGGCACGATCACCCCGCCTTCGGGTGCGCACTCCCGCCAGTGTCCTTCGCTGTAGAAGCGGGGGACCGCGGGGCGCTCCGCCGTCGGCAGGGGCGACGGCAGCAACGGCGCCAACGAGGCCACGACCAGCACCGGTACGCCGTACCGCAGGGCCCGGGTCGGCCGGGTGCGTACCTCCTCGATGAGGAGGACGAGCAGGACGGCGATGAGCGGCACGGCCGCCAGCGCGAACCGCATCGGCAGCGCGCCGTCGACGATCGGCAGGCCGTGGATGATCCGGTAGAGCCCCGGAATGCCCGTACGCTCGCGGTCGATCACGATCTGCGGCCCCAGCGACAGCGCGCACATGATCAGCGCCGCGACCGCACAGGCCACCGCGATTGCCTGCCGGCGCAGCCAGACGACGGCGACCACGGTCACGATCAGCAGCGGCCAGCCGAGGAACGTGTTCAGCTCGGTGTAGCCCGTGGACAGCCGGAGACTGTCGGGCGATCCCGCGATCGACAGCGGCGAGAACGCGCCGAAGCTGGCCAGGTCGGCGTAGAAGTAATCGGGGCTGAACGGGCCGTCCGGCACACTCTGCCGCCCGGCGAACTGGGTGAGCAGCGGCCCGGCCAGCAACGCCGCGGCGACGCCGGTCGCCACGCCCAAGCCGGCCAGGAACCGGCCCAGGTCCGCCCGCGATGGTCGCCGCATCACCGCGTACACGAGGGTGATGACGAAGAGCGTGAGCGCCGTGAGGAAGAGCGTCTCCTCGCCGATGAGGACCTGGAGGCTGACCAGGACCGCGAGGATGAGGCCGCTGCCGACCGCGCGGTTGCGCTCACCCGCCTGCGCCGCGCGCCACATCCGCACGACCGCCCAGACCATGGCCGGGACCAGCCATTGGGCCGTGATGTGCAGGTGGGCGTTCGACTGCGAGATCATGCCGGGCGCGAAGCCGCAGAGCGCGGCGCCGACCGTCGAGGCGAACCGCCCGGCTCGCATCGTCCGGGAGAACAGCAGGTACCAGGCGATCGCCGTGCCGGCCAAGTTGATCGGGACCAGCAGGGCGAAGGTGACGGGAGCGCCGAAGATCAGTGTGATCGGGGCCAGCACCGCCCCGAGGGCGATCACCGTCGTGTTGGCGAGCAGGTTCACCCCGTCCGGCGCGTTGAGCCGGTCGGTGACGAGGCTGAAGTCGCCGGTCCAGAGATGGGTGTCGTACGCCAGGAACCACTCGTACAGCGCCTGATCGGTCGGGTTCTGCCCGAGCGCGCGGCCGTGCGGGTCGGCCAGCAGGTCGTGGACGAGCCAGAACGCGAATCCGACGAACGCCGCGATGATCACGACGTCGCGCAGCCAGGGCCGGCGGACCGCCTCGAGCAGGCGGCCGCGCGTTCCCTCGGTGTGCTCGGGAGCCGGAGCCTCCACCGAATCCCGGAGTGGCGTGCGGAGCGGAGCGGTGCGCGTCACGGTGCGACCCTACCGTGACTACGGAGATCCGGTAGTTCTGCGTTACGGTGATTGCGCTGCGCCCAGGTGGTGGAACGGCAGACACGGCTGGCTTAAACCCGGCTGCCGCAAGGCGTGCGGGTTCGAATCCCGCCCTGGGCACGTGGAGAGCGAAACTTTGGCCGGTCAGGCCGACTTGCTCGGCCGGCAGGTGGCGCACTGGACCCCGGCGCGCTGGTCCGGCCGCGGCGACGCCGTGTACGCCCTCGTGCAGCGCCTGGCCGACGCGGCGGCCGCCGCCGAGGGCCAGCCGAGGCGGACGGTGCCCCGGCTCGCCGACACCGTCCTCCCCGACCAGATACGCGTCATCGTCGCCGATCTGCTGGCCGCCGCCCCCGCCGCTTCGGTCGCCGACGCGCTCGCCGCCGACATCCGCGCTACGCGGCTCACCCTGTAACGGTCGCCGCCTGCGTGATCATTGCGCCAGCCATGCTGCTTCGCAGAGCGAATTGCCCCTTTAAACAGCATGGCTGACGCGATGATCAAGCTTGAAGCTCAGCTGAGCCGTTCCAGGATCATCGCCATGCCCTGGCCGCCGCCGACGCACATCGTCTCCAGCCCGATCTGCTTGTCGTGCCACTGCAGCGAGTTGATCAGCGTGTTGGTGATCCGCGCGCCGGTCATGCCGAACGGGTGGCCGACCGCGATCGCCCCACCGTTGACGTTGACCTTGTCGAGCGGCAGCCCGAGTTCCCGGTAGGACGGGATGACCTGAGCGGCGAAGGCCTCGTTGATCTCGGCCAGGTCGATGTCGTCGATCGTCATCCCGGCCCGCGCGAGCGCCTGCTGCGTGGCGCCGACCGGCCCGATGCCCATGATCTCGGGGCTCATCGCGGTGACGCCGGTGCTGATGATGCGCGCCAGCGGCGTGATGCCCAGTTCGCGCGCCTTCGTGTCGGACATGATCACGACTGCGGCCGCGCCGTCGTTGAGCGGGCAGCAGTTGCCCGCCGTGACCCGCCCGTCCGGCCGGAAGACCGGCTTGAGGCCGCTGACCGCCTCCAGGGTCACCCCGGCGCGGGGGCCGTCGTCGCCGCTCACGACCGTGCCGTCCGGCGTCGTCACCGGCGTGATCTCGCGGGCCCAGAAGCCGTCCGCGATCGCCTTCTCGGCGAGGTTCTGGCTGCGTACGCCGAACTCGTCCATGTCGGCCCGAGTGATTCCGTGCAGCTCGGCGAGGTTCTCCGCGGTCTGCCCCATGGCCATGTAGATGTCGGGCAGTTCGCCGTCTTCGCGGGGGTCGTGCCACGGCTCGGCGCCGCCTTGCGCCCGTTGGGCGGTCCGCTGGACGGCCGAGTCGAACTTCGGATTGCGCCACGAGCCGCCGACCAGCGCCTGCGCCTCGGGCGGAAGACCGTCGGAGCTGCCCCGGGCGAACCGGGAGACCATTTCGACGCCGGCCGAGAGGAAGACGTCCCCCTCGCCGGCCTTGATGGCGTGGAAGGCCATCCGGGTGGTCTGGAGCGACGAGGCGCAGTACCGGGTGACCGTCGCGCCCGGCAGGAAGTCCATGCCGAGCAGCGTCGAGACGACCTTCGCCATCTGGTGGCCCTGCTCGCCGCCGGGCATGCCGCAGCCGAGGTAGAGGTCGTCGACGGAACGCGGGTCCAGCTGCGGCACCTTGGCCAGCGCCGCCTGGATGATCGTGGTGGTGAGGTCGTCCGCGCGCAGGTCGCGCAGCGAGCCCTTGACGGCCCGGCCGATGGGAGAACGGGCGGTGGCGACGATGACGGCTTCAGTCATGGCTCCAACCCTACTGGCGAGTAACTAACCTGCCAAGGTCAGGGGAGTGTCGGGCTGACCCCGGCCGCGTGGGCGACCGCGGGGAGCAGGGCGTACGCCCAGACGCGGTAGCCGTCGGCGGACGGGTGGTACCGGTCCTCGCACAGCGTGGCCGGATCGGCCCGGAAGACCGGCCCGGTCTCGGCGCCCAGGTCGACGATCGCACCCCCGGCGGCGTGCACCGCCCGGATCTGGGCTCGGGCGATCCGACGGCCCAGCCATCCGACGATCTGCCGCAGTGGTGGTGCGATCGCGCGGGCGGCGCCCATGTCGGGGCACGTCCCCACGACCACTTCGACGCCTGCTTCGCGGAGACGGCGTACCGCCGCACCGAGATGCGTCGCGGCCTCGCCCGGCGAGCGCAGGCCGATGACGTCGTTCGCGCCGACCAGAATCACGGCCACATCCGGGCGCAGCCCCAGCAGCGCCCGAGCGACCTGGGTGGCGAGGTCGGAGGAGCGGGAGCCGGAGACTCCGACGCTGGACAGGTCGACCCGGCGGCCGGGCTCCCCGCCGACCGGGTTGGACAACAACTCGGCCAGCTGACCGCCGACGGTGTCGGCGACCCGGTCGACCCCTACGCCGAGAGCGGCGGAGTCGCCCAGCATCACCAGACGCAGCGGTGGAGCGGCGTCGGCCCCGATGCTGGCCCGGACGTTGAGCCCCAGCGCGGGCTGGGCGTACGAGCGGCGGCGCGCCATGATCGCCTCGGCGGTCAGCAGCGCGGCACCGCCGACGGTGCCGGCGACCAAGGCCACCACCGTCGCCTTCCCGACCCGCTTGAGCAGGCTCATGTCGACTGTCCCTCCACTCCGTCGCCGCTGACGACCGCTCGATCCGGCGTCAGCTGGGAGGACGCTGGGTCAGCCCCATCGGTCCAGCCGGCCGCCAGGTGATCGGCAGAGGTGGCGTGCCGGCCGTTGGCCCGGGCCGCCGGGTCCTCGACCGGCAGGCGCAGCACCTCCCAGACCCGGTGGCGAAGCTGGGCCCATCGACCGGCCGGGCCGCGATCCCGCCCGCCGACGGAGACCCCGCTGACCTCCGTGCCGGGCAGGCGCACCGCCGCGGCAGCCGCCTCCGGCAGCGACCGTACCCCCTTACCGGTGGTCTGCGCAGCTGGGCGAGCGTCGCCACGGTGCACGGCGGCGATGGCGGTCGGCAGCAGAGCGGCGCTGGCGATGGCGTAGCCCTCAGCGGACGGGTGGAAGCGGTCGCTGCCGAACATGCGCTGCGGCTCGCTCGCGAACCGAGGCCCGAGCAGGTCGCCGAGCGACACCGTCCACCCACCCGCCTCGACGACCGCGACGGTCTGCGCCATGGCCATCTGCCGGCTCCAGTGCCGGGCCAGCCAGCGCAGCGGCGGCCGGATCGGCTGGACCGCACCGAGATCGGGGCATGTTCCGACGACGACCTGACATCCGGACGCCCGCAGTGCGCGTACGGCGTCGGCCAGATAGCGGACCGCGGTGGCCCGGCTACCCGCGTGCGTCACGTCGTTGGCGCCGATGAGGATGACCGCCAGCTGCGCCCCCACCTCGATGGCCGCGTCGACCTGCGGCCGCAGCTGGGCCGAGGTGGCGCCGACCACGGCGAAGGAGTGCGCGACGACCGGACGGCTCAGCCGCCGGGCCAGACCGGTGGCGATCAGCGCGGTGGGGGTCTCCCGGGGGCGGAACACGCCGAATCCGGCCGCCGAGGAGTCGCCGAGCACGACCATCGTCAATTCGGGGCCGTCGTATCGTTGACCGTAGCGCCCGTCCGGACGGGGCGGCGGCGCCTCGGCCAACGGGATGATCCGCTTGGCCTGTTCCGCTTGCGCGTACATCACTCCGGCCGCCACCAGACCCGCGGTGACAGCGAAGCCGCCGCTGTAGGCGACGGCCCGTCCGATGGTCTTGACGGCCTTCTTTCCTGCGGTGCTCATGGCGGACTCCGAGTAACGTGGGGCTCGTACCCTTCGGCGTGTGACTCAAGGTTAGCGAGATCAAATGGGACGGACCATCAGGCGTACCGCAGCCTTCACAGCCTTGTGGAAAGCGGTGACCGCGTCGCATCGCGGTGGACCGGGATTGGCCGACCGGGTGTTCAGCGTGCCGCGGCTGGCCTGGGCCTCGTTGCGGGGTCAGTATGACGGCTCGGGCCGGTTCCTGTTGATGGCATTGGCGACCTTGTACGTGGTGTCGCCGATCGATCTGGTGCCGGAGATCGTGATGGGGCCGCTGGGACTCATCGACGACGGCCTCGTCATCGCCTGGATCGCCGGCGCCTTCCTGTCGGAGACCGACCGCTTCCTGCAGTGGGAACGGGTCTTCCCGAAAGGACGCCGCCGGGAACGCCCGACGAACCCGCGGCCCGGCGACTTCATCGACGGTCAAGTCGTCGACTGATCATCGCGAAATAAGATCATCACCGCGTAATAGGCTCTGGCCATGCGATATGTCGACAACGTTGTTGACCTGATCGGCGACACCCCGCTGGTCCGGCTGCACAGCGTGACCGAGGGTATTCCGGGCGGCGGCCCGATCGTGCTGGCGAAGGTCGAGTACCTGAACCCCGGCGGATCGGTGAAGGACCGCATCGCCACGCGGATGATCGACGCCGCCGAGCAGGAAGGCCTGCTCAAGCCGGGTGGCACGATCGTCGAGCCGACCAGTGGCAACACCGGTGTCGGACTGGCCCTCGTGGCGCAGCGCCGCGGCTACCGCTGCGTGTTCGTCTGCCCCGACAAGGTCAGCGAGGACAAGCAGAACGTGCTCCGGGCGTACGGGGCCGAGGTCGTGGTGTGCCCGACCGCGGTCGCCCCGGAGGACCCGCGCTCCTACTACTCGGTCTCCGACCGGCTCGTCCGTGAGATCCCCGGCGCCTGGAAGCCCGACCAGTACTCGAACCCCAACAATCCGCGGTCGCACTACGAGACGACCGGACCGGAGATCTGGGCGCAGACCGAAGGCCGCATCACGCACTTCGTGGCGGGAGTGGGCACCGGCGGCACCATCTCCGGCGTCGGCCGCTACCTCAAGGAGGCCTCGGGCGGCCAGGTGAAGATCATCGGAGCCGACCCCGAGGGCTCGGTCTACTCCGGCGGCACCGGTCGGCCGTACCTGGTCGAGGGCGTCGGCGAGGACTTCTGGCCGACCACCTACGACAAGAGCGTCTGCGACGAGATCATCGAGGTCACCGACCGCGAGTCGTTCGAGATGACCCGGCGCCTGGCCCGCGAGGAAGGACTGCTCGTCGGCGGGTCCTGCGGCATGGCGGCGGTCGCGGCGATCAAGGTGGCGCGCTCGGCGCCGGCCGACGCGGTGATCGTGGTGCTGCTCCCGGACGGCGGCCGCGGCTACCTCTCCAAGCTCTTCAACGACGACTGGATGGCCCGTTACGGCTTCCTCGCGGCGGAGGGCCCGACCGTCGCCGACGTGCTCGCGGCCAAGGCCGGCGCGATGCCGTCGCTGGTCCACGTCCATCCGACCGAGACCGTACGCGACGCGATCGACATCATGCGGGAGTACGGGGTGTCGCAGTTGCCGGTGCTGAAGGCCGAACCGCCGGTGGTGACCGGTGAGGTCGCGGGCTCGATCGCCGAACGCGACCTGCTCGATGCGCTGTTCGCCGGGCAGGCGCATCTGCACGACATGGTGGACAAGCACACGGCTCCGCCGCTGCCCATGGTCGGTGGCGGCCAGCCGGTCGCCGAGGCGGTCGCGTTGCTGGCCAAGGCGGACGCCGCGATGGTGCTGGTCGACGGCAAGCCGGCCGGCGTACTGACGAGGCAGGACCTGCTCAACCACCTCGCCTAAAGAGAGCGCGTCACCGTTTGGAGCGACCCGTGCGCATTGTGCGCGCGGGTCGCACAGTTTGTCCGAGTGTGACGCTTGACCGAGGCGTTGACTTCCATGTCAGGAGCACACCGCTCCTCCTTGGGGGGGAAGTCGTGATCAGCGTCGCCGAACCTTCAAACCGGGCCACCACCGGTGCGTCCGAGATCCTCGACCCGCTGCTCTGGCAGGACGCGCAGTTCATGCTCGCCCGCCACGCGCCGCGGGACGGGATCGGCACCGACGACGACACCTGTGCCTGGTGCGGCCTGCAATGGCCGTGCCCGCCGAGGCGGCTCGCCGAGCGCGCCGCGGCCGCGTCGACACGGACCTGGCAGCATGCCTGGACCGCGCGACACGACCTGAACAGCCTCCGCGCGCTGCCGAGCGTGCGGGCGCAGTCGGGCGGTCGGAACTCCGGCAGCCTGCTCGGACTCGACGCCCCGCGGGTGGACGAGGTCGGACGGGTCCCCGCCAACCGGGCCCTCTTCGACTAGCCGAACAACGGGCGTCACGTCCCGCCGGACCGTCCCCCGGCAAGGCGGGACCGAACGTCCGGCATAGCGGCGACGCGCCGTGCCCGCCAGCGCGCGCGTCCCGCGAACACCCGCCCGTCGCGGTGATCGGCTGCCTCCGCCGATGTCGACGCCTCCGGCCAGGCGTCGCAACCGCGCCGACGCGGGAAAGTTGGGCGGGAGTACGCGATCAACCGGTTCCCCCGCAGTCCGGTCGCGCTACTCCCGCCCAACGCATGTCAGCGCTTCTTGGCGGGATTCGCGGGGGTCATCGCCCGGAGTCGGCCGATCTGCCGTTCCTGGATGCCGATGGCCCGTTCGAAGAAGTCCAGCAGCAGCTTGAGGTCGGCGTCGGAGTAGCCGGCGATGCTGCGGGTCGAGTCCTCGATCAGGGGCAGCATGACCTGCCAGGCCTGTTCGGCGATCTCGGGCCGGGCTTGGACCACCACCTTCCGGCGGTCGCTCGGGTCGGGCGTACGCGAGATGTAGTCGCTTTTCTCCATCCGGTCCAGCATCGCTGTGACGCTGCCCGTGGTGAGTCCGAGTTGGGTGGCCAGCCGCCCCGGCGCGGTCGGGCCCTCCTGCAGCAGCAGATCCAGGCAGCGCAGGTCGGTGCGGTTCAGGCCGAGGAGCCGGGCGATTTCGTCGTCGCCCTGGTCGACCGCGCGCTGGAAGGCTCTGACCTGCTCGCCCAGGCGTTGTTCAAGATTCTCCCGAGAATCACTTGACATTCGAGTATCTTGTCCTTCAAGCTATAGGTGTCTTGAGAGTCAAGATATCAGAACGTCAAGGGAGTTGCCATGAACACCACCGTCGCCACCGAGCCCGTCCGCGTCGAGGCCTACTCCGACACCGTGAAGAAGCTGGGCGACTGGACGGCCGCCAACCGCTTCGAGGTCCGCGGGCGCAGCGGATACGCGCTGCTGGACCTGCGGTCGCCACGGATCGTCGGCGATGTCGAGATCCGGGTCCACGCCTCGCGCTCCACGATCAAGCTGCTGGTGCCCGAGGACGCCGTGATCGATCAGTGGGACTTGACGTTCCGCGGCCGGGGCACGGTCAAGGACTGGGAGCACACCAAGGGCACGGGTTCCCGCCGCGTACGCCTCGTCGGCGAGATCGAGAACGGTGAGGTCCGCATCGTCCGGGGCGGCATCGCGATCCTGACGGCGATGTTCTCGCGCGAGTTCGTCGACGACTGCGTCCGCGCTCACCGTGCGGGCGGGCGGCCGACCGTGCACGACCCCGCCGACACCCACGCCTGACCTCTCTACGCCGACTGCATGCGGCCGCGCGTTATCCCGGATAACGTCCCCTCGCTCGAGCGGTGAGGGGACGTTTTCGCGGATAACGCGATCGCGCGCCAGTGCCTAGCGTGGGTAGCGCCCGGAGGCCTGGAGCAGATTGCGCCACGGGTCCGGGTCGTCGGTCGGCGGCGACCATCCCGGGCTCGCCCACATCGGCCAGTCCCGGGTGTGCTCCCGCAATCGCGCGCACAGGTCGCTCGGCGGTTCGAACCGCACGCTCAAGCCCTGGCAAACGTCGTACGCGTGCAGGATCAGTTCGAGCCCGGCCCGGGGTGGGAAGTCGGCCGGTCCGCGAACTTCGAGCTGCGGCCGCCGCCAGATCACCGCTCGCGCGTCGGGTTCCGCCGTGCGTACCACGCCGGCCAGAAGGCGCGTCGAAGTCGCGAGCGCTTCGATGAGGACGGCTGGCGTCGCATCGGGCCCCGGCGTGCCCATCCCGTTCGCCGGATAGCCGTCCAGTTTGCGAGAGGCGAGGAAGATCGCCGGGGCGAGGACGGTGTCCACTGTGTGGTCGGCGGTCTGGAGGCAGCTCCAGGTCAACCCGCCGGCCGGAGCCGACCAGTCCCGATCGAGCCCGGTGTTCCAGGCCGTGACCACGAGACCGGTCAGCTCCTCAACATCACCAATCGTGAATGCCACCTGCCCAGTGTGGCTGGGTCAGCCGAGCGTGGCGACCCCGGTCTGGCAGGTCAGCCCGTTCGGGCCGATGCCGCAGTACCCGTCCGGGTTCTTGGCCAGATACTGCTGGTGGTAGTCCTCGGCGAAGAAGTACTGGCCGAGGGGCGCGATCTCGGTCGTGATGTCGTCGAGACCGGCGGCCTTGACCACCGGCGCGAAGCCGTCCCGCGAGGCCAGCGCCTCGTCGAGCTGCGCCGGGGTGGTGGCGAGGATCGCCGAGCGGTACTGCGTACCGACGTCGTTGCCCTGGCGCATGCCCTGGGTCGGGTCGTGGTTCTCCCAGAAGACCTTGAGCAACTGGGCGTAGCTGATCTTGGCCGGGTCGAACACCACCTGGACGACCTCGGTGTGCCCGGTGAACCCGGAACAGACCTCGTCGTAGCTGGGGTTGGTGGTCAGACCGCCGGCGTACCCCACCGAGGTGGAGTAGACGCCGTCGAGCTTCCAGAACAGCCGCTCGGCGCCCCAGAAGCAACCCATTCCGAAGACCGCCGTCTCGAAGCCGGCCGGGAACGGGCCGGTCAACGGCGTACCAAGGACGAAATGGGACGAAGGCACCCGCATCGCCTCGGCGCGACCGGGCAGGGCCTGCTCGGGCGTGGGAAGGTCGAGCATCTTGCGGCGTAGGAACATGAATTACACCTCCGGTGGCATGAACGCCGGTCGGGTGAGAGAAAATCCCAGCATGTCTTACGGATTCGAGACGCTCGCCATCCACGCCGGTCAAGAGCCGGACGAGCGGACCGGTGCGGTGATCCCGCCGATCTTCCAGACCTCCACGTACGCCCAGGACGCGGTCGGCGCGCCCCGGCTGGGCTACGAGTACTCGCGCAGCGGCAACCCGACCCGGGACGCCCTGCAGGAGTGCCTGGCGGCGCTGGAGGGCGGGCGCTACGGGTTGACCTTCGCCAGCGGCCTCGCCGCGGAGGACACCCTGCTCCGGTCGGCTCTGCGACCGGGGGACCACGTGGTGATCCCCGACGACGCGTACGGCGGCACCTATCGGTTGTTCGCCCGGGTGGCGCAGCCCTGGGGCGTACAGTTCACGCCCGCGCGCCTGACCGACGCGGACGCCGTGCGGGCGGCGGTGACCGCGCAGACGAAGATGATCTGGGTCGAGACCCCGACGAACCCGCTGCTGGGCGTCGCGGACATCGCCGCGATCGCGGAGATCGCGCGCGAGGTCGGGGCGATCCTGGTGGTGGACAACACCTTCGCCAGCCCGTATCTCCAGCAGCCGCTGGCGCTCGGCGCGGACGTCGTCGTCCACTCGACCACGAAGTACGTCGGCGGACACTCCGATGTGGTCGGTGGAGCGCTCGTCCTCAACGACGCGGAGCTGCACGACAAGGCGAAGTTCCACCAGAACGCGATGGGCGCGGTGAACGGTCCGTTCGACGCCTGGCTGACGCTGCGCGGGGTGAAGACCCTCGCCGTACGCATGGAGCGCCACTGCGACAACGCGGAGCGGGTCGTCGAGTTCCTCAGTGGACATCCGGCGGTGACGCAGGTGCTCTATCCGGGGCTGCCGGAGCACGCGAACCATGACGTGGCGGCGAAGCAGATGCGCCGCTTCGGCGGCATGGTGAGCTTCCGCGTCGGCGATCTCGCGAAGGCCGAGCGGATCTGCAACAGCACCAAGGTTTTCACCCTGGCGGAGTCTTTGGGCGGCATCGAGTCGCTCATCGAGCACCCGGGTCGGATGACGCACGCCAGCGTCGCGGGCTCGGCCTTGGAGGTCCCGGCCGACCTCGTACGCCTGTCGGTGGGCATCGAGACCCTCGACGACCTGCTGGCCGATCTGGACACTGCGCTGAGTGCCTGACGAGTCACTCCTCCCCGGTAGAGTGTGCGCCACGCACTGCTGGGGAGGAGTGGGTAGATGCCCGAGACGTGGGTCGGCGCGACCGCGAAACAGATCGCGCGCGCGGTGCGTCGCGGTGATGCCTCGGCGACCCAGGTCGTCGCCGATCACCTCGACTACATCCGGGCGAACGACGACCAGGTCCACGCCTTCCGCGCCCTGCGCGAGTCGGAGGCCGCCTTCGAGGCGGCCGAGGTCGACGACCAGCCCGACCTCGGTCACCTGCCGCTCGCGGGCGTTCCGGTCGCGTTGAAGGAGAACACGCCCATCGCGGGCCTGCCGACCTGGCGCGGATCGGCCGCCGCGCGGTCCGAGGTGGCCGAGGCCGATCACGAGGTGGTACGCCGACTGCGCGGCGCCGGCGCCGTCATCGTGGGCGTGACGCGCATGCCGGAGTTGGGGCTCTGGGCGACCACCGACGACGACTCGGCGGTGACCCGCAATCCGTGGAACTTCGAGCGCACCCCGGGCGGATCGTCCGGCGGATCGGCGGCGGCGGTCGCGTCGGGGCTGGTCCCGATCGCGCACGGCAACGACGGTCTCGGCTCGATCCGGATTCCCGCGGCGTGCTGCGGACTGGTCGGGCTGAAGCCGGGCCGGGGCGTGGTGCCGGCGCAGTTGGGCCGCGAGGACTGGTTCGGCCTGGTCGAGCACGGCATCCTCGCCACCACGGTGGCCGACGCGGCCGTCGGGTTCTCCGTGCTCGCTGGGCGCACGCCGGGCAAGCTGGAGCACCCGCCACGGCTGCGGGTCGCCGTCTCGCTTCGCTCGCCGGTCGCGGGCACGGCCGCTGACGCGGCCAACCGCGAAGCCGTCTCGACCGCGACCAACCTGCTCGTCGAGGCGGGTCACGACACCGTCTCGGCCGATCCGGCGTACCCGGTGGGGTTGGGTCTGCGGGGCATGGCCACCTGGTTCGCCGCGGCCTATCGGGACGCCGAGGACGCCGGTCTGCTCGACGCCAAGCTCCAGCCACGGTCCCGACGCCACCTGCGGATGGGCCGCTGGGCCTGGAATCGTGGGCTGATCCGTGAGGAAGACCGCGAAGGTTTCCGGGAGCGGTCGATCGCCTTCTTCGGCGACGGGAACTACGACGTGCTGCTGACCCCGGCGTTGGCGCGTACGCCGTTGCCGGCCCGCTCCTGGTCCGCCCGGGGCTGGCTGGCCAACGTGACCGCCTGTCTTCGCTTCGCGCCGTACGCCGCGCCCTGGAACGTCGCCGGGCTGCCCGCGTTGACCGTGCCGGTCGGCGTACGCCCCGACGGGCTGCCCGCCGCGGTTCAGCTCGTCGGCCCGCCCGGCAGCGAGCTGACCCTGCTGGCCATCGCCGGCCAGTTCGAACTGCTGCACGCGTGGCGTCGGCACGCCCCCGGATTCCCGATCACCGCCCCCGCGCGTACGCGCTGACCGAAGTGTCGGCGGTGGAGAGTCAGAACGGGCGGATGACCATCAACAAAGTGATCACCGCGAAGACCAGGAGGACCAGGAGACCGGCGCCCGCCACGCGTCCGGTGATGGCGTCGAGGTGTTCTTTGAGGCGCAGGTCCTCGGCGGTCGCGGTCAGCGCCGAAGCTTCGGGCTTTGGTCTCGATGACGCCTTCCTCGACCATCCGGGCCGCTTTGCGCAGAGCGGGGACGGCGTAGAAGAAGACCAGCGCGAGGGCGACGACGTAGAGCGTCATCGAGATGATCACCCATGGTGTGCGGAACTCGTACTTGCCGTCGCTGCTGAGCAGAGTGAGGACGCCGAGCAGGGCGGTGAGCACTGTTCCGGCTCCGAAGACGCGGGTCTGGTTCGCAGCCATGCGTACGCCGTCGGCGCTGCGCCGCTGGATGGCCCGACGGCCGATGAACGGTGCTGCCATCAGAGGCCCGACCAGCATCACCGCGCTCAAGACGTGCAACGCCTTCAAGAACGTCATCACAAGAAGGATCATAAGCAGAAAACCGGGCAATCTACGCGACCAGCGGCGGAGCCGACTGAGCCGGTGGACGGGGGCGGTGCGACGATCAGAGCGTGACACCTCATCTCGTCAGCGTCGACGACATCCGGGCAGCCCGGGAGCTGCTGCGGGACATCGCACGGACCACCCCGATCGAGCCCTGCCGGCCGTTGTCGGCCAAGCTCGGCGGGCAGGTCTGGCTCAAGTGCGAGAACCTCCAGCGGGCCGGTGCGTACAAGGTGCGGGGTGCGTACACCCGGATCGCGCGGCTCACCGACGCGGAGCGGGCCCGGGGTGTGGTGGCCGCTAGCGCGGGCAATCATGCGCAAGGGGTAGCCGTCGCTGCGACTGCGCTCGGCGTGAGCGCGACCGTGTTCATGCCTGTCGGCGCGCCGCTGCCGAAGGTCGCCGCGACGAAGGGCTATGGCGCCTCGGTTCAACTCGTCGGAGCGAACGTGGACGAATCGCTGGTGGCCGCCCGGGAGTTCGCGGAGGCCACCGGCGCGATCTTCATCCACCCGTTCGACCACCCGGACGTCATCGCCGGGCAGGGCACGGTCGGGCTGGAGATCCTGGAGCAGGTCCCCGACGTCAAGACGATCATCACCGGGATCGGCGGCGGAGGCCTGATCTCCGGTGTCGCGGTCGCCGTCAAGGCGCTACGGCCCGAGGTGCAGATCATCGGGGTCCAGGCGGCCGGGGCGGCGGCCTTCCCACCGTCCTTGCGGGCCGGTCATCCGGTCCGGCTGGAGCAGCTCAACACGATCGCCGACGGCATCGCCGTCCTCCGCCCCGGCGAGTTGACCTACCAGCACGTCAGCAAACTCGTCGACGAGGTCGTCACGGTCACCGACGAGGAGATCTCGCGAGCCCTGCTCATGCTGCTCGAACGGGGCAAGCTCGTGGTCGAGCCGGCCGGGGGAGTCGGGGTCGCCGCGCTGCTCAGCGGAGTCGTCGAGGTCGAGACGCCGGCGGTCGCGATCCTCTCGGGCGGCAACATCGACCCGCTGCTCATGCTGCGCGTCATCGAGCACGGTCTGTCGCTCGCGGGCCGCTTCCTGCGGTTCACGGTCCGCTGCGCCGACCGGCCGGGCCAGCTCGCGGAGTTGCTCTCGCTCATCGCCCAGCATCGGGCCAACATCGTCGACGTCGCGCACCAGCGCCACGACCCCCAGCTCCGGCTCGGCGAGGTCGCCGTCGCGCTCTCGGTGGAGACACGCGGGTCCGAGCACTCGGATCGCCTGCTGTCCGCGCTCAGATCCAACGGGTACGCCGTATCGGCGTGATCTGAGCCCGGAGACGGTGAAGGCCGCCCCGGCGTACCGGAGCGGCCTTCGTGGATGACGGCGTCAGCTGAGCCGGGTCCGCGGGTGAACCCGGCCGGCGGCCCGTACGCCCGCCACGTTCTGAACGGGCGGCAGGAAGATCTCCGTCACGTTGTACTGGTTGCCGACGATGCCCGAGACGTCCAGGATCACGTGCGTGGTGACGAACGCGTAGATGGAGACCACGTCGATGTCCGCGGCGCCGTAGTAGTTGACACCGGCGAAGACGGAGTTCGCGATCGTCTGGTTGGCGACGAAGTTGATGTTCGAGGCCACCGGGCGCGGCTTCCCGTAGGGGAAGACCGAGAGGTAGCCGGGCTTGACCGGCCCCGTGACGGTCACATTGCCGTGCATCGCGGAGGCGCCGACGGCGATCTTGAGGCCGGTGTTGGCGCCGCTGATCGGGGTGAGCCTGACGTGGACGGTCTGGCCCTCCTTGACCCGGCCCGCCGAGTCGAGAACCGCCTTGTTGATCACCGAGGCCCGGCCGGCCGCGGACCGGGTGTCGAGAATCCGCTCCGGGGCGACCAGCGGCATCGTCATGGTGGACCAGGAGTCGTCGTAGATCGACGCGAGACCGCCGGCGTAGCCGTAGTAGAGGTAGCCGCCGAAGTTGTAGACGCCGCCGTCGACGATGGCGTCGCCGTTGGTCGGCAACTGCTTGGAGGGCAGGACGATGGGTGCCCCGTTGCCCGTGTTGCTCAGCGTCAACGTCGAGGCGTTACTCGAGCTGGTGATACTCGTCGTCGCCGCACCGGCGTCGTTGTCGCCCAGAAGGACGGGGTCACCGGCGGCCGCGTTGGCCGGGGTGGCGGCGACGGCGCTGGCGACACCCGCCGCGCCCAGGCCGGCGGCGACAGTGCTCGCCCGGCGGAGCAGACGGCGGCGGTCGACGGCGTTGTCTTCGGACATAAAGGGGGATCCTCCCGTGCGAGGCTCGCGTTGGCGCGAACGGCAAGCCAGCCTGCCAGGAGGATCCCCTGAGCTTCAATGGGCCAAAGGGATGATTGGGATCATCCCTTGTCGACTTCAGCCCGCGAAGGGTTCGAACTTCACGATGCTCACCGTGATCGTCGCACCGCTGGGTGCGGTGTAGCTCACAGACTGCCCGGTCTTGGCGCCCATGATCGCCGCGCCCAGCGCCGACTCGGGGCTGTAGACCGTCATGTCGGTGGTGGCCGCGATCTCCCGGGAGCCCAGCAGGAAGGTCTCGGTGTCCTCGGGGTCGTCGTCGAACTGGATCGTCACGACCATCCCGGGTGAGACGGCGTCGGCCGTCGGCGCGTCGCCGACCCGGGCCGTACGCAGCAGCTCCTGCAGCTGACGGATGCGGGCCTCCTGCTTGCCCTGCTCCTCGCGAGCGGCGTGGTATCCGCCGTTCTCGCGAAGGTCGCCTTCCTCACGCCGGGCGTTGATCTCCGCTGCGACCGCGGGCCGCGCCGCGATCAGCTCGTCGAGCTCACCCTGCAGCCGGTCGAACGCATCCTGGGACAGCCAGGTGTTGGTCTCGGTCGATGGCACGGCGGACTCCTTGATTAGATCGGACAGAAGTTCAAACTTAACAGCGTACGCCCACTGTGGGTCAGCGGTTGGTTTCCGCGTCGTGGGGGTAGCAGCGCTCGACTTCGCCCGTCACGGGCCGTCCGTTCGTCGCCAGGCGGTACTGGACGACGGTCCGCTGGGGCTCGGCGCCCGCCGTGACCGCCACGGTCGCCCGGCCGATCTCGGCCCCGGCCTCGTCCCGCGCCCGGACGACGCATTGCGCCCGGCCGCCGTCGGGCAGCCGGACGACGAACTCGACGTCGACGGCGTTCTCACCGGTGACGAACCGGCTGACGCTGGAGCTGTAGTCCTGTTCACCGTAGGCCCGGTACAGCCGGAGGCCGGCGAAGACCATGATCACCAGCAGCAGGACGACCCCGGCGAGCTGCACAGGCCGGGGTACGCGCTGCGGCGTACGCTGCCGCCCGTAGCGGCCGGGCGGGAATACCGGGTGGGTCGTCTGAGCTGTCACAGTGCGGGGTCCTCGATGCGATCTGGTCACCCGCGGCGAGGCCGGTGACCGCATTGTCGGTGGTCGGAGTCAGAATGGCTGTGAACCATCATCGCACTGGACCGAAGTGCTGAGACTGCAGAGGGAGATCTGGTGAGTGAGCAGCTTCGCCTGATGGCCGTGCACGCCCACCCCGACGACGAGTCGAGCAAGGGCGCCGCCACCATGGCCCGTTACGTCCGGGAGGGCGTGGACGTGCTGGTGGTGACGTGCACCGGCGGCGAGCGCGGCGACATTCTCAACCCGAAGCTGGCCGGAGATCCGGAGATCCTGGCCAACATGGCACAGATCCGGCGGGCGGAGATGGAGCGGGCCCGGGAGATCCTGGGCGTCCGGCAGGAGTGGCTGGGCTTCGTCGACTCGGGCTGGCTGGAGGACTACCGCCCGGAGCACGCCGACAAGCTGCCCGACGGCTGCTTCGGCCGGGAGGATGTGGCCACCGCGGCGCAGCCGTTGATCAAGTTGATGCGCGAGTTCCGGCCCCACGTCGTGATCACCTACGACGAGGAGGGCGGCTACCCGCACCCCGACCACATCCAGTGCCACCGGGTCAGCGTGGCCGCCTTCGACGCAGCCGGCGACGCGCAGGTTCACCCTGAGCTGGGCGAGGCCTGGCAGCCGCTGAAGCTCTACTACCACGTCAGCTTCACCCGTTCCCAGTTCACGGCGCTGCACGAGGCCTGCCTCGCGGCCGGCATCGACAGCCCCTACGCCGAGCTGCTGGCCGATTGGCCGGCCGACCGGGACAAGGGTGACCGGGTCACTACGCGTGTCGAATGCGGCGCCTACTTCCCGATCCGAGACGACGCGCTGCGGGCGCACGCCACTCAGATCGATCCCGACGGCGGCTGGTTCCGGGCGCCGCTGACCATCCGGCAGCAGGGCTGGCCGACCGAGGACTACCAGCTGGCGAAGTCGTTGGTGGACAGTCCGACGCCGGAGAGCGACCTGTTCGCCGGCATCCGGAAGGAGGGGCTGGTCTGATGCTGGCCGAGTTCTTGTCCGACAACAATTTCGGGGACACCCGATCGGGCGGTCTGGCCGGGCCGATGGGCCTGCTTCTGATCGTCGTGCTGGGCATCGCGATCGTGCTGCTCATCCGCAACATGAGCAAGCGCATCAAGCGCCTTCCGGCCTCCTTCGACGGCGAGCCCGCCGAGGGTGACGTGGTTGAGCAGGTTGAGCCGGGCCGGGACAATTCTCGATGATCCATGCGGTTTTTCGGCCGGGGAGACTGTCGCCGGTCGAGATAACGCCGTAGCCTTCCCACCGGGATTCGCGTCAGCCTGCCTGTCCGCCGGGAACCCACGAAGAGGGGGTGCGGTGTGCTGATGAACAGCGTGGTTCACCGCATTTCCGAGGGGCTGCGGTCCGGTTTGGACTGGTCGCGGGGGACGCTGCGGCGGGCATACCTGGCCAGTGGGGCGCCCGAACTGCCCCGTCGTGCCCGGACTCTCGTCGGCTTCGCGGTCGGGGCCGCCCTGGTCGTCTCGATCGGCGGAGTGGCGTTCTCCCCAGTGGACGACTGGCTGCGGTTCGCGATCGTGGTGGGCATGGTGGTGGTCAGCCACCTCGGCCGGCTGCGTATCCGGATCTCCGGCTCCAACTTCGCCACCGCCTGGGGCGACGCGGCGTTCATCGTCGCCGTCTGGATCGGCCCCGACGGCTGGCTGCCCGCCGCGCTGGGCCTCGGCGTCCTGCTGGCCAACCTGCTGCTCCAGGCGTTCGCCGACGAGTGGAAGCCGTTCGTCGAGATCATCCGGCGCTCGGCGAGCCTTGCCCTCGCGGCCGGTCCGGCGGCCTTGGTCGCTCACCTGCTCGTTCGGCAGGGGTACGACAAGATGGTCACGCCGGACGACGGGTTCGCCCTTGCCGCGACCGCCCTCGGCTACTCGCTGCTGACCGTCGTCATCACCTGCGTCTACACGTCGCTGCGCGACGGGCACAAGTTCGGCGCGCTGATGCGCCGGGCACTGAGCAGCATCTGGATGATGACGCTGGGCAACCTCGCGGTGGGCCTGGGGATCGTCGGCCTCCTCGGCGTGGACCTGCGCTGGCTCATCGCGCTTCCGCCGGTGCTGTGGCTGTTCCAGCAGGCGTACACCCATCGGCTGCTCGACTCGCAGGAGCGACAGGGCTGGAACCGCTACGCCGACGCCATCCGGGCGCTGCGCCGCCATGGTGACATCGCCGGCATCGCCAATGCGGGCGCTCGCAGCGCGTTGAGCCTGTTCCGGGCCAACGAGGTCGTCGTCGAGCTATTGAATCCGGACGGCCCCACCATGCGTTACACGGCGGGCGGCAGCCCTCTGCGCCGGAACGCGGGCGTCATCGCCTCGGTGACCCGGCCGCTGGAGGTCGCCGGTGAGCCGGTCGGCACGCTGACCCTGCACTTCGCCGGCACGGTCGGGCTGCGCAGCCGGGATCGGGCCGCCCTCGCGGCGTACGCGGACGCGCTCGGCGTCGCCCTGCACGACGCGGCGACGCACGCCGCGCTCCGGCATGCCACCGAACGCGCGGTCGACGAGGCCGTCCGCGACCCGCTGACCAAACTCTTCAACCGGGAGGCGCTGCTGCGCCGGGGTGACGAGACGCTACGCGGTCTCGACCGGTCGGCCGCGGTCGCCCTGCTGATGCTGGACGTCGACAACTTCAAGGAAGTCAACAACACTCTCGGCCACGTCGCCGGTGACCAGCTACTGCAGATCGCGGCCGGGCGGCTCGGCGATCTTGTGTCCGATGTGGAGCTTTTGGCCCGGCTCGGCGGCGACGAGTTCGGCCTTCTCCTGTTCGACCTGCCCGAAGACGGCACCGAACAAGCCCTGCGGCAGGCCGAGCGGCAGGCGCTGCGCCGGGCCCGGCGGCTCGCCGCCGCGCTCGCGGAGCCGACGGAGATCGCCGGAGTGACCGTCTCGGCCGAGACGTCGGTCGGCGTCGTCGTGGCGGCGGCCGGGCGAGTCGACATGCCGGAGCTGCTGCGCCGGGCGGATGTGGCGCTCTACCAGGCCAAGGACGGGCAGTCCTCGGTCGTGGCATACGACCCGTCGCACGACGGCGCGAGCACGGATCGGCTAGCTCTCGTCGCGGAGATGCGCACCGCGCTCGACCTCGACGACCAGCTGCTGGTCGCGCTGCAGCCCGCGATCGACCTGTCGACCGGGGCGCCCACCGGTGTGGAGGCGCTCGCCCGGTGGGAGCATCCCCGTCGCGGCCGGCTGCACCCGAAGGACTTCGTTCGCGCGGTCGAGGCCAGTGAGCTGCTCGCACCGTTCACCCGATACATCGTGGACAAGGCGTTGACGGCGGCGGCGCTGTGGCGGGCCGAGGGCATCGACGTGCCGGTCTCGGTCAACCTCTCCGCTCGCAACCTGCTCGACTCCGAGTTGCCGGCCGACATCGCGGTGCTGCTGCGAAAGCACCGCATCCCGCCCGCCCGGCTCGTCCTGGAGATCACCGAGACGGTCGTCATGAGCGATCTCCGGGTGATCGACGAGGTGCTCAGCGACCTTCGGCAGCTGGGCGTACAGCTGTCCGTCGACGACTTCGGCACCGGTTACTCCTCGCTGACCTTCCTCACCCGCATCGCCGTCGACGAGGTCAAGGTGGACCGCAGCTTCGTCCGGGCCATGGGCGACTCGCCGCAGGCCGCCGCGATCGTGCGGACCACCGTCGACCTGGGACGGCAGCTCGGGCTGCGGGTCGTCGCGGAAGGCGTGGAGACCCACGAGCAGCGCCGGGTGCTCACCGACCTGGGGTGCACCGCCGCTCAGGGCTTCCACTTCTTCCGGCCGATGCCCAGCGAGGAGATCACCGCCGCGCTGCGCAGCCTCCCCGAGCCGCCGGCCGACGCTATCGCCGCCGTGAGCTGAGCCGCGCCAGCAGATCCGCGTGCTGTCGCCGCACCGCGGCGTGTACGCGAGCACCGAAGCTGATCCGGGCCACCCCGAAGGCGGCCAGCTCGTCGACGCTCGGTGGGCCGTCGAGGCGGCCGAGGATGTTGACCGGGCCACCGACCTCCGCCACGAAGGCGCTGATCGTCGCCGGATCGTCCAGCAGGATCGGGTAGACGCAGTCTGCGCCGGCCGCGAAGTATCGGCGGGCTCGGTCCACCGCGTCGGCCAGGGCGTTGTGCGTACCACTTGATCGGAAGAAGGCGTCGATCCTGGCGTTGACCACGAGATCGACCCCCGCGGACCGCGCCGCCTCGCGCACCGCGGCCAGGAAGTCGGCCTGCCGAGCCGGATCCACCATGGTGCCCGTGGCCGGATCCGAGTCCTCCAGATTGCAGCCCGCGGCGCCCGCGGCAGCGAGGCGTTCGACCAGCTCGGCCGGGGGGAGCCGGAAGCCGCGCTCCACGTCAGCCGTCACCGGTACGCCCACCGCCCGGACGATTCGCGCGATCGCGTCGAGGATCTCGCCGACCGGCGCGGTCTCCCCGTCCGCATGGCCGAGCGTCTCCGCGAGCGCGGCGCTGCTGGTGGCCACGGCCGGGAAGCCGGCCGCCTCGACCGCCCGGGCCGACGGGACGTCCCAGACGTTCGGTAGCACGACGGGATCACCCGGGCGGTGCAGTGCCCGCAGCGTCGCAGCCCCCGTGACGAGGTCGGGCCCGGCGCCGGACCACTCGCCGGCGCCGGGAGCCCAGGAAGACGGGGGAGTCACGACAGTGACCACGGGTGCGCGGTCGCGCCGAGCCGGTTCCAGGCGTTGATCACCGTGATCGCCCAGATGAGCTCGGCCAGCTCGACCTCGGTGAACTGCTCGGCGGCGCGGGCGAAGACCTCGTCGGTCACCGGACCCTCGGTGAGCCGGGTCGCCGCCTCGGTCAGTTCGAGCGCGGCCCGCTCGCGGTCGGAGAAGAACGGGGTGTCGCGCCACACGGTGATGGCGAACAGCCGGCGGGGGTCCTCGCCGCCCTTGACCGCGTCGGCGCTGTGCTGGTCCACGCAGTATTCGCAGCCGTTGAGCTGCGAGGCGCGCAGCCGGACCAGCTCCAAGAGCGGTGCTTCCAGCTGGGTCTTGCGGGCGGCGGCGTCGAGCGCGTTCATCGCCTTGTTGATGTGCGGGGCCAGGGTGTCGACTGCGAGACGAATCTTCATGCCGTTGACGGTACGGACCGATTGGCTCTGCGCTAAGGTCCAATACCGTGGCGATTGACTGGGCCAATTTCGGCGTCGACCTGCATCTCGAGCTGGCCGCCTCGACCAGCCGCCGGACGGCGCTGGAGGAGGCGCTGCGCGACGCGATCCGCTCCGGCCGCCTCGCGCCGCAGACTCGGCTGCCCGCCACGCGTACGCTCGCCGGCGAGCTGGGACTGGCCCGGGGAACGGTGAGCGCGGCGTACGACCAACTCGTGGCGGAGGGCTATCTCACCGCTCGGCAAGGGTCCTTCACCGAAGTGGCCCGGCTACCGCCGATCTCGGTGCCGACGGCGGTTCCGGAGATCGTCTCGACGCCCCGATACGACCTGCGCCCGGGCAGCCCGGACGTCTCCACCTTCCCGGTCGGGGCCTGGACCCGGGCCGTACGCCGGGCGCTGTCCCGAGCGCCGGTGAGCGCCTTCGACTACGGCGATCCCCGGGGCAGCCTGGTGCTCCGCAGCGTCCTCGCCGACTACCTGGGCCGGGCGCGCGGCGTCCTCGCCAGCCCGGACCGCATCGTGGTGACGTCCGGCTACGTCCAGGCGCTGGCGTTGCTCGCAACCGTCTATAAGGGACGGACGATCGGTCTGGAGGACCCCGGGCTCGACTTCCATCGAGAGGTCGTACGCCAGGCCGGCGCCTCGGTCGTGCCCGTCCCGGTGGACCCCTTGGGTGCGGTGCTGCCGGTCGCCGGAGCCGACGCCGTCGTGCTGACCCCGGCGCACCAGTACCCGATGGGCGTCACGCTGCACCCGGAGCGACGGCGTACGGCGGTGGAGTGGGCGCGGTCCGGTGATCGGCTCCTCATCGAGGACGACTACGACGGGGAGTTCCGGTACGACCGGCAACCCGTCGGCGCCTTGCAAGGCACCGCCCCGGATCACGTCGTCTACATCGGAACGGCCGCCAAGACTCTGAGCCCGGCGCTCCGGCTGGCCTGGATGGTGCTGCCGGCGTACCTGGTGGAGCCGGTCGTCCGGATCAAGCGGCTGACCGATGTGCACACCGAAGTCGTCGGGCAACTGGCGCTGGCCGACCTCATCGCCGAACACGCCTACGACCGGCACATCCGGGCCTGCCGGCTGCGCTACCGCCGACGTCGTGACCAGCTCGTCGACCGGCTCCCCGGCACAGATCTCGGGGGCATCGCCGCCGGACTGCACGTCGTGCTGCGCTTGCGGCCAGGGCTGTCCGAACGTCAGGTTCTGGACGCCGCCGCAGCCCGGGGACTGGCGCTGGGCGCACTCGGTACGCATTGGCACGAACCCGGTACGCATCCGCAGGGACTCGTCGTGGGCTACGGCACGCCGCGTGAGGGGGCCTACCCCGCGGCACTGGACATGCTGGCCCGCGTCCTGCGCTCCTTCTAGCGCTGCCCGCTGTTGCTCCCGCTGTTGCTTTCGCGGCGGATCAGGGTTCTCGGTCGAATCTTGGCGGGTGATTCGACCGAGAACCCTGATCCGGTGGTGAAAACCGGTAATAGGTGGTTACGGCTTCCACTGCGGGTCGCGACCGAGGTGGCGCAGCAGCTGGGCGGTCGCGTCGTCGGCCGCCTCGCCAGCCAGGGCGTCGGCGTACGCGAAACCGCGCAGCGGATCGGCGGTCGCGTGGGCGATCGGGAGGAGAGCTTGCGACATCTCCGGCGTGAGCGGCGACGGCTGCCCGGTGGCGACCGCGATGTCCCAGGCGTGCACCGCCGCGTCGAGGGCGGCCGCCGCGACGACCTCCTCGGCCGACATGGGGGGCAGCGGGAGCGGCTTCGGGACGTCCTGCGCTCCGGCTTCGACCGTGGCGAACGCCGCCGCCGAGGCGGTCAGTGCCTGCTCGGTGAAGGCGGCCGGGTCTTCGTCGAGCTGCCCGGAGGGGGCGAACGGGTTGTACGCCGGTCCGGTGCCGACCCCGAGCGTCCCGGCGTACCCGAGCTGGTCGCCCGCGGCGTGCTGGAGGACCTGGGTGACCGTCCACTGGTCGCACGGGGTCGGCAGCTGCCAGCCGTCCGGGCCGACCCCGGCGATCGCGGTACGCAGAGCCTGGTGAGCGTCGTCGAGCAGGGTCCAGGTGGTCATCGGTGCCTCCGTTGTTTCCGAATTAGCGGAGCGGAACGTTCCATTCCACTATAGCTCCAGGGCGAGCTTCCCCGCAACCCTTCCCGCCTCCAGCGACCGAATGGCGTCGGCCGCCTCGGCGAGGGGATAGGTCCGGTCGACCGGCGCGACCAGGTCGCCTGTGACCAGCAGGGTCGCGAGGTGCTCGAGGTCGCTCGTGGCGGTGATCGAGAGGGGCGCCTTGAGCCGGTGCTTCACCCACGGGTCGAGCGCTTTCGCGTGGAAGTTGCGGCCCAGACCGCCGAAGATGGCGCCACCGTTCTCCGCACCGACGAGCACCAGCGTCCCGGCCGGCGTCAGCAGACTCCGTAGAAGCGGCAACGGCCGGTTTCCCGCGATGTCGACGATGGCGTCATAGCGCCCGGTCAGTGGCGTACGGGTGTAGTCGATGACGGCCTCAGCGCCCAGGGAGCGGACGAGATCCGCCTTGCCGCCGCTGCAGACCGCGGTCACCCGCGCTCCCGCGAGGCGGGCCAGCTGGACGGCGTACGCGCCGACGCCGCCACCGGCCCCGATGACGAGCACCGACTGTCCCTTCTGGACTTTCGCCGTACGCACCGCCAGCAGCCCGGTCGCTCCGGAGACGGGGACGGCCGCGGCTTGGACCGCGGTCACCCCGGCTGGGCGCCGAGCCAGCTTGCCAGGCTTGGCCGTGGCGTACTCGGCGAAGGCGCCGGTGCCGGTGCCGAAGACCTGGTCGCCGACCGCGAACTCCGTGACCCGTGCGCCGACCGCCACGATCTCCCCCGCGAGATCCATGCCCAGCGCGGACGACCTGGGTTTTCGAAGGCCGGTGACCAGCCGCATCACGCGCGGCTCCCCGGTCATCATGTGCCACGCGCCGCGATCCACCCCGGCCGCCTCGACGCGGACCAGGACCTGCTTGTCGCCGATCTCCGGCCGCGCCACGTCGCGCAGCTCGAGCACCTCGGCCGATCCGTACCGTTCGCGGACGATCGCCTTCATCACTCCTCCTCGGAGCCGTCGGGGTAGTGGAAGACCGCGTCGAGCGGGACCCCGAAGACCCGCGCGATCTGGAAGGCCATCTCCAGCGACGGCGAGTACCGCCCCTGCTCGATGGCGATGACGGTCTGGCGGGTCACGCCGATCCGGTCGGCCAGGTCCGCCTGCGTCATCTCACCGTGCGCGAACCGCAGCGCGCGGATCGAATTGGTCACTCTGGTCGGCTTCACCATGCCTGGAATGCCTTGTGGTACGCGATGATCTTGGCGGCCGAGCCGACCGCCGCCGAGAGGAAGAACCCCAGATAGATGACGTTGGCAATCCAGAAGTAGTCGGCCTCCCACAGGGCCAGCAGCATCCCTGCGACGCCGCCGACGACGATGAAGGACTGGCCGATGCGGTCGCCGAGGAAGCCGATCTCACGGTCCCGCTCGTCGACCCGGTTCCGCGTATGCGCGGAGAGGATCCCCGCCACGATGCTGACCAGGATGGTCGTGACGATCGCCGCCCCGATGGTGGCGATCATGAGCCCCGCGTACGGGACCTTGGTGAGGGGCGAGCCGGCCGAGCGGCCGAGGACGACCGCCACGTACACCGCATAGGCGACGGTGCTGACGACACCCATGATCCAGGCGCGTTTCTCTTCGAATGGCATACACATCAATGTAAAGCGATCTTGACACCGTGTCAAGAATTCTTTACATCAGGCGAGCTGGTCGCGGCGGCGCGCCAGATACGCGGTCTCGGCGGTGTTGCCGGCCAGCTCGATGGCTCGGTCGTACGCCGCCCGGGACTCCTGGCTGCGACCGAGCCGCCGAAGCAGATCGGCCCGGGCCGCGTGGTACGCGTGATAGCCGCTCAGCCGGTCCCCGAGACGGTCGACGGTCGCCAAGGCCACTTCCGGGCCGTCCAGTTCGGCGACGGCGACGGCTCGGTTGAGCGCCACGATGGGCGACGGGTCTATGCGTACGAGCAGGTCGTAGAGGGCGACGATCTGCGACCAGTCGGTGTCGCGTACCTCGCGGGCGGAGGTGTGCACCGCGTTGATCGCGGCGAGGAGCTGGTAGCGCCCGGGGGCCACCCGAGTGGCCAGCCGTTCGCGTACCAGCTGGTGGCCTTCGGCGATCAGGCCGGTGTCCCACGCGCCGCGGTCCTGTTCGCCGAGGCTGACCAGTTCACCGTTCGCCGAGATCCGGGCGGCCCGGCGGGCCTCGGTGAGGAGCATCAGCGCGAGCAGCCCGGCCACTTCGCCATCGGCGGGCAGGAGGGCCCGGATGACGCGGGTGAGCCGGATCGCCTCGGCGGTGAGGTCGTGGCGAACCGGATCGGTGTCGGCGCCGGTCGCCAGGTAGCCCTCGTTGAAGACGAGGAAGAGGACGGCGAGCACGCCGGTCACCCGGGCCGGGAGATCCTCACTGGACGGTACGCGGTAGGGGATGCGGGCCGCCTTGATCTTGGCCTTCGCCCGCGTGATCCGCTGCTCCATGGCGCTCTCCTGGACCAGGAAGGCGCGGGCGATCTGGGGCACCGTCAGGCCGCCCAGCATGCGGAGCGTCAGCGCCACCCGGGTCTCCAGCGCGAGCGCCGGGTGACAGCAGGTGAAGATCAGCCGGAGCCGATCGTCCTCGATGGGGCCGACCGGCTCGGGCGGATCGTCGTCGGTCAGCATCTGAGCCTCCCGGTGCTTGTCGTCGCGTTTGTTCTCGCGGCGGATCCGGTCGATGGCCTTGCGATGGGCGGTCGTGGTGAGCCAGGCGCCCGGATTCGGCGGTACGCCGTCCCCGGGCCACCGCTCGACGGCGGTCGCGTACGCCTCCGCCGCCGCCTCCTCGGCGATGTCGAGGTCGCCGAACCGCCGGGTCAGAGTGGCGACCACCCGGCCCCACTCCTCCTGGTGGGCACGGGTGATCGCCGCCCGGACGTCGGCCATGGTCACTTGCCCGGAAGCGGCTGGAGGTCGACGCCCGCGAACGGCCGGACCTCGACCTTCCGGTTGCAGGCCAGCGAACCGTCGCCGGCGAGCTTGACCGCGACGTCGAGGTCGGCCGCCTCGACGACCCAGAAGCCCGCGAGGTACTCCTTGGTCTCGACGTAGGGGCCGTCAGTGAACAACGCCGCCCCGCCGCGGTTGTCGATGACGGTCGCCGTGCTCGGCGCGGCGAGGCCCCCGGCGAAGACCCAGTGGCCCTCGGTCTTGAGCCGGTCGTTGAACACGTCGATGGCCGCCATCTCCTCGTCGGTGGCGAGGTCGGCCGCGTCGTGGATGACGGAGAACAGGTAGTGCATCTCGAATGCCTCTCGTGGTGTCGGCGGTGTCGGGTTCAGTCGGCGTACTGGGGCAGACCGGCGGAGCGGTACACCTGCAGCATGACGCCGTTCGGGAAGGCTCGGGACTCGGCCAGGTCGAGCGCGAGGTCGGGGCCGGACTCGGCGAACAGCCGCCGGCCCTGGCCGAGGATCACTGGGAAGACGAAGAGGTTCAGCTGGTCGACGAGATGATTCTCGAGCAGCCAGCGGGTCAGCGTGCCACTGCCGTGGACCTGCAGGTCGCCGCCGGGCTTGGCGGCCAGCTCCCGAACGGCCGCCGCGACCTCGTCCGAGCCGCCGGACAGCACGGTAGTGCCTGCCCAGCCCGGATCGGTGAGCGTATTCGACACGACATACTTGGGTCGCGTGTTCAACGAATCGGCGATCGGGCCACTGCCCGGCGCCTGGAGTCCCCAATATCCGGCGAACAAGTCGTAAGTCCGCCGGCCGAACAGGAACGTGTCGGCGCTCGCGTAGATCTGGTTGATGTGCTCGGCGGACTCCGGGTGGAAGTATGGCCGGGCCCAGCCGCCCCGCTCGAAACCGCCGCTGCGGTTCTCACTCCGTCCGCCGTTACCCTGCACCACACCGTCGACGGTGATGTGCGTCGTGACCGTCAGCTTCATGATCGTGGCTTCCCCTTCGTGGCGGCGCTCCCGCTGAGCGGCCTCTCACCCGTACCACGAACGCACCCGTCCCGATCCGACAACGCCACCCGGACTTCTTTCGAGAGAACTGAAGCGTCTACTCGGGCAGCGGCCGATACAGCTCCTGAAGATCCACGAGCAGTACGCGCGGGTCCTTCGCGGCGATGGCCGTCACCTCAGCGGTAAAGCCGGCACCTCCGTAACACGCCAAAATCGTGTCATCCGTGGGATAGCCCTTGAGTGCCAGCAACTCGCGAGCCCGCGCCAGCCGTTCGAGGTGATGACTGCCGATGACCTCGCCCCATTTCGCCTCACCGAGCGAAAGGATTCGCCGAGGACTGCTTGAGTCCTGCACGGCCAGTACCGCCACGCCGACCTCGATTTGCGTCCGGTTCGCCGGGTCGTTTACGACGCCCGATCCCACCTCTGCGGGGAAGTCGCCGAAGAGTTCGGCTCCGCTGTCGAACGCGTAGTCCCGACAGAGTGTCTCGAAATGCGGCCCGACGACCTGGGTGAGAAACGTCTGGCGCGTCGAAGCCCACACCGCTTCGGCGCGATGGATCTCCAGCTCGGACCAGCGCTTGCGCATGATCGCCTCGTAGAACGTGATCAGCGGTTCAACGATGTGGTAGCGCGAGCAACCAGGGCGAAAGAGATCAGGTTCCCGGCGGATCAGCGCACAGTCCTCAAGGACGTTGAGCGGGTGGGTTATCTGGTCGGACGTGCGGCCGATGTAACTGGCGATGCCGCCGTTCGTGGTGTTGCCGGTGGCGATGGCGGCCAGCACCGAGTGGTAGAGCGCGGGATCGCGGATGTCGGCCTCCTCCGCAAGGAGGTAGCGAGCCTCCCTGAAGAGCGGAGTTTGGGGGTTCAGTGCCGTCCGGATGACCAGGAATCGAAGTCCGCAAGGCTTTCTGGGGCGTCCCCCTGGGTGAACTCGTAGCGATAGGCCGGAGTGCCGCCCAGGACCCAGTGCACCAGGAGCGCCAGGCGAGGATCGTCGAGGCCCCAGAAGGCGGCCGCTTGGCGATAGCGAAACGGCTGAATGACCAGCTCCAGGCCCGCTCGCCCGCGCAACGGGGACTGGCCAGACAGCAGCCCGCCCATTACCGACATCGCCGACCCGCAGAGCACCAGGCGAACCGAGCTTTCCTGACCGCTGCCGCCCGGGCCGAGAGCAGGAAGCTCTTGCCTTGGCGGCGCCGCCCTACCTGCGCCAGCACGCCTCCAACCCGGTGGACTGGTGGCCTGGTCCGAAGCGGCGATCGCCGAGGCCCGGGAACGCGACGTCCCGGTGCTGATCTCGGTCGGCTACGCCGCGTGCCACTGGTGCCATTGAACGTGGACAAGCAGTAGTCCCCCGCTTGGGCCAGGGCCTTGAAGTAGTCCTTCTGTACAGCAAGGAGAGCCTGAGGTTCAGATAGACCGCGGAGGCCAGAAGTAGGGAGGAGTGGCAGGCTCCCAGATAAACTGCTAGCAGGTGCTAAGAGGGGAATAGTCCTTTAGCTCTCCAGCTTCTTCGAAAGTACGAGTGTCAGCTGTTGGGCGCGAACTCGGCGTGATCCGAGGTCAGACGAGTTCCGGATACCCGACATGTATCCGTCGATAGCTTTGTCGACTTCCTCGAGTGTCATACTGAGCATTGTGGCAAGTGGTGCAGAGAGTTCACTCGATCCATTCTCGCCATTGCGTTTCCTGGAAGACACTGCGCGCTGAAACAGGTCTAGAAGGTCGCGAATCTGTGCCTTCCTTGCCAAGTCGGCATTTTTGAGCTTGTCGTGCAGTCCCCAGCAGACATGCAGAAGGGTGAACATGTCGACAATGTTCGACCACCTGGTTCGGCCGCCCCATTTGACATTTTCACTAAGGAATGTCAGCAACTCCAAGAACTCTTCTGAGCGCTCCTGATAGTCTTCGAAATCTGCCGAGATCTTGTCGTAGCGTTCGTCGAGTTCGGTCTTCTTGTTGGACAGTCCGAAGATACAGGTGCCGAAGACCTCTGCGTAAAATTCGAGGTCGCCGCCTCGTTTGCGTCGTTCGCCGCTGAAGACTCCGGACACGTCGCTCATTGGGTGAGCGACACAGTCTTTGAGGAAGTCGTTGAACGGGCCCGGTAACAGGGCATTTCGGAGTTCTTGATCCGTGAGCACCATGTTGACCCTGTTGACGCGGGCGAAGACGGCGCGTACGAACTCGTCGGCGAGGTTGGACAGACGCCGAATTGGGAAGCGATACTGAAAAAATTCTTGGCGTACATCGTCGGGCAGCTCTTTGAAGTACTTTCCTTCGAACTTTTCCCTCAGCTTTTCATCCTCCAATCCATCCAGCGGGAAAAGATTGTTTAGAAACCCAAGTAGGGAGGTAAGGCGTTGCTGACCGTCAACAACAGAAGCCTTTTGCTCGCCTTCCGGCGAGGTTTCGTACGCGAGGTAGATCTCAGGAATCGGATAACCGAGAAGGATTGTCTCCATCAAGGAAACCTTGGCGCGTTCAGGCCAAACAGCTTTGCGCTGATATTCGGGTTGAAGGATCAACTCGCCGGACTTATCCAGGGATCGAAATTCCGCAACGGTTTTCGACTCGATCTCGAACTTAAGCCCGTGATCAGCCATGGTATACACCCTCCTCGATCGCGCGGTCTCGCGCGATGTTTACACTTTTTATCTGATAGTTTCTAAGGGACTTATGGTTGCGGTACAGCCGATAATTAACCTCGCAGTTTAAGAAGCCCTCCCCGAGGTCCTGGACAAAGACGTCTCTCGCGCGCGACCACTGCTCGCCGAAGGACAACCTAGGCAACACGACGTCGAGGGCGATACACTCCTCGAAAACCAGCTTACGAAGGTAGTTCTTTTTCTGGGCGAACAGTTCGTCCTCGATTATCTCTCGGAGTTCGCGCCATGCTTGGTCGAAAAGTTCTGGCGAGATCACCGCAATGTCCAGGTCTGAATTTTCATGGAACTTCTTAAAGTTCTTTCTGGGGTTGAGGGAATAACCCAATCGGGCGCTCCCGACTAGCTGGACCGCCATCGGGTCCACACCAAGCTCGGTCGCAACCAGATGCCGCCAACGGATGTAGCTGAGTTCGTGAGGCCACGCGGCGGGCGTCCCGTCGAATAACCGGGCGGTGACAAAGTAGTCGACTTCCTGCCCCAGCGAACAGAATTCTTCCCAAAACTCGGGTAGGCCCGAAATCTCCTTCATGGTCGCCCCTGTGAGCTCTGAGCTGGTTCCCACGTAAAGTGCATCATTGATCTGGCCGAGCTTGTCACGTGCAACATACTAGAACGTCAGTATTCGTCGGTACCGTGCAGATGGCGCTGCCCGGACGTGGCCAGGCCAACGGCGGCATGAAAAGGTGGATGTGTGAACCGGCTTGCTCTTGCTACTTCGCCCTACCTCCGTCAGCACGCCGGCAACCCTGTTGACTGGTGGTCGTGGGGTGACGAGGCTATTGCAGACGCCAAGCGGCGAGATGTACCCCTGCTGATCTCAGTTGGGTATTCGAGCTGCCATTGGTGTCATGTGATGGCGCACGAATCCTTCGAGGATCCGGTGATCGGCGCGAAGATCAACGCGAACTTCGTGGCGATCAAGGTGGACCGGGAGGAGCACCCCGACGTGGACGCGGTCTACATGGCCGCCACGCAGGCGATGACCGGCCAGGGCGGTTGGCCGATGACCGTGTTCGCGACGCCGGACGGTGAGCCGTTCCTCTGCGGCACCTACTTTCCGCGGGACAACTTCGATCGGCTGCTCGACGCGGTCGGCGAGGCGTGGCGCGATCAGCGTGAGGCGGTGCTGCGGCAGGGTGCGGCCGTGGTCGAGGCCATCGCGCCACGGCACCCGGAGACGGCGGGCGGTACGCCGATCACGGCCGACCTGCTCGGACAGGCCGCCCAGCGGCTCGTGGCGGCGCATGACGTGGCGTACGGGGGGTTCGGGGCGGGTGGCCCGAAGTTTCCGCCGCATCTGGCCATGCTCTTTCTCCTGCGCCATTTCCGGCGTACGCAGGATCAAGCAGTGCTGGAGGTCGTGCGGCACACCGCCGAGGCGATGGCCCGGGGCGGGATCTACGACCAGGTCGGCGGCGGTTTCCACCGGTATGCCGTGGACGGCCATTGGGTGGTGCCGCACTTCGAGGAGATGCTCTACGACAATGCGCTTCTCCTGCGCGTCTACACCGATCTGTGGCGGTTGACCGGTGACGCGCTGGCCGCCCGGGTCGCCCGGGAGACCTACGAGTGCCTCGTCCGGGACTTCTCCACGCCGGAGGGCGGGTTCCGGTCGGCGTACGACGCGGACACCGAAGGCGTCGAGGGCTTGACCTACGTGTGGACTCCCGCGCAGCTGGCCGAGGTGCTCGGCGACGAGGACGGCCGGTTCGCCGCCGATCTCTTCGGGGTGACCGCGTCGGGCAACTTCGAGCACGGGACCACCGTTCTCACGCTGGCCCGCGACATCGACGACGCCGATCCCGCCATACAGGACCGAGCGCGCCAGGTCAGGGCGAAGCTTTTCCGAGCACGCCAGGACCGGCCGCAGCCCGCGATCGACGGCAAGGTCGTGGCCGCCTGGAACGCGCTGACGATCACGGCGCTGGGGGAGTACGCCCGGGTCGCCGAGGCGATGGGTGAAGACCCCGGTGACGCCGCCGAACGCGCGGAACGGGCGGCGACGCTGCTGGCCGAGCGCCACATCGTCGACGGGAGGCTCCGGCGGGTGTCCCTCGACGGCATCGTCGGCGAGCCGGCCGGCGTACTTGAGGACTATGGCTGCGTGGCCGAGGCGTTCGGCCTGATCCACCAGCTCACCGGGGCGGCGATCTGGCTGGAGCGATCCGGGGCGCTCGTCGATCTCGCGCTCGCCAAGTTCGTCGAGGACGGCCGGGTGTTCGACACGGCGGTGGACGCGCAGCAGCTGGTCATGCGGCCGGCCGACCCCACGGACAACGCCACGCCGAGTGGGGCTTCCGCGCTGGCGAGTGCGCTGCTGGCGTACCACGCGGTGGCGGGGGAGCCGTCGTATCGGGAGCGGGCGGCGGCGATCCTCGGCCAGGTCGCCGAGGTGATCGCCCAGCACCCCCGGTTCGCCGGATACAGCGCGGCCGCGGCGGAGGCGCTGGTCAGCGGGCCGGTCGAGATCGCGATCGCTACTCCGGATCCGGCTCAGGCCGCCGATCTCACCCGGACGGCGATCAGGAACGCACCCGGCGGGGCGGTCCTCGTCGTCGGCGAACCCGATCGGCCCGGGGTGCCGCTGCTCGAGGGGCGTCCCCTGATCGAGGGGCGGCCGGCCGCGTACGTGTGCCGCGGGTTCGTGTGCGATCGGCCGGTCACCGACCCTGTCGGCTTGTCGACAGTGCTCACCGCATAGGGGTCACTTATCCGGCTATGTCGGAATAGCCGGTTAGCATCGGCACATGGCCGGCCTAGCCGCACTGATCTCCTGTCCCCCGAGCGCGGCCGACGCGGTCGCCGACGCGCTCGCCGCCCGCGGCTCCGACGTCGCCCGGCACCGCGCCGGGTCGACGACTTTGATCGTCCGGGCGGCCCTGCCCATCGTCCATGAACTCGACGGATACGTCGCGGTCGTCGACGGGGTCGCCGAACTCAGCGCGCTGCTCTCGGCGTATCGCCAGAAAGGCCCGAGCGGGCTGCTCGGCGGCCCGGACCCCTACGCGCTGATCTTGCGAGATCCGAAGCGCCACGGCCTCGTGCTGGCGCGCAACGGTGACGGACCGCCGCTCTACTATGCACAGACCGCGACCGGCATCCTGGTGGCCTCGGAGCCCGAGGCCCTGCTCGCGGCCGGGCTGCCCGCGGCGCCCGACCCGCAGGTCGTGGCCGAGTTTCTGGACAGCGGCGCGTGCGACGCGAGCGAGCGGACCTTCTACTCCGCGCTCCGGCGCGTGCTTCCCGGCCAGACCCTCGCGCTCGACATCGAGGTCACCGACCACACGCCCGCGGCCACGCTTCGACCGCGGCCGATCTCCGTGCGGATGGCGCTGCGGTGGGCGGTCACTCCGGGTCGCCTAGGTGTACGCCTGACGCCGGGGCCGGTTTCGGCGGCCGTCTATGGCGCGACCGTGTCCGCCGGTGCTTCGGTCGTCAGCGAGATTCCCGCCGTGGCGGACCTGTCGGAGTATGTCGCCGACGTCGGTGAACCCCTGCCGGACCTGGAGAGTTACCTCATCTGGGCCACGGCGCGGCGAGTGGCCGGGGAGATCGACACGTTGCTCGACGCCGCCGCGCCCGGTCCGCATCTGGCCCGGCTGGCCGACCGGGTGAGCAGCCGGTACGGCGTCGAGCTGCGCTTTCCCCGCTGTGACACGGCGGCCGACGCGGACTGGTCCGAGCTGGCGGTGCCCACGCCGCCCGTCACCCCGATTCCGTCCACTGCGGACGTCCTGCGCCGAGTCGGGCCGGAGCTCGCCGCCTCCGTGCTGCACGGAGCGCCCTCGTCGGCGGCGGTGACACAGCTCGGCACGCTGCTGAGCGGCGATCCGGCTCCGGCCGAGGCGCTCTTCCGGCGACACGTCCTCGCGGCCTGGCTGGCCCGGCACGCACCGGCGGCGGCGCCCGAATCCCCGCCGGACGACGTCGTCGCGGGCGGGCGGACGTGGCGGCGTACGCCGGTCGAGACGGAGATCATGCAACCCGGCGATCCGCTTCCCGAAAAACTCGCCTGGTACGTCGCCGAGACCGCGTCGGGCACCACCGAACCCTGGTACGTGTTGGTCTCGGCGAAGGCGGTCGCCGTGACCCAAGGGCGGGTGCGCCCGGTGTGGGAGATCACTCCAGGGTTCGCCGCCCGCTGCGTATCGGCCCTCACCGGCGAGCCGCCATGGCTGGCGCAGTCGGCCGTGGCGTACGGGTCGGGACGCCGGGCGGTTCTGGCCGCGCTGTGCGGGCGACTGCGACTGCGTACGCTGGCCGGCCGGTTCGTCACCGATGCGATGCGAGCCGTCCGCCCACCCCGGGACGCGGCGGTCGGGGCCGCCAGGATCGGCGTCGCCGGGCCGCCCCGAGACGGGGACGCCGTCGCCCAAGAGGTGCTCGACACGCTCGCCAAAGTGCTCACCGAAGCCGAGTACGCCCAGCTCGCTGGATGCGCCGTGGTCGGGCCGACCGGACTGTGGGGCTTCGCCGGACCGGGTACGCCCGACCTCGTCAGCGCACTCGGCGCCGGCGACCCCTTCGGGGATCGGCGTACGCCGGTCGTGCTCGCCTTCGCTCAGCCCTTGCGGGCTGCGCGTACGCCCGCCCGCAAGGCTTCGCGCCGCTCGCGCCGCTGACCCCCTCGTGTCGCGGGGCGCTGGTATTGAGCGCCGGATCACGGTTCCCGGTCGAATCTTGACCCAAGATTCGACCCAGAACCCTGATCCAGCGCCATCCGAGGTGAGCCTCGTTCGGGCAGGTCGGTAGGCTTGCCCGCGATGGACACCCGGACTGGACTGCCGGTGGTCGGCATGATCGGCGGCGGACAGCTCGCCCGCATGACCCACCAGTCGGCGATCGCCCTCGGCCAGTCGTTACGCGTACTGGCCACCTCGCCCGACGACGGCGCCGCCCTGGTCGCGGCGGACGTGCAGGTCGGCTCACACCTCGACCTGTCCGCCTTGCGGGACTTCGCCAAGGGCTGCGACGTGGTCACCTTCGACCATGAGCACGTCCCGGGCGAGCACATCCGGGCGCTGGCCGCCGACGGCGTGGCCGTCTACCCGTCCGCGGACGCGCTCCAGTACGCCCAGAACAAGCGCCTGATGCGGGAACGGCTGACCGAGCTGGGCGCGCCGATGCCGCGCTGGCGGCCGGTGAGCCGGATCTCCGACGTCCGCGAGTTCGGCGACGAGGTCGGCTGGCCGATCATCGGCAAGGCCGCGACCGGCGGTTACGACGGCAAGGGCGTGTGGGTGCTCGCCGGTCCGGAGCCGGCGGCGGAACTGCTCGCCCAGGGCGTGGAGCTGATCGTCGAGGAGAAGGTGACCCTCGACCGGGAACTCGCCGTCCAGGTCGCGCGGTCGCCGTTCGGGCAGGTGGCGGCGTACCCGGTGGTGGAGACGGTGCAGCAGGACGGCATCTGTGTCGAGGTCCTCGCGCCCGCCCCCGGTCTGAGCGCCGACCAGGCCGCCGAGATCCAGCAGCTCGGCATCCGGATCGCGACCGAGCTGAACGTCGTCGGCATGCTCGCCGTCGAGTTGTTCGTCGACGCCGACGGCCGGTTCAGCGTCAACGAGCTGGCGATGCGCCCGCACAACTCCGGCCACTGGACCATCGAGGGCGCTCGGACCAGCCAGTTCGAGCAGCATCTGCGGGCTGTCCTGGACTACCCGATGGGCGACACCTCGGCCGCCGCCCCGGTCGTCGTGATGGCGAACGTGCTGGGCGGACCCGACGGCGGCATGCCGATCGACGAGCGCCTGCACCACCTGTTCGCCGCCGAGCCGGGGGTCAAGGTGCACCTCTACGGCAAGCAGGTCCGGCCCGGTCGCAAGATCGGGCATGTGACCGCGCTCGGTGACGACCTGGCGCGGACCCGGGCTCGCGCCGCGCGCGCCGCCCACTGGCTGACCTATGGGGAGGAGATGTCGTGACCGTTCAGGTCGGGATCATCATGGGCAGCGACTCGGACTGGCCGACGATGCAGCCCGCGGCCGAGGCGCTCGACGAGTTCGGCGTGACCTACGAGGCGCACGTCGTCTCGGCGCACCGCACGCCGGTCAAGATGATCGAGTACGGGCAGGCGGCGGCCGGTCGCGGTATTCAGGTCATCATCGCGGGCGCGGGCGGGGCCGCCGCGCTGCCCGGCATGGTCGCCTCGGTGACGCCGTTGCCGGTGATCGGCGTACCGGTGCCGTTGAAGCACCTGGACGGCATGGACTCGCTCATGTCGATCGTGCAGATGCCGGCCGGCATTCCGGTCGCCACCGTCTCCATCGGCGGCGGCCGCAACGCCGGCCTGCTCGCCGTACGCGTTCTCGCCGCGAGCGATCAGACCCTGCAGCGCCGCATCGAGGCGTACCAGCAGGGCCTGATCGAGGTGGTGGAGCAGAAGGACGCGGCGTTGCAGGACCGGGTGCGGAGCTAGTCGAGGCGCGGAGCGCGGTGCTGCGCGATCGCGCGGCGCCGGGCCAGCCGGTGTTCCCGGCGGATGATGGCCTCCTGGAAACGCCGCCGGTCGGTGTCGCTCTCGGGCAGCACCGGCGGCACCGGGCGAGGCTTGCCGTCGCCGTCGACCCCCACGAAGACCAGGTACGCCGTCGCGACCCGTTCCGGGGTCCGACCGGCCTCGTTCCAGCGTTCCGCGAGCACCGTCACGCCGATCTCCAGCGACGTGGTGCCGCTCCAGTTGACCTGGGCCTTGGCGTGGACGAGGTCGCCCACCCGCACGGGCACCAGCAGCTCGATCTCGTCGATCGCGACAGTGACCGCGTTGAAGCCACAGTGCCGGGCGGCGGCCGCACCGGCGGCGTCGTCGACGAACTTCATGATGACGCCGCCGTGGACGGTGCCGTAGAGGTTCACGTCCAGGGCGGTCATGATGCGGCTCAACGTGATCTGGGAGTATGCCGTCGGCCGGCCGGAGGCGGTGTCGTTCACGCTGCTCAGGCTAGAGCCTGGGGATTGGCTGGGTTGCGGGGCGGCCGGAAATCTATAGGGTGCCTCACATGCGTCATTTATGGAGTCTGATCGCCGGAGTTGTCATCGCTCCGCTCGCGTGGGCGGTCGTGGCCTTCGGCCAGACTGTCATGGGCGAGGTCTACACGGCGGGCGCCCCGACGGGATATTCCTCGAAGGTGCTGCTCGGCGCGGGCGTTCTGGTCGGCGCGGGCCTCATCGTGGGCCTGATCGCCTCCCTCCGGGTCTCCCCGGTGGGACCCCTGCTCGTCGCCCTGCTGTACCTGGGCAGCTCCGCGCTGCTGATCTTCGCGCCGAAGACCGGCGCCGACGTGTTCGACCGCGTTCAGAAGGACGTCCTCGGTCACGACGTCATGACGATCACTCCGCTGAAGTCGGGGATCATCCCGGTGCTCGGCGGCGTACTGCTGATCGCGGTGTTCAGCGGCGGACGCTGGCGCGTCTGGCCGGGCACAGCGACGGCCGACGTGGCCACCACCACGACGACGACCGACTGGACCGCGACTCCGGTCCCAGCGGCCACGACCTTCGACACCACCGCCACCACGACCGAGTCCACCAGCTCGTTCACGCCGGTGAGCCCAGCCGGCGCCACGACGGACACGACCGCGTCGCCGTGGGGTCCGCCGCCGAGCCGCTGAGGCTTCCGCCCCGCTCGCCTCGCTCGCCCGCTGGCGCTCGCCGCTGGCTGGCTCGCTCGCGCGCTCACCGCTCGCTGATGGGCGCTGGCTCGCTCGCGCGCTCACCGCTCGCTGATGGGCGCTGGATCAGGGTTCTCGGCCGAATCATGGACGGTGATTCGACCGAGAACCCTGATCCAGCGGTTCAGCCGGTCAGGCTGCAGAGGCTGCCACCGTCTAAGCCGCCCCGAACTCGTCGATCTCGGTGGCGAGGTGCGGCCGCCGCCCGGCGAGCAGCAGCGTCGCGACCGCTCCGACGACCGCGTACGCCGCGAGCACGAGCAGCGGCATGAGCAGCTTCGAGTTGCCGAAGTACACGATGGACCGGAACGCCGCCAGCCCGGCTCCCGGGGGCAGCCAGGGGCCGATGGCCCGCCAGAAGCCGGGCAGCAGCGGCCAGGCGTAGGCGCCACCGGCGCTGGGGTTGCCGAGGATGACGAACAGCAGCACCGCCAGCCCGATGCCGACGATGCCGGAGACCACCTGCAACGCCATGGTCGCCGCGCCCACCCCGAAGACGAGCAGCGCGCCCAGGGCGGCCAGCCCGACGTAGTGGTGCGGCATCCCGCCGACGATCGCGTAGCTGATCCACGCGCCGACGATGCCCGAGACCAGGGCGTACGCCGCCAGCGCGCCGAGCCGGACGACCGCCCGTTGCCGCGTCGAGGGCCGGGCGCCGAGGCTGACGCTGAGCGCCGAGGCGACCAGATAGCCGCCGACCGTCCAGCCGACCACGAGGTAGAACCCGGACAGGCCCCGTGGATCACCGCTGGGCAGCGGTTTCACGTCGGTGACCGTGAACTTCCGGCCGGTCTGCCGAGCGAGCTGCCCGAAGATCTCCTCCAACGTGGTCGTCACGGCGACGCCGGCCGCCGAGGCGACGATCAGCTCGTCGTTCTGCGGGCCGACCACATAGGCCCCGTACGCGTCCTGGTCGTCGATCTTCTGCACGGCCGCCGCCCGGTCGGCCACCACGGTCGCCTTGAGCGGATCGCCGGACAGCCCGTTGAGCTGCTGCGCGACCTGGTCGTTCGTCGTCACCACGGCGACTTCGTGGGGCTCGGGCTCGTGGAACGCGGCGAGGTAGCTCGCGATGAACCCGGCCTGCAGCAGCAGGACGCCGATGACCAGGGCCACGGACCGGGTCGACACGCCCCGGTCGGCCAGCCACCGCACCCAGCGCCACTGGGGCCACGAATCGCGTTGGTGCCGTCCCGCCACGGCTCCGAGCGTACTGTCCTAAATGCCGGAATAATTACGAACGGCGCAGGACGACCCCGAACTCGTTGCCCTCCGGATCGGCATAGACGCCAGGCCCGACCGGCCGGGCTCCGGCCGCCTCCAGGTCGGCGTAGGCCGGGACGGAGATCTCCCAGCGCATCCGGTTGGGCACGCTCTTCGGCTCCGGCACCGGATTGAAGGCGATGCTCCGCATCGGCATGTCCGGCACCTGCTCCACGGAGGACCAGCCCTCGTCGCTGTGCTTGGCCGGGACGCCGTAGAGATCGGCCCACCACTGGGCGGCCGCGCGGGGGTCGGCGGCGTCCGCCACCAGCCCCGGCAGCCGATCCTCGGGCAGTTCGTCCCGAAGGAAGGCGCAGAACTCGTTGCCCTCGGGGTCGGCCATCATCGTCCACGTCCGGCCGTCGCCCGCGGGCAGCACGACCGTGGCGCCCAGCACCTCCAGCCCGGCCACGCTCACGGCGTAGACGTCGAGGTGGACTCGGTTCTTGACGGTTTTGGGCTCCGGCGTACGCGTGAGCCAGAGGGTGTGCCGTGGAGTCGGCCCGAAGACGCCACCCGAGTCGGCGTCGTACGCCTTCCAGGTGCGGCCGAGCACATCAGCCCAGAACGCCCCGACCCGTTCCGGATCCCGGCATTCCATGGTGACTTTCTTGAAGCGGGCGATCGCCATGGGCACACCCTAAGTGCCCGGGCGCTGTTCGATGAGGACGGCGAGCCCGTCGAGCACCCGGGCCAGCCCGAAGGCGTACGCATGAGCGGGGTCGTAAGCGCTCCCGTGGGCGGCCCCGGCGGCCGCGCCGACGCGTGAGGCCAGCGGAAACCGGTCGGCGTCGAACATCTTCGCCAGCAGCGGCTGATTGGCGGCCCACCACTGTTCGTCGTTCATCGCCGATTCCTGCCGCGCGGTCCGGACGTCGGCGGCGGCCCGTGCGCACGTCTGCACGAAGCCGAGGACGAAGGTCAGCGCGGCGTCCAGCTCGACGTCGTCCAGGCCCAGTCCGTCGAGCGCCCGCAGCTCGTAGTCGTACTTCGCGATCGCGCCCGGGCCGAGCGTCGGCCGGTTCGTGGACACCGCCGCGAGCCACGGATGCCGCTCGAACAAATCCCGATTGTCGTCGGCCACCGCGGCCACCCGGTCGCGCCAGTCCGGCCCGGCCGGCTCCCGGCGCGGCATCCGCGCGTACGCGGTGTCGAGCATGAGGTCGATCAGCTCGGCCTTGCCGGGCACATAGGTGTAGAGCGACATCGGCGCGACCGCCAGCGCCTGGGCGACCCGCCGCATCGAGACCACATCCAGGCCCTCCGCGTCGGCCAGCGTGATCGCCGCCTCGACGATCTTGTCGACGCTCTGCGCGGGTCGCGGCCCCCGTTGCCCGGTCGCCGGTTCGCGTGCCTCCCGCCACAACAACGAGAGGGTACGCGCGGGGTCCCCAGCGCTGCTGCGATCAGTTCCCGCCACGGGGAATATCTTCTCACCCACAATTGTCGTACGCTGTATAACGTACGCCGTACAGAATAGGAGTTCCCATGCGAGTGACCGCCGCAGCCCTTTCCCTGAACGTCGCCGACCCGGTCGCGTCGGCCAAGTTCGCCCAGGACCACTTCGGGTTCGCCGAGGAGATGGCGGCCGACGGCTTCGTCTCCCTGTCCCGCCCGGACACCGGCTTCAACCTGATCTACCTGCGTACCGGGCTGGAGACCTTCCAGCCGGAGACCATGAAGGGTGACGTCCACGGGGTGCTCGTGGCGCTCGTGGTCGACGACATCGACACCGAGTACGCCCGAGTCCAGGCCGAAGGGGTGACCGTCGTGACCCCGCTGCAGACCGAGCCCTGGGGTGAGCGCTTCTTCCAGGTCGCCGACCCGAACGGGGTGATCATCCAGCTCGTCCAGTGGGTCTAGATCGCTCCGGAAGTTTCGGAGATCCGCAGCCGCCCGGTCACCTCGGTGTCCGGGCGGCTCTCGCAATTTCGGTCGTCAGGAATCATGTCTACTTCCGAAAGACTTCCGGAAATCGTTGACAACGCGAAGGCGGGCGTCCCAAAATTCACCATCGACGAGCTTCGACGGGTGGCCGCCCAGCCACCCCCTCGCGAAAGGGACGTACGCAGTGAACGACATCCCCTCCCCCCGGGAGCTCCACCGACGAAATCGCGTCAAGCTGCTCATCGCGTCGGCCGGCGCGATCGCCCTGGCCGCCGCCTCGATGCTGCTGGCCGGCGTCGCCCACGCCGAGGCAGACCGGACGGTCACCTCCAACACCACCGGTACGCACAACGGCTACTTCTTCTCGTACTGGAAGGACAACGGCAACGTCACGATGACGCTGGGCGCGGGCGGTAGCTACAGCGTCCAATGGAGCAACATGAACAACATGGTGGTCGGCAAGGGCTGGAAGCCCGGCTCGAGCCACACCGTGAACTACTCGGGCTCGTTCAGCCCGAACGGCAACGGCTATCTGGCGCTCTACGGCTGGACCACCAACCCGCTCATCGAGTACTACATCGTCGAGAACTTCGGCAGCTACAACCCGAGCACGGGCGCCACCCGGCTGGGCTCGGTCACCACCGACGGCAGCACCTACGACATCTACCGCACTCAGCGGGTCAACCAGCCGTCGATCATCGGCACCGCGACGTTCTACCAGTACTGGAGCGTCCGGCAGTCGCACCGCAGCAGCGGCACCATCGCCACCGCCAACCACTTCAACGCCTGGGCGAGCCTCGGCCTGAACCTCGGCAGCCACGACTACCAGATCATGGCGACCGAGGGATACCAGAGCAGCGGCAGTTCCAGCATCACGGTCAGCGAAGGCAGCGGCCCCACCTCGCCGAGCCCGAGTGCGACTTCGCCCCGGCCGAGCACGTCGCCCACCTCGGGCGGCGGCACCGGCGCCTGCAAGGTGACGCAGTCGGTCAACGCCTGGAACAACGGCCTGACCGACAACATCACGATCGCGAACACCGGAACGGCCGCGATCAACGGCTGGAACCTGAAGTTCACCCTCGCCTCAGGACAGACGATCACGTCCGGCTGGAGCGCCACCTACTCGCCGAGCAGCGGGGCGGTGACGGCGACGAACGTCAACTACAACGGCTCCATACCACCGGGCGGGTCGACCACCATCGGCTTCCAGGCGACGCATTCCGGCAACAGTGCGAGCCCGACGGGCTTCTCGTTGAACGGCGCCGCCTGCAGCTGATCAGCGTGGGACTCCGGCGTGAGAAGGGGTGCTCGGCGAGCCACTCGCCGAGCACCCGCTCAGAGGACGCCCTTGAGGAGCTGGCGGGCCATCACGATCCGCTGCACCTGGTTGGTGCCCTCGTAGATCTGGGTGATCTTGGCGTCCCGCATCATGCGCTCGACCGGGAAGTCCTTGGTGTAGCCGTACCCGCCGAGGACCTGGACCGCGTTGGTGGTGATCTCCATGGCGGCGTCGGAGGCGAAGCATTTGGCGGCCGCGCCGTAGTAGGTGAGGTCGGGCGCGTTGCGCTCGGAGCGCGCGGCGGCGGCGTACGTCAGCTCCCGGGCGGCGGTGAGCTTCATGCCCATGTCGGCCAGCAGGAACTGGAGTCCCTGGAAGTCGGCGATCGGCTTGCCGAACTGCTTGCGCTCCTGGGCGTACGCGAGGGCGGCGTCCAGCGCGCCCTGGGCGATGCCGATGGCCTGGGCCGCGATGGTGACGCGGGTGTGGTCGAGCGTACGCATGGCGGTGGCGAAGCCGGTGCCCTCCGCGCCGATGATCCGGCCGAGCGGGATGCGGACGTTGTCGAGGTAAACCTCGCGCGTGGGGGAGCCCTTGATGCCGAGTTTGCGCTCGGGCGCGCCGAAGCTGACTCCGGCGTCGGCCTTCTCGACCACGAACGCGGAGATGCCTCGCGTTCCGCTGTCGGCCGAGGTCTTGGCGAAGACGGTGTAGTACTCCGAGACGCCCGCGTTGGTGATCCAGCGCTTGACCCCGTTGAGTACCCAGTGGTCGCCGTCGCGTTCGGCCCGGGTCGTCATGCCGGCCGCGTCGCTGCCCGCCTCCGGCTCGGAGAGGCAGTAGGAGAACATCGCGTCGCCTCGGGCGACCGCGGGCAGGTACTGCTGCTTCAGCTCGTCCGAGCCGGCCAGCATCACCGGCAGGCTGCCGAGCTTGTTCACCGCCGGGATCAGGGAGCTGGCGGCGCAGGCGCGTGCGACCTCCTCGATCACGATCGCGGTGGCGAGTGCGTCGGCTCCGGCGCCGCCGTACTCGGCCGGGATGTGCGGGGCGTGGAAGTCGGCGGCGCGCAGCGCGTCGTAGCTGGCCTGCGGGAACTCGCCGGTCTCGTCGGCGGCCGCCGCGTGCGGGGCGACCTTGTCCGCGCAGAGGTCGCGCACGGCCTCGCGGATGGCGACGTGCTCCTCGGAGAGCTGGTAGAGATCGAAAGACACGATGCCTCCGTGAGGTGATCGGCATCGGATCACGGTTCTCGGTCGAATCTTGAGCCAAGATTCGACCCGGAACCCTGATCCAGCGCTGAGCGGGGTTTGTCGGTGTTACCCGCGGGTAGCTTGGACGGAACTAGCCTAAACGAGGACTCAGGTTTCCGGCGAACCCGCCCGTCCCGTAGGCTTCCTCGGGCGTCGGGGCGGGCGTACGCTCGCAACGGCCTGAAAACGGCAACTTTCGGCGTTCCTGGCGACGTCTAGCGATGCAGTGTGATGTTGGAGACGGGAGAATGAAGGCGTGACGAACCCAGTGCAGGGCACGTATGTGCCGACGGTCACAGTCACCCCGCCCTCGGGTGCCGCCCGGCCCCGGTTGACCTTCATCGGCGTCGGCTACCTCGGCGCCACTTACGCGATCTGCTACGCCGAACTCGGCTACGAGGTGCTGGCCGTCGACGTCGACCCCAAGCGGGTCGAGGATCTGTCGCGCGGCGAGATGCCGTTCCACGAGCCCGGACTCGACGAGCTGCTGAAGCGCAACCTGGCCGCCGGCCGCCTGCGCTTCACCACCTCCTATCAGGAGGCGGCCGACTTCGGCGACGTCCACTTCATCTGCGTCGGCACTCCCCAGCGGCTCGACGGCATGGGCGCGGATCTGCGCTACGTCGAATCCGCCGTGGTGCCGCTGGCCCAGAACCTGACCCGCAAGGCCCTGATCGTCGGCAAGTCCACCGTCCCGGTCGGCACCGCCGAGTGGGTCGAGCGTCTTGTCGAGAAGCACGCCGACCCGTCGCTGGGCATCGAGGTCGCGTGGAGCCCGGAGTTCCTGCAGGAGGGCTACGCCGCCGACGACGTCATGCGGCCGAACCGCGTCGTGTGGGCCGCCAAGACCGAGTGGGCGACCGCGATGCTGCACGCCGCCCACAAGGGCGTCTTCGACCTGGCCTCCACCGAGGACCGCGAGGTCCCCGTGGTGGCGACCGACTTCGCGACCGCCGAGCTGGTCAAGGTCGCGGCGAACGCCTTCCTCGCCACCAAGATCTCGTTCATCAACGCCATGGCCGAGGTCTGCGAGGTGGCCGGGGGCGACGTCACGCACCTGGCTCGCGCGCTCGGCTTCGACCCCCGGATCGGCAACCGGTTCCTCCAGTCCGGCGTCGGCTTCGGCGGCGGCTGCCTGCCCAAGGACATCCGGGCGTTCCAGGCGCGTGCTCAGGAGCTGGGTGCGGGCGAGGCGCTGCGGTTCCTGCACGAGGTCGACCTGATCAACCTCCGTCGCCGGGCCAAGGTCGTCCAGCTCGCGGCCGAGCTGCTCGAGCGTCGTCCCGGCCCGGCCGGTCCGGACCTCTCCGGCGCGCGGATCGCGGTGCTGGGCGCGACCTTCAAGTCCAACACCGACGACGTCCGGGACTCGCCGGCCCTGGCCGTCGCCGGGATGCTCGCCGAGGCCGGGGCCGACGTGCGCGTCTACGACCCGCAGGGCACGGAGAACGCCCGCAAGGTGCACCCCGAGCTGGCGTACGAGAAGTCGCTGGGCGAGGCGGTCACCGAGGCCGAGCTGGTGTGCGTACTCACCGACTGGGCGGAGTTCCGCAACGCCGACCCGGTGTCGCTCGGCGAGCTGGCCGGTCAGCGCAAGATCATCGATGGCAAGAACTGCCTGGACGCCGCCGTGTGGACGGCGGCCGGCTGGACCTACCGGGGCCTCGGCCGCCCGGCCGTCGGCTGAACGGTGCGTCACCGGTAACAGTTTGATCACTCAGCGCAGAGTCGCCCCCCAGATTGTGGGGCGGCTCTGTCGCATTCATGGCTAAAAGGGACTGTACAGCCCTCGCTGCGACCGGGCATGCTGGCTTCAACCGGCATGACCGCTTCGGAGGTGTTCCCTTGGAACAGTCCCCATGCTCGATGTGTGGCAGGCTGCGGGATCCTCTCCAGCGCTGCCCCCACTGCGGCAACACCCCCGAGGTGCTGGAGGCCGAACTCGCCCGGGTCAACAAGGCGATCGCCGACCTCAACACGCAGGACATGGGGCTGGTCTCCCAGCGCAAGAAGCTGAGCCAGCAACTCCAGGCCGCGATGCACCAGCGCAACCTGCTCTCCCACGCCGTACAGAAGCAGCAGGCCAAAGCGCAGGCGCCGCGGCAGCGGCGGTTCGGGCGAAAGGCCGAGGAGCCGACCACCGCGCCGACTCCACCTCCGACGACCCCACCGACCCAGAAGGCCGCACCTGGTCGCCCACCCGGTGGTACGCCCAACCGCCCACCCGGCCCGGCTGCTTCGCGCCCGGCCGCCGCCACCGGCGGCCGACCGCCGGGCGCTCCCCGGCAGCGGGTCGCCCCGTTGCAGACTCCGCCGCCGGAGACCTCTCCGCGTACGGTGCAGAACGTCCTGCTGATCCTCGGTGGACTGATGATCGGCGTGGCGGCCGTCGTCTACGCCGCCTTCGCCAGCGGGCTGCGCGCCGGGGGTGGTCTGCTCGTCCTCAGCCTCGTCACGGTCGCCATGCTCGTCTCGGCGTTCATGCTCATCCGCGTACGCCTCGTGTCGACGGCGGAGACGCTGACCACGGTCGGGCTGCTGCTCCTGCCGGTGGACGGATACCTGCTGGCCCAGTTGCCGCCGATCGCGACCTCGTCGGCGTCGTGGTCGCAGATCGCCGGGGCGGTGTTCGCCGTCACCGCGCTCATCTCTCTCGTGATCCATCGCGTCACACTGCTCAGTTCGGCTCGGTACGGCGTGGTGCTGTTCTTCCAGCCCGTGTTGCCGCTTTTGGCGTACGACTGGATCAAAGGCCCGGCCGGGCTGGCCCTGATCTTCGCCGTGCTGGCCTTGGGCAACGCGGTGGTCGCGCGCGCGGTCGAGCTGTCGCACCGCGAGCCGCTCCAGATCGGCGGTGAGCACCCGATCCGCCACCCACAGGTGCTGGAAGGCGCGTGGTCGAGCTTCTGGCTGCGCGAGCTGGCGTGGGGCCTGCACGGCGTGGCCGTGCTGGCCGGTGTCTCTTATGGACTTGTCGCGACCTGGCAGGCGACCGACGCGCCCTCCGCCGCCCGGGGTGGCGCGACGCTCCTGCTCTCCTGCGCGGTCGGCCTCCTCGGCGCGCTGATGGTGCGGACCAAGCCGTTGCCGGATCTGGCCGCCGGTGCGCTGACCCTGGCCTGGATCGTCGTGGCCGGACGGGTCGCGTCGTTGGCCGCGCCGGGGCAGACGCTGCTCGTGCTGGCGGGTGCGTTGGTGGTGACCGGGCTCGCCATCCGGGTGATTCCGGCGTCGGCCCGGCGCGGACCCCAGATCGCGTCCACAGTGGCCGTCGCCGCCGTCGGCGCGTTCGTCCTGGGCCAGGCGGTACGCGCGGCGCTCGGCCCGATCCGCGCGGGCCTGCCGATCTGGAACGGCCGTACGCCAGAGGAGTACCAGGCGATTCTGCACAGCGCCGGTTCGGGCGCGGGTGCGTCGCTGGTCGGCACGGTCGCGTTGGCCGCCGTCGCGGCCGGACTGGCGTTGCCGCCGTCGTTCCGCCGGGAGGTCGCGGTGGGCGGCGCGGCCCTCGCCGGACTGGCCGCGCCCGCGTCGTTGCTGCTCACGCCGTCGGCGACGCTGTGGGTGCTGACTGCGGTGGCGGTCGGCATCGCGGCGGTCGGCATCGGCGTCGGTTCGGTGCAGGTGTCGTCGCGGCCCGATCGGCCGGAACAGTCCGATGTCGAGAGTGAGGAGGAGGCGCCGGCTCCGGCGGAGCAACGGCCGCAGAGCGCGTTCGCCCGATTCCTGTCGCCCCGCTCGGGCAAGCTCGCCGATCAGTGGTTCGGCGCGCCCGAGCCGCAGCGGGCGATTCCCGGCGGCGGACTCGGGGCGACGACTCCGCGATCGGCGCGGGCGCACGCGATCGCGGCGGCGGTGGTCGGAGTGGTGGCCATCGTGGCCTCCCTGACCGGTCCGGGCGCGACCGCCGGTGTGCTCGCCGCCATCACCGCCGCGGGCGTGATCCTCGCGTTGGCACAGCGGATCCTGCCCAGCCCGGAGGCTCGGGCCGGGCGTGCCGTGCCACGCCGGCCGGTCACCCAGATCATCGGTGACACCTGCGCCGGAGCCGCCGCCTTCGCCGCGCCGTCCGCCGTCGCGGCCACCATCGTCAGCCTCGCGCCGGGTGTGCTGCCGTCGGTGCCGCTGATCGCGGCGGCGCTGACCGCCAGCGGCACCCTCGGCTATGTGGCGATCCGTCAGGTGGCCCACCGCGAGATCGGGCTGCCGGTCGCGATCGGCAGCGGTCTCGGCGCACTCGTCATCACGCTGGCGACGTTCGGGGCCAAGGGCGCGGGGTTCGCCGACACCCTGGTCGCCACGCTGCTCCTCGTCGCCGCGGTGCTCCTGATCCTGAGTTCCTCCATCGACTCCGGGATCCGGGCCGACCGGATGTACGACGGGGCCGACTACGCCGCCGCCATGGTGGTCGCGGGCGCGATCGCGGCGGTCACCCGGGGCGTCTCCCTCGTGCTGCCGGACAGCTGGCTGGTCGCGGCGGCGTTGATGGTGCTCGCGGCGGCGGCCGGCATCCGGTCGATGCCGGCCGACTGGCGGCGCGGACCGGTGCTCGGCGCCAGCGCGGCCGGCCTGGTCGTCCTGCTGATCGCGGGGTATCCGGCGCTGATCGGCGGACTCCAGGCGGTCACCGTCGAAGGTGGACTGTGGAGTGGGGATCTCGCATCGACCGCAGTTGCCGAGTCGGACCTGGGTTGGCAGGGGCCGCTCGCGCTCCTCGCGCTCGCGGGCGCGGCGGCGATCGGGATGCCCCGGCCGCGCAACTACGACGCCGCGGCGGTCTGCGTCGGGCTGGCCACCGTCGGCACCCCCGCCGCGTTGCACTGGCCGTGGTGGTCCCCGGTCGTCCTGGGCCTGGTCATCGCCGCCGCGTACGCCATCTCGGCGCCGGTCGCGAAGGATCCCCGAGCCGGCTACGCGCGCATCGCGGTGGCCATCGCGTTGGCGTTCTACGCCGTCGGAGCAGCCCTCGTACGCCCCTGGACGACGGCGGCGGCGTTGGGCGTACTGGCGTTGGTGAGTCTGGTGGTGCTGGCGTTGTCGGCGTACCAGCACGCGACGACCGCCCTCGGCACCGTCCGGACGTCGCATCTCGGCACGGTCGGCGGCATCGGCACGGTCGGCGTCCTGCTGGCCGCCCCGGCGGCGGTGGCGGTGCTGGCGTACATGGTCCACGGAGGACAACCGGACACGCGGCAGATCGTGTTGACCGCCTCGCTCGCCACCGTCTCGGTCGGGCTGGCGTTGGCCGGGGCCGCCCGGAAGGTGATCGCGGGCTACCTCGGCTGGGTCACCGTCGGCGTCAGCGTCGCGGGGACCGCCATCGCGATCGGTGAGATCACCGGTCCCCGACCCACCGGCGTCTTCGCCGCCACGGCGGTGCTGCTGGCCGTCCTGTCCGAGCTGCTGCGGGCGCCCACCGTCACGCGGGAACGCCCGCTGTCGCGGCTCTGGAGCCAGGCGCGCGACCGCTGGCGGCTGCCCGACTATCCGGCGGCCGGTGCGTTCGCCGCGGCGGCGTTGCCCGCGCTGCTCGCGGTCGTCGCCCTCTGGCCGCTCCTCGTGGCCGCGCTCACCAAACCGTTCCAGACCGTCGGCCATATCTGGGCAGGCGTACCGGAGGCGACGGCCACCGCGGCGTCCGCGACCGGCCCCAGCGCCGCCTTGACCGCGCTGCTGCTCACGGCGGCGGCCGGCCTGGCCGCGGTCGGCTTCGGCGGTGGGGCCAACCGGGCCGTCGCCCGGATCACGCCGGTCTTCGCGCTCGCTCTCTTGATCATTCCGTACGCCTTGCGCCTGAGCTGGAATTCGGCGGTCCTCGCCGGGCTGACCGTGTTCACGGTGTGCATGCTGGGCGTGGCGCTCACCGAACCGCCCACCGACGCGGAGAGCGACCGCTCGCTGCGTACGGCGCGGGTGGCGATCGTCCTCATGGGACTGATCGGGGGCAACGCCGGCCTGGCGGGCGCGTTGGCGACGCCGGAGATGACGATCTTCACCTTCGGCGGCGCGGTCGCCGTCGGAGCCACCGCCGCTCTCGGTGGGAAGACGCAGCTGGCCCGCATCCTCGGCTGGCTCGGCGCGGCCGTCGCAGGCGAGCTGTTCATGATGTCGGTCAGCCTGCATCTGGGGCTCACGCGGTTCTGGACTGCGCTCGGCGTACTCGCCGTCGGCGCGGTCCTCATCATCGGCGCGGCGCTGCTGCCCCGGTTCGCCAAGCGGGAGGCCCGGCCGGAGGCGGCCGCGGTCGAATGGGCCGGTCACTTCGCCGCGCTCATCGCGCTCGTGCTCGCCCTGGAGTCGCCCGTCACCGTCGGGGTCCTGCTCGCGGCGTGGAGCGCCGTCCTCGGCATCGCCGCCGGGCGGCCGACGCACACCGAGAACCAGCGACGGGCGTACTTCTGGGCCAGCGCGGGATCGGCCATCGCCGCGTGGTGGCTGTTCGCCCAGAACGCGCAGGTCGCCCAGCCGGAGGCGTACACGTTGCCGTTCGCCCTCGTCGTGCTGCTCGTCGGCGCGATCGAGCTGCGGCGGCGGCCGGACCTGGGCTCGCGGGCGGCCTTCACGCCGGGGCTGGTCGCGGCGTTCGGGCCGACCCTCGTCCTGGTCCTGGTCAAGACCGACCCGGTCCGGGAGGGCATCCTGCTCGTCGCGGCGGTCGCGACGGTGATCTACGGCTCGATGAAACGCGAACGAGCCCCGATCGAGGTCGGCACGATCGTCGCGATCATCACGGCGTTGCACGCGTTGACGCTGGCCTTCAGCGCCTGGGTGATCATGATCCCGCTCGGCATCCTCGCCCTGGTGCTGGGCGCCAACAGCGAACGCCGCCGACGCCTCAGCGAAGGCCTCCAGAAAATGCGCTAACTCCGGTGCGCGCCGTCCCTTGTGAGCGCTGGATCAGGGTTCCCGGTCGAATCTTGCATCAAGATTCGGCCCAGAACCCTGATCCAGCGTCGAGGGTCTGCAGTGATCAGGAGTGGGGGCGTTCCCGCGCCAGCTTCTCGAACGCGCTCAGCGACTCGGGGTTGGCCAACGCACCCTTCGCCGCCGCGCGGTCGACCGGCGTACCAGTCAGGATGCGTTTGACCGGGACCTCGAGCTTCTTCCCGGATAGGGTGCGCGGCGCGGCCGTGACCTGGTAGATCGCGTCCGGGATGTGCCGGGGCGAGAGCGCGGTACGCAGCTCTCGCGCGATCTTCGCGCGCAGCGCGTCGTCGAGCTCCAAGCCGTCGGAGAGCACGACGAAGAGCAGCAGTTCACCCGCGCCGCCCTCGGTGTCCTCCAGGTGGACGACGACCGAGTCGACGACCTCGTCCAGCGCCTCGACCACGGAGTAGAACTCGGCCGTGCCGAGCCGGACCCCGCCGCGGTTGAGGGTGGCGTCGGAGCGCCCGGTGATGACGCAGCTGCCGTGGTCGGTGATGGTGACCCAGTCGCCGTGCCGCCAGACGCCGGGGAACACGTCGAAGTACGCCTCCCGGTAGCGGCTGCCGTCCTCGTCGCCCCAGAAGCCCACCGGCATGCTCGGCATCGGTGCCGAAATGACGAGTTCACCCAGCTCACCGAGCACCGGCTTACCCGTCGGGTCGTACGCCTCCACCCGCGAACCCAGGCAGCGAGCAGCGATCTCGCCCTCGTAGACGGGGTTGAGCGGGGTGCTGCCGACGAAGCCGGTGCACACGTCGGTGCCGCCGGACAACGACTGCAGCTGGAGCGTCTCCGACACGTCGGAGTAGACCCAGCGGAAGCCCTCGGGCGGCAGCGGTGCGCCGGTCGAGCCGAGGCCCTTGAGCCGGCTCAGGTCGGCCTCGTCCTTCGGGGACAATCCGGCCTTGCGGCAGGCCAGCAGGAACGGCGCGGACGTACCGAAGAAGGTCATCCCCGTCTGTTCGGCCATCCGCCAGAGCGCGCCGAGGTCGGGCCAGCCGGGATTGCCGTCGAACATCACGATCGCCGACCCGACGGCCGGGGCGGAGACGAGATAGTTCCACATCATCCAGCCGGTCGTGCTGAACCAGAACATCCGGTCGCCCGGACCCAGGTCGTGGTGCAGCGCGAGCATCTTGAGGTGTTCCAGCAGGATGCCGCCGTGCCCGTGCACGATGGGCTTCGGCAGCCCGGTCGTGCCCGACGAGTAGAGGATGTAGAGCGGCTGATCGAAGGCGACCGGCGTGAAGGTCAGCGGCTCGTCGGTGTCGGCGATCAACTCGGCCCAGCTCAGGTCGGCGTCCAAGCCCTGACCCGCGCCATCGCCTCGCCCGGTGTAGTCCAGTGCGACGGTGGCGCGTACCGAGGGCAGGGCGGCACGGATCCCGGCCACCTCGGCCCGGCGGTCCACGAGCTTGTCGCCGTAGCGGTAGCCGTCCACCGCCACGAGCACCACCGGCGAGATCTGGGTCCATCGATCGGTCACGCTCCGCGTACCGAACTCCGGCGCGCACGAGGTGAAGATCGCCCCCAGGCTCGCGGTCGCCAGCAGCAACACGAGCGCCTCCGGCACATTCGGCAGGTACGCGGCCACGCGGTCACCGGGCTGCACACCCAGTCGGCGTAGCCCGGCGGCGGCCCGGCGGACCTGGTCGCGCAGCTCGTCGGCGGTGAACACGACAGGCTCCCGGCTCTGCGAGTGGCCGAGCACCATCGGGGTGTCGCCGGACACGCCCGGCATCCGCAGGACGTTCTCCGCGTAGTTCAGCCTCGCGCCGGGGAACCACGTGCCGGTCGGGCCGAACGGCGTACCGGGGCCGAAGGGCGCGCCGGTGGTGTAGCCGCCCGACAGGACATCGGTCGGTTCGCTGTGGGCCACGACGTCGAAGTAGTCCCAGATCGACCGCCAGAAACCGGGAAGATCGTCGACGGACCACTGCCACAGCTCGGCGTACGCCCCGAACTCCCGCCCGCGCTCGGCCGACAGCCACCGCAGGTAGTCGCCGATCCGGGACGTCTGCCGGACGTCCGCAGGCGGCCGCCACAGGATCGTGGTCATGATCTACTCCTCCCGCCCGAGGTCATCGTTGACCTGGCCCGCCCATCTTGCCGCATCCTTCCACCCAGCCGCACGGTGGTGAGATGGCTCCGCCATACATCGCCCGGGGCCGACATATGTGGGATGTTCCGCGGGTGAACGCGCGAGTAGCCTGCGCGCATGCGTCACGTCTGGAGCCTCGTCGCCGGGCTGATCGTCGCCCCTGTGCTGGTCGAGCTGGCCTCGATCCACTTCACCGCCGTCTGGGCCGACACGACCGGGGCGCAGACCGCCATCTACGCCGGGATGGGGCTCCTGCTCGGTGCGCTGGCCTGCTTGCAGACCTCGCCCGTCGGCCCCGTCGTCGCCGGGCTCCTGCTGGTCACCCCACGGCTGCTGGCCTACAGCTTCGGCATCGGTGTGCCCTTGGACTCGCTCGGCTTCCGGCTGGCCGACGGCGTGATCGTCTCGCCATGGATCGGCGCTTACTCGCCGATTCTCTTCGTGGGCGGGGTCGCCCTGCTGTTGGCGGCGGCGAGCCCGAGCCGGTGGCGCGGCCGCCCGAAACCCCCGCCGGTCGCCCCACCCGTTGAACCGGTGGTCGACACTGGACGCATAGACGCGGTGGCGGCCTGGCGGCCGTTCCCCGCGGACGGCACACAGACGGCCGCCCCGGCCGCGCCTCCGACGCAACCCGAGCCGCACGGTTCGGCGCCGCTGACGGGACCGTGGGCGCCGCCGCCGATCCGCTGACCATATTCGACCTGGAGGCCCGAGCATGCGTCATCTCGGTTCGTTCCTGCTCGCCCTGATCCTCGCGCCGATCGTGTACCTGCTGACCGGGCTGGGACTGAGCGCCTTCGGGCAGGCCGTCGAACGCGGCGTCGACCAGCGGCCGCTGGCGACCGTGCTGGCCCTGGCCACGCTCGTGGTCGGCGGCGGCGTGTACGCCGTCCTCGTGATGGCGCGGCTGTCCCCGATCGGTCCGGCGCTGGCCGGATTCTTCTTCCTCGGGATGCCCGCCTGGCCGCTCGTCGACCCGGTCAGCTACCACCGCGTCCTCGACGACATCGGAGCGCGGTTCAACCTGCTCGGCGTGGAGATCCTCGGCATCGACGTGGTCGGCAGCTCCGGCCTGGGCGTCCTGTTGGCAGTGCCGCTGCTGGCGACGCTGGCCAGCCCACGCCGGTGGAGTCGCTACGACACCCGGCCGGCTGCTCAAGTGGCGTACCCGGGATATCCGGCCCAGCCGCCGGCGGCCTATGCAGGCCCGACCCGGTACGCCACCCAGCCCGAGCCCGTGACCGAACAGCTGCCCGACGTGGCGCCGCCGACCCTGCACTACCCGCGATACTCGGCCCCCGTCGCGGTGCCTACGCCGCCCGCTGCGGCGACCGTCGTGCTCCCGCCCGCCTCCGGACCGCCGGTTCCGCCCTCTCCGCCCGCTCCGCAACCTACGCCGCCCGCCCCGGTGACCGTCGTGCTCCCGCCCGCCTCCGGACCGGCGGTTCCGCCCGCGACGCAACCATCGCCGCCGACTGCGCCCGCGTCTGCCGCGCCCACGCCTGGGGCCGCCGCGCCAACTCCGCCCGCCGCGCCCGCGTCCACGCCTGGGGCCGCTGCGCCGACTCCGCCCGCTGCGCCTAGCGCATCCGCGTCGCCGATGCCGGCCGAAGCTGCGCCGCCCGCGCCGGAGACAACGCCTGTACCGCCGGTGCCGACCCGGGATCGGGCCGCCGACCAGGAGATCTCCATCCCGCGTCTGGAGCAGGACGAGCCGACCGAGCCCGCTCCGAAGCCCGACACGCCGAAGGCCGAGCTGCCGAAGCCCGAGCTGCCGAAAGCTGAGCCGCCCAGGTCCGAGCCGCCCAAGCCGGGGACGCCGAGCGCCGAGGCGGCGAAGCCGGGCGAGGAGCCGACCGTCAAGATCGATCCGGACACGCTCAAGCCGATCTGATCCGCGGCAGGGCACGGCAACCGGCAGCATCCCATGATCAAGTGCCCCCGGTCAGCTCTCGACGAGCCGTTTCGTTGATCATGTGCCGGTGGTATGCGCTAAACGGCTGAATTCCGCATACCACCGGCACATGATCTCTGATTCGGGCGGCGAATCGCAGACGCCGGGCACATGATCATGCCCGTCCGGTCGGCGAAGTCGATCAGGGCGACAGGGGAACGATCAGGGTCGCGTGGACACGACACGCCGGTCGATCATGACGGATAGTTCATGATCGCGCGGAAAGGACGAGGGTGGCGCGCTCGACCCCAGCCCGCGCCTCCAGAGTGGACGGCGGCGTGTGGGCGGAGAGCACGAGGGTGCACCCGGCGACGAGGGGAGCGACGAGCCAGTCGACCACGTCGGGGTAGTCGTCGACGCTCAGGAGGACGCGTGATCCGGCGGCCAGCCCGAGCGCGGCGGCCCGCGAGGACGCGAATGAGACGAGTGAGTCGTGCGTGAATGCGCCGAGTGCAAGGTCTCCGTCGGCCGGGCGTGGCCCGCTGTAGTGGTCGCCGTGGACCCGGGCGGACGACACCCAGTCCTGTACGCCGGGAGCCAGGTCGCGTACGGGTAATGCGAACGGGTGCAGCCCGACGGCGAAGACGTCTGGTGCGTCCGCAACGGCGGAGGAGGGGCCGACGAAGGCGACGTCCAGCGGCGGTTCAGCGGAGACCGAGAGGCCGGCTGTCCACACGCTCAGGTAGAGCGCCGCGGTCTGCCAGTGGGGCGGCAGGTCGATCGCGGCTTTCGCGCCGGGGCCGAGGCCGCAGCCGTCGACCAGCAGATTGGCGGTCTTGGACACCCAGTTGGCGAGGGTGGCCCCGGACAATTCCGTCCGTTCGCCGGTGGCGTCGTCGTACCAGGTGAGCAACGGACGCGCCGGATCGGCGGAAACGACTGCCAGGAAGGCGGAGGACACGGTCGACACATGGTCACGCTAACTCACGCGGTTGAGCAGGTGTCGCGTCGCGGACCCGCAAGCGTTGGCGTCCGGGCGTAAGGTAGAGACGACATCTGTGATGCGGCGCACAGCGATTGCCAGCACAGCGATTCCTCCGGCAATCACTGACGACGCCGCCGGCGAAGGAGTGACAGTGGCCCGCGTGCTCGTCGACGCCACCAGCGTTCCAGCCGATCGGGGCGGGGTTGGGCGCTATCTGGACGGTCTGCTCGGCGCCCTCGTCGACACCGAAGGCATCAGTGTCGTCGCCCAGCGCACCGACGTGGAGCGTTACCAGCGGATGTTGCCGCGCGCCGACGTCGTCGGCGCTCCGGCGGCGGTCGCCCACCGGCCGGCCCGGCTGGCCTGGGAGCAGACCGGTCTGCCGTTGCTGGCTCAGCAGCTGGGCGCCGACGTGCTGCATTCGCCGTTCTACACCTGCCCGTTGCGCGCGACCTGCCCGGTCACGGTGACGGTGCACGATGCCACCTTCTTCACCGAGCCCGAGCATTACGACGCCGCCAAGCGGACCTTCTTCCGCAGTGCGATCAAGACCTCGTTGCGCCGGGCGGCCCGCGTCATCGTGCCGAGCAAGGCGACCCGCGACGAACTCATCCGGCTGCTGGACGCCGATCCCACCCGCATCGACGTGGCATACCACGGCGTCGATCCGGAGGCGTTCCACGCGCCGTCGGAGTCCGAGAAGGCCCGCGTACGCGCCCGGCTGGGGTTGGGAGTGGGCGACTATCTCGCCTTCCTCGGCGCGAAGGAGCCGCGGAAGAACGTCCCGAACCTGATCCGCGGCTGGGTGCAGGCGGTGAAGGAGCTGCCCAACCCGCCCGCGTTGGTGATCGCCGGGGGTTCCGGGCACGACGACGAGATCGATCGGGCGGTCGCCGAGGTGCCGGCCCACCTGCGGCTGCTGCGCCCCGGCTATCTCCGGTACGCCGACCTGCCCGGTTTCCTGGGCGGGGCGCTTCTGGCGGCGTATCCGAGTCATGGCGAGGGGTTCGGTCTGCCGGTGCTGGAGGCGATGGCCTGCGGGACGCCGGTGCTGACCACGCCGCGGCTGTCGTTGCCCGAGGTCGGCGGCGACGCGGTGGCGTACACGGGTGAGGATCCGGATCGGATCGCCAAGGATCTGCTCGCGTTGCTGGAGGATGAGGCTCGCCGCGTTACCCTGGCGCAGGCCGGGCTCGCCCGGGCCAAGGAGTTCACCTGGGCGGCGAGCGCCGAGGCGCACCTGGCCGCTTGGGCCCGAGCTGCGAGATAGGGCAAAACCGCGTAAATTTGGGCCACGACGCGAATGCCGTCTCGCGCCGAGCGTTTTGTCGCGCCCTGGCAAGCGACCCGGCGGACGTGCCGGTGAGGGAGTGGCCGTTTGGCGCTGCCCGCCGTGAGGTGAAGATTACTGCCCGGGAGGTAGCCGCATGGCGGATGGTCGGACCACGGAGAATGGCGCGATGTTGTATGCCGTCATCCCCGCCGGGGGCAGTGGAACTCGGTTGTGGCCGTTGTCGAGGGCCGCGAACCCCAAGTTCCTGCACCCGCTGACCGGGACGGCCGCCACGTTGCTGCAGGCGACCGTGTCCCGGCTCGCGCCGTTGTCGCCGCCCGCGGACACCCTGGTCGTGACGGGGGCCGCGCATGCCACGTCGGTCGCCCGTCAGCTCCCGGAGGTGCCCGAAGCCAACATCCTCGTGGAACCGTCGCCGCGCGACTCGTGCGCGGCGATCGGGCTGGCCGCCGCGGTCATCCAGCTCCGCGCGCCCGGTGCGGTGATGGGGTCTTTCGCCGCCGACCATCTCGTACGCGATGAGGCAGTCTTCGCCGATGTCGTGCGGCAGGCAGTGGCCGGGGCCGAGCAGGGTCTCCTGATGACGATCGGCATTCAGCCGACCCATCCCGAGACCGGCTACGGCTACCTGCACTGCGGTGAGGTCGTCTCGGGCCCGGTTCGCCGGGTCGTCGAGTTCAAGGAGAAGCCGTCGCTGGAGGTGGCCGAGGAGTACGTCGCCTCCGGCCGCTACTTCTGGAACGCGGGCATGTTCGTCTGGCGTACCGACGTGTTCCTGGCGGAGTTGAGCCGGCAGCAGCCGCAGCTCCACGCGGGCCTGACGAAGATCGCCGCGGCCTGGGACACCGACGACCGGGAGCGGGCGCTCACCGAGATCTGGCCGGAGTTGCCGAAGATCTCGGTGGATTACGCGGTGATGGAGGGCGCGGCGGCGCAGGGCCTGGTCGGCACGGTGCCGGGTGACTTCGGCTGGCACGACGTGGGTGACTTCGACACCTTGTGCGAGATGTTGCCCGGCGACCGGGACGGCAACGTGGTCCTGGGGGAGCGCAGCGACGCCGACGACGACGTGGCGGTCAAGGAGGGCGTGATCCTGCACGACGTGGCCGACAGTCTGATCATCCCGACCACCGGCCGGATCGTCGCCGCGCTGGGTGTCCGCGACATGATCATCGTCGACACCCCGGACGCCGTCCTGGTCTGCCCGCGGGACCGGGCGCAGGACGTCAAGAAGCTGGTGGACTCCCTCAAGGAGCGCGGCTCCGAGGTGCTGTGACCAGGCGTTGAGCAAGTGCACGGGCGAGCGGTGTTCCCCCGAATCACCGTTCGCCCGTGTCCTTGCCGTCCCGACATCCTGCCGTAAGGGTTCCTGTCAGATCACCGTCTTTCAGCCCTGGCCGAAACACCCTGGTCGAACGGGTGGGTAGAGTCGTCCTGCAACGCCCCCGTCCGGCTGGTGGAACATGCTGCGGATCCACTTCACCGGCGCCGATCTCGCGCGTACGCGGCTGGCCTCGGCGCCGGACCCGCTGTGGGAGCTCAGTCTGAGCATCCACGTGCTGCGGTCACGCCGTCTGGACATTACGCTCGGTGACTGGCGTCGGACGGTTGGTGACCGTCTGGTGATGGGTGGACCCGTCCGGGCCGACGTCGACCTGCTGCTCGAACTGAACCCGCCGATCGGATACTTTCCCGACTTCCTCACCCCCGCCGAGGGCCGGACCGGGTTCTCCGCCGGCGTGGACGCCGTGCTGCGTACGCCGCAACGGGTGGTCCGCCGAGACCTCGACCTGCTGGCCCGGCACGCCCGGCCGTCGCCGTCGGCGACCGACCTGGTCCGGGCGGGCGGGATGGGCGGACTGCGCCGGTCGCTCGTGCGCTATCGGGAGGTCGCCCTCGACCCCATCTGGCCCCGCGTACGCACAGCGGTCGAGTCCGACCTCGTCCAGCGGCGGCGGCTCCTCGCCCACGAGGGGGTCGACGGGCTCCTGTCCGGGCTGAGCGCCGGCGCCCGCTGGACCGGTGAGGCCATCGAGATCGAGTCCTACCAGGGCGACCGGGAGCTGCACCTGAACGGCCGCGGGCTGACCCTGATCCCGGCGTTCTTCAAGACGCCCGGCCGCCCGATCACCCTCGTCGACGAGGACCTCCCGCCCGTGCTCGTCTACCCGATCGATCGGACGGCCGACGAGCTCAGCCGGCCGAAGGCGCTGAGCGAGCTGATCGGGCGTACGCGAGCCGCCGTGCTCGAGGCGATCGTGCACGGTTCGACGACGGGCGAAGTCGCCAAGAAGCTGGGCGTCTCACCCGCCTCGGCCAGCCAGCACCTCACCGTTCTGCGTGATTCGGGCCTCGTGATGAGCGTCCGCGAGGGCAACCGCGTCCGGCATCTGCCGACCGTGCTCGGCCGCAGCCTCCTCGCCGCCTGACCCGCCCGCTCCGCCCCGCCCCGCCGGTGCCCGCCCCGCCCGTGCACCGCTCCGCCCGTGCCCGTTTTGTCCGCGCTGGATCAGGGATCCGGGTCGAATCTTGGACCAAGATTCGACCGAGAACCCTGATCCAGCGCTGACGGAGGTGGCGGTCAGGGGGAGGGGTTGGTGCGGCCGAGTTCGATCGCCTCGGCGGTGCCGAGCGAGAAGAGGTCGTTGGCCGCGTCCCGGACCAGCGTCGGCACGACCGGCGAACCGTCCGCCACCGTGGCGCTGAGGTAGCCCCGGATCACCGCGACGGGCACCTGGTCGATCTTGCCCTTGACCAGTTCGGCCGCGGCCGCTAGTTCGTCCACCACGGCCATCTGAGTGATGTGCAGCTCGTTGCCGTGTGGGTCGGTCTCGCCCCGGTGGTCACGCAGTGGCTCGAGGCCGGCCGAGCCGAGGGCGACGTCGGTGAGACCGTTGCGCCACGGCCGGCCCATCGTGTCGGAGACGATCACGGCGACGTCGAGCCCCCGGGCGAGCAGGTCGGTCCGGAGCGACCGGGCCGACGCGTCCGGATCCTTGGGCAGCAGGACGAGCTGCGATCGCTCCACATTGGAAGCGTCGATGCCGGCACTCGCCATGACGAAGCCGTGGTGGGTCTGCACGATCCGAGTGTGTCCGCGGGTGGCGACGACGCGGGCGGTCTGTGACCGCAGCGCCTGCTCCCGGGCGGCTTCCCGATCCGGGCCTTCCGTCGGGACGGGGACGAGCGCGCCCTCCGCCTTCGAGACGATCTTGCTGGTCACGACCAGCACGTCGTTGTCCTGCAGCCACGGCGCGGCCTGCGTGATCAGCTCGGCCAGGTCGTCGCCGGGGCGTACCTCGGGAATGCCGCGAACCGGGAGAACGGCGAAACCGCCGTCGGGGAGCGTCACACGACACCTCCGGCTGTCAGGGCGGCGCGAACCATCGCGGCGGTCGCGTCCTCATCCGTCATCCACAGTGGAGTCGACCGGACCGTCACGCCCGGGACGACGATGCCGGCGTCGCTCGTGTCGACGAGCCAGGCGTCGAGGATGCCGCCGGAGCCCCGGGCGCCGTACGCCTGCCCGACCGCCTGCGCGGTGCAGTCGACTCCGATCGCCGCCAGGCACTTGTCGGCCATGCCCCGGACGGGCGCCCCGGCGATGATCGGCGACACGCCGACGACCGGACCGCGGCTGGCCAGCAGCGCCGAGCGTACGCCGGGAATGGCGAGCACGGGTGCGACCGAGACCACCGGGTTGGACGGCGCGATGAGGACGACGTCGGTGTCGGTCAGCGAGTCGACCACGCCGGGCGCGGGCGCGGCCTGCTCCGAGCCCACGAAGACGAACTTCTTCGCCGGGATTCCCGCCCGATAGCGGACCCACCACTCCTGGAAGTGCATGGCGTACTCGCCGCCCTCCAGTGCGGCCGTGGCCGTCTCCGAGGTCACCAGCCCCTGGTCGGCGGCGTCGGCGGCGGAGATCACGACGTGCGTCTCGACCTTGTCGTCGGTCGCGGGGATCATCCGTACGCCCGGCTGCCAGCGTCGGTTGAGCGCCTCGGTGACCTGGGACAACGGGTAGCCCGCCGTGAGCATGACGCTCCGGGTCAGATGCGTGGCGATGTCCCGGTCGCCGAGCCCGAACCACTCCGGGCCGAGCCCGTACGCCGCCAGCTCCTCCTTGACGGTCCAGGTCTCCTTCGCCCGGCCCCACCCGCGTTCGGCGTCGTTCCCGCCGCCCAGGGTGTACATCACCGAGTCGAGGTCGGGACAGATCCGCAGGCCGTGCAGGGTCACGTCGTCGCCGACGTTGACGATCGCGGTCACCTCGCCGCCGATCGTCCGGGCGTACGCCCGCACGCCCTGAAGGAAGCGGGCTCCGCCGATGCCACCGGCGATCACCGTCATGCGCATGGTGCCATCCTCTCTCACAGCCGCGTAACGACCAGCAGGGGTGCCGTGTGTCCAACGGCAGTAGGCTGCCCCTCGTGGCGCAATCTTCAGGGGGATCCTCGGGCATCCGGCGCGCGCTCCATCGGGCGCGTGAGGGGAGGCAGCTCGACGCGACGGAGGCCGAAGTCCTGCTCAGCGCCCGGGGCGAGGACCTCGACGCGCTGCTGGCGGCGGCCGGCGGCGTACGCGACGCCGGGCTGGCCGAGGCGGGCCGCCCGGGAGTCGTCACGTTCTCGAAGAAGGTGTTCATCCCGCTGACCCGGCTCTGCCGTGATCGTTGCCACTACTGCACCTTCGCCACTGTGCCGCATCGGGTGCCGAGCCCGTTCCTGGAGCGCGACGAGGTCCTGGAGATCGCCCGGAAAGGGGCCGAGCAGGGCTGCAAGGAAGCGCTGTTCACGTTGGGCGACCGCCCCGAGGACCGCTGGGAGGCGGCGCGGGACTGGCTGCACGAGCGGGGCTACGACTCCACACTGGACTACGTACGTGCGTCGGCGATCGCGGTGCTGGAGGAGACCGGCCTGCTGCCGCATCTCAATCCGGGCGTCCTGAGCTGGGCCGATCTTCAGCGGCTCAAGCCGGTCGCGCCGAGCATGGGGATGATGCTGGAGACGACCGCGACGCGGTTGTGGTCCGAGCCCGGCAGTCCCCACTACGGTTCGCCCGACAAGGAACCGGCGGTCCGTCTGCGGGTCCTGGAGGACGCGGGCCGCGTCGGCGTGCCGTTCACCACCGGCATCCTCATCGGGATCGGCGAGACGCTCGCGGAGCGCGTCGACGCGATCTTCGCGATGCGCCGCGTTGCCCGCGAGTACGGCCACATCCAGGAGATCATCGTCCAGAACTTCCGGGCGAAGCCGGACACCGCCATGCGGTCGGCGCCCGACGCCGAGATGCTCGACCTCGCCGCCACGATCGCTGTCACGCGGCTGGTCTGCGGCCCGAAGGCGCGTATCCAGGCCCCGCCCAACCTGGTCGAAGGGGCCGGCGACTTCGAGTTGCTGCTGCGTGCGGGGATCGACGACTGGGGCGGCGTCTCGCCCGTCACCGCCGACCACGTCAACCCGGAACGCCCGTGGCCGCTCATCGACACGCTCGCGCGGCATACGGCCGCGGCGGGCTTCCGGCTCCGTGAGCGGCTGACCATCTACCCCGGGTACGCACAACGAGGGTTGGCCGGCGAACCGTGGCTGGATCCGCGCCTGCACGGTCATGTCGCCGCGTTGGCCGATCCCGGGACCGGGCTCGCCCGCGAGGAGGCCCGGCCGGTCGGGCGGCCGTGGCAGGAACCCGAGGAGGTCTTCTCGGCCGGACGCACCGACCTGTACGCCGCCGTCGACGACGAGGGCCGCACCGGCGACCGCCGGTCCGACTTCGACGACGTGTACGGCGACTGGGAGCTACTGCGCAGCGACGTCCGGCCAGTGCCGCTGCTTTCGGCGTATCCCGAGATGGCGGCGGGACTGAAGCGGGCCGCGAGCGACCCGGCGAGCCTGCTGGATCCACGGCATCAGAGCGAGGCCTTGGCTTTGTTCGCCGCGGACGGCGAGCCGCTCGACGAGCTGGCGGCGATCGCGGACGGCTGGCGACGCGAAGCCGCCGGCGACGACGTGACCTATGTGGTCAACCGGAACATCAACTTCTCCAACGTCTGTTACGTCGGATGCCGGTTCTGCGCGTTCGCCCAACGGGAACGCGATGCCGACGCCTACCGGCTCAGCGTGGGGGAGGTGGCCGGACGGGCGGAGGAGGCGGCGCGACTCGGCGCGACCGAAGTCTGTCTCCAAGGTGGCATCGACCCCAGACTTCCGGTCGAGATCTACCCGAACCTGATTCGTTCGATCAAGGAACGGGTACCGGGGCTCCATGTCCACGCCTTCTCCCCGATGGAGATCGTCACCGGCGCCGCCAAGGCGGGTGTTTCCGTCCACGAATGGCTGTCCCGGTTGCGGGAGGCCGGACTCGACACCATTCCCGGCACCGCCGCCGAAATCCTCGACGACGAGGTCCGATGGGTGCTGACCAAGGGCAAGCTGCCCGCGGCGGCCTGGATCGACGTCGTCTCCACCGCACATCGGCTGGGCATCCGCAGCTCGGCCACGATGATGTTCGGCCACGTCGACCACCCTGGACACTGGCTGGGCCATTTCCGGGTGCTGGCCGGGATCCAGGACGACACCGGCGGCTTCACGGAGTTCGTGGCGTTGCCGTTCGTCCACACCAACGCCCCGATCTACCTCGCCGGCATCGCCCGCGCGGGCGCCTCCTGGCGGGAGAACCGGGCGGTCCACGCGATGGCGCGGATCCTGTTGCACGGTCGGATACCCAACATCCAGTGCTCCTGGGTGAAGCTCGGCGACGAGGGCACCGTGGCGATGCTTCGAGGCGGCTGCAACGATTTGGGCGGCACGTTGATGGAGGAGACCATCTCCCGGATGGCCGGCTCCGAGCACGGGTCCGCGCGTACGGTCGAGCAACTGCACGCGATCGCGGCCGCAGCCGGGCGTCCCGCGCGTCAGCGGAACACCACTTATTCGTTGACTCCAATGTAAGGTGCGCCAGTTTGCGCTGCGGAATCAGAATTTCTTGGTACGACACGCCGAGAGGGCGTAACCAATCGGGTCGGCGAACCGATAGGGCAGTGGCGGGATGCCCCGGTACGAACGGCCCTGAACGGACCGTTTTCCTTGACGATGCCGACGCGAGCTGCGTGTAATTCTCAGGGGTTGTTCTGGGGCGACCACCAGACCGCGGCTTGATGTTCGTGGTACGTGTGGATCACCGCAACAGGGCAAGAGGGGGGATGCGCCGGCCGGTCCGGCGCAGGTGAAGGAGGCTGGTGCGATGGACGGCCGTCCCGTCGTCGCCGATCTGCTCGGCAATGCGCCGGAGTGGCAGGAGCGTGCACTGTGCTCGCAGACCGATCCGGAGGCTTTCTTCCCGGAGAAGGGCGGGTCTACGCGCGAGGCGAAGAGGATCTGCTCACGCTGTGAGGTCAAGTCGGAGTGCCTGGAGTACGCGCTGGGTCACGACGAGCGTTTCGGCATCTGGGGTGGACTGTCCGAACGCGAGCGTCGGAAGCTGAAGCGCCGCGCCGCTTGATTCTCGTCCGACCGGGCGTCCGCCGTGATGGTGGGCGCCCGGTCGCGTTCCAGCCGGTCCTCGTCGGTCCGCACGTGGCGGCGTTCCGGCGGGCGGCTTCGCGGCTTCACGGCTTCATGTGGCGGGTTGCCGACGGGCTTCAGGTGGGCGGCTTCCCGACGGGCTTCATGTGGCGGCCTTTCAGGTAGGTGGTGGCACGGCCCGGAGGTGGCCGCGCCGGCCCGGCGTCGGCGGCAGGGGGGTGCCGTCCTCGGCGATCCGCGGTGCCGGGCGGGCCGCCTCGCGTACCGCCTCGGCCAGGGCGACCAGGTCATCCGTCGTCGGGGGCGGGGTCTCGAACTCACCGTCGTGCCGGACGAGCTGCCAGCCGCGGGGCGCCGTCAAGTTGCGCGCGTGCGTCTCACAGAGGTCGTATGTGTGCGGTTCCGGATTTATGGCGAGAGGACCGACAACTGCCGTAGAGTCCGAATAGACATAGGTCAGCGTCGCAACTGCCTGCCTGGGGCATCCGTTGCGAGAACAGCGTCGCGGTGACCTCACGGCCGCTGACGTTAGCGCTTCTCGCACTCCGTCATAGCCCCGACACGCGGAGAACGCTGTGGGTGAACTCGCTCTCGGTCGGCCGACCGGTCAAGCTAGGGTAGCTGCGTGACCGATCCCCGCCATCCCCGTGCCCGCCGCTCGCGGGCGCGACGCGATCGGCACGGCCGTGGCCTGCGGGGCCGGCTCGTTCCGGCCAGCGTGCCGATGTCCCGGACCAAGGCGGAAGTCTTCGACGACCTGGTCCTCGACACCGTCGAAGGTCTCGAACGCCGATATGCCAAAGAGCTGGCCGGCGTCGAGTTCGCCGTCGAGGACGTGCCGCCCGACCTCAACGTCTACGACTCCGACGTGCTGGAGGACGGCTCGGTGCCACTGGCCCGGCTGTTGCCCGGCCGGCCCGGGCGGCACGGCGTACCGCCCCGGATCGTCGTCTACCGGCGGCCGCTGGAATTCCGTGCGGGAGACCGGGACGACCTCGCCGAACTGGTCCGCGACGTCGTCGTCGAACAGGTCGCGAACCTCCTCGGCATGAGCCCCGACGACATCCAATAACCCCCTCGCTCCACCCCGGGCGAGAGCAGAGGGCGGGAGGGCCGCGTAGGGGTCAGTGGGGGGCTAGGCGGGTGAAGAGGGCGGCCCGCCGCGACGGCTGTCCCGTTCGGGTTTCTTCGGCGTCGGCGGCGCTCATCAAGCGCAGTCCGGCGTTCACGCCGAGCCAGCGCAGCGGCTCCGGTTCCCAGCGCCGCGATCGGTGCCCGACCCAGGGCAGCTCCAGCAAAGGCGAGGTCGCGCCTGTGAGGAGGGCGGTGAGCGTACGCCCGGCGAGGTTGGACAACGCGACGCCGTCGCCGACGTAGCCACCGGCGTGGTAGACGCCTTCGGTGACGCCGACGGAGGCGTGCCAGTCGCGGGCGATGCCGAGCGGGCCGCCCCAGGCGTACTCGATCGGCACGTCGCCGAGGACGGGGAAGAGTTCGCCCAGTGTCTGCCGGAGCATGGCGAAGACGCGGTCGTCCCGGTCGAACGACGGCCGGATCGCCGAGCCGTAGTGGTAAGGCGCGCCGCGTCCGCCGAAGACGAGCCGGTCGTCGGCCGTGCGCTGGCCGTAGATGACGAGGTGCCGATGTTCGGAGAACGTCTCCCGCTCGCGCAGGCCGATCGTGTCCCAGACGTAGGCCGGCAGGACCGGGGTCGCCACCATCAGCGAGTACACCGGCGCGACCGTGCGACGGTGCCCCGGTAGCCGTGAGGTGTACGCCTCCGTCGCGCGTACCACTGAATGCGCACGGACCGTGCCGTGCGTCGTGAGCACTCGATCCGCGTGGATCTGGATCGCCGGGGTGTGCTCGTAGATCGTGACCCCGCGTCGCTCCACGGCGGCTGCGAGCCCACGGACGAGGCGCAACGGGTGGATGGCGGCGCAGTGCGGCGTGTAGGTGGCTCCCAGCAGTCCGGCCGCGTCACATCGGGCTCGCGCTTCCCGGGCGTCGAGCCAATCGTCGCCGGCCGCGCGCCGCGCCTGCACCGCGGTACGCGCGAAGACGATCGTGCCGCCTTTGGCGAAGTCGCAGTCGATGCCTTCGGCTGCGGCGACCCGGCCCACTTCGTCGACGGTCGCCTCCATCGCGGCCTGCATGGTCGGCGCGGACATCGGCAGTAAGGCCGAGCACCAGCCGCCGTTGCGTCCGCTCGCCCCGAAGCCGACGTGCTCCGCCTCGACCACCGCGATCCTCAGGGAAGGCGCGGCGAGACTGAGGTAGTACGCGGTCCAGAGCCCGGTGTAGCCGGCCCCGACGATGGCGACGTCGACCTCCAGGTCGCCGGAAAGGAACGGGCGGTCCGTGACCGGACCGCCCGTCGCCTCCCAGTAGGACCCGATCACAGCAGGGTCCAGGCCTCGGTCAGCACCTGGCGCAGGATCTGCTCCATCTCGTCGAACTGCTGCTGCTCGGCGATCAGCGGCGGGGACAGCTGGACGACCGGGTCGCCGCGGTCGTCGGCGCGGCAGTAGAGCCCGGCGTCGAACAGCGCGTGGGACAGGAATCCGCGCAGGATGCGCTCGGACTCCGCGTCGGTGAACGTCTCCCGGGTCGCCTTGTCCTTGACCAGCTCGATGCCGAAGAAGAAGCCGTCGCCCCGCACGTCGCCCACGATGGGCAGGTCGTGCAGCTTGTTCAGGGTGGCCCGGAACGCGTCGCTGGTCTTCGCGACGTGGCCGACCAGGTCCTCGCGCTCGAAGATGTCGAGGTTCGCCAGGGCGACCGCGCAGCTGACCGGGTGCCCGCCGAAGGTGATGCCGTGGGCGAACATCTGCTTTTCGCCCAGGAACGGCTCGATCAGCCGGTCCGTCGCGATCATCGCGCCGAGCGGGGAGTACCCCGACGTCAGGCCCTTCGCGGTGGTGATGATGTCGGGCTGGTAGCCGTACCGCTCGGCGCCGAAGTAGGTGCCCAGCCGACCCCAGGCGCAGATGACCTCGTCGGAGACGAGCAGCACGCCGTAGCGGTCGCAGATTTCGCGTACGCGCTGGAAGTAGCCGGCCGGCGGGGGCAGACAGCCGCCCGCGTTCTGCACCGGCTCCAGGAACACGGCGCAGACCGTCTCCGGGCCCTCGCGCAGGATCGCGCGCTCGATCTCGTCGGCGGCCCACACGCCGAACGCCGCCTCGTCGTCCTTACAGAACTCGGGGGCGCGGTAGAAGTTGGCGTTGGGCACCTTGACGCCACCGGGCACCAGCGGCTCGAAGTCCACCTTGAACGGCGGTACGCCGGTGATGCTCAACGCGCCCATGGAGGTGCCGTGGTACGCGACGTAGCGGCTGACCACCTTGTGCCGGAGCGGTTCGCCGACGCGCTTGAAGTACGCCCGGGCCAGTTTCCAGGCGCTCTCCACCGCCTCGGAACCGCCGGTGGTGAAGAAGACGCGGTTCAGGTCGCCCGGCGTCAGGCCGGCGATCCGGTCGGCGAGCTCGACCGCCTTGGGATGCGCGTACGACCACAGCGGGAAGTAGGCCAGCTCGCTCGCCTGCTTGGCCGCGGCGTCGGCGAGCTCCTGCCGGCCGTGTCCGGCGTTGACGACGAACAGTCCCGCCAGCCCGTCGAGGTAGCGCTTGCCGTTCGCGTCCCAGACGTAGCAGCCGTCGCCGCGGACGATGGTCGGCACGTCGGTTTCGGCGTACGCGCCCATCCGGGTGAAGTGCATCCAGAGATGGTCAGTCGGGTTTCCCATGCCACGGTTATCGCACAGGTAAGGAGCAGTTGGCAACCAGAACCGTCGTGATATCTCGCTATCACGACGAAATCCGCAACCGCTCCGTCGTTTTTCGGATGCAGATCACGGTTATGCACGCTTCCGGCGGCCCGGGAAGCCTGGGGCAACCCTGATCTGCAGGGAGAACTCACGCGCCCCAGGAGTAGGTCTGCTTGCGCAGCTTGAGGTAGACGAAGATCTCGGCGCTGTTGACCCCGTCGACCGCGCGTACCTGCTGCATGATCTGCAGCAGGTGGTCGTCGCTGCCGGCCACGACCTCCAGCAGGATGTCGAACGAGCCGCCCGTGATCACCACGTAGTCCACCTCGTCGATGGCGGCGATCTGATCGGCGATCGACTCGAGGTTGCCGCTCGTCTTCACCCCGACCATCGCCTGGCGGCCGAGCCCGAGTTGCAGCGGATCGGTGACGGCGACGATCTGCATGACGCCCGCGTCGATGAGGCGCTGGACCCGCTGGCGGACGGCGGCCTCCGACAGCCCGATCGCACGACCGATCGTCGCGTACGGGCGGCGGCCGTCCTCCTGGAGCTGGGCGATGATCTGTTTGGCGACGTCGTCGAGCAGCGCGTGCTGGGCGTTGTCGAGGTGCTGCCGTGCCGCCATCGATCCTCCTGTGATGCGTCGGAACCGTGTCGCGGATCGCGTCGTCCGTGTCACGTCCGGCGGTCGCCGTAACGAAACCGCAATCTTGAACCGCAATTCTCGCGTAATCCGTTGTCTAAGTCGATAACTGCAACGGAATCACTTGTGAACTGCGCCACGTCATGCCAGTATCAGGCGCACACGATACCGTCGGCGCTGCTGGGAGGCGGTCCATGGGCTTTCAGGTCGTCAATCCGGCCGACGGTTCCGTCGTCACGGAGTACGAACCCGCCGGACCGGCCGAGGTGGACGCGGCGGTGGCCGCGGCCCGCGCGGCGTACGCCGAATGGTCGCGCACCACTCCGGCCGAGCGGTCGGCGGCGTTGACCCGGCTGGCCGGGGTCCTCACCGACCGGGCCGACGAGTTCGCCCAGGTCGAGGTGAGCCAGACGGGCAAGCCCATCCGGCTCGCCACCGAGTTCGACGTCCCCGGCACGATCGACAACACCGCGTTCTTCGCCGGGGCCGCCCGGCACCTGGAGGGCAAGGCGGCCGCGGAGTACTCCGCCGACCACACCAGCCTGATCCGCCGGGAGCCGATCGGTGTCGTCGGCTCGATCGCGCCGTGGAACTATCCGCTGCAGATGGCGGCTTGGAAGATCCTGCCGGCCATCGCGGCGGGCAACACGATCGTCCTCAAGCCCGCCGAGATCACCCCGCTCACGAGCCTCCTGTTCGAGCAGGCGGCAGTGGACGCGGGGATTCCGGCCGGTGTCGTGAACGTCGTGGCCGGGCGCGGCCCGGTCGCGGGAACCGCCCTGGTCGAGCATCCCGACATCGACATGGTCAGCTTCACCGGGTCGACGGCGGTCGGCCGCCGAGTCGGGGCGGCCGCAGCCGGCGCGGTCAAACGCGTACACCTCGAACTCGGGGGCAAGGCGCCGTTCGTCGTCTTCGGCGACGCCGACCTGGAGGCAGCCGCCCGTGGGGCCGTCGCCGCGTCGCTGATCAACACCGGTCAGGACTGCACGGCGGCGACTCGGGCGTACGTGGCCCGGCCGCTCTTCGGGGCATTCGTGGACCGGGTCGCCGAGCTGATGGCCGGCGTACGCCTGGGCGACCCGACCGATCCGGCGACCGATCTCGGCCCCTTGGTCTCCTTCGCCCAGCGTGACCGGGTCGCCGGGTTCGTGGAACGTGCCCTGGAGAGCGGGGCGAAAGCCGTGACCGGCGGCGGCGCGCCCACGACGGAGAACCTGGCGAAGGGTGCGTACTACCAGCCGACTCTGATCGTGGGGGCGGCTCAGGACAGCGAGATCGTGCAGGACGAGGTCTTCGGGCCGGTTCTCACGGTCCTGCCGTTCGACACCGACGACGAGGCGCTCGCCTTGGCCAACGACACCCCGTACGGCCTGGCGGCGAGCGTCTGGACCCGCGACGTGCACCGCGCGCTGCGCGGCTCCCGGGAGCTGCGAGCCGGCTGCGTGTGGGTCAACGACCACATTCCGATCATCAGCGAGATGCCGCACGGCGGCTTCCGGCGCTCCGGCTTCGGCAAAGACATGTCGGCGTACGCCTTCGAGGAGTACACGCAGGTCAAGCACGTGATGCTGGAGGTCACCGGGGTTGCCGCCAAGCCGTGGCAGAGCACTATATTTCGTTAGCCCCGCCCGCGTTGACACGCGGCCCGACCAAGCCCCCAACCGGTACCAGCCCCCGCCTGAAGACAAGGACCCTCAGATGCGCTCGTCTTCCCGTAAGCCTCTGTCCCCGGAGGCGAAAGCGCTGCTCGACGCCATGCCGACGCGACGCGGTCTGCTCCGCGGCGTGGCCGCCGGCGGCGCCCTGGCCCTGACCGGCGGCGCGTTGGCCGCCTGTGGCACCAAGGGCAAGAACCCGACCGCCGCGACGAGCAGCGCCGCCAAGGTCTGCGCGACGCCCGACGTCTCGGCCACCGAGCGCAAACTGATCTTCTCGAACTGGGTCGAGTACATGGACACCGACGAGAAGAACGCGAGCAAGCACCCGACGCTGGACGCGTTCAAGGCCAAGACCGGCATCGAGGTGACCTACCGCGAGGACATCAACGACAACGACGAGTTCTACGGCAAGATCCGGACGCAGCTCACCGAGTGTCAGGCGATCGAGCCCGACGTGGTGGTCTTCACCGACTGGATGGCCGCGAAGCTGATCAAGGCCAACCAGGTCGCGAAGTTCGAGCCGACCAAGGTGGCCAACTTCCAGAAGAACCTGGCCCCGTCGCTCAAGGGCCGCGCGTTCGACCCGGAGATGGTGTACGCCGCCCCGTGGCAGTCCGGCTTCACCGGCATCGGCTACAACGCCAAGGTCGTCAAGACGCCGGTCAAGAGCATCGACGAGCTGCTGACCCGGGCCGACCTCAAGGGCAAGGTCTCGGTCATGACCGAGCTGAACGACACGATGGGCCTGATCCTGCTGTCGATCGGCAAGGACCCCGCCAACTTCACCGCGGCCGACTACGACGCGGCGATCGACAAGCTGAAGAAGGCGGTCGACTCCGGCCAGATCCGCCGGGTCGCGGGCAACGACTACCTGACCGACCTGGCCAAGGGCGACGTCGGGGCCTGCATCGGCTGGTCCGGCGACGTGATCGCGACCGGCGCGGACGACGAGAACGTCAAGTACGTCATCCCCGAGGAGGGGCAGATGTACTGGTCGGACAACATGCTGATCCCGATCACCTCGACGCACGCGTCCAATGCGATGGCGCTCATCGACTACTACTACGACCCCAAGGTGGCCGCGGAGCTGGCCGCGTGGGTCAACTACATCTGCCCGGTGGCCGGCGCCCAGGCGGCGATGAAGGACATCGACCCCGATCTGGTCGAGGACAGCTTCATCTTCCCGACCGACACCGAGCTGTCGAAGGCGCACGCGTTCATGACGCTGGCCGACGACGTCCGCAAGGACTACGAGCGCAAGTTCCGCGCCGTGATCGGGGCCTGACGTCCCATGTCTGTCGCCCCCACCCCGGTCGCGGCCTCGCCCGCCGCGACCGGCGTCGCGCCCACCGGCGGCCTGACTCTCGCCGGCGTGACGAAGCGCTTCGGCGCGTTCGTCGCGGTCGACGACCTGGGCCTGCATATTCCGGAGGGCTCGTTCTTCGCCCTGCTCGGCGCTTCGGGCTGCGGGAAGACCACGACGCTGCGCATGGTCGCCGGGCTGGAGGAGCCGACCGCCGGCTCCATCACCCTGGGCGGTAAGGACATCACCCGCATGCGGCCGCATCAGCGGCCGGTCAACACGGTCTTCCAGAGCTACGCCCTCTTCCCGCACATGACGGTCGAGCAGAACGTGGCGTTCGGCCTCCAGCAGCGCAAGGTCAAGCGGGCCGAGATCAAGCCGGCCGTCCGGGCGATGCTGGAGCTGGTCCAGCTGGCCGACTACGGCCACCGCCGCCCGGCTCAGCTCTCCGGTGGGCAACAGCAGCGGGTCGCACTGGCCCGCGCGCTCGTGAACCACCCCCAGGTGCTGCTGCTCGACGAGCCGCTCGGCGCCCTCGACCTCAAGCTCCGCCGCCAGATGCAGATCGAGCTGAAGCGGATCCAGACCGAGGTCGGCCTGACCTTCGTGCACGTCACGCACGACCAGGAGGAGGCCATGACGATGGCCGACACCGTCGCCGTGATGAACGCCGGGCGGATCGAGCAGCTCGGCGCGCCGACCGAGATCTACGAATTCCCGGCCAGCACCTTCGTCGCGAACTTCCTCGGGCAGTCCAACCTGCTCACCGCGAACGCGCACGGTCCGTCGGGCGACGACGTCGCGGTGGAGGCGTACGGCTCGCGGTTCGCGGTGCCCGCGGCCCGGTCGCGGGTCACCTCTGGTCCCGCTCATCTAGGGGTACGCCCAGAGAAGCTGCACGTGACCACCGAAGTAGCGCCCGACGGTCACAACGCCGTGCCCGGGGTCATCACCGACTCCTCCTACGTCGGAGTGTCGACGCAGTACCTGGTCCGCGCACCGTGGGGCGACGAACTGGCGGTCTTCGCCCCCAACTCGGGGACCGGCGGCCCACTGCATCCGGGCACCGAGGTGACGGTGCACTGGCATCCCGCCCACTCGTTCCTGCTCGCGCCCGAATCCAGCGCCGAGTCCGGTGTGGAGCCGGCGTGAGCGCGGTCATCACCACCCCGTCGGGCGGGCCGGCGGGCGGCGACGTCTACGAGCCGCCGCCGGAGCCGGTCGCGGGCGCGAAGCGACGCTCGTGGGTGCCTTACCTTCAGCTGTTCCCGGGCTGGCTCTGGCTGGTCCTCTTCTTCGCCCTGCCGGTGGCCCTGTTGGCCCAGTCGACCCTGTGGGATCCGGCCGGCAGCCTCGAAGAGGGCTACGAGCTGACCTGGCGGTGGCAGAACTTCACCGACGGCATCTCGACCTACTCCGACCAGTTCCTGCGGTCGCTCGGGTACGCCCTGGTCGCCACGATCCTGTGCCTGATCATCGGCTACCCGTTGGCGTACGCGATCGCGCTGAAGGCGGGCCGCTGGCGGAACCTGATGCTCGTCGGCGTCATCGCCCCGTTCTTCACCAGCTTCCTCGTGCGTACGCTCGCCTGGAAGACGATCCTGTCCGATCACGGCTGGGTGATGGACGTGCTGCGGACGACGCCGTTCTTCGGCCCGGACGATCGGCTGCTGGCGACCCCGTTCGCGGTCATCGCCGGGCTGACCTACAACTTCCTGCCGTTCATGGTCCTGCCCCTGTACGCCTCTCTCGGCAAGCTGGATCCCCGGCTCCTCGAAGCGGCCGGCGACCTGTACGCCCACCCGATCAAGTCCTTCTTCCGGGTGACCCTGCCGCTGTCGATGCCGGGGGTCGTCGGCGGGACGCTGATGACGTTCATCCCGGCTACCGGCGACTACATCAACGCCGAGCTGCTGGGCAGCCCGGCGACCACGATGATCGGCAACGTCATCCAGTCGCAGTACCTGAGGGTCGGCGACATCCCGGTCGCGGCGGCCCTGTCGTTCACCCTGATGGCGGGCATTCTGATCCTGGTCGCGATCTACGTCGCGATCTCCGGCACCGACGAGGTGGTCTAGATGCGCCGCTTCCGGAGATGGGTCGCCGACCACTGGATCATGGGCGTCGGGCTGGTCGTCCTGGCGTACATGGCGTTGCCGATCGCCGTCATCGCGCTGCTCTCCTTCAATCAGCCCGAATCCAACAAGACGACGTACCTGCTCGACGACTCCGGGGTGAACTGGACCCTGAACAACTGGGCGAACATCTGTAGTGGCGCCGACGACATGTGCGGCTCGCTCTGGGTCAGCCTCCGGGTCGGGTTCATCGCCACCGTGATCGCCACGATCCTCGGTACGCTCATCGCGTTCGCCCTGGTCCGGCACCGGTTCTTCGGCCGGTCGGCGATGAACGTGCTGATCTTCCTGCCGATGGCGACGCCCGAGATCGTGATGGGCTCGTCACTGCTGACCCTGTTCGTCTCCGCGCAGGTCGACCTCGGATTCGCTACCATCGTGATCGCACATGTGATGTTCTGTATCTCGTTCGTGGTGGTGACGGTGAAGGCGCGGCTGGCGGGGCTCGACCCCCGGCTTCAGGAGGCGGCGATGGACCTCTATGCCACGCCGTTCGCCACCTTCCGCCGGGTCACGCTGCCACTGGTCATGCCGGGCATCGTCAGCGCCGCCCTGCTGAGCTTCTCGCTCTCGTTCGACGACTACATCATCACCACGTTCAACAGCGGCGGCGTACGCACCTTCCCGCTGTTCGTCTGGGGCGCCAACCAGCGCGGCATTCCGCCGCAGGTCAACGCGATCGCGACGGGCATGTTCCTGATCGCGTTCGTCATCGTCGCCGTCGGGCAGCTTCGCAACGCCCGCCGGTCGCGTCGCGCCGCCACTTCCTAAGTCTTCTTCTCAGCCAGTACCGCCGCGTGTTCCGTGCGGCGGTACTGGCTTACCTATTTCGTGCGCCGCTTTCGGCGTACCCATATATGACTTCGCGGCCCCGCCGCCGAACGCCCGAGGGCGCGCCGGACGGGGAACCACCGCGGACCCGCAGGTAGCCGCACTGCGGGAGACGCCGATCGAGGGGCTCGACCGGCACGTACAAGAACCACACGCGCGGGCGTGTGCGAGAGAAGGAGAAGGTGATCGGCTCATGCGAGCCAAAGGATCAGATCTGTGGGCGTCGGCCCTGCGAGACGCAGCACCGACGCCGTACTGGACGGACCGGCCGGACCGGCCCGTCGCCCGCGAGCCGCTGAGCGGGGTGGAGACCACCGACCTGGTGGTCATCGGCGGTGGGTACAGCGGGCTGTGGACGGCCCTGCTGGCCAAGGAACGTGACCCGCACCGCGACGTGGTGCTGGTCGAGGCCGGACTCTGCGGCGACGCCGCCTCCGGCCGCAACGGTGGATTCTGCGCGGCGAGCCTGACCCACGGGCTGGCCAACGGCGCCGAGCGCTTCGGGGCCGAGGTGGCCCGGCTGGAGCGACTGGGCCGGCAGAACCTCGACGAGATCGAGCAGACGATTCGGCGGTACGGCATCGAGTGCGACTGGGAGCGCACCGGTGAACTCTCCGTGGCCGTCGAGCCCTATCAGGTGGCCGAGCTTCGCTCGGCGGCCGAGGACGCCCTGGACTACGGCCACGACGTGGCCTATCTGGACCAGGACGAGGTGCAGGCCGAGGTGCATTCGCCGACCTACCTCGCGGGGTTGTGGGATCGCGATCGGGTGGCCATGGTGGACCCGGCCAAGCTGGCCTGGGGTCTCCGCGCGGCCGCGTTGTCCGCCGGGGTCCGGATCTATGAGGACTCTCCGGCGGTGAAGCTGTCGCGCGACGGCTCGCCCGGTGCCGGCTCCGGCGTCGCGGTCTACACGCCGCTGGGAGTGGTACGCGCACAGCACGCCGCTCTGGCGACCAACGCGTTTCCGCTGCTCCGGCGGTTAAGACGGTATCTGGTTCCGGTCTACGACTACGCGCTGATGACGGCGCCGTTGACCGCCGGGCAACTGGAGTCGATCGGCTGGCGTAACCGGCAGGGGCTGGGCGACCTGGCGAACCAGTTCCACTACTACCGGATCACCCCGGACGGCCGGATCCTCTTCGGCGGATACGACGCGATCTACCACTTCGGCAATCGCATCTCCGTGTCCCTGGAACGCCGGACCGCCACGTTCGAGACGTTGGCCGCGCACTTCTTCGAGACCTTCCCGCAGCTGGCCGGTTCGGTGACGTTCAGCCACGCCTGGGGCGGGGTGATCGACACCTGCACCCGGTTCTGCCCGTTCTTCGGCACGGCCATGTCCGGGCGAGTGGCGTACGCCGCCGGATACACGGGGCTCGGCGTCGGGGCGACCCGCTTCGGCGCTCAGGTCATGCTCGACCTGCTGAGCGGGGCCGACTCGGAACGCACGCGCCTGCGGTTCGTGCGTACGCGGCCCATTCCGTTCCCGCCCGAGCCCTTCCGCTCCGTCGGCATCGGACTGACCCGGTGGTCGCTGGCCCGTGCCGATGCTCGGCAGGGCCGCCGCAACCTGTGGCTGCGCACCCTCGACCGCGCCGGCCTCGGCTTCGACTCCTAAGTTTTTTTGCGCGCGATCATGAGCTAACGGACGTGCTCGACCGGCGTGTCGTGTCCGTAGATCCATGATCGCGCTCCTCCCAGAAGGAACTTGATCATGCGCATACTTCTCGTCGGCGCGGGCGGCGTCGGCAGCGCCGCCGCCGCCATCGCAGCCCGCCGCGACTTCTTCGACCTCTTGGTGGTCGCCGACTACTCCCTGGCCCGCGCCCAGCGAGCCGTCTCCGGACTGGACAAGCGGTTCCAAGCCGCGCAGGTGGACGCCTCGTCCGCGTACGCGATCGCTGCTCTCTGCCGCGAGCACGAAATCACACACGTCCTCAACGCAGTCGATCCCCGGTTCGTCATGCCGATCTTCGACGGGGCGTACGCCGCCGGCGCCCACTATCTCGACATGGCGATGTCGTTGTCTCAGCCCCATCCGTCGCTGCCCTACGAGCGGACCGGCGTCAAACTGGGCGACGAACAGTTCGCCGCAGCCGTCGAGTGGCAGGCGGCCGACCGGCTCGCCCTCGTCGGCATCGGCGTCGAACCCGGGCTCTCCGACGTCTTCGCCCGGTACGCCGCCGACCATCTGTTCACCGAGATCGACGAGATCGGCGTACGCGACGGGTCGAACATCACCGTCGACGGCTACGAGTTCGCGCCCAGCTTCTCGATCTGGACGACGATCGAGGAGTGCCTGAACCCGCCGGTGGTGTGGGAGAAGGACCGGGGCTGGTTCACCACCGAACCGTTCTCCGAGCCGGAGGTCTTCGACTTCCCCGAGGGCATCGGCCCGGTCGAGTGCGTCAACGTCGAGCACGAGGAGGTTCTGCTGATCCCGCGATGGGTGGACGCGCGGCGGGTCACCTTCAAATACGGGCTGGGCGCGGAGTTCATCGACGTGCTGAAGACGATCCACAAGCTCGGCCTGGACTCCACCAAACCCGTACGCGTCGGCGGCGTCGACGTCTCCCCACGGGACGTGCTGGCCGCCCGGCTGCCCGATCCGGCGACCCTGGGCGACCGGATGCGGGGCAAGACCTGCGCCGGCACCCTGGTCACCGGGGTCGGCCGCGACGGTGAACCGCTGGAGGCCTACCTCTACCACGTCGTCGACAACGAATGGTCGATGCGGGAGTACGGCCATCAGGCGGTGGTCTGGCAGACCGCGGTGAACCCCGTGATCGCGCTGGAACTGCTCGCGGCGGGGACCTGGTCCGGCGTCGGCGTCCTGGGTCCGGAGGCGTTCGAGCCGACTGCCTTCCTCGACAAGCTCAAGGAGTACGGCACTCCGTGGGGCCTGCGAGTCGGCGGCTCCCAACTCGCCACCCACTAATAGCATTGCGGCGGCGTCCCTGATCGCATCAGGGACGCCGCCGCTCGATGGTCGTCAGTTGATGCTGAAGTGGGCCATGAGCTTGGTCAGCTGGCCCTTGACCTCGACCATGTCGCCCTCGAGACCGTCGAGCCTGCCGTCGAGTCCGTCGAGCCTGCTGTCGACTCCGTCGAGTCTGCTGTCGAGTCGGTCGAGTCTGCTGTCGAGTCGGTCGAGTCTGCTGTCGAGTCCGTCGAGCCTGCTGTCGATGCCTTCGAGCCGGTCCTCGATCTTCTCAAGGCGGCTGTCCACCACACGCGCATGAGAATTCAAGATCTTCAGGCTGGTGTGCACTCCCACGAACTCGTGGTCCATCGCTTGGTGCAGGTCGTGAACCTTCTGACCAACGGTGCAGACGCCCTTGTGGACCTGGTTCGTCCGGTCGAGCAGAGCATCGTCGTTCTCTCGCAGCTTTCGGAGTTCGTCTTCGATAGTCCCTGTCACGCTGTGCAACTCCCTTGCTCGCGCTGTCCGAGTGTCGGGTTCGGCGCCGCCCCGCGAAGAGAGCTTATACCTCTTGTGACCTGCGAATCTACGGACACTTCTCCGGGCTGAAATGCCCATACCCAAGCGCATCTCTGTGGATCATTCGGACTCCGAGTCCACAATGGATGCACACTAGCCATCGCCACTAGATCGGGGTCATGCATGCTTCCCGACACCTCGGGAAGCATGCATGACCCCGATCTGGCGCCCGAAAGCGGCTAGCGGGAGGTGAGAGCGGCGGTGAGGATGTCGAGACCCCGGTCGAGGACGTCGTCCGGCATCACCAGGGGTGGCAGGAAGCGCAGCACGTTGCCGTAGGTTCCGCAGGTCAGGACGAGGAGTCCGTTCGCGTGGCACTGCGCGGCGACGCTCGCGGCCGTCGAGGCGTCGGGCAGCTCGACGGCGATCATCGCGCCGCGGCCGCGTACTTCCGCGATCGCGGGGTGGTCCAGCTCGGACAGCCGGGCGGTGATCCGCGATCCGATGTGGCGGGCCGCGCCGGCGAGGTCCAGCTCCCGCATCGTCTCGATGGAGGCGAGGGCGGCGGCGCAGGCGATCGGATTGCCGCCGTAGGTGCCGCCGAGTCCGCCGACGTGCACACTGTCCATGATGGATGCATGACCAGTGACCGCAGCCAGGGGAAGCCCGCCGGCGATGCCCTTGGCCGTCGTGATCAGGTCGGGTTCGACGTCCTCGTGCGACGAGGCGAACCAGGAACCGGTCCGGCAGAAGCCGGTCTGGATCTCGTCGGCGATGAACACCGCGCCCGCTTCCCGCGTCCACTCGGCCAACGCCGGCAGGAAGCCGGGCGCGGGCACGACGAAGCCGCCCTCGCCCTGGATCGGCTCGATGAGCACTGCGGCCACATTGGACGCGCCGACCTGCTTCTCGATCATGTCGATCGCACGGGCCGCCGCGGCCGGTCCGTCGAGCCCGTCCCGCAGCGGGTAGGACATGGGGGCGCGGTAGATCTCCGGGGCGAACGGGCCGAACCCGTTCTTGTACGGCATGTTCTTCGCGGTCAGCGCCATGGTGAGGTTCGTACGCCCGTGGTAACCGTGGTCGAAGACGACGATGGCGGGGCGCTTGGTGTGGTACCGGGCGATCTTGACGGCGTTCTCGACCGCCTCCGCGCCCGAGTTGAACAGCGCCGACCGCTTCTCGAAGGCGCCCGGAGTCAGCCCGTTGAGCTGCTCGCACACGGCCACGTACGCCTCATAGGGGGCGACCATGAAGCAGGTGTGGGTGAACCGTTCGACCTGCCGCTGGACCGCCTCGATCACTCGGGGAGCGCTGTTGCCCACACTGGTCACGGCGATCCCGGCGGCGAAGTCGATCCACTCCCGGCCGTCGACGTCGGTGAGGGTGCCACCACTCGCGTGGTCGACATAGGACGAGATGGTGGAGCCGACGCCCCGGGCGACCGCCGCGACCCGGCGCTTGTGAATCTCTGCCGAGGTCATCTCACGCCCCGAGCTGCCGGCCGGCCAGAAAATCGCTGCGCATTCGCTCGCTCCCTTTCAGCCGGCGATGTTGTGCATGACGTGCTTGACCCGCGTGTAGTCCTCCAGGCCGTACATCGACAGGTCCTTGCCGTGCCCGGAGTGCTTGAACCCGCCGTGCGGCATCTCGGCCACGAGCGGGATGTGCGTGTTGACCCAGACGCAGCCGAAGTCCAGCGCGCGCGACACCCGCATCGCCCGGCCGTGATCCCTGGTCCAGACGCTGGAGGCGAGTCCGTAACGGACGTCGTTGGCCAGCGCCACCGCCTCGGCCTCGTCGGTGAACCGCTGCACGGTGATGACCGGCCCGAAGACCTCGTCCTGGATGATCTCGTCGGTCTGCCGCAGGCCGCCGACGACGGTCGGGGCGAAGAAGTAGCCGCGGTCGCCGACGCGTTCGCCTCCGGCGGTCACCGTGGCGTGCCCCGGGAGCCGCTCCACGAAACCCTGCACCCGGGCCAGCTGGTTCGCGTTGTTGACCGGCCCGTACAGGACGTCTTCGTCGTCGGGCGCGCCGGTGCGCGTACCCCTGGCTTGTTCGGTGAGCGCGGCCAGGAAGTCGTCGTGGACGCCCGGCGCGACCAGCACGCGGGTGGCCGCGGTGCAGTCCTGGCCCGCGTTGAAGTAGCCCGCCACCGCTATGGCCTCGGCCGCGGCCGCGACGTCCGCGTCGTCGAAGACCAGGACCGGCGCCTTGCCGCCCAGCTCCAGGTGGGTCCGCTTGAGGTCCGGCGCGGCGGCCGCCGCCACCTCCATGCCCGCGCGGGTCGAGCCGGTGATCGAGACGAACTGGGGCGTGCGGTGCGCGACGAGCGCGCGGCCCGTGTCGCGATCTCCTGTCACCACATTGAGTACGCCGGCCGGCAGGAATTCGGCGGCGATCTCGGCCAGCCGCAGAGTGGACAGGGGAGTGGTGTCCGAGGGCTTGAGCACGACGGTGTTGCCGGCCGCGATGGCCGGGGCGAACTTCCAGATCGCCATCATCAGCGGGTAGTTCCACGGGGTGACCTGGGCGCAGACGCCGATGGGCTCGCGGCGCACGTAGCTGGTGTGGCCGGCCAGGTACTCCCCGGCGGACCGTCCTTCGAGGACACGCGCGGCGCCGGCGAAGAACCGCAGCTGGTCCACGGCGGGCGGGAGTTCCTCGCTCATCGTCAGCGCGATCGGCTTGCCGGTGTTCTGGCTCTCCAGCGCGACGAGTTCCTCGGCCTGGGCCTCGACCGCGTCGGCGATCTTGAGGAGGGCGCGCTGGCGTTCCGACGGCGTGGTGTCGCGCCAGGTCTCGAAGGCCGCCGCCGCGGCCCGCATGGCGCGGTCGACGTCCTCCGCGCCGGAGACCGGAGCGCTCGCGAAGACCTCGCCGGTGGTGGGGTCGATGAGGTCGGCGTGGCGCCCGTCGACGGGGGCCACCCACTCCCCGTTGATGAAGTTGCGCAGAACTCGGTCCATGGCCATCCTCACAACTGATTTCGTCGTAGGGAAGACCCTAGGCCACGGTATCCGCAATAGTCTAGGCTCGAAATCATGGCTGAGCCCTTCTGGATCGCCGGTACGCCGGAGCACGGGACCGATGATCTCGTCGTCAACCAACCCTATGACGGGGGCGAGGTGGGCCGGACCACGCTGGCCACCCCGGAGCAGGTCGACCGGGCGGTGCAGGCCGCCGCCGACGTCGCCGCCGAGGCCGCCGCGCTGCCCGCCGCGACCCGAGCCGCCGCGCTGGACCACATCAGCCGCCGGCTGGGCGAGCGGGCCGAGGAAGTGGCCCGCCTGATCACGGCCGAGAACGGCAAACCGCTGATCTGGGCGCGGGCCGAGGTCAGCCGGGCGATCTCCACGTTCCGCTGGGCCGCCGAGGAGGCCCGCCGCTTCTCCGGCGAGCTGCAACGGCTGGACACCGACGCCGCCGCGGCGGGCCGGATGGCGGTCGTACGCCGTTTCCCGAAGGGCCCGGTCCTCGGCATCACGCCGTTCAACTTCCCGCTGAACCTGGTGGCGCACAAGGTCGCCCCGGCGCTCGCGGTCGGCGCCCCGATCGTGGTCAAGCCCGCTCCGGCGACCCCGCTGACGGCGTTGCTGCTCGGCGGCATCCTCGCCGAGACGGACCTGCCCGCTGGGATGTTCTCGATCCTGCCGATCGCCAACGACGCCGCGCCCGCGCTGGTCGCCGACCCGAGGCTGCCGGTGGTCTCGTTCACCGGGTCCGGCCCGGTCGGCGCGCAGATCCGGCGGTCGGTCCCCGACAAGCACGTCACGCTGGAACTGGGCGGCAACGCGGCGGCGGTGCTCTGCGAGGACTGGGCGAGCGAGGCCGACCTGGACTGGGCCGCCCAGCGGATCGCCCTGTTCAGCAACTATCAGGCCGGGCAGAGTTGCATCGCGGTCCAACGCGTGATCGTCCCCGCCGCCCTGGCCGGTCGCTTCCGGGAGAAGCTGGTCGCGGCGGTCGAGGCGTTGAAGGTCGGCGACCCGTTCGGGGAGGGCGTACAGGTCGGGCCGGTCATCTCGGAGGCGGCGGCCGACCGGATCGAGCAGTGGGTCGGCGAGGCGGTCGCCTCAGGAGCCCGGCTGCTCACCGGGGGCAAACGCGACGGCTCCACGGTCGCGCCGACCGTGCTGGCGGAGGTTCCGGCCGACGCGAAGGTCAGCTGCGAAGAGGTGTTCGGCCCGGTCCTCGTCCTGACCGAGGTGGCCGGCGACACCGAGGCGTTCGCGGCCGTCAACGACTCGGCGTACGGGTTGCAGGCCGGCGTCTTCACACACAACCTGCAGACGGCCTTCCGGGCACATCGGGAATTGCAGGTCGGCGGGGTCATCGTCGGCGACGTGCCCTCCTTCCGCGCCGACCAGATGCCGTACGGCGGGCTCAAGGGCAGCGGCGTGGGCAGGGAAGGGCTGCGCAGCGCGATGGAGGACTACACCGACGTGAAGGTCATGGTCCTGACCGGCCTCGACCTCTGATTCTTGCGTGATCATTGCGTCAGCCATGCTGTATCAACGGGCAAATTGCCGCGCGAAGCAGCATGGCTGACGCAATGATCAGGGCCGACCGGCGGGGCCGCGAGGTCACAGCAGCCGTCACTGACTAGGCTGACATGTCGTGACGGACCTTTCCGCGATCATCAAGGCCTATGACGTCCGGGGCACCGTCCCCGATCAGCTGAACGAGGACGTGGCGCGGGCAGTCGGCATCGCGTTCGCCCGGGTGCTGGCCGAGCAGGGCACCGGAGCCACCGCCGTCGTGGTCGCCCACGACATGCGCGAGTCCGGTCCCGGCCTGGTCGCGGCGTACGCCGAGGGCCTCCGTTCGGTCGGGCTCGACGTCGTCAACGTCGGCCTGTGCTCGACCGACGAGCTGTACTACGCCTCGGGCATCCTCGACCTGCCGGGCGCCATGTTCACGGCGAGTCACAATCCCGCGCAGTACAACGGGATCAAGCACTGCTACGCCGGGGCGAAGCCGGTCGGGCAGGAGTCCGGGCTGGCCCGGATCAAGGAGATCGCGCAGGACCTGCTCGACAGCGGCGCGGCGACCGAGGTCGGCGGGCTGCGCGGCGGCTATGAAGAGCGGGACATGCTTCCGGCGTACGCCGAGCATCTTCGCGGTCTGGTCGACCTGTCCGGCATCCGCCCGCTGAAGGTGGTCGTCGACGCCGGCAACGGCATGGGCGGGTTCACCGTCCCGGCGGTGCTCGGTGACGCGGTGCTGCCCGCGCTGCCGCTGGACATCGTCCCGATGTACTTCGAGCTGGACGGGTCGTTCCCGAACCACGAGGCGAACCCGCTGGAGCCGAAGAACATCGTGGACCTCCAGGCGGCGGTCGTGAAGAACGGCGCCGACCTGGGCCTCGCCTTCGACGGCGACGCCGACCGCTGCTTCGTCGTGGACGCCGACGGCGACCCGGTGTCGCCGAGCGCGATCACCGCGCTGGTCGCGACGCGGGAACTCGCCAAGCACCCCGGCGGCACCGTCATCCACAACCTCATCACCTCGCGGGCGGTGCCCGAGATCGTGACCGAGAACGGTGGGGTCCCGGTGCGTACGCGGGTGGGCCACTCCTTCATCAAGGCGGAGATGGCGAAGACCGACGCGATCTTCGGCGGCGAGCACTCCGCGCACTACTACTTCCGCGACTTCTGGGGCGCCGACACCGGCATGCTGGCCGCGATGCATGTGCTGGCCGCGCTGGGTGAGCAGGACAAGCCGCTGAAGGAGCTGGCCGCCCGGTTCGAGCGGTACGCCGCCTCCGGCGAGATCAACTCCACGGTGACCGATCAGCGGGCGAAGCTCGACGAGGTCAAGCAGGCCTTCGCCGACTCCGAGCAGGATGAGCTGGACGGCCTCACGGTGAGCTTCGCCGACGGGGCCTGGATCAACCTGCGCCCGTCCAACACCGAGCCGTTGCTGCGGCTGAACATCGAGGCGCCGTCCGCCGAGCGCGTAGCGCAGCTCCGCGACGACGTGCTGGCGATCGTGCGCGGGTAGGCTCTGGCCATGTCTGAGACTGACCGCACTCCTGGCGGCTCGCGCGAGCACTCCCCGGCGACGAACTCGGCGACCCTCGACCCGCAGCTGCTCGAGGTGCTGGCCTGCCCGGCGCCGGATCACGCCCCGCTGGGCTACGACGCGGCCGCGCAGACATTGACCTGCACGTCGTGCGGCCGGGTGTTCCCGGTCCGCGACGGTCTTCCGGTGTTGCTGCTCGACGAGGTGATCTAAGGGATGGGCGCTCCGATAGACGGCTCCGCCGGCGTACGCGGGCATCGGCACCTCGACGAGGCGCTGCTCGACGACGTCGCCGCGCTGGAGTCCAACGACCCGGGCGGCATGATGCGCGCGACGGCCGGCGCCGGAGCGCAGGTACGCGAGGCGACCGCGCTGACGGCCGAGGTCAATCTCGGTCAGCTGGCCGACGAGGGGCGCCCGCGCGCGATCGTCATCGCCGGGGCCGGGACGGCCGCCCGCAGCGGCGACGTGCTCGCCACCGTCGCCGGGCCGCGGTGTCCGGTGCCGGTGCTGGCGCATCGCAGTTCCGGCGTACCGGGCTGGGTCGGCGCGGCCGACGTCGTGATCGCCGTGTCGGCCAGTGGCCGGTCCCCTGAGGCCCTCGCGGCGGCGGAGGCGGCCACGCGGCGAGGTGCCCGTCTCGTCGCGATCGGTGCGCCAGATTCGCCATTGCAGTCGGTCGCCGAGCGGGGCAGGTCCCCGTTCGTCCCGGTGCCGCGACGCGCGCCGGCTCGGGCCAGCCTCTGGGCGTTGACCGTTCCGGTGCTGCTCGCGGCTCGGGCGCTCGGCCTGGTGAAGATCACGGAGGCGGACCTCGCCGAGACGGCGTCCCGGTTGGACGCCGACGCCGACCGGTGCCGCCCGACGGCGGAGAGCTTCGTGAACCCGGCCAAGGCGATGGCGTTGTCCCTGGCTGGTTCGGTGCCGGTCGTCTGGGGTTCGTCGCCGCTGGCGACGATGGCGGCCCGCCGGTTCGGTGACACGCTGTCGGCGAACGCGCGTTATCCCGTGGTCACCGGCGAACTCGGGGAGGCCGGCCGGGGCCGCGTCGGTCTGCTCGACGGCTACTTCGGCGCGCTGGCGGAGTCGCAGCGCGACATCTTCGCCGACCCCGACGACGAGGCCGAGGCGAGCAGTCGCCTCTCCGTGACGTTGCTGCAGGATGGCGGTCTGGCCGACGACGAGATCAGCGCGCCGGCCGGAGTGGAGGAGCGCCGCATCGAGGCCGTGCAGGAGATCTGCGACCGCCGGGGGATTCGGTGGACGCTGCTCACCGCGGAGGGTGGTTCGGTGCTGGAGCGGTTCGCCTCGCTCGTGGCCGTGCCCGACTTCGCCTCGATCTACCTGAGCCTGGCACACGGGCTCGACCCGATGGCGGTGCCGGCCGTCACGGAACTGAAGGAAAAGCTGCGCGGCTGATAAAGCGCCGGATCAGGGTTCAGTGTTGACGCAAGATCCGACACTGGACCCTGTTCTGCCGCCGGGGGGAGCCGGAGGCACGTGATCAGAGAGGGAATGAAGCAAGCGTGAGCGCTGGTGGAGGCACCAAAGCGGTCGTGGCGGCACTGGCCGCCAACTTGGGCATCGCGACCACGAAGTTCATCGCGGCGGCCTTGAGCGGGTCGTCGTCGATGCTGGCGGAGGCGATCCACTCGGTCGCCGACTCCGGCAACCAGGTGCTGCTGTTGTTCGGCGGGAAGCGCGCCCAGCGCGCGGCGACGCCGCAGCACCCGTTCGGGTACGGGCGGGAGCGCTACATCTACAGCTTCATCGTCTCGATCGTGCTCTTCAGCGTCGGTGGCCTGTTCGCGTTGTACGAGGCGTACCACAAGTGGCACGACCCGCACCCCATCACGTCGTGGGCGTGGCTGCCGGTCGCCGTCCTGGTGGTCTCGATCGTCCTGGAGAGCATGTCGTTCCGGACCGCCATCAAGGAGTCCAACCTCATCCGGGGCAAGGTCGGCTGGGTGCAGTTCATCCGCCGGGCCAAGGCGCCGGAGCTGCCGGTGGTCCTCCTCGAGGACCTGGGCGCGCTGATCGGTCTGGTCTTTGCCCTCTTCGGCGTCTCGATGACGCTGCTGACCGACGACGGTCGCTGGGATGCGGCCGGCACGGCGATGATCGGCGTACTGCTGGTGGCGATCGCGGTGGTGCTCGCCGTGGAGACCAAGAGCCTGCTGCTCGGCGAGTCCGCGACGGACACCGACGTCGCCGCCATCGAGCGGGCCATCCTCGCCGGCGACGAGGCCGAGCGGATCATCCACATGCGTACGCTGCACCTCGGGCCCGAGGAGCTGCTGGTCGCCGCGAAGATCGCCATCCGGCACGAGGACTCGGCCGACCACATCGCGCACGGCATCGACGCCATCGAGCAGCGCATTCGCGACGCGGTGCCGATCGCCCGGGTCATCTATCTGGAGCCGGACATCTACGAGGCGGGCCGCCAGCCGAAGCAGGCCGTCGAGGAACACTGAAAAGCACAGCCGAGCACCGAGAAGCACAGAGGAAGTCCTGAGCATGCGTCCCCTCGCCAGCCCGATCCAGCCCTACGCCTGGGGTTCGCGGACCGCCCTCGCCGAGTTGCAGGGCCGGTCCGCGCCCAGCGCCGGTCCGGAGGCCGAGCTGTGGGTCGGGGCGCATCCCAGCGCCCCGGCTCGACTGCCCGACGGTCGCGGGCTGGACGAGGCGATCGCCGCCGATCCGCGGCCGACGCTCGGCCCGGCCCTGGACCGGTTCGGCCCACGCCTGCCGTACCTGCTCAAGGTGCTCGCCGCCGAGCAGCCGCTGTCCTTGCAGGCTCACCCGGACCTGCCGACCGCGCAGGCGGCGTTCGCGGCCGGGCATCCGAGCTATGTGGACGCCAATCACAAGCCCGAGCTGCTGGTCGCGGTCACCGAGTTCGACGCGCTGTGCGGCTTCCAGCCGGCCTCCGTGGGCGCCTCACGGCTCGCCGGTCTCCAGGTCGCCAAGCTCGACCAAGTGGTACGCACATTGGCGGCCGGTGAGCTCCGGTCAGCGGTCGAGCAGGTGCTCACCTGGCCGGAGCCGGATCGGGCCGGGCTGGTGGCCGACGTCGTCGCCGCCGCCGGAGAACACCCCGAGTACGCGGTCGCCCGGCGGCTGGCCGCCTACTACCCGGGTGACGTCGGCGTGGTGGTCGCGTTGCTGCTGAACTTCGTCACGCTGCAGCCGGGCGAGGGTATCTGGATGCCCGCCGGCAACCTTCACGCGTACCTGCGGGGGACCGGCGTCGAGATCATGGCGGCCAGCGACAACGTCCTGCGGGGCGGTCTCACGCCCAAGCCCGTCGACGTGCCGGAACTGTTGCGGGTGCTCGTCTTCGAGCCGCTGCCCGACCCAGTGCTGCGTCCCGTACGGCTGGCCGAGGGCGAAGGGTGGTCGGTCGACACGTGGCCGGTTCCGATCGAGGACTTCGCGCTGCGCCGGGTCACCTTGGCCGGGGAAGCGGTGCGCCTCGACCCGGTCGGCCCGCGTACCCTTCTGTGCCTGCGTGGCGAGGTCGTGGCCGCGGACCGGGAGGGCAGCGTGGACCTGAAGCCCGGGTACGCCGCCTTCGGCAACGCCGGCGCCGGCCAGCTGGAGCTGGCCGGCGCCGGAGAGGTTTTCCTGGCTGAGGTTTCTCAGTGACGGTTTCTCAGTAGCGGTAGTGGTCGGCCTTGTACGGGCCCTCCACCGGTACGCCCAGGTAGTCGGCCTGGTCCTTGGTGAGCTGGGTGAGCTTGACGCCCAGCGCGTCCAGGTGCAGGCGGGCGACCTTCTCGTCCAGGTGCTTCGGCAGCACGTAGACGCCGATCGGGTACTGGTCGGTCTTGGTGAACAGCTCGATCTGGGCGATGGTCTGGTTCGTGAAGCTGTTGCTCATCACGAAGCTCGGGTGACCGGTCGCGTTGCCGAGGTTCAGCAGGCGGCCCTCGGACAGCACGATGATCGAGTGGCCGTCCGGGAACACCCACTCGTCGACCTGCGGCTTGATGTTGACCTTCTGGACACCGGGGAGCTTGGCCAGACCGGCCATGTCGATCTCGTTGTCGAAGTGGCCGATGTTGCCGACGATCGCGTTGTGCTTCATCTGCGCCATGTGGTCGGCGGTGATGACGTCCTTGCAGCCGGTCGAGGTGACGAAGATGTCCGCAGTGGACACCACGTCCTCGAGCGTGGCGACCTGGTAGCCGTCCATCGCGGCCTGCAGCGCGCAGATCGGGTCGACCTCGGTCACGATGACCCGGGCGCCCTGGCCGCGCAGCGACTCGGCGCAGCCCTTGCCGACGTCGCCGTAGCCCGCGATGACCGCGACCTTGCCACCGATCAGCACGTCGGTCGCGCGGTTGATGCCGTCGATCAGCGAGTGGCGGCAGCCGTACTTGTTGTCGAACTTGCTCTTGGTGACCGAGTCGTTGACGTTGATCGCCGGGAACAGCAGCGAACCCGCCGCCTGCATCTCGTAGAGGCGATGCACGCCGGTGGTGGTCTCCTCCGTGACGCCCTTGATCTGCCCGGCGACCGTGGTCCACCGCTTCGCGTCCTCGGTGAGCGACCGCTGCAGCACCTTGAGGATGATCGCGTACTCCTCGGAGTCGGCGGTGTCCGGCGACGGGACGGCGCCGGCCGCCTCGAACTGCGCGCCCTTGTGGACGAGCAGGGTGGCGTCGCCGCCGTCGTCGAGGATCATGTTCGGGCCGTCACCGCCCGGCCAGAGCAGAATCTGCTCGGTGCACCACCAGTACTCCTCCAGCGTCTCGCCCTTCCAGGCGAAGACCGGCACGCCCGAGGGCTGCTCGACGGTGCCCTCCGGGCCGACGACGACCGCGGCCGCCGCGTGGTCCTGAGTGGAGAAGATGTTGCAGCTGGCCCAGCGCACCTCGGCGCCGAGCGCGACGAGCGTCTCGATGAGGACGGCCGTCTGGATGGTCATGTGCAGCGAGCCGGTGATCCGCGCGCCGCGCAGCGGCTTCGTCTCGCCGAACTCCCGGCGCATGGCCATCAGGCCGGGCATCTCGTGCTCGGCGAGCTGGATCTCCTTACGCCCGAAGGCGGCGAGGGAGAGGTCGGCGACCTTGTAGTCACCAGTGGTCAGGATGCGGGTCATGTACAGAACTCCTGTCGGTCGGCTGACCAGTGCCGGTCGTACCGGCGGTGCTTGCCGAATTGAGCGTACCGGCCGGTCTAGGGCCGCCTCTTCTCGGCAGGTGCTCACGTCAACTGACCGACAGACATGCGTACGCCGGTGGCCGAGCCGCTCGTGGACCTTCCACGATCGGGCGACCACCGGCGTACATCCCCCCGGTTTGGTTCCCCCGCGCGTGCCCCCGAGATCACTCTCGGGTTAACGCTGCGTGGTTACAGACTCACACCACGTAAGGAACATGTCAAGCAAAACGGAAAATTCGCCGCGGTGTCCGGTGTGGTGCGGTTCATGTGCCGATCCTCGACGTCGGCTTGACGCCACCCCGACCCTTGGCCTTAAGGTATGGCTGCCCTAACTTAGGTTCAGCTAACGTCCCTCGATCTTCCGGAGTGCGCCATGTCCGGCAACGTCTTCCTTCCGGCGTACCTCACGGGTCTGCGTGAGGGGCTGGAGGCCGCGCTGGTCGTCACGATCCTCGTCGGCTTCCTCGTCAAGTCCGACCGCCGTCGCCAGTTGCCGCTCGTCTGGGCCGGCGTCGGGGTCGCCGCCGCGTTGTCCGTCGGTGTCGTGCTGGCCCTCGGCTACGCCTCCGAAGTGCTGACCGGGCCGGGCCGGGAGCTGTTCGAGGCGATCACCTCGGTCGTCGCCGTCGTCTTCGTGACCTGGATGATCTTCTGGATGCGCAAGGCCGCCCGGTCGATCGCCGGTCAGCTGCGCGCCAAGCTCACCGACGCGATCAACCTCGGCCCGATCGCCGTGGTGGTCGTCGCCTTCCTCGCGGTCGCCCGGGAAGGCGTGGAGACGGCCGTCATCTTCATGGGCATCGTCCAGCAGTCGCCGACCGTGTGGCCGGTCCTGGGCATCACCGGCGGACTCCTCACCGCGGCGGCGCTCGGCTTCGGCCTGTACGCCAGCATCCTGCGGATCAACCTGACCAAGTTCTTCACCTGGACCGGGCTGCTGCTGATCCTGGTCGCCGCCGGCATCTTCAAGTACGGCGTCCACGACTTCCAGGAGGCCGGCGTCCTGCCGGGGCTGTCGGCCAAGGCGTTCGACATCAGCGGCGTGCTCGACCCCACCACCTGGTACGCCTCGTTGCTCTCCGGAATGTTCAACATCACCCCGGAGCCGACCGTGCTCGAGGTCGTCGCCTGGATCGCCTACGTGATCCCGGTGCTGATCCTGTTCCTGCTCCCCACCCGGGCCAAGCGGCCTGCCCCCGCCGGGCAGCCCGCCGGAGCCGCTCCCACGTCCGCTCGTTGATCTCTGGAGAGACCGATCATGCGCAAGCACCTCCTCGTACCGGCCGCCCTGCTGGGCCTGACCGCGTTCGGCCTGACCGGGTGCGGCAAGGACGAGCCCGCCGCGACCGGGGCCGACGGTCCGATCGCGGTCACCGCCAGCGACTCCGCCTGTGAGGTGGCCCGGTCGGAGAGCGCCGCCGGGACGGTCAGCTTCAAGATCAGCAACACCGGCTCGAAGGTCAACGAGTTCTACATCTACGCCTCCGGCGACCGGGTGATGGGCGAGAAGGAGAACATCCTGCCGGGCGTACCGGTGGAACTGCACGTCGAGCTGCCGGCCGGGACTTATGAGGCGGCCTGCAAGCCGGGCATGGTCGGCGACGGCATCCGCAGCAAGTTCACCGTGACCGGGTCGGCCGCGCCGCTGACCTCGGACCAGAAGCTCGCCGACGCGACCACGAGCTACCAGCGGTACGTCAAGAGCCAGACCGACGCCCTCCTGGTCAAGACCGAGGAGTTCGTCAACGCCGTCAAGGCCGGCGACGTCGCCAAGGCCAAGGCGCTGTTCCCGGTGGCCCGCACGTACTGGGAGCGCATCGAGCCGGTGGCGGAGATCTTCGGCGACCTCGACCCGAAGATCGACGGCCGGGAGGACGTGGTCGCCGAGGGCATGGCCTTCACCGGGTTCCACCGGATCGAGAAGGACCTCTGGACCACCGGCGACATCAGCAAGGACGGCCCGATCGCCGACCAGCTGCTGACCGACGTCAAGGAGATCGTGACCAAGGCCAACGCCGAGAAGCTCTCCCCGCTCCAGCTCGCCAACGGCGCGAAGGAGCTGCTGGACGAGGTGGCCACCGGGAAGATCACCGGCGAGGAGGACCGCTACTCGCATACCGACCTGTGGGACTTCGCCGCCAACGTCGAGGGGTCGAAGGCGGCCGTCGCCGCGTTGCGCCCGGCGCTGGAGGAGCGCAGCCCCGATCTGGTCACCAAGCTGGACGCCGCGTTCAAGACGGTGGAGACGACCCTGGCCAAGCACCGCGCGGGCGACGGCTGGAAGCTGCACAACCAGCTCAGCCAGGCCGAGTTGAAGGAACTGTCGGACGTGATCAACGCCTTGGCCGAGCCGATCAGCCAGGTCGCGGGCGCGATCAAGTAAGCGGGGGAGTCGGCATGGTTTCTCGACGGAAGGCCCTGACCCTGGCCGGTGTCGGCGTCGCGGGCGCGGCCGGCGTGGCCGCCACCGCGTCGGTCCTCAGCGGCGGCGGTGAGTCCGCGACCGCGTCCGGCACGGCGGCGGACGCGATCGAGTTCTACGGCGAACATCAAGCCGGCATCGTCACCCCTGCGCAGGACCGGCTGCACTTCGTGGCGTTCGACGTGATCACCAAGGATCGCGCCGACCTCATCGAACTCCTGCAGAAGTGGACGGCGGCGGCGGCCCGGATGACCGCGGGCCACGACGCCGGGGTCATCGGCGCGGTCAGCGGGATCGCCGAGGCCCCGCCGGACGACACCGGCGAGGCGCTCGGCCTGCCGGCCAGTGGGCTCACGCTGACCATCGGGTTCGGCCCGAGCCTGTTCCGGACGGCCGACGGGGTGGACCGCTTCGGCCTCGCCGCCCGGCGTCCGGCCGCCCTCGCCGACCTGCCCGCGTTCCGGGGCGACGCGCTGAAGCCGGAGATCTCCGGGGGTGACCTGTGCATCCAGGCCTGCGCCAACGATCCGCAGGTCGCCGTGCACGCCATCCGCAACCTCGCCCGGATCGGCTTCGGCAAGGTGACCGTGCGTTACTCGCAGCTCGGCTTCGGGCGTACGTCGTCGACGTCGCGCAGCCAGGCGACCCCGCGCAACCTCATGGGCTTCAAGGACGGCACGAACAATCTCAAGGCGGAAGACGGCGACCTGCTCACGGAGCACCTGTGGGCGGCGTCCTCGGACGGCGCGGACTGGATGACCGGCGGCAGCTACCTGGTCACTCGCAAGATCCGGATGGTCATCGAGACCTGGGACCGCACCTCGCTCGGCGAGCAGGAGGCGATCATCGGCCGGAACAAGGGCGAAGGCGCAGCACTCGGCCACGCGAAGGAGTTCGACCAGATCGACTTCGCGCGCAAGGGACCCGACGGCGCCCCGGCCATTCCGATGGACGCGCACGTCCGGCTCGCCCACCCCGAACAGAACAACGGCGTACGCCTGCTCCGGCGCGGCTACAACTTCGTGGACGGGTCGGACGGACTCGGCCGGTTGGACGCGGGTTTGTTCTTCATCGCGTACCAGCGGGATCCGCGTAAGCAGTTCGTCGCGGTGCAGCGCAACCTGGCCAAGTCGGACACGCTCAACGAGTACATCCGGCACGAGTCCAGCGCGGTGTGGGCCTGTCCGCCCGGGGTCACCGGACCGCAGGACTTCTGGGGCCGGACGCTGTTCGCCTGACCGGCTCGCGTCGGCACCGGCCGCTCGGTTCCCCGCGGTGGATCAGGGTTCTCGGTCGAATCTTGCTCCAAGATTCGACCCGGATCCCTGATCCAGCGCCGAAAACGCAGCGGTGAGCGGGGCGCGGTGAGGGGGCGGGGCGAGTGGGGGGCGCGGGTTAGGAGCGGGGCGCGGCTGGGCGCGGTCCGGGTACGCCCGCGACCGGGGCGCTGGTCGGGTATGCCGTCGGCCACGGGGCCGGTGCCGTCCATGGTTGCTGCACGACCGCATTGAGCTGGGGGAACAGTTCGGGCCACAGGGTCGCGTGGGCGGCTCGGGCGGCCGAGAGCCGCGCAGCGGTCCGGCGATGCCGTTCACCCAGCACCGCGGCCAGGTACGCCCAGCCTGGCGTGTTCGGCGGGGGCGGCGGGTTCGTCTTGGCGAGCACTTCGCCGGCCAGGCGCATGCCGAGCTTGGTGCGGAACGGTTCGCGCAGTTCCCGGCTGCGGGCCAGGAAGTGGCGTACCGACAGGGCCAGCTCGTCGTCGAGCCCGGTCAGGTCCAGGGTGGCGGCCCAGGCGGCCAGCGGCGGCGGCGTGACGGGGATCCAGCCCCAGGTCGCCGGGGATCGTTCGTGGATGACGAGGGTCCCGGCGGCCAGGTCGCCCAGGCGTTTGCTCTGCGGGTTCGTCGCCATCGTGATGAGGCTGGCGGCCCAGGTCACCAGCGGCATCAGCAGGCCGGGCCATTCGACCGCCGCGCCGATCAGCGCCCGGACGACCGCGTGCCGGAATCTGATCGGCCCGCCGTCGTCGCGGACGACGCGGAGTCCCATCACGAGCTTGCCGGGCGTCCGGCCCTGCGTCAGCGTCTCCCACACGGCCTGATGCCCGACGAAGACGGTGACGACGATCAGCACCCAAGCGGTGCCGCCCAGCGCCGGGTCGCCCAGCCCGGACGCGGACAGGGCGATCAGCGCCACGAACGACAGCACGACGAACGTCGCGAACTGCGAGATCATGTCGATGAGCAGGGCCAGCACACGCGATCCGGCGCGCGCCACCCGGATGTCCAGGTGCACCGCCTCGCCGCTGACCAAGCCGTCCGTGGGCGGCTCGGCGATCGCCGTGGTCATCCGTCTCCCCATGTCGTACGCAGACCAACCGCGAGGGTCTGCCGAGCGAGCAGCCGCAGTCTACGCTGTGCCTGCCAAACTCGGGGAGGACAAGTGGATCTTGACGCGTTCGTCGCGGAGCACGCGGCCGAGTGGCGGCGACTGGAGGTGCTCAGCCGGCGGCGTCGGCTGTCCGCTCGGGAAGCCGACGAGCTCGTGGTGCTCTACCAGCGCGCCGCCACCCATCTGTCGGTCGTTCGCAGCAGGCTGCCCGATCCGTCGCTCGTCGCCCGGCTCTCCCGCCTGGTGCTCGCCGCGCGGGCGGCGGTGACCGGGGGCTCGGCGTTCTCCTGGCGTTCGGTCGGCCGGTTCTTCACCCACGGCTTCCCGTTGGTCGTCTACCGGTCCCGCCGCTGGTGGATCAGCGTCGCGCTGATCTTCGTCGCGGTGGCCGGGTTCTTCGGCTTCTGGTTCGGCACCCATCCCGAGGCGTTGGCCGTCCTCATGTCCGACGACACCGCCCAGGCGGTCGTGGACGACGAGTTCGAGAACTACTACAGCACTTACGCCGCACCGAACTTCGCGGCCCAGGTCTGGTCCAACAACGCCTGGGTCGGCGCGCAGTCGTTCGCCGGGGGCATCCTGTTGCTGCCGGCGGCGTACGTGCTCTTCCAGAACGCGCTGAATCTGGGCCTGATGGGCGGCCTCATGGTCAGCCGCGGCCGAGGCGACCTCTTCTTCGGGCTCATCGCACCGCACGGCCTCCTGGAGATGACCGCCATCTTTGTCGCGGCCGGACTCGGCCTGCGCATCGGCTGGTCCGCGATCGCCCCCGGGCCGGAGCTGAGCCGGGGCGCCGCCGTCGCCCAAGCCGCCCGAACGGGCATGGTCGGCGTCCTGGGGCTGGTGGCCGTGTTCGCCGTCGCCGCCTCGCTCGAAGCCTTCGTCACGCCGTCGCCGCTGCCGCTGATCGTCAAGGACGCGATCGGCGTCGTGGTGCTGCTCGGCTTCTTCGCGTACGTCACGATCCGGGGCCGGGCGGCCGAGGCGGAGTCCTTCGACGCCGACGTCGACACCGGTAGCTAGGTCAGAGCTTGCCGGTCGCCTTCAGCTCCAGGTACGCGTCGGTGACCCGGGACGGGAAGACGTCCGCCGCGGCGTCGAGGACGCGTACGCCGTGCCGGGTGAGCGAGCGGACGACGCGGTCGCGGTCCTCCTTCGCCCGCAGTCCGGCGACGCGACGGTAGACGGAGGTGGCGTCGGCCGGGGCCGTGGCGACCAGTTCGCTGATGATCGGGTCGTGGAGCGCGGCGACCAGCACGGTGTGCCGGGCGGCCAGCCGGGGCAGCACCGGCAGCAGTCCTTCGCCGAGCGCACCCGGTTCCAGCGCCGTGAACAGCACGATGAGGCTGCGTTTGCGTTCGGTCCGCAGCACCTCGCTGATGACCAGTTCGAAGTCCGTCTCGGCGGTCGCGGGGTGCAGTGGCGCCAGCGCGTCGACCAACCGGGGCAGCAGCGTACGCCCGGTCGACCGGGTCACCTGGGCGCGTACGCGTTCGTCGGCGGCGATGAGGTCCACCTGGTCGCCGGCGTGCTGGGCGACGGTGGCGAGCAGCAACGCCGCCTCGATCGCGTGCTCGATCCGGGGCTCGTCGCCGATGCGGACCGCGCTGGTACGCCCGGTGTCCAGGACGCAGACCACTCGGCGGGACCGCTCCGGCCGCCACGTACGCACCACCAGGTCACTGCGCCGGGCCGTCGCGCGCCAGTCGATCGATCGGACGTCGTCGCCGACGACGTACTCGCGCAGGGCGTCGAACTCCGTGCCCTGGCCGCGCCCGCGAACGGCGGTGGCCCCGTCGAGCGTACGCAGTTTGGCCAGCTTCTCCGGCAGGTGTTTGCGGGACTCGAACCGGGGCAGGACGCGTACCGTCCAAGGTGGAGTCATCGCATCCGCCCGCGCGTGGCGTACCTGTCGGAAGGCGAGGCCCAAGGGCCCGTAGGAGCGCAGTGTCACGCGGACCGCCGGGCGGTCACCGCGGCGCGTGGGCGTGACCACGGTCGTGACCGCCGCGGTGGCCTGGCCGGTCAGCTCGACCCGATGCGAGTAGGGCGTGGCGCCCGCAGACGGGGTCCACGCGTCGCGGACGTCGAGCCGGTACGCGTCCCCGGTCGGGTTGTGCAGGAGGAGCTGGACTTCGCCGGTCTCGCCGAGGCGCAAGACGGTCGTTCCCGCCCGGCTGAGCCGGATCGCGCCGGGATCGGCGGTGAGCAGCAGGTCCAGCAGGCACACGCCGGCCACCACGACGAGGACGCCGAGCAGGGCGAGCCAGGGCCAGGGCCAGATCCACACAGTGGCCAGTCCCAGCCCGAACAACAGCGCGGGCCGCCAGGTGATCATCGCGGCGTCGGCACTCCGGCGAGGACGGTGTCGAGCACCGCGTCCGGGGTGACGCCCTCCAGCTCGGCCTCGGGCCGCAACCGGAGCCGGTGCCGCAGGGTTGGCCGAGCCATGATCTTGACGTCGTCGGGGGTGACGTGGTCCCGGCCGGAGAGCCAGGCCCAGGCCTTGGCCGTGTTCATGAGACTCGTCGCACCACGCGGCGACGCGCCCAGCTCGACGCTCGGCGTCACGCGTGTGGCCCGGCACAGGTCGACGAGGTACGCCAGGACGCCGTCGGCCACGGTCACCTTGCGCACCGCGTCCCGCGCGCCGGCCAGGTCGGCCGCGCCTGCCACGGCGGTGAGCCCGGCGCCGCCGAGGTCGCGGGGATCGAATCCGAGGTGGTGATTGCGGACGACGCCCAGCTCCTCCTCACGCGTGGGCAGCGGCACGGTCAGCTTGAGCAGGAACCGGTCGAGCTGCGCCTCCGGGAGGGGATAGGTGCCCTCGTGCTCGATCGGGTTCTGGGTCGCCGCGACCAGAAAGGGGTCGGGCAGCTTTCGGGCGAGGCCGTCGACGGAGACCTGCCGTTCCTCCATGACCTCCATCATGGCGGCCTGCGTCTTGGGCGGCGTCCGGTTGATCTCGTCGGCGAGCAGCAGGTTGGTGAAGACCGGGCCCTCGCGGAACTGGAAGTTCGCGCCCCGCGGGTCGTAGATCAGCGAGCCGGTGACATCGCCGGGCATCAGGTCGGGGGTGAACTGCACCCGCTTGAAGTCCAGCGACAACGCCGCCGCGAACGACCGCACCAGCAGCGTCTTGGCCACTCCGGGCGGGCCTTCCAGCAGCACGTGCCCACCGCAGAGCAGCGCGATCGCCAGACCCGCGACGGTGCCGTCCTGCCCGACGACGGCCTTGCCGACCTCGCCGCGCAGCCTCGCGAAGGCGGCTCGGGCCGCGTCCACCGGGGCGGTGGCCGGTTCGGCGGTGTTCAGCTCAACCACGGTTCTCTCCTCGGGGTGGTGCGGTCACCAGGGCCAGCAGGGCGTCGAGCCGGGCGGCCAGCGCCACCAGCTCGGCGTCCTTCTTGGGCAGGTCGTCGGACAGGACGGCCAGGTAGTCGGCGGGATCGCCACCGTGGCGGGCGGCGATGGCGGCGGCCAGTTCCTCGGCCTCCGCGGTCGGCGGCAGGCCGACGGCGACCGCGATCTGCGGCCCGACGGTACGCCGGAGGGTCTGTACGCCGCTCAGCATGGCGCCGGCCCGTTGATAGAGCCGGGCCCGGCCGAGCACCGTCTCGGCTCCGCGTACGCGGAACGGCAGCGGCTCGGGGACGGGTGGGCCGAGGCGTCGGGCGGCCGCCACCGCGAGCAGCACGACGAGAACGGCCAAGCCGGCCAGGGTCGCCCAGAACCACGGTGGCAGGGCGTCGAACAGGGTCGGCGGATCGGGTTGGGACGCACTGCCTCCCGGCTGACCGGACGGCTCGCCGGAACTTTCGTCGGTCTCTCCCGATCCGGTTCCCGATCCGGAGCCCGAGCCTGAGCCCTGGCCGTCGCCGGATCCCTCGCCCTCACCGGACCCGTCTCCGCCCGGGGCCAGCGACGGCGGTACGCCGTCCGAGCCGGGCGTGGCGTTGGGGTCGACCTTCGGGCCGGGCTCGGTCTCGTGCACGTCGAGCCAGACGAGGCGCGGCTGCTGGCTGAGCAGGCCGAGGGCGAAGCCGAGATTGTCGTGCTCGGTGAGGCGGTCGTTGCGGAACGGCTCGGCCGAGCCCACCGCGATCACCTCGGCGAGCTGCCAGCGAACCTGCAGCACACCCTGCTCGTAGCAGGAGCGCCCCTCGTCATACGGGGCGTATGCCGAGTGCCGGACCGCGGCCGGCCCGGCCTGCTGCAGACCGGTGATCGGACAGCTCCCGGGCGGCACGGCGGCGGTCGCCCAGCGGCGGTCGACCTGTTCGAGCGGCGCGCCGGAGCGGGCCAGCACTCCGTTGCCCGGCTCCACCAGGACGACTCGGGTCGACGGCGGCATCGATCGCAGCATCCGCAGATAGTCGCGATGCATCAACGCGGGCACCGGAATCAGCAGAGTCGCATTCCCCTGGTACGCCGACAGGAGCGCGTCCGACGTACGGGTCTGTCGCTCCACGCGTACGCCACGCTCGACGAGCCGGTCGGCGAGGGTGGCCGAGCCGAGCGCGGCCGAACTGATCGGGGACAGGAAGTCCGGGTCGTCGGTGTCCGGTTCGTTGAGCGCGTGGAAGACCAGGGTCGCCACGATCAACGCCAGGACGACGCCGAACGGGACGGCGATCCGGTGCCAGCGACGCTTCCGCTTGGTCACCGGCTTCGCCGCTGCCGGAACCGGCTTCTCGAGAACGGTCATCGCGGCGCCACCAGAGTCTGGTGCACTTCGTCGGCCAGCGTCCGCATGCGTTCGTCGTGCGCGGAGGTGGCGGGGCGTTCGGCGTACCAGACCTCGCTGAACAGCGTCGTCGCCGACCGCAGCGACCCGTCGACCTGTGGCCGGGCCGATCCGGCCGCCTGGGCCAGTTCGGTCACCGTCCATCCCGGACGGTTGTCGATCACGCCGTGCTGCACGAGGTCGCGGACGGCCGATCGGTACCGCTCGCGCAGCGCCTCGGCGTACCGGCCCTCGGCGGCGAGCCGGTCGGCCAGCGTCTGGTAGACGGCGGGCGGCACCTCGGGCAGCTCCTCCTCGGACGCGATCAGCTCATCGATCTGCTGCTCGACGTTGACGGACTTCGTCTTGCGCTTGCGCCGCCACGGCCAGCGGAACTTGGGGCGCCGCCAGCGCCAGCGCCACTTGGGCCAGCGCAGCCGCCAGCGCCGCTTGTCGCCTCGGCGCCGCCGCGGCAGCCAGGCCGGGTAGAAGTACCAGAGCAGTGCGACCACAGCCGCCGTGACCAGCAGGATCAGCAGGATCAGCGGCAGCGACAGCCAGTCGCTCAGCAGGGCGACGAACTCCGTCCAGCTCCGGCTCACCGGGCCACCACCAGGTGCTGAGGCGTCAGGGCGTCCGGCACCCGGGTCAGCGCGATGTCCAGACCCTCGGTCCGGATCCGCGTCTCCAGGTGCAGGACCGCGTCCAGACTCGCGAGGTTCGCGTACGCGACGGTGTTGACGAGCGCGAAACAGGCCGCGGTGGCCCACAGCCCGTCGGCCCCGACGAGGCCGAGCGCGCTCGCTGCGCCGAACCCGAACCCGAGGCGCAGCAACAGCCAGGCGAAATACCCCACCAGGCGGACCGCGGCCGCGCGGGCGCCCACTCGCAGGACCATCTTGACGCCCCGGCCCACTGCCCGCAGTGGTCCGACTCCGTCGATCACGAGCGCCGCGACGGCCAGTCCGAACAAGGGGTACGCCGGAAGCCATCCCAGGGGCAGCAGAGTGAGAGCGCAGGTCACCACGAAGGTCAGGAGCACGAGGAACGCGGCGGAGCCGATGCGGCGCAGCCGGAGCAGGTCCCGGGCCCGAACCGGGACGCCGGCGGCGGCCGCCGCGACCGCCCGAGCCGCCGGTACGCCGAGGAACGCGATGACGGCCGCCTCCATGCCGGTGCCGAGGGCGACCCCGAGCCAGGCCGGGCCGACGATGTCGCCGATCCACGGGAAGGTCGAGCCGTCGAAGAAGGCCACCCGGATCCACACCATCGCCAGCTGCTCCAGGACGGCCAGCGCGAAGGCGACCGGCAACAGCGCCCGGCCGGCGCCGCGGGTCACCTCCATGGCGGCGTCCAGAAGCTCGCCCACGGTCAACGGGCGAAGAGGCAGGGAGGGGGAGCGCACGGCGGACATCGTGGCACGATGGCGCCAGTCGTGGGGGTCCGCGCTCTATTTCTGGGTGAAATGCCGGAAATATCGATCGGCCGATGCGGAAGATCCGCCCGGCGGCTGCGGGATTGGCACGCCAGGGTGCAATATTGGACGCCATGAGACCCCGGGTCCTGGTAGTCGACGACGATCCCGCGCTCGCCGAGATGCTCGGCATCGTGTTGCGCAGCGAGGGATTCCTGCCCGCCTTCGTAGCCGACGGCGAGCGGGCGCTTGCCGCGTTCCGCGAGGCCAGGCCCGACATCGTGCTGTTGGACCTGATGCTGCCGGGCATGAGCGGCATCGACGTGTGCCGCGCGATCCGGGCCGAATCGGGGATCCCGATCGTGATGCTGACCGCCAAGAGCGACACCGTCGACGTGGTGCTCGGCCTCGAATCCGGCGCCGACGACTACGTCGTCAAGCCATTCAAGCCGAAGGAGCTGGTCGCGCGAGTACGGGCGCGGCTGCGCCGGGGTGAGGACTCGGCGCCCGAGCTGCTCACCATCGGGCCGCCCGGGAACCAGATCACCATCGATGTCCCGGCGCACACCGTCACCCGGGACGGCGAAGAGGTCAAGCTGACTCCACTGGAGTTCGACCTGCTGGTGGCGCTCGCCCGGAAGCCGCGCCAGGTCTTCACCCGCGAGGTGCTGCTGGAGCAGGTCTGGGGTTATCGGCACGCCGCCGACACCCGCCTGGTCAACGTGCATGTGCAGCGGCTGCGGGCCAAGATCGAGCCCGATCCGGAGCGACCGGAGATCATCCTCACCGTCCGCGGCGTGGGTTACAAGGCCGGAACAAGCTGAAAGTCCGGTTCCACCCCTTGATCGCGCCAGCTACGCGAAGATTCACCCAAATGTCCAGGTGGCTCGGCGCGGAAACGGAACTAGGCTGGGTGCCCCATGGACAACCCCTCGACCGTGACCGAGTCCAGCCCGGCCCAGCAGGTGCGCCGGGCCGTCGTCGTGGCCGTCAAACGGGCGCTGCGCGCGGCCGGGCCGGCCGGTCGGCGGACGGCGAGAGCCCTGACGGCGGCCCATCGGGTTTGGCGTCGGTCGCTGCAGCTGCGGATGGGGTTGATCACCCTCGTCCTGTCCGGCTCGCTGGTGGCCGGATTCGGGCTCCTCGTCGCCGACCGGAACACCACGGCCCAGCTCGACGGCGTCCGGCAGGCCACCCGTGAGCAGCTGCGCCTCGGCGCCGAGTACGCCCGCGACCAGTTGTCCAACTACCCGTATCGGGGCACCGCGGCCGACCGGCAGATCACCGCGATCGTGAACCAGCTGAAGATCACGCCCGAGCAGGGGGGCGGCGTGGTCATCGCCCTGCTGGACGACACCGGCGAGGCCGCCAACGCCGTCTATCCGGACAAGGCCTCGGTCGGCACCGCGATCAGTCCCGGGCTGCGCCGCGAGGTGGCGGTCAACCACAAGGTCGCCAGTCAGATCGTCTCGGCCGACATCGGCCAGAACGGCACCCGCACCTACCTCGTCTACGGCACCCCGGTGCCCACGGGCTGGGGTTACCTGCAGCTCTACTACTTCCAGCCCATGGACAACGCCGAGAGCATCACCAGCGACTTCCGGACGTCGATGGCGTTGCTCGGCGTCCTGCTGGTGGCCTTGCTCGTCCTGGTCGTCATGCTGGTGACCCGGCTGGTCGTGAACCCCATCCGGATCGCGGCGCGGACCGCGCAGCGGCTGTCGGCCGGACTGCTCGACCAGCGGATGGAAGTCCGCGGCGAGGACGACCTGGCCATGCTGGCGTCCTCGTTCAACCAGATGGCCGCCAGCCTTCAGCGCCAGATCGTGCGCCTGGAAGAGATGTCCCGGCTGCAGCGTCGCTTCACCTCCGACGTCTCCCACGAGCTGCGTACGCCGCTGACCACGGTGCGGATGGCCGCCGACCTGATCCACAGTGAACGCGACACCTTCGATCCCGCGGTCGCCCGCAGCGCCGAGCTGCTCCAGCACGAGCTCGACCGGTTCGAGAACCTGCTCAGCGACCTGCTGGAGATCAGCCGGTTCGACGCGGGATTCGCCATGCTCGACGCCGAGCCGACCGACCTCGGCCCGATCGTCCGGCGCGTGGTCGACCGCCTGGAATCGGTCGCCGAGCGGGCCGGAGTCGAGGTGGAGATCGTCGTGCCCGAGACGCCGGTCATCGCCGAAGTGGACCCGCGCCGGATCGAACGGGTGCTCCGCAACCTGGTCGGCAACGCGGTCGAGCACGCCGAAGGCCGGCCGGTCCTGGTCGCCCTCGGCATCGACGAGCAGGCCGCCGCCGTCACGGTGCGCGACCACGGCATCGGGCTCAAGCCCGGCGAGGAGAAGCTGGTCTTCAACCGCTTCTGGCGGGCCGACCCGTCCCGGGCCCGGCAGACCGGCGGCACCGGACTCGGCCTGTCGATCGCGCTGGAAGACGCCCGGCTGCACGGTGGCTGGCTGGAGGCCTGGGGAGAGCCCGGCAACGGCGCGCAGTTCCGGCTCACCGTGCCGGTGCGCGCGGGCGACCGACTGACCTCGTCGCCGCTGCCGCTGATGCCCTCGGCCGACGCCGCCGTCGCCGGGCTGCTCGACGTCGTCACACCGCAGCCGCCGTCCCCGGCGGAGCCGACCACCCCCGCTCACCCCGCCGGAGTCGCCTGATGGATCGCCGTACCCTGCTGCGCCTGGCCGGGCTGGGCGCGGTCACCGGCGGACTGAGCGCGTGCGGGATCGCCTCGCACGACGGCATCGTCGTGGACGGCGCCGGTCCGGCTCCGGTCGGTGCGGCGAGCGGTACGCCGGTACGGCGACCCACCTGGAGCCCCGGACTGGACGAGAAGGCGCTCATCCGGGACTTCTTCTACCAGCCGGCCGGCGACGACGGACCGGAGCCGGCCCGCGCGCGGTGCCGGAACTACCTCGGCGGCGAGATGCGGTCGACCTGGAAGCCGGGCAACGAGATCACCGTCGTCTGGCTGGATCAGGAGCAGTTCGACGCCGCGAGCCCGATCAGCAGGGACGACTCGGTCGTGGTTCGGGTCGAGTTCTACGCGCTCGGGCGGCTGACCGCCAAGGGCCTCACGGCGCTGCCGACGACCCAGCTGATCACCGCGGACTTCTGGGTGACGCCGCGTTCGAAGAACGGCAACGACAAGGTCATCACGAAGATCGAGTACAAGTCGGGCGACACCGGGGACATCAAGAACACCATGCTGTTGTCCTCGTTCGCGCTCTCGCAGCTCTACGACTACCGGACGCTGTACTTCTTCTCGGCGACCGCGACCAAGGAACTCGTCCCCGACGCCCGCTACGTCTACAAGTCACCCGACGGGCCGTTGCACCGGAAGACCGTCGAGCTGCTGGCCGCGGGGCCGTCCGACTGGCTGGCCGACATCGTCACCCAGCCCTTGGACATGAAGCTCAAGGACAGTCCGACCACCGACGACGGCAAGATCGTCGTCAACCTCAGCCAGTTCGACATCAAGGACCCCGATCTCTTCGATCCCTTGGTCGCGCAGCTGAGCTGGGCCCTGCTGCCCGAGGTCAAGACGATCACGACGCGCGACGCGTCTCCGATCCAGATCAAGGTCGAGAGCGTCGTCAAGGCGGATGCCGGCAAGCCGTACAAGTCCTACAACGCGGCGGCGGCGCGGCATTCGGCCAACCGGCTGTTCGCGGTGGCCGACGGGAAAGTGCGCCGGATCCGTCTCCGTGAGGACGTCGATCCCGCGGTCACCTTCCTCGACGGCACTACGCCCAACCAGAACCAGGGCATCGAATGGGCCGCCTGCCTGGCCTCCAAGAACGCCCCGGAGGACATCGGCGCGCTCGCCGTCGTGCGGATCGAGAACGGCCGACCGAAGCTCATCACCTACCCGAGGACGGACTCCTCTTCGGAGGGACGGCAGATCAGATTCGGTTCGCAGCCGGAGAAGATCCTCCGGCCGATCTTCGTCGACCGCGAGAACCTGCTGGCCGTCGCGGACGGTGCGCTCTACCACGTGCGGACCACCGTCGACACCGGCCCGCAGCGGATCGTGATTCCGGGCATCTCGGGTCCGATCACAGCTTTCGCACTGTCGCCAGAGGGCCGCCGACTGGCGGTGATCGCCGCCGACCGGCTGTTCTTGGTTGCGCTGAACCGGGAGCTCGAGGGCGACAAGATCAGCGCGGCGGACATCCGCCGAGTGCCGACCGTGCCGACCAACCTCACCGGTGTGGGGTTCACTGGTGAGGCCTGGCTGGCCATCTCGGGCCTTCACCGGGGCAACGCGGCCATCATCATGGAGATCTCGCTGGACGGTGGCCTCATCGGCCGGTCCGGCGGGCAGTTCTGGCTGACGTATCGAAATTTTCCGTCGATCACCTCGCTCATGGCGTACCCGGACAATCCGGATCCCGAGCGTGGCGGCGGGGTCGGCCGCGTCGTCTACACCGCGAACAACAGCGCGTACGAGACGAACACGATCTCCCTCTCGGCAGATGTGATCGGGCCGAAGCCCGAGGGCAAAGTGATCAACCCCTTCTTCCTGGAGTGACGCATGCGGGCGTACGAGGCATTGGCGGACCTGATCCTCCCCACCTCGTGCGCCGGGTGTGGTGCTGGCGGAGTCGCGCTGCGTAGTGGAGTCTGCGGCGACTGCGTCGCGACCGTAGCTGCGATGCGACCGCACGAGACCCGGCCCACGCCCGCGCCGCCCGGGTTGCCGCTGTGCGTCACCCTCGGCCCGTACGCCGACCCGCTGAGCTCGATGATCGTCAGCTACAAGGACCGGGGCCGGCATCGGCTGGCCAAGCCGCTCGGTGCGCTGCTCGGGGCGGTGGTGGCCGAGGTCGCGGCCGGTCGGCCGGTGCTGCTCGTCCCGGTGCCCGACACGCCGGGCGCGGCCCGGGAACGACACGGCGATCACATGGCCCGGCTGACCCGGGTGGCCGCCCGGCGACTGCGCGCTGCCGGGACGGCCGCCGTGGTCGCGTACCCCTTGAAAGCGATGCCCCGCGCGGACTCGGCGCATCTGTCCGCCTCGGACCGGGCGAGAACCGCGCAGAGCGCGTTCGCGGTACGCGACGCGCGAGTGAAAAGTTTGCGCGCAGCCGCCCGCGGCCGGTTGATCTTTTTGGTGGACGACGTGCTCACGACGGGATCGACGCTCGCCGTCGTCTCCGAGCGGCTGGCGGAGGTGGATGTCGAGGTCGCGGCGGGGGTGACATTGGCGGCTACCGAACTACGGCGAGAATCGGCCGAATCATGGGGTATGGGAGGTGCCGACCCCAACGGGCGAATCCCAGTAAAACGGTCTTGAGACAAGGGATGACGAGAAGGCGACGAACAGCTAGCGTCAGAGGCCAGAGCAGTTCCACCCGAGAGGGTGAGGGACCAGCGGGAGGGGTTTAGAGCACATCGCCCCGAGCGCGACGCCGGGGCGCCACCACAGGTAGACCGTGGGAGGTCAGGCGTGGACATCGTCGTCAAGGGACGCAACGTCGAGGTGCCCGATCACTACCGGGTGCATGTCGCCGACAAGCTGAGCAAGGTCGAGCGATATGACCAGAAGATCCAGCGAATCGATGTCGAACTATTCCACGAGCGCAATCCGCGGCAGGCGGAGCGCTGCCAGCATGTCGAGATCACTTGTGTGAGCCGGGGGCCGGTCGTGCGGGCCGAGGCGATCTCGGGGGACTTCTACAGCGCGCTGGACCTCGCGAGCACCAAGCTGGAGCAGCGCCTGCGCCGGGCGGCCGACCGCCGCCGCGTGCATCGCGGGCGCCGGGCGCCGGTCTCGGTCGCCGCCGCGACCGCCGGGCTCGGTTTCGTCGAGCCGCCGCCGCTGGAGTCCGCCGTCCTCGACGGCGCCGCCGAGCAGCAGGACGACGAGCCGTGGCACATCGTGCGTGAGAAGGAGTTCTCGTCCGAGCCGATGACGATCGACGACGCCCTCTACCAGATGGAGCTGATCGGGCACGACTTCTTCCTGTTCCACGACAAGGAATCGGGCCGGCCGAGCGTCGTCTACCGGCGTAAGGCCTACGACTACGGCGTGATCACGCTCGCGCCCTAGCTCCACCTCTCCGCCGCTCGCACCCCCACCACGTTGATCATGGAGTTGACCGTGGTGTCGCCGGTGTGTCGCGACGGGAACTCCATGATCAACGCGGTGGGGCGGCCGTTCACGGCAGGCGAACCCATTGGATGTCGTCGAGCCGGGTGCCGTCCGGGCCGGGCAAGCGGTGACGCATGAGCGCCTCCCGCTCGAAGCCGGCCCGCTCCAGCACCTTCTGCGACGCGACGTTCCGCGGATCCGTCCCCGCGATGACCCGGGCCACGCCGGCCTGCTCGAACGCCCAGCGGGCGACCAGGTCGGCGGCCCGCGTCGCGAAGCCGCGACCCCGGAACTCCCGGCGCAGGCTGTAGCCGATCATGCCCTCCTGCAGCCCGCGCATGAAGTAGTAGAAGCCGATGTCCCCGGCGAACTCGCCGGTCGCGGCGTCCAGGATGGTCATGTCGGCGCGGTCCCCGGCCAGCCACAGAGAACCCACCCGGGCCGCCTTGGCCGTCAAATTCGCCAGCGTCAGCTCGCTGTCGCCAAAGTTCGTTTCGGCCACCTCGGGCAGGCTGAACAGCGCCATCAGGTCGTCCGCGTCCTGCGTACGCTGCGGCCGCAGGGTCACGACCCCGTCGGTGAGCTGCCCGCCCGGCAACGGCGGCAGTCCCGGCGGGACCGGATCGCCGCTGTCGGACGCGAGGCGTACGAAGGTGACCAGGTCGTGCCGTCCGCCGTCGCGGGCGGGGGCGGCCGACCGGCGTACGCCTTCCCGCCGGAAGCCCGCCGCCAGCGCCACCTTCTGGGAACCGACGTTCTCCCATTCGGTGCAGAGTTCGATCCGGGCCAGCCCGGCCTCGAACGCGCCGGCTGCCAGCGCGCGTACGGCGGTGGTGGCGACGCCTTTGCCACGAGCCCAGGGAGCCACCCAGTAGCCGGTCTCGGCCTGTGCCCGGTCGGCCTGCGCCCGCTGGAGGCTCACCGCGCCGAGGAGATCACCCGTACGCCGATCGGTGGCGACGAAGCGTACGCCGCCCGCCGCGGCCAGCTGGGCGTTGCTCTCCGGGCTCGCCCAGTCCTCGGCGAACTCGGCGGTCATGGGCATCGGCACGTTGGGCAGGAAGCGCACGGCTTCGGGGTCGTCGAGCGCCCGGGCGACGTCGGGGGCGTCGGCCGCCCGGGGACGGCGGAGGACAAGATCGCCGGCCTCGAGGACCTCCGGATAGGCGAACGTCACGCGAGAACCTCCACCGTCGTGCCGTCGGCCAGGTCGGCCGGGAGGAGCGAGGCGATCCACTCGTCGACCCGGCGCCCGTCCTTGCTCCCGTACGCCCGCAGCGTCCCCTCGAAGGTGAAGCCGGCCTTCTCGGCGACCCGGCGGCTCGCGACGTTGCCGACGTGGGCCTTCCACTCGACCCGTTCGAGTCCCAGGTGCAGCAGCCCGTACGCGGCCGCCGTCCGGAGCGCGGCGGTCATGTACCCCTTGCCCCGGGCGGCCGGTCCGGTGAGGAAGCCGACGTCGGCGATCTGCGGGTCGGCCAGCACGCGGAGGTCGATCTGCCCGGCGTACGCCCCGTCGGCGTCCGCGATCACCCAGGCGGCGCCCTTCGCTCCGGCCCACCAGCCGGGGGCGTAGCCGGTGATGAAGCCGATCGCGCGGTCGCGGTCATAGCCGGGGGTCAGCGTGGTCCACCGCTGGCTCTCGGGGTCGGTGCAGGCGGTGAGAATGGCGTCCACGTCGCGCATCTCGGCCGCCCGTAACATGATCTTCTCGCCGCGGTCGGTGATCGCGCCGAGCACCGGTTGCGGCTGGTCGTAGGGGCTGCTCATGGGTCGAGTCTGCCAGCTCGGGCAAGCGGATAAGTGTGTGCCCAGACGCGAGGTTTATGCCGCTTTAGGGGCACCCGGCCGGGCGGGGGTGGGTGAACGGCGAAACTCCGCCTAGGATGGGTCGGCAGACCATCTAGGGGAGCGCTGACCCGTGTCGATTTTTGAGAAGATCCTCCGCGCCGGCGAGGGTCGCATGGTGCGCCGCCTTCAGGCGATCGCGACCGCCGTCAACTCGATCGAGGAGAATTACACCGACCTCACCGACGACGAGCTGCGCGAGCTGACGGTCCAGTACCGGGAGCGACTGGCCGACGGGGAGACCCTCGACGACCTGCTGCCGGAGGCATTCGCCACGGTTCGCGAGGCCGCCCGCCGGGTCCTGCACAAGCGGCACTACGACGTGCAGATCATGGGTGGGGCCGCCCTGCACTTCGGCAACATCGCCGAGATGAAGACCGGTGAGGGCAAGACGCAGACCGCGCTGCTCCCGGCATACCTGAACGCCCTGTCCGGCAAGGGCGTGCACATCATCACCGTGAACGACTACCTCGCTCAGCGGGACGCCGAGTGGATGGGGCGGGTGCACCGCTTCCTCGGCCTGACCGTCGGCGTGATCCTGCCGAACCGGCCGGCCGCCGAGCACCGCGCGGCGTACGAGTGCGACATCACCTACGGCACGAACAACGAGTTCGGCTTCGACTACCTGCGCGACAACATGGCCTGGTCGCAGGACGAACTGGTGCAGCGCGGCCACAACTTCGCGATCGTGGACGAGGTCGACTCGATCCTGATCGATGAGGCGCGGACGCCGCTGATCATCTCCGGCCCGGCCGAGCAGTCGGCCCGGTGGTACCAGGAGTTCTCCAAGGTCGTCGCCCGGCTGGAGCGCGGCGTCGACGGCGAGGGCGACTACGAGGTCGACGAGTCCAAGCGCACCGTCGCGATCACCGAGCGCGGCATCGGCCGCGTCGAGGACCGCCTCGGCATCGACAACCTCTACGAGTCGGTGAACACCCCGCTGGTCGGTTACCTCAACAACGCGATCAAGGCCAAGGAGCTCTACAAGCGCGACAAGGACTACATCGTCAACGACGGCGAGGTCCTGATCGTCGACGAGTTCACCGGCCGCATCCTGCACGGGCGCCGCTACAACGAGGGCATGCACCAGGCGATCGAGGCGAAGGAAAACGTCGAGATCAAGCAGGAGAACCAGACCCTCGCGACGATCACCCTGCAGAACTACTTCCGCCTCTACGAGAAGCTCTCCGGCATGACCGGTACGGCGCAGACCGAGGCGGCCGAGTTCAACAAGGTCTACAACGTCGGCGTGGTCTCCATCCCGACCCACCGCCCGATGATCCGCAAGGACCAGCCCGACGTCATCTACAAGTCGGAGAAGGCGAAGTTCGAGGCGGTCGTCGAGGACATCGCCGAGCGGCACGACAAGGGCCAGCCGGTCCTGGTCGGCACGGTCTCGGTCGAGAACTCCGAGATCCTCTCCCAGATGCTGCGCCGGCGGGGTGTGCCGCACTCGGTCCTGAACGCGAAGTACCACGCGAAGGAAGCCGAGATCGTCGCCCAGGCCGGTCGCCGGGGCGCGGTCACGGTCGCCACCAACATGGCCGGTCGAGGCACCGACGTCCTGCTCGGCGGCAACCCCGAGTTCCTCGCCGCGGCCGAGCTGCGCCAGCGCGGCCTGACCGAGGAGGAGCACGGGGACGAGTACCTCAAGGCCCTGGAGGAGATCCTCCCGGTCTGGGAGGAGACCTGTGCCGCGGAGGCCGAGGAGGTCGCCGCCGCCGGTGGTCTCTACGTCCTCGGCACCGAGCGGCACGAGTCCCGCCGCATCGACAACCAGCTCCGTGGCCGGTCCGGTCGTCAGGGCGACCCGGGCGAGTCCCGGTTCTACCTGTCGCTCCAGGACGAGCTGATGCGCCGGTTCCGGTCGGGTGCGGTCGAGGCGGTCATGGACCGGCTGGGCCTGCCCGACGACGTGCCGATCGAGTCCAAGATGGTCAGCCGTCAGATCAAGGGCGCGCAGACCCAGATCGAGGCGCAGAACGCCGAGATCCGCAAGAACGTCCTCAAGTACGACGAGGTCATGAACAAGCAGCGCCAGGTGGTCTACGCCGAGCGCAAGCGCGTCCTCGACGGCGAGGACCTGAACGACCAGGTCCGCAACATGCTCGACGACGTCGTGACCGGCTACGTCCAGGGCGCCACCGCCGAGGGCTACGCCGACGACTGGGACCTCGACCAGCTCTGGTCCAGCCTCAAGCAGCTGTACCCGGTCGGGATCACCGTCGACGAGCTGGTGGAGGAGTCGGGCGGCGAGAAGTCCAACCTCGACCCCGACTTCATGCTCGAGCAGCTCAAGGCGGACGTCCACGAGGCGTACGACAAGCGCGAGGAGCAGCTCGGCACCGAGGCGCTGCGGGAGCTGGAGCGCCAGGTCCTGCTGGCCGTCATCGACCGGAAGTGGCGCGAGCACCTCTACGAGATGGACTACCTCCAGGAAGGTGTCGGTCTGCGGGCGTACGCCCAGCGCGACCCGCTGGTGGAGTACCAGCGCGAGGGCTTCGACATGTTCGCCCAGATGATGGAGGGCATCAAGGAGGAGGCGGTCGGCTTCCTCTTCAACCTCGAGGTCCAGGTGCAGGAGGAGCAGCCGGCCGCGGCCGAGCCCGTGCAGCCCGGCCTTGCGGTGCCGATGCCCGAGTCGAACGTCGAGATCAAGGCCAAGGGCCTCGGCGGCAGCTCGCAGCCCCGGAACCTCAGCTACACCTCCCCGTCCGAAGGCGGCGGGACCAAGGTGGAGCAGGCGCCGGCGCTCGGCCTCGGGACGGCCGCGGCCGCGGGACGCAAGCCGTCACCGCGAGGTGGCGCGCGGGCTCAGGCCGTTTCGGGTGACTCCGTGGTCGCCACGTCGCGCAACGCGCCGTGCCCGTGCGGCAGCGGCAAGAAGTACAAGCGCTGCCACGGCGCGGCTTCCTGATCGAACGCCGAACAACCCCGCTCCACTTCGGAGCGGGGTCGTTTCGCGTCACTGGTCCAGGACGTCGGCCAATTCGCTGGGGGCGTACCAGAGCAGTTCGTGATCCTCGGCGCTGTCCACAGTGAACTGAGCGTCCGGATCGCCGGCGGCCGCCTGATCGACGACCTCGGCGGCCGCCGCGACGGCGGACTCGGCGTCGGCGTCGTCCACGTGGATCGCGGCCACGTCGGTGAGCCGCACCGCCGCCGAGACCTGGATCGCGCTGGAGCCGAGCTCGCCGTCCTGCTGCCGGACCGCGCCGGCGGCCACGTCGGCCGAGACCACCACCCGGCGGCGGGCCGCCGCGGCGTCCGCGTGCAGCAGCCGGAGGGCGTCCTGGGCCGCGCGGGTGAACGCGACGTACTCCAGCTCCTCCTCATCGCCTTCCACATACCACTCGCGCAGCGCCGGTGTGACGGCGTGCGCCGCCACCGGCGCCACCTCCCCGGCCGTGCGCGCCTCGGCGAGCATCGGCAGCGTCGCCGCCAGGTAGACCCGGACCTTGCCCTCGGCCACCCTGCCTCCTCCACGTCGTCTGTTGCACCCCGCTCTTCATACACCTCGCCGCCGCGCGTCGCGGGCACGACCGGCTTGCATCCTTACCGTCGCGTGGCAAACTTAGGCAAACGCAGGCTGGTGAGGTCTTCCGGATGGAACAACGCCGTTTCCTCGAACTGAACGACGTGGCCGAGGAGCTGAACATCTCCTTCGCCCAGGTCTACGCGCTCGTGCGGCGAGGGGACCTGCCCGCGATCAAGATCGGTGGGCGCGGTCAGTGGCGCGTGGAGCGCGCCAAGCTCGAAGACTTCATCTCCAGGATGTACGCGGAGACCGCCGATTTCATCCGCGACAATCCATTTGTGGGCGGCGATCTACCGGAGCTTGACAAACCGCGCTAGTCTGTCTACACCACATCGTGGTAAAGGCAAACCGAGGCAAACTGAGGGAACTCGCGAAGTGAGGAACTCGGTCGCCGACTCAAGCGAAACGGAGGGTCTGCGATGACTTCCGTGCACCGGCTGCTCCCGGCACCGGCCCACGAGCCACCCTGCGCGGACGAGATCGCACCCGCGACGGTCGCCATCGCCGCGCCCGAGGAGGCGCTGCCCCTGGCCGCGCTCGTCGGCGCCTCTGGAGTCTGCCAGACCGCCGCCCGTCGTTTCCTGATGCTCTGCCTCGAGGTGTGCCAGGGCTTCCGGCCCAGCGCCCAGCTGGCCCGGATCTGCCGTCCGGCCGAAGCCGTGCAGATCACCGAGGAGATCTCCCGCCTGGCCAAGCGCGTCGGCGAGCTGCGCCCGCGTAACGCCGCCCGGGGTGCCGCCGTGAAGCCCCGCCGCCTGCGCGTCTGCGAGCCGCGTCCGGGCATCGGCGAGGCCGCGGTGGTACTCAACGCGCACGGCACGGTGATCGCCTTCGCCTTCCGCATCGAGCGGCAGGACGACGGGGCCTGGCTGGCGACCGCCGCCGTCCTTCTCTGATCCGCCCCGCCTGGTCCGCAGGCCTCAGGCGGCCGGCTTCTTGATGGTCCGGCCGTAGAGAATCAGCGCTGCCAGCGCACCGATGAAGAAGACCACGAGTGCCTGGTTCGTGCGGTTGCCGTTGCCCCAGCCGAAGAGGACCTTGTCGTAGTCGCTGAACGCGGTCGTCAGGTCGATCAGGCGGGCCGCACCGACGCGCGTGAAGATCTCCGCCAGGCCGATGATCAGCCCCGGTAGCGCTCCGGCGAAGGCGTACGCCGCGAAGACGAGCCGGTTGTCCTTGACCCGGATCGGGCCGCCTCGGCGCAGCAGGATGAAGGCCACGATCCCGGCGACGAGGCCCTGGACGAGCGCTTCCGTCATGCCGATGTAGCCCGAGGCGCTGTAGCGGGCGGCGACCGTGCCGTCGTCGCCGAACAGCTTGAGCAGCGGCTCGGAGAAGTGGCCGACGAGGTAACCCAGGACGATGACGGGCAGCGTCGCGGTCAGCCCGGCTTGCAGCATCCTGGCCGGCCGGAGGGTGCCGATGCCCCCGCCCAGGAGAGCCGCGACGCCGATCGCGGCGGCCACCGCCGTCTCCAGCCCGCGCTGCAGCCCGTAGCCGAGGAGAACTGTGCCGAACGCGAGGGCGCCGACGACCAGGCCGGTCCCGAAGCCCGCGAGGATCCGCGTACGCGTCCGGGCGATCCCGAGGGTCACCGCGAAGCCGGCGGCGATCCCGGCGAACAGCGCCGCCTGCACGAGGGCCGGGAGCGAGAGGGCTGCCGTGCTCAGGGCGACGTCGCCGGAGCTGCCGTGCAGCGTCCCGCGCGCGACCGCGAGGGTGACCGCGAGCCAGACCAGGCCGACGGCGGCGATCGCCGTGGGTACGCCGGTCTTGATCGCGGGGGTGTCCTGCGCGCTCGAAGCGGGGGCACGGTCGGCGATACCGGTCTTGGTCATGGAATCTCCTTGATGAGGGGCGGCCCAAGCGTATCGACCCGGGCTGGGAGAGACGGATGGCGGTTGTCACACGGGGATCCGGGACCCGATGTCAGGAACGAACGGGCATGCAAGGATGTATGCGAGACCTTGCCACCGCAGCCAACGTCTGGGAGCACACCATGGATGCCCTGTTCGTCACGCCGGAACCCCGGAACGAACCGGTACGCGACTACGCCCCCGGCAGCCCCGAACGGGCCGCCCTCGAAGGCCGGCTGGCCGAACTGGCCGCCGACCGCGTAGACCTGACGATGACCGTCGACGGGCAGCAGCGTATGGCGGGCGGCGAGGCCATCGAGGTCGTCCAGCCGCACAAGCATGCGCACGTGCTGGGAGTCACCCACAATGCGACTAACGCCGACGCGGTGGCGGCGGTGACGGCGGCGAAGAAGGCCGCCCCCATGTGGCGGGAACTTCCCTTCGAAGACCGCGCCGGGATCTTCCTGAAGGCGGCGGAGCTGCTGGCCGGACCCTGGCGCAGCACGCTCAACGCGGCGACGATGCTCGGCCAGTCGAAGACGGCCTACCAGGCCGAGATCGACTCGGCCTGCGAGCTGATCGACTTCCTGCGGTTCAACGTCCACTTCGGGCACAAGCTCCTCGGTGAGCAGCCGAACTCGTCGGCCGGAATCTGGAACCGCTTCGACCACCGCCCGCTCGAGGGCTTCGTCTACGCCGTGACGCCGTTCAACTTCACCGCGATCGCGGGCAACCTGCCGATGTCGCCGGCGCTGATGGGCAACACGGTGGTCTGGAAGCCCGCCCACACCCAGCAGTTCGCCGCCCACTACATCATGCGCCTGTTCGAGGCGGCCGGCCTGCCGCCCGGCGTGATCAACATGGTGACCGGCGACGGGATCGCCGTCTCCGACGTGACGCTCAGCGACCCCGATCTGGCCGGCATCCACTTCACCGGCTCGACCCGGGTGTTCCAGCACCTGTGGCGGACGGTCGGCGAGAACATCGAGAAGTACCGGTCCTACCCGCGGATCGTCGGCGAGACCGGCGGCAAGGACTTCGTCGTGGCGCACCCGAGCGCCGACCCGAAGGCGCTGGTCACGGCCCTCGTCCGGGGGGCCTTCGAATACCAGGGGCAGAAGTGCTCGGCGGCGTCGCGGGCCTACGTGCCGCGGTCGCTGTGGGAGGCGGGCGTACGCGACGAAGTGGCCGCCACCGCCGACGCGTTGACCTATGGCGACGTCACCGACCTGAGCAACTTCGGCGGCGCCGTGATCGACGCGCGGGCCTTCGCCAAGCACAAGAACGTGCTGGAGCTGGTGGGCAAGGACGACGCGTGCACCGTCATCGCCGGTGGCACCTGCGACGACAGCGTCGGCTACTTCGTGCGGCCGACTGTCGTGGAGTGCAGCGACCCGGCGCACGAGATCTTCACGACCGAGTACTTCGGCCCGATCTTGGCGGTCTACGTCTACGACGACGCCGACTTCGAGGCGACCGTACGCCAGGCCGAGAACGTCGCGCCCTACGCGCTCACGGGTTCGATCTTCGCGACCGACCGCCGGGTGATCGAGTGGGCCTCGAAGGAGCTGCGGTTCGCCGCGGGCAACTTCTACATCAACGACAAGCCGACCGGCGCGGTCGTCGGGCAGCAGCCGTTCGGCGGCGCCCGGGCGTCGGGCACCAACGACAAGGCGGGGTCCTGGCAGAACCTCGTGCGGTGGATGTCGCCCCGCACGATCAAGGAGACGTTCGTCCCGCCGACGGACTACCGCTATCCCCACATGGGGTGACCTCTGGCGTCGCCTCCTCGGGGCTACGCTGAGCGATCGCGCAGGTCCGCCGGGGTGACGTCACCCCCGATGTTGTCCACAGCCCTCGCCGGGCGATTGACCGGCGAGGGCTGTGCCGTGAAAGTGAGCGGCGTGACCGATGACGTTCTGCTGCACTGGCTCACGGAGATGGATCGCGACCGGCTGGCCGGGCTGCTGCGGGGCCGGCCGGGGCTGCTCGGACTCGATCCGTCGGGCGTGGTGGCCTCGCTGGCGGAGTTGGCCGGCCGGCTGACCGAACCCGAGTCGGCGAGCGAGGCGCTATCCGGCATGCCGACGCCCGTGCTGCAGGTGGCGGAGGCGGCGGCCGTGCTGGGTCCCGGGCCGGTCGCCCGCGACCGGCTGACGACGCTACTCGGGCTGGCCGACGACGACCCCGGGCTGGCCACGGCACTGGAGCGGTTGGAGCAGATCGGCGTACTGGTGCCGGCCGGCGGCGTGCTGCTGGCCCCGGCCGACCTGCGACTGGTGTTCCGGGAGCCGTTGCGGCTCGGCCCGCCCGCCGCCGAGGTGCTGCATCCGCTCACCGCAGCGCAGCTGACCGCCGTCGCGCACGCGCTCGGGTTGCCGTCCGCCCGGCGTACGCGGGCCGAGACGATGGCGTCGCTGCTGGACTTCTTCGGTGATCCCGACCGGATCCGGGCGCTCGTCGAGCAAGCGCCGGAGGCGACGAAGCTCCTCCTCGAAGGCATCGCCGTCCGTGGGGTGCACCCGCCCTACGGGGTGCTGCTCGACGCGTACGCCTCGGCGGCCCGCGAGGTCATCTGGGCGGAGGAGCGTGGGCTGCTGTCCCGGCGGCACGGCTGGGGTTACGCCCTGCAGATGCCGTCGGAGGTCGGGCTGGCCCTACGGGGACCGGACTATCAGGCGCCCTTCTCGGCCGAACCGCCGTTGGTGCCCACTGTGGAGGTTCCGGCCGGATTGGCCGAGCGGGAGAGCGCTGCCGCGCTGACCGCCGCGGTCGGCCACGTGATCGGCGTCGTCGACGCCTGCGATCAGCATCCCGTGGCCCTGCTCAAGGCGGGCGGCGTCGGCGTACGCGAGGTGCGGCGGCTCGCCAAACGCCTGGACGTCCCGGAGCAGGAGGCGCGGCTGTGGCTGGAGATCGCCGGGGAGCTGGGCCTGATCCTCGCCATGGACGCCGCTGAGACCGCCGTCCTCGTCACGGAGGAGTTCGACGCCTTCCGCACGTTGCCGCCGGCCGAGCAGGCCGACCGTATCGTGCACGCCTGGCTGACCGTCGGGGCCCTGCCGACCTGGGTGCCGCCGGAAGGCAAGCAGGAGCCGCCGCTGTCCTATTTCGCCGGTGGTCCGTTGCCGGCTCTGCGGCTGACCGTTCTCGGGGTCGCCGCGCAGACCCTCGTCGGCGTGGACGGCGAGCCCCGAGGGCTATCCGAATTCGCCGACCTGGCCGGTGCGGTGCGGTGGTTCGCTCCCGTGCTCGCGACCGACCTCGCCGAGGGCGTACTCGAGTCGCTGTGGTCGGAGGCGCGGTCGCTCGGCCTCGTCGCCCACAACGCCCCGACGTCGGTGGGGCTGGCCGTCCTGGCGGCGGCGGAGCCCGACTGCCCGGTCCGGGTGGCCGCGGAGCGGTTGTTGAGCCCGGCCAGCGCGGCCGGGATCTTCCAGGCCGATCTGACGGTCGTGGTCCCGGGCAGCCCGTCGGCGGCCCTGGCCGATCTGCTCGACGCCACCGCCGACCGCGAAGGCCGGGGTGCGGCGTCGGTCTGGCGGTTCAGCGCCGGGTCGGTGCGGCGGGCGTTGGACGGCGGGATGAGCCCGGCGGAGCTGGAGAAGGCGTTGGCGGAGGTGTCCCAGTCCGGTGAGCTGCCACAGCCGCTGCGCTACCTGATCGGCGATCTGGCGCGCCGGCACGGCGCGGTGCGCGTACGCGCGGCGGGCTGCGTCATCCGGTCGGCCGACGACGCGTTGCTGGCCGAGGTGGCGGCGACGACCCGGCTGCGGGACCTGGGCCTCTGGCAGCCCGCAGCGGGCGTTCTCATCTCGTCGGTGGCGGCCGACGAGACGTTGCGGCGGTTGCGTGAGGCTGGGTTCGCCCCGGTGGAGGAAGGGCTGCACGGCGAGGTCATGGTGAGTCACCGCGCCGTACGCCGCGCCACCGCCCCGGAGCGGATGGCCGCCGCCGCGCTGGAGTTGCCGGAGATGGCGAGCTGGAGCCTGGCCGATCCGGAGGAGCTGGCGGAACGGTTGCTGACCCAACCGCCCACCGGCTCCGCCGAGGGCCATCGGCATCAGGCGCGCCGTCCCCAGGCGGACGATCTGGCCGAGATCGCCTACCTGGAGCGGCTGTTCAAGATGGAGTGACGGGCGGCCGCCTTGGCCTGCGGAGGTGCGCCCAGCGCGTCCAGCCCCAGCAGGACCGCACCCGTCACCGGGGGCGCGTCCAGCACAACCGGCCGGGCGCGCGGCACCTCCTGGGCCAGCCCCGCCACGACGGCGTCGTGCAGCAGCGGATGCCGAGCTCGGAGGACGCCGCCGCCCAGGACCACGTCGACCGGCCGATTGCGCAGCCGGAGCCGACCGGCCGCGACCGAGGCCAGCGACACGATTTCGTCGGCCTGACGCTGCACCACGCAGGCCGCGACGCCGTCGCCGGCGGCTGCGACCTCGAACAGGATCGGGGTCAGCTCGGCGAGCCGATCGCCCGGGATGTCGCCGAAGTGCAGGGCGATCCCGACATCCTCCACTGTGGGTAGTCCGTAGTGCGCTGCGATGGCCGCTGTCAGCGCGGTGCCCGGACCTCGGCCGTCCTCGCCGCGTACGGCGTGCCACAGGGCGAGCTGGGCCAGGTGATGGCCGCCGCCCCAGTCGCCGGTGACCACGCCCAGCGCCGGAAACCGGGCGTACGCCCCGGCTTCGGTGCGGCCGAGGCAGTTGATCCCGGCCCCGCAGACCACGGCGATGGCGTCGGGATTGTCGGTGCCCGCCCGCAGCAGGGCGAACAGGTCGTTGTCGACCCGGTGGTCGAGCGCCCAGCCCGCCTCGCCGACGGCCGCCGTCAATGTGGCGACCTCGATCGGCAGGTCGGCCCCGGCCAGATAGATCTCCGCCCGGTCGAGCGGAACCTCCGGGCCGAGTCCGGCCTCTTTGCGTACGCGGTGGATCAGGTCGCCCAGCAACGCGATCGTCCCCGGTACGCCGATGTTGTGCGGGGACGACGTCGTGCCGCGTACCGCCGCGAGGACGGCGCCGTCCCCGTCGGCGAGGACGACGTCGGTCTTCGAGTTGCCGCCGTCGATCGCGACCAGGATCGGCGCGCTCACGCGTGGATCCACGGGAGGTACGCGCTGTTCGCCGCGAGCAGCCGATCGGTGAGCTGGTCGGCGAGGTCGTGCTGGCCGACGAGCGGATGCGCCAGCAGTGCGTGGTAGACCCGGCTGCGTCCACCATGGACGGCAGCCTCGACGGCCAGCTCCTCGTACGCGCTGACGTGCGAGATGAGCCCGCGCTGCGACGGTTCGAGCCAGCCACGCGGGTCGGGCGCGGGACCGGCCGGGGTCACCGGCGCGGTCACCTCGACGACGGCCTCGTCCGGCAGGAACGGCAGTGTTCCCCGGTTGCGGACGTTGACGGAATGAAACCCCGGTACGCCGTGCAGCGAGCTCAGCAGCCCGAGGGCGGCCTCGGAGTAGAACGCGCCACCCCGTTTGGCCAGCAGCTCCGGCTTTGTGACGAGCGCCGGGTCGGCGTACATGGCGAGCAGTTCGCGCTCGATCTCGGCGACCGCCTGGCCGCGGGTCTGCGCGCCGCGCTCCTTCGCCACCTCCTCGTCGTGGTGGTAGAAGTACCGCAGGTAGTAGGACGGGATCGCCCGCTGTGCCGTGATCACCTCGGTGGGAAAGTCGACGTCGAGCTTCTCGTCGAGCATCCCGGGCAGCACGTCGACCCCGTCGATGTGAACGGCCCGCTCCCAGGTCAGGTGGTTCAGGCCGACGTGGTCCAGGCGTACCGCGTCCGGGTCGACGGCGTACTGGGCGGCGATCCGGCGCTGGAGGCCGATGGCGACGTTGCACAGGCCGACCGCACGGTGGCCGGCGTCGAGCAGCGCCCGCGTCATGATGCCCACCGGGTTGGTGAAGTTGACGATCCACGCGCCGGGCCGGGCCAGCCGCCGGGCTTGTTCCGCGACGTCGAGGACCACCGGCACGGTACGCAACGCCTTCGCCAGCCCGCCCGCGCCGGTGGTCTCCTGGCCGACGCATCCGCACTCCAGCGGGAAGGTCTCGTCGCTGGTCCGGGCGGCCTGACCGCCAACGCGGAGCTGGATGAGCACCGCGTCGGCGTCGCTGAGCCCGGCGACCGGATCGCTCGTCCACGTCACCCGGCCCGGATGGCCCAGGTGGGCGAAGATGCGCGCGGCGAACGCGCCCACCACGTCGAGCCGGTCCGCGGCCGGGTCGACAAGCGCCAGTTCGGTGACGGGCAGCCCGATCCGGGCCACCCCGTCGACCAGCTCCGGGGTATAGGTCGATCCTCCGCCGACCACTGCGATCTTCATGTCAACCTTTCACTCCGGTGAGCGTCACGCCTTGCACGAACGCCTTCTGCGCGAAGAAGAACAGCACGATGACCGGAACCATCGTGACGAGAGTGGCGGCGCTGACGAGGTGCCATTCCACGTGGTGCAGCGTCCGGAAGGAGGCCAGCGCCAGCGAGATGGTCCAGTTCTCCTCGTTCTCGTTGGTGTAGAGCAACGGGCCGTAGTAGTCGTTCCAGGCGTAGAAGAACTGGAACATCGCGGCGGCGGCGATGCCCGGACGGGCCATCGGGAGCACCACCCTCAGCAGGGTGCGCCACTCGCCGCAGCCGTCGATCCGGGCCGCGTCGAGGTACTCGTCCGGGATCGTCACGAGGAACTGCCGCAGCAGGAAGATGGAGAAGGCGTCGCCCAGCAGCATCGGCAGGATCAACGGCCACAGCGTGCCGGTGAGATGCCCGTTGGCCCAGAGCATGTACACCGGGACCGTCGTCACCTGCGGCGGCAGCATCATCATGCAGATGATCAGGGTCATCATCAGGTTGCGGCCGCGCCAGCGCAGCTTCGCCAAGGCGTACGCCGCCGGAACGCTGGAGAGCAACATCGCGCCGGTGGCGAGCCCGGCGTACATCGCCGTGTTCCCGAGGTACTTCAGCAGCGGCGTCTTCGAGAAGACCTCCGCGTAGTTCTCGGGATGCCAGGAGTGCGGCCACAGATCGGCGGTGAAGGTCTGGTTGCTGGTCATCATCGAGGTGAGGGCCAGGAAGAGCACCGGCGCGAGGAACATCGCCGACAGGGCGAGCGCGATGCTGTGCTTGGCCACGAAGATCAGCGCCCGGTTCATCGGTCGCCTCCGGTGAACGCCTTGAACCGGCGAATGAGGATGACGGTGATGCTCATCGAGACGACGAACAACAACAGCGCCAGGACGTTGGCGTACCCGAAGAGGTTGTAGCGGAAGCCCTCGGTGTAGAGCCACATCGGGTAGGTGAGCGTGGAGTTCTGCGGGTAGCCGAACGTGCCCGAGACGCCGCCTCCCCCGGTGACCTGGTTGGACGCGACGCTCGAGGCCACCGCGGCCTGGGTGAAGTACTGGGCGCAGCCGATGACTCCGGTGATCGTCGCGAAGACGAGGACGGGCCGGATGGTCGGCAGGGTCACGTAGCGGAACTTCTGCCAGCTGTTCGCACCGTCCAGCGACGCGGCCTCGTAGAGGTCCACCGGCACATCCAGCAGCGCGGCGACGAAGATGATCATCAGGTCGCCGACCGCCCACAAGCTCAGCAGGACCAGCGCGGGCTTGGCCCACGCCGGATCGTTGAACCAGCGCGGTCCGTCGATCCCGAGCCACCGCAGCATGGTGTCCAACGGCCCGGTCTGCGGCTTCAGCAGCAGGACGAAGGCGATCGTCGCGGTCACCGGCGGCGCGAGCGCGGGCAGATAGAACAGCGTCCGGTACGCACTCCGCGACCGTTTCATGGCGTTGAGCAGCATCGCCGTGAGCAGGGCGCCGATGATGCGGGCGGGGACCATGGCGGCCGTCAGCCACAACGTGTTCTTGGCGGCGATCCCGACGAGCGGGTCTTGGAGGAGGTACCGCCAGTTGGCGAGGCCGACCCACTCGGGCGGGTTGATGAGGGTGAACCTGGTGAACGAGAAGTAGACCGCGGCGGCCAGCGGATAGGCGAGGAACACGATCAGGCCGAGCAGGGCCGGCCCGATGAAGGTGAGCACGACCAGACGGGGGCGGCGCGACCCGCGCGCACCCCGCCGGAGGGCCGCGGTGTCGCGGCCCTCCGCCAGAGTGACGGTGGCCATGGTCAACCGGCCAGCTTGACGACGTCGTTGATCTGCTTGTCCACCTCGGACAGACCGGCGGTCAGATCCTTCTTCTGCCCCGATTGCCAGGCGTCGACGAAGGTTCCGAAGGTCTCCTGGTACGCCGGGCCGACGGCGCTCGGGGGAGTGGTGCCGCTGTTGGTGTTGGCGAAGATGTCCAGGAAGACCTTGAAGTTGGCGTCGACCTGAAGGTCGGGCGCGGTCAGCGCGGAGGTCAGCGTCGGCACGTTGCGGATGCCGTTGCCGAGCTTGACCTGCGCGCCCTGGTCGAGGGTCAGATACTTCACCAGCGCCCAGGCGGCCTCCGGGTTCTTCGCCGTACGCGAGACGCCGATGACGTTGCCGGAGATGTAGCCGGCACCGTACCGGCTCGGGTCGGCGACCGGCAGCGGGCTGACCCCGAAGTCGACGCCCGGCGCCTGATCCTTCAGGAACGCCAGTCGCCATTCGCCGTCTACGGCCATCGCGACCTGGCCCTTCTGGAAGGCGTTGTCGGCCGACCACTCGTCACCGAGGCTCGCCCGGAATTTCTCCAGCTTGTCGTAGCCGTACCAGTCGACGAGGTCCTTCTGCCACTTCAGCAGCGCCTGCCACTGCGGGTCGCCGCCGATCGCCGAGGTGCCGTCCGGCTTGAGCCACTGCGCGCCGACCATCGGACCGAGGTGCGACGGCGAGTTCTCGTAGAACCCGAACAACGGCAGGAAACCCGCGCGCTCGATGGTCCCGTCCGGCTTGCGTACCGTCAGCTTCTTCGCGGCCTCGGTCAGCTCATCGAGGGTCTTGGGCGGGTTGGCGATGCCCGCGTCGGCGAGCATCTTCTTGTTGAAGTAGAAGCCGTACGCGTCGGCGAGGAACGGCATCGCGCACCGCTTGCCGCGGAACTCGGTGTAGGACCGGACGACCTCGGGCATGACCTTGAGGTCCACGCCGTCGCGTTGGACGTAGGGCGTCAGGTCGACCCAGCCGCCGGTGGCGCAGAATTTGCCGACGATGTCGGTGGAGTAGCTGATGGCGACGTCCGGGCCGGTCCCGGCGCCGATCGCCTGGACCACCTTGCTGTCGTCCTGACCGCCTTTGACGGTCACCTTGACCTTCGGGTACTTGGCCTGGAAGTCGGCGATGATCCCGTCGATCGCCTTGGCCTCACGGTCGGTGAAGAAGTGCCACAGCTCGATCTCGCCGGACGGTTCGACGCCCGGGGTGGCGATCGGCTTCGGCTCGGGCGCCGGCGTGCAGGCCGCGGTGACGGCGAGCAGCGCGGCGAGCCCGGCCAGAATCCGGGTACGACGCATCGAAGGTGCTCCTCTCGGAAGAACCCTGAAGAAGGTATGGGTGACCGCGGCGACGGCCCGATGGCCTCGCCGGAGGCGGTGAGGTGCTGAAGTGCTGAGTCCCGGCCGGTCAGCCGGCCGGAACGTTGGCGCGCAGAGCGTTGATCAGCGAGTCCCGCACGGTACGCAGCCCGGCGTCGACGGCGCCGAGCAGCACCGCGTCGTCGGCGATGCCGGTGACCGCGATGGTGATGTCGAGGGGGATGGTGCTGGAGATGGCGGCGCGGACCCGGCGCGCCAGTTCTTCGCCGCCCGCCTGGGCGACCTCGCCGGCGAGGACGATCAACGGGGGATCGAGTACGCCGGCCACCGCGCCGACGCACTGGCCCATGCGGCAGGCCAGTTCGTCGAGGAACTTCTCCGCCTCGGCTGTGCCGGTGTCGACCGCGGCGGCGACGGCGTCGGCCGCCCCGGTCGCGGTGAGCCCGTGCGCCGCGGCCAGCTCGACGACGGCCGGGCCGCCGACGAGTTCTTGCATGTCCCGGGGACCCTGACCGGGGAGCCCGACCGGGACGTAGCCGATCTCGCCCGCCCCGCCCCGGGCACCGCGCAGCAGGCTGCCGCCCAGGTCGATGGCCAGACCGAGGCCTTCGCCGAACCAGAGCAGGGCGAAGCTGCTCGCGGGATCGCCGCCGGTCCGGTCCCCGCGGTCGGGCGTACGCAGTCCGGCGGCCACGCCGCGGCCGCGTTCGGCGATCGCGGCGAGGTTGACGTCGTTCTCCACCGCGACCGAGGCGCCGAGTCGTTCGCCGAGCTGGGCGACGAGCCCGGCCCGGTCGAACCCGGCGATGTCGATGTGCCGGATGACGCCCCCGTCGGCGTCGTAGGAGCCGGGCACTCCGAGGTGGACGTGCGAGACGCCGGTCCGGTCCAGACCGGCCAGCGCGGTCAGCCGTCCGACGATCTCCTCGATCGCGGCCAGCGGATCCGCCTTTACCAGGTCGACTCGGTCGTGTACGCGGGCGTGCACCGTACCGGCGAGGTCGACGAGGGCGGCGGTGAACTCCGGTCGGGCCAGGTCGGTCGTCTCTTTGACGGAGACGGCCACCGCGTATGCCGCGGCGGGGTTCGCCGCGTAGATCTCGGCGTTGGGACCTGGACCGCCCCGGGTATGACCCACCACGATGGCCAGACCGGCGTCGGTGAGCCGGCGGAGGACGTCGGAGGTGGTCGGCTTGGACAGGCCGGTGAGCTCGCGCAGGTCACCCCGGGTGAGGGTCCCTCGGTCGAGCAGGTGGGCGAGCGTGGCGCTCTCGTTCATGGCGCGCAGGAGCTTGGACGAACCGGCCAATCGCCCCGCGGACTCGGTCCGTGGCTGGTGGCGCAGCATCTCCAGCTCCCTCGCTCTCGCCTCGCGCAGTGGCATGCGTGCTACGGCGTGCTGTGCGCGATCCTAGTGGATCCGAACTGTTAGGCAAACTGACTAACTATAGCGGCAGAGTAAACGAGCAGGATGGCGCCGTCAAGAGGATAAATCGGACACCGTGACAAGCGGATCGTCCGGACGTCCGGTCCGTCCTGGACTGTCTCCGCAAGACAGTGCACAGTGGAATGAGCGGAAATAGTGGACAGAGGACCGACAAAGTGGCAGCGTAGAGGCATGGCGGAAGCAGGAATCAACGCAACCGCAGCAGCCGTTCTCGGCTTGCTGCACGAGGGACCCATGACAGGCGGCCAGCTCATGGCCGCCGCGGACCGGCGCCTCGGCGCATACTGGTCGATGACTCGCAGCCAGGTCTATCGCGAGCTGCCCGCTCTGGCCGAGCTGGGCTACGTCAAGCTGGGCAAGCCCGGTCCCCGGGCCAGCCAGCCCTACGCGATCACCGCGGCCGGCAAGCGGGCGTTCACCCGCTGGCTCGCCGAGCCGCCCGGGCGCGATCTGCTGCGCAACCCCACCGCTCTGCGGGTGGCCTTCGGGTCGCAGCACAGCGCCGGTCAGCTCAAGGAGCTGATGGCGGGCGCGAACGACTACCACACCGAGGCTCTGGCGACCGCCAGGGAACAGGCCAAGGAGGCGAAGAAGGAGGGGGACGAGTACGGCGCCGCGGCGCTGGACTTCGCCGTCGCCTATCACAAGGCCGCCCTCACCTGGTTGAAGACGGCTCCCACGAAGTAGGGACTCGATCCGGCAAAACCAGGTAAACATGGTTAATTCGGTGTGGGCGGTTGCGGACTGCCCACACCGAGGTATTTCTGATTGCGAGTCCGCGTAGTCTTGTTTGACGTGACAGTCGCCGACTACGCCGATCAGTTCAAGCAGCTTGACTCCACGCTGCGCAATGTCGAGCAGGTGCTCGACCTCGACCGGTTGCGCCGGGACAAGGTAGCGCTGGAGGAGCAGGCGTCCGCCCCCGACCTGTGGGACGACCAGGCTCGGGCGCAGCAGGTGACGTCCCAGCTTTCCTATGTCAACAGCGAGATCGCCCGGATCGAGGGCCTGCGCCGCCGGCTCGACGACGCCCAGGTGCTGCTCGAGCTGGCCGAGGCCGAGGCCGACCCGTCGGCGGTCGCCGAGGTGGGCACCGAACTGGCCGGGCTCGCCAAGGCGATCGAGGAGATCGAGGTCCGGACCCTGCTGTCCGGGGAGTACGACGCCCGGGAGGCCCTGGTCAACATCCGGGCCGGGGCGGGTGGCGTCGACGCCGCCGACTTCGCCGAGATGCTCCTGCGGATGTATCTGCGGTGGTCCGAGCGCCACGGTTACCCGACCGAGGTCTACGACACCTCCTACGCCGAAGAGGCTGGCCTGAAGTCGGCCACCTTCGCCGTCAAGGCGCCGTACGCGTACGGCACGCTCAGTGTCGAGGCGGGCACGCACCGGCTGGTCCGGATCAGCCCGTTCGACAATCAGGGGCGCCGGCAGACGAGCTTCGCCGGCGTCGAGGTGCTGCCGGTCGTGGAGCAGACCGACCACATCGACATCCCCGAGAACGAGATGCGGGTCGACGTCTACCGGTCCTCCGGTCCGGGCGGTCAGTCGGTCAACACCACCGACTCGGCGGTACGCATCACGCACATCCCGACCGGGATCGTCGTCACCTGTCAGAACGAGAAGTCGCAGCTCCAGAACAAGGCGGCGGCGCTGCGCGTCCTCCAGGCCCGGTTGCTCGAACGCAAGCGGCAGGAGGAGCAGGCGAAGCTGCAGGGCCTGAAGGCGGACGCCGCCGGGTCCTGGGGCGACCAGATGCGCAACTACGTCCTGCACCCCTACCAGTTGGTCAAGGACCTCCGGACGGAGCAGGAGACGGGCAACCCGACGGCGGTCTTCGACGGCGACCTCGACGAGTTCATCGAGGCGGGCATCCGGTGGCGCAAACAGCAGCAGATGGAGGCCGCCGCCAGCTGATCGGACAGCGAGGTCTGTTCGAAAGGGTGAAGGTTTGTCCTCGGCGGAGTGGCCGCGGCGGTTCACAGCCGAGGATGACCGGCTAGACTCTCGTCCCGTGATTCGGCTCGAGCATGTGACCAAGACCTATCCGAAGGCGTCCCGGCCCTCACTGGACGACGTGTCGGTCTCGATCGAGAAGGGCGAGTTCGTCTTCTTCATCGGTCCGTCCGGCTCAGGCAAGTCGTCCATCATCAAGATGTTGTTGCACGAGATCGCCCCCAACCGGGGCAAGGTCTACGTGAACAACAAGGACGTGACCTCCATCCGGGGCTGGAGCATCTCCAAGTTCCGCCGTTCCATCGGCTGTGTCTTCCAGGACTTCCGGCTGCTGCCCAACCGCACGGCGTACGAGAACGTCGCGTTCGCCCTCGAGGTGATCGGCAAGTCGAAGGCCGTCGCCCGGCGCGTCGTGCCCGAGGTGCTGGAGCTGGTCGGCCTCGGCGGCAAGGAGCACCGGTACCCCCATGAACTCTCCGGTGGTGAGCAGCAGCGTGTCGCGGTGGCGCGGGCGTTCGTCAACCGGCCGCTGATCCTGCTGGCCGACGAGCCCACCGGTAACCTGGACCCGGACACGTCGATCGAGATCATGCGGTTGCTCGATCGCATCAACCGGACCGGGACCACCGTGGTGATGGTGACCCACGACTCCAACATCGTGAACCAGATGCGCCGCCGAGTGATCGAGATCGAGGGCGGCCGGATCGTTCGTGACCAGGCCAGAGGCGTTTACGGCTGAGCCTGACCCGCAGACCGATCCGAACCCCCTAACCTGGCGGAGGAATATCCCCGATGCGCGCGAAATACGTCCTGACCGAGGTCTTCGTCGGTCTGTGGCGCAACGTGACGATGACGATCGCCATGATCATCACGATGGCGGTGTCGCTGACGATGCTCGGCGCCAGCCTGATGCTGTACTGGCAGGTCGGCGAGATGAAGGACTGGTACTACGCCCGAGTCCAGGTCTCCGTCTTCCTCACCCCGGAGATCACCGATCAGCAGCGGGCCGACCTCAAGACCCGGCTGGAGCAGGACCCCGCGGTCGAGAAGGTCTTCTACGAGGACCAGGACACCGCGTACAACCGCTTCAAGGAGCAGTTCAAGGACCTGCCCGACCTGGTCAAGTCGGTCGAGCCCGCGTCGCTGCCGGCCTCGTTCCGGGTCACCCTCAAGGACCCCGAGAAGTCGGCCCAGTTCGCGGCGGCCCTGGAGCAGGCAGCCGGCCTCGACCAGGGCGACTCCGACACCACGGGAGCGACTCCGGCCCCGTCGGCTAGCACCTCCGCGGGCGCTTCCCCGGCGGCCAGCGCCGGCACGACCGACACCACGACCACCGCGGCCGGGGCTGATCAGCCCATAGCCGGGATCAAACAGGTGGTCGACCAGAAGAAGCTGCTGGAGAAGATATTCGGGATCATCGGCTCGATCCAGAGCATGTCCCTGATCGTCTCCGTCGTCATGGGCATCGCGGCACTGTTGCTGGTGGCGAACACGATCCAGGTCGCGGCATACAGCAAACGGCGAGAAGTCGCCGTCATGAAGCTCGTCGGCGCGTCGAACTGGTTCATCCAGGCGCCGTTCGTGCTCGAGGCGGTCTTCGCGGCGGTGCTCGGCGCGCTCATAGCCTTCCTCCTCCTGGTCTGCGGCAAGGTCTTCCTCATGGACAGCTCGCTCAAGGAGCTGCAACAGATCATCACGCCGATCAAGTGGGGCACGGTGTTGCTGATGCTGCCGGTCCTGGCCGGCATCGGCGCCCTGATCAGCGCGGCCACCGGCTGGGTGACGCTGCGGGCGTACATCAAGAAGTAGCTCCCTTTTAGGGGTATTTCGCCGTTGCGGCGTCGTATATCGGTAAGCTGCCGATATGCGACGCCGCAACCGGTTCTACCGGCCGGTCATCGCGCTCGTGGCCATGGCGGTCGCCCTGCTGAGCGGCATGCCGTCCGCGTACGCGAGACCCGACGACCCGCGCGGGGACTACAGCCGGATTCAGGCCGAACTCAAGCGGACCGGCGCGGCTCTCGAAGGCGCCACCCAGCGGGCCGCCGACGCCGTGACCCGTTATCAGGCGGCCGTCGCGGCGCTACCGGCGGCCGAGGACCGGATCGCCGTCGCGAAAGGGTCGGTGACGGCCGCGACGGTGCAGGCGGGGACGGCCGAGCGGAAGGCCGCCGAGGCGGCGCGGACACAGCAGGCGGCCGAGGCGGCCGTGCAGGCGAGGACACAGGCGGTGGCGGCGGCCCGGGAGCGACTCAGCGCCTTCGCGGTGGCGGCGTACACCGGCAGCGCGGTGGCCGAGTTCAACATGCTCCTGGAGGTGCGCTCACCCGAGGAGATGGTGCAGCGGGTCGGCTACCTCCAGCGGATCACCGAGCACGAGCAGGCCGCGATCGGGCGGGCCCGCGCGGCGCGGTTGGCCGCCCGGGAGGCCGCCAACGAGGCCGAGCTGGCCCGGCGGGCGGCCGCCGACGCCGAGAAGGCGGCCCACGACCGGCTCGCCGAGGCACGGGCGGCCGAGCAGGAGGCGGCCGACGCGCAGGCCGCCCTCGTGCAGTTGGTCGCCGAGCGGAAGGCCGCCAAGGACATCGCCGACTCCGAGCGCGCGACCGTCCTGCGCCAGTACCGCGAACAACAGGAGGAGTCCGACCGGATCTCGGCTCGGCTGCGCTCCTGGGAGGCGGCGCAGCGGAATCGCGGACCGGTGCTGCGACCGGGCGCCCGGCTGCTGCTGCCGGTCCGCAACGCCTGGAAGTCCAGCGACTTCGGGATGCGGTACGACCCGTACTACCACGTGTGGCAGTTGCACGCCGGGGTCGACCTGGCCGCCGACGGCGGTACGCCGATCTACGCCGCGGCGGACGGGGTGGTCTCCTACGCCGGCTGGGCCGGGGGGTACGGCAACTACACCTGCGTACGCCATGGGCGGTCGGGCGGGAAGACTATGAGCACCTGCTATGGCCACCAGTCCCGGATCCTCGTGTCCGACGGGCAACGCGTACGCCAGGGGCAGCTCATCGGCCGGGTCGGCACCACCGGCGCCTCCACCGGCAACCACCTTCACTTCGAGGTACGCCTTGACGGCCGCCCGGTGAACCCGCTCCCGTATTTGCCTGGGTGTCTCTGCTAGCGCCCGAGTAGACTCGCACGGTTGATGAAGCAGCAGGAGGATGAGCAGCCGTGCCACGGGAGAAGGGCCGCAAGGTCGTCGCGACGAACCGCAAGGCCCGCCACGACTTCGCCATCCTCGACACGTTCGAGGCCGGGATCGTACTGACCGGCACCGAGGTCAAGTCGTTGCGGATGGGCCGGGCGTCGCTGGTCGACGCGTTCGCCCAGGAGCGGGACGGCGAGATCTACCTGCATCAGCTGCACATCCCGGAGTACACGCAGGGCACGTGGACCAATCACGAGCCCCGGCGTACGCGGAAGCTGCTGATGCACCGCACCGAGATCCAGAAGCTCCTCGGGAAGCTGTCCGAGTCGGGGCTGACGCTGATTCCGCTCAGCCTCTACTTCGCCGACGGCTGGGCCAAGGTGGAACTCGGCCTCGCCCGCGGTAAGAAGTCCTACGACAAGCGGCAGGATCTCGCGACCCGGGACGCCAACCGAGAGATCCAGCGGGCGCTGGGCCGCCGGAACAAGGGAATCGAATAGCCGACCGGGCAAGGGTTCGCGGCGCGCTCAGACGGTAATCTCCGCTGAGGCTTCATCCCCTCGGGTCTTGGGAGGACGTGCGCAGTGGCTAGGCACCGGCGTGACGACGAGTTCGCCGCGGCGGATCCGACGGTGGTGTTGCCGGCCGTCGCCGCGAGTGACGCTTCGGCTGACGAGGACGCCGAGGACTTCGCCGACGTTCCACCGGCCGGCCGGCGCCGCGGCGGCCGTACCGTCAGCCCGCTGCTCTTGGGCGCGGGCGGGGTCGCCCTGACCCTCGTCATGGTCGTCGGCGGCTGGGCGCTCGCGGGCGGGCAGGGTGGCGGTGATCCACTGGTCTTCCCGTGGAGTTCGGACACTCCCGGCCCGATCGACGTCTCGATCAGTCTGGAGCCGACGGTGCTCCCGTCGCCCAGCGACGCCGCGACGCCGAGCCCCAGTGTCGCCAGCCCTCGGCCGACCCGGAGCCGGTCGGCCAGCCCCAGCCCGACGGTGTCGGTCAGCCGGTCGACGGAGTCGGTGGCGGCCACCACGATGACCGCCACCGCGATGCCGCTCAACGACTGGGCCGGCGGCTACGTCGCCCAGTTCGTGGTCACCAACACCGGCAAGACGGCGGCTCGCTGGACGGTGGAGGTCGAGTTCGCCAAGCCGGTGCGGATCGACCAGGTCTGGAACGCCTCGATGAAGACCACCACGCAGACTCACGCCGTGTTCTCGTCCGTGCAGGATCTGGCGCCGGGCCAGAGTGTCGGCTTCGGCATCCGGGCGTTCTACGACGGACGTACCCCTGCCGTTCCGGTCACCTGCACCATCGACGGAAAGCAGTTTCCCTGCCCGTCGGCGTGACGCGACATCCGGCGAATGCCGGACAGCGCCCCTGGCCGAAGACGGAATATATTTCAGCTCGTGAGCGAGATAAGCGTTGATGTCGATCTTCCGCACCCACCGCACCGCGTGTGGCGGGCGCTGACAGATCGTCGCGTCCTCGCCACCTGGTTCATGCAGACCGACCTGGAGCCGCTGCCCGGCGCGGTCGGCCGCGCCTTTCCGAGCGGCATCGCCGGATTCACCGGGCCGTTCGACATCGAGGTCGTCTCGGTCGGCCCGGAGCGGCTGCTGGTCATGCGGTGGCGCGGCGACCAGCTGCACGCGGAGGTGCGCTGGGAGCTGGAGGAGCTCACCGGTGGCACCCGGTTGCGGGTCAGCCAGACCGGCTTCCTCGGGGTGAACGGCACGCTCCGGCGGCGCGAGCTGCGTCGTGCGTACCAGCAGCTCTTCGGGGAAGAACTGCCCGCGGTCCTGGACCGGGCCGCGACGGGCGAGCCCCGCTCGGTCCCGCGCCAGCGCGTGCAGCGACCGGTGGTCGCGGCGGTGGGCGTCGAGAACGAGCTGCCCTCGGCCGCGCCGCGCGACGACCTGGGCGACCCGTCCGACCCGTGGGCGCTCAGCGACCCGGCGGTCACGGCCGGGGTGGGTCACCGCCCGGTGCCACTCGACGAGGAAAGCTCCGAGATCACCCCGCCGCCCCACGGCTTCGCGGGCCGGCTCGCCACCGCGTTCCCGTTGCACGAGCGGGTACGCGCAGCGGCGATCACGGTGACCGTCGCGATGATCGTGGTGACCGTGGGCTGGCTGTGGCTCACCCGGCCGGTGCATGTGGACGGACCGCCCGCGTCCTACCCGGTGGCCACGCACGACCCGGCGTTCAGCCTGCCCGCGCAGTCGCCGTTCGTCCTGCCCACCGGCGGTACCACCGGGCCGGGCACCGCTACGCCCAGCGGCGTCCCGTCGCCCGGCGCCTCCGGCGGCGTCTCGGGCTCGCCGAGCCTGGAGACGTCGGCCACCGGTACGCCGCTCGCACAGCCCGCCCTCACCGCCGAGTACGCCACCCAGAGCTCCACCGGCCTGCTCGGCTACCAGGTCGCGGTGACGGTCACTGTGCACAACCCGGGCACCTCGCCGCACAGCGGCTGGACCGTCGTCCTCACCGTCCCGTCGGGGGCCACCGTGGACTCGAACTCGGCCTCGGTGCAGGTCGCGAAGTCGGGAGGGACGGTCACGATCACGCCCAAGGACGCGAGCAAGGTCGTGAACTCGGGCAGCGACGTCGCGTTCATCGTGACCTTCAGCGGTGGCGCGCTGCTCGGGATCGGCAGCGGGGGAGTGACCGCCTGCACCGTCGACGGCACCTCCTGCACCAAAGCCTGACCCCCTGTCACCTGCCCCCTCCGGGCGCTGCACTTGCCCTCCGGGCGCTGCACTTGCCCTCCGGGCGCTGGATCAGGGTTCTCGGTCGAATCTTGACGCATGATTCGACCTGGATCCGTGATCCGGCGCGAAAGGGATCGGGCGCGACGGATCAGGCGCGGGCATGAGAACGGCCCCGGACCGAAGTCCGGGGCCGTTCGCCAAGTGGAGGTGCGGGGAATCGAACCCCGGTCCCTCGCCGCCTTGGCAGGGCTTCTCCGAGCGCAGCTCGCTGTGCCTCTCTCGGCCCCTCCGATCACGCGAGCGAGTCGGTGTGGCGGGCCCAGTCGCGATTGATCTCACCGCACCAGCCCCGCGACAGGACCGGATTGGCCAGCCTACTAACTGATGCCGGTGAACTAGGGCGTAGGCGTCCCTAGACCGACAGACCTGCTACTCGCCTCAGGCGGCGAGAGCGAGGTCAGCGCGATTAACCTTGGCGCTTATTGGTTTTCGACGTCGATTAACGAGACGGCGTCGACTTCCTCGGCTCGCTTCTCCTGCCGCAACGTACGCGGTCGAAACCTGTCACCCCCGTAAGGGCGCCGTTCGGGTGAACGACTTCGTCAAGACTAACGTCTCGCCCCCGCGAAGTCATCCCGTTATCCCCGTCACATCGGTCAAAACGGTGAATAATGCTCTCATTGTGTCATTACCGGAGCCGGTGCGGACGGCCGAGACTCAGCCGGTGCGTACGGGCGAGACGAAGAACCGGGCAACGCGGTGGCTACCCGCGCTGGTGCTGCTGCCTGCCCTGCTGCTGACCCTGTGGCTGCCGCTCAACGGCGACGTGGCGTACGCCGTCGGCGGGCTCGAGGCGGCCGGCCGGGGCGGGGTGAGCGTCTGGGACGTCTTCGTCGCGCGACCGATCGCGTACCGGCTGTTCCTGGCCGGTCTCGACGCCTTCCGGGCGCTGCTGCCGGGCACGGATTCGTGGGCGGGCAAGAACGCCGTCGTCCGGCTGGCGGCCGACCTCGTCATCATCGGCGTCGGAATCGTGCTCCACCTCGGACTGCGCCGCTTCTGCCGACCGGCGGTCGCGGCGGTGAGCGCCCTCGCCACGACGGCCGCGTTGTTGATCTCGCCGCCCTGGCACTTCCTGCAACCGGACTGGGTCGCGGCGATGGCCGGAGTGCTCGCCGTCGGGGCGGCCTGCGCGCCCCGCCGCTGGTGGCTCGGTGCGGTGCTGGGCGGGTTCGCCACGTTCCTGACCGTCGCGGTGAAGCTCGCGACCGCCCCGATCGCGGTGATCGCCCTGTTGCTGATAGCGGCGTTGTGCGTACGCCGGGCGTTGTGGACGGCGGCCGCGGCGGCGGTCTTCACCGGCCTCTGGTACCTCCTCACCAAACAGTTCCTGCCCTGGGAGTGGACGTGGTTCGCTGACCAGGCGGCATTGGTGCACGACTCGCCGATCCACCACGCGCCCAACCTGACCGACTTCCGGAAGTTCCGGATGGCCGCGTACGACGTCATGATCATGAGCCCGATCGTCGTGCTCGCCCCGGCGGCGGTGATCGTCCTGGCGCGCCGCCGGCTCCACTGGTACGCCCTCGCCGTGGTGATCGCCGGGCTGTCCGTCTCGTCGGCGTACGCCCAAGGCGAGTGGTTCATGTACCACTTCGCGGTGGTGCCCGTCCTCGCGGCCGGGGTCTGGGGCGCCGCCTTCGGCCGGGATCGGCGAGCCCGGCTGCCGTTGGGCGTCGGACTGGTCGCCGCTTCGCTCGCGAGCATGGTTGTGGTGCGTCAGCCGGTCGGCTGGCGACTGGCCCAGCTGGGCTCGGTCTCGAAGGCGTACTTGGCGGCGGCGGTGCTGATCGCCGGGTGGACCGTGCTCGCTCTGCGGCGACCGGGCCCGGACCCGGATCGGGCGGGTCGTTGGACGACCGTCTTCGGCACGGGGGCGGCGACGGTGGCGATGCTGGCCGCCTGCCTCCCCGGCAGCCCGTACGCCTTCAGCGGCTACAACGCCGACGCGCGGAACGTCATGGGGGTCCGGAACGCGGCGTACGAGGACTTGAGCACCCGGCTCGGCCGGGACACCCCGGTGCTGTACCTCGCGTTCGGCAGTCTCGCGTACAAGATGGGAAACCCGACGTCCTGCCGCTATCCGTCGCCACAGTGGCTGCAACGGGGCACCTACGTGCCCCAGGCCCGCACCTACCCGAGCTACGCCGACAACCTCCGGTGCCTGACCGACGACACGTCCGCCCGGTACGTGGTCATCAGCCCACGATGGTTCTCCGTCGCCCGCGCCGACCCACAGGTGCGAGCGTTGCTTGCGGCCCGCTTCGACTGCTCGGCGCAGGCCCGCGTGCCGGCGCCGGGCGATCTCGTGGTGTGCCCGGCCCGGTCTTGACGCCACCTCCCCCAGACCGGTAGGAACTGCCTGGTGCGCCCGGCCGACGTTCCCATGCCTGCCGCCGTCGCGGCCCGGCCCCGCGACGATCGCGGCTATCCCGTCCTCGCCATCACGCCCTGGGCCGACGGGCAGCCACGCTTCGCGGCCACCGGCACCGCGCGCAGCTACATCTGCGCCGTGGAACGGCGTTGCTCCATCTGCGGTACGCCGATGGCAACCGGACCCGTCTGGCGAGTGGTCGGCGCGGCCGAGGCGGCGGCCATCGCGGCCGCGATCGCAGCCGGGCAGGTGTACCGGAACGAGGCGGCCACTGTGGAGGCTCCGGGGCATCGCGACTGCATGCTGTACGCCGCCGTCGTGTGCCCCTACCTGGCGCAGCCGACCGCCCGCCGCAGCCAGGACGGCCGGCACGCCGGGATGGCCCGCGGCGAGCGCAAGAGCGCCGGCGGAGCCGTCGTCGGCTTCGCGAGCCTGGAGTTCCGGTACGCCGACGTGATGATGTTCCGGTTCGCCGAGGTCGTCGAGTTCCTGCCGCACGACGGCGGGGAAGAACAGTTGCCCCGCTTGGTGTCGGCAATCTCGCAGCCGGACCCGGCAACGCTCGAGTGCCCGGAGTATCTCCTGTCGGATGAGGAATCGGCCACTCGCCGCTTCACCGCCTATCTGGACGGTCGCTGATACCGTTCCGCTCGGCGTCCGCCGGTGTGCGACCTTCGGACGCGTGCCCCTCAGCCAGGAGACTCCATTGCGTACTCTGCTCACTCGTCAGCGTGCCGCCACCGCGGCCGTCCTGATCGCCTCCGTCGCCGTCCTCGCCGCCTGTGGCGAGAAGAAGGACTCGGCCGACCCGAGCGCCAGCCCGTCGGCCGGCCCAGCCATCAGCGCCGGTGCCGTGCTCATCTCCGACGGCACCGCCGTTGTGCGGATCGGCGACCAGAAGGTGACCTTCCCCACGACGGTCAAGGACGCCGCGTGGTCACCCGACGGCAGTCGGATCGCCTTCGTCGACGGCGACGGCAACATCTCCACCAGCCGCCCGGACGGCAGCGCGCGGGTCGTGCTGACCAAGGCGAAGGCGGGCTTCACCCGGTCGGAGCCGACGTGGTTCGGCTACCGGGTGCTGTTCACCGAGACCGACGGCAAGGGCGTCGCCCGCCTCCTGCAGACCGGCGCGAACGGGAGCGCCGTCAGCTACTCGAAGGACGTCGTGACGCCCGCCTACCTGGGACCGGATCTGCCGGAGACGGGCGCCTCCCAGGCCAACGCCGTCATCAGCGCCGAACTCGTCGGTGAGACGGCGGAGGTGGCGTACGTGGCCAAGACCGCCAAGAGCACTGACGTCTGGGTCATCGACGTGAACCAGCGAGAGCCGTACGGCGTGAAGATCGCCGCCGGGACGGACCCCGCGCTGTCGCCGGACGGCAAGCAGGTCGCGTACGTCGCCCGGGACGGTCAGGTCGCCGTGGCGAAGGTCGAGTTCGGCCGGAACAAGGCCGGCAAGCCAACCACGATCACCACCGGCGCGCAGCAGCCGAGCCACCTCGTGTGGTCGGCGGACGGCCAGCGGGTGGCGTACTCGACGCCGACGGGCATCGAGAGTGTGGCCGCGACCGGTGGCGACAAGCAGGCGGTGTCCTCGACGCCGGGCGTGGCCGCCTATCTGCCCGTGGCCCGCGACAAGGTAGCGCGGGTGACCGGCACGGACCCGGTGGCGACCGCGATCGCCGCCTCGAAGCTGCGCTATCCGACGATGAAGCAGTACATGCCGTCGGAGGCGGACGAGCCGGCGAACGGGGTCGTGCTCGCCTCCGCCGCCAAGCCGGAGTACGCCTTGGTCGCCGCTCAGCTCGCCTGGGCCGCCCACGGCCCCCTGCTGCTGACCTCCGGGGCGAGCCTGGACGCGCCGGTCGAGGCGGAGCTGAAGCGGCTGTTCGGCACCATCGACAAGTCCTACGGCGACAACGGCCCGACGGTGTACCTCGTCGGCGGGGAGGACGTGCTGTCGGCTCCGACCGCGCAGGCGCTCAAGAAGCTGGGCTTCCGGCCGGAGCGGATCACCGGCGCCGACCCGATCGCGGTCGCCGCGTCCGCCGCGAAGGTGGTGCGCTACATCGACAGCGTCCTGGTCGTGGACGGCAAGGACCCGAAGCTGGCGGCCGCCGTCGCGGGCGTGGCCCAGCCGGGCGGCCTCATCTTCACCGACGGCGGCACGTTGCCCGCCGCGAGCAAGGCGGCGCTCCAGGCCGTCTACGAAGGTGCCGAGGTCTACGTCATCGGCAGTGCCGCGCAGCAGGCGCTCGCCGGCGGCTGGCCGGGCAAGTCGTCGAAGACCACGGTCACGAAGATCGACGCCGAAGGTGACTCCGCCATGTCCGCTCTCGCCCAGCTCTCGGGCAGTCCGCGCCTCGCGGTGGTCGCCGACCCCGCCGCCCCGCTGGAAGTCGCGATCGCCGTCTCGCTCGCCCACTCGTTCAACGGTCAGGCCGTGTTCGCCGGACCATCCGGTGTGGACGACAAGACCAAGGAGTGGCTGGTGAACACGGCAGGCTCGATCGACACGGTGTACGTCGTCGGAGCCGGGGCGTCGGCCGACGCCGAAGCCGCGATCGCCACCGCCGTCAGTGGCCCCCTCGGCTACACCCACTAACCCCCTCTTTTTTCGCGTTGATCATGAACTAATGGTCGTTGTCGACGGTGTGTCGCTGTCCGAAAGTTCATGATCAACGCCTTAATGGCCTGTTCACACCCTGGACAGCGCGGCCGGAGCGCGGGACCATCGAAGTTCCAGCCCCGCTGTTCCGGGGAGGTGCGGGAATGTCCTATGAACTTCCACTCGCCGTTGGAGGCCTGGCCAAAACGGTGGCGATGCCACCCGCCGGGGACGGCTGGACCCATCGGGTCGTCGCCGGAGTGCAGGCCCTCCGCGAAGAACTACTCGCCCACGTACGCGACACCGAAGGTCCCGGCGGTGCGTACGCGAAAGTGTTGCGGGACGCGCCTCGGCTGGCTCCGGGCGTACAAGCCCTCGTCGAGGACCATCGAGCGATCCTGGCCGCATTGGACGCCTCGCCGCCGACCGAGCCGATGGACGTCGACCGGCTGCGGGCGTGGGCCCGCCACCTCGTCGAAGACGTCAGCTCGCATCGGCAGCGCGGCGCGAACCTGCTCTACGAGGCCTACTGCACCGATCTCGGCGAGCCCGGCTGACGGCCGGATTGTCGAGAGCGCCGGCGCTCGGACCGGTCAGGGCAGCTCGAAGGGGAGCGTGATCCCGTCCAGGGTGGACGGGCACGGGCAGGCGCGCTCCTCCGGCAGCTGCGCGAGCGTGGCGAGCAGCAGGTCACGCAACCGCTCGGTGTTCTCCCGGAAGACTCGGAAGACCTCTTCCTGCGTGACTCCGTGGTCGCCCTCGACCCCCGCGTCCAGATCAGTGACGAGCGCGATGGAGGTGTAGCAGAGCCCCAGCTCCCGGGCGAGAGTCGCCTCCGGCTCGCCCGTCATGTTGATCACACTGCCACCGGCCGCGGTGTAGGACCGCGACTCGGCCCGGGTCGAGAAGCGCGGCCCTTCGATCACGAACATCGTGCCGCCGTCGACGATCGCGTGCTCCCGCTCCGCCGCCGTACGCAACACCGCCGACCGGCCGGCCGGGCAGTAGGGGTCGGCGTAGTTCACATGCACCGCGCCGACGTCGTAGAAGGTGCGTACGCGCGACGACGTGCGGTCGACCACCTGGTCCGGCAGGACGAACGTGCCCGGCCCCAACTCCGGCCGCAGCCCGCCGACCGCACAGGGCGCGAGGATCTGGCGTACGCCCAGCGACCGCAGCGCCCAAAGGTTGGCGCGGTAGTTGATCCGGTGCGGGGGGAGCCGGTGATCGCGCCCGTGCCGGGGCAGGAAGGCGACGCTCCGACCCGCCACGTCAGCGATCGTGATCACATCGGACGGGTCGCCGTAAGGAGTGTCGACTTTCTGCTCGACGGCGTCGGCGAGCAGTGCATATAGTCCTGATCCGCCGATCACTGCGAGGTCTGCGCTCCGGCTCATGGAGCAGACCTTATCCGCAACCGGGGCGGACGGATATGGTGCAAGCCATGACATCGGGCGTGGAGCGCATGGAGCTGACGGGTCATCTGCTGGTCGCTACGCCCGGCCTGCGCGATCCCAACTTCGAGCGCAGCGTCGTCCTGATCCTCGGCCACGAGCAGTCAGGCGCCCTCGGTGTCGTCCTCAACCGTGCGACCGGCACGTCCGTCCGTGAAGTCCTGCCCGGCTGGGAGAGCCTCACGCCCGATCCGGCGGTCCTGTTCGAAGGCGGTCCGGTCCAGCCCGACTCGGCGATCTGCGTGGCCCGCGCCCGCTCCGGAGTCGCCGGGTTTCTAGGCTTCAGCCGGGTGGTCGGGCAGATCGGCACCGTCGACCTCTCCCGCGATCCGGCCGGCATGCGCGAGCGCCTCGAGACCGTCCGGGTTTTCGCCGGGTACGCCGGCTGGGAACCCGGTCAGCTGGAGGCGGAGATCGCGACCGGCTCCTGGCACGTCTGCCAGTCGTTGCCCTCCGACGCCTTCTCCGCCCGCCCGGATGATCTCTGGGGCATGGTGTGGCGGCGTCAAGGCGGCCTGCTCGCGGCGGTCGCCCACTACCCGTCCGACCCGTCGTTGAACTAGTGATACCCGATTTCGCCGTTGGTCGGCGGCCGTGTAATATCGTGCGAGTGCTCGGGCGACCGAGCGACCTGCGGGGACGTGGCGCAGCTGGTAGCGCACCACACTGGCAGTGTGGGGGTCAGGGGTTCGAGTCCCCTCGTCTCCACCCGTAGAAGAAGCGCCCTGGTTCGAGGTTAGCCTCCGACCAGGGCGTTTCTCGTTTCGCCGAGGCGGCCGAGCTTGCCGCCGGCCGCCACCCCTTCGACTGTCCGTTATGTCGTTTTCACGCCGCCACGGCCGGCTGGTCGGCTCCCTCGCGCTCGGGTTCCGCCGCGGCCGGAGGAGTCGGCGGCAGCGCGAAGTACGCATAGATGCCGGCCGTGATGACCAATGCCGACGAGACGGTGAAGATCGTGTCGATCCTGCCGAGATGAAGGCCGAACAGTTCGCCGTGGAAGTCGAGGAGCACCGTGCTGGCCAGCCAGCCGCCCAGCACGACGGAAAGGAGCGTGGCCGCGGTGCTCACGGGTGTGACCACCGAGACGATGCGCCCGAGGTATTCGCGAGGCGTCACCGCGATCAACTGCGGGCTCAGGCTGGCGTTCATGGCGGCCACGGGGATTGCCACGACGAACATCAATACGAGCGCGGCGGCGAAGTTCGTCTGCCGGGTGTAGAGGGCGAACAGGCTGCCGCCGAGGATGAGGCCCAGCCAGGTCAGGCGGCGTGCCGTCAGCAGGCGTACGAGGCGGCCGGACAGCAGTGCGCCGATGATCGAACCCAGGCCGTAGGCCATCGTCATGATGCCCAGCATCTCGGGGACCGTGTGCAGGTTCTCGCCGATGAAGAAGACGAGCAGGGTCGTCATGGCGCCGGTTCCGAGGGACGAGAGGACGAAGACGACCATCAACGCGACCAGGAATCGGTTCCGGACGAATACTTTCAGCCCGGCTGCGAAGTCCGTCCACCACGCCGGCTTCTCGGCCGGTCGGTCCGCTGCGGCCAGCCCGGCGGCGGGGAACGTGATCGAGCAGATCGCGAAGTAGGAGACGGCATACGAGAACGCGTTCAGTGCCAGCGCCCAGCCGACGCCGGCGCTGAGGAGAATCGGAGCTGCCAGGGGCGGCCCGAGGATCGCGGCCGTCGCCGAGGTCGCTTGCCCGAGTCCGAAAGCCTTCGTCCGGTCGGCCTCACCGGTCACGATGTCGCTGATCGTGGCGAAGCGAGCGGGGTTGAAGAACTGGCCCGCGGAATTGATCACTATGACGGAGACGTAGAGCAGCACGAGCCACGCCCAGATCGGGATCGTGCCGTGCGGAAGCAGGCTGAGCAGTGCCAGGACCGCCACGACACCAGCGGTCGACGAAGACTCCGGCGAGCGGGCCGATGATCATGATCGCCGCGAGTGCGCTGAGCATGACGCCGCTGACGGCGGCCGGTGCCCACGGATTGTCCCGAAGCAGCTGGGTGGCGATCCACACCGTGACAGTGGTGTCGAAGACGAAGTCGCCCACCGTGGAGATCGCCTGCCCGTATCAGAGGCGCGCGAAGTCGCGGTTGACGAGGAACTTCGGTACGCGTCGCCGGGCAGCGTCCGGCTGCGAGTCACTCATCGCGGGCTCCGATCACCTTCGAGGAATCGACGGGATGCGCTGCGGCGATCATGCCGGAGAGTGAATGTATTCGCAGTACCTGATGAGAGCCGATCTCTCGGGCTTGGCGGCGAAGATCGGCGGTCGGCCGCGGCCGGCCCTTCCGCCGCGAAGACCTCGATGATGCCGGCGTGCGATGCTGGACGGATGAACCGGGAGGACCTCGTCCGGCTTCGGCGGGCGCGCGACCGCATGGACCGCGACTTCGCCGAACCGCTCGACGTGCCCGCGCTGGCCCGGCAGGCGCTGATGTCGCCGGGCCATTTCGCGCGCAGTTTCCGGGCCGCGTTCGGGGAGACGCCGTACAGCTATCTGATGACTCGCCGGATCGAGCGGGCCAAGGCGCTGCTGCGGCGGGGGGATCTGAGCGTGACCGAGGTCTGCTTCGCGGTCGGCTGTACCTCGCTCGGCTCCTTCAGTTCACGCTTCACCGAGCTGGTCGGTGAGACGCCGAGCGCTTACCGGGCTCGGGAGCACGAGGCGGTGGCGGCCATCCCGGCCTGCTTCACCAAGATGCGTACGCGGCCGATCCGGACGGCTCGGTCGACCGCCTCGGCGTAACGTGACGGCCATGGACATCAAGGTTTCGCACTGCTTCATTCTGGTGGACGACCACGACAAGGCGTTGGGCTTCTATCGTGACGTGCTCGGCTTCGAGGTCCGTAACGACATCGCCTTCGAGGGCATGCGCTGGGTCACCGTCGTCCCGCCGAGCCAGCCGGAGCTGCAGATCACGATCGAGACGGTCGACTCGAACCCGGAGGCCTCACCGGAGGACAAGGAGAAGCAGGCGGACCTGCTCGCCAAGGGCATGCTGCGCGGGCTCGTCTTCACCACCGACGACGTGGACGCCGCCTTCGAGCACATCCGGGCCTCCGGCGCCGAGGTGCTGGAGGAGCCGACGGACCAGGCTTACGGCGTACGCGACTGCGCGTTCCGGGACCCGGCCGGGAACATGATCCGGCTGAACCAGCCCAAGAAGGCGGCCCAACCCAAGAAGAAGGCGTAGACCGGAAGGCCTACGCCTTCAGCTCGTCACGCGGTCAGCTCTGCTTGGCGTAGGTCGCGATCTCCCCGAAGTCGAGCGCGATGCAAGCCTCGTCGCCGACCACCTCGGCGTCATGGCCGGGCAGGATGAAGGCCACCTCGCCCGGGGTGATCTCCTGCTCGGAGCCGTCCTTCATGTGGACGCGCATCCGGCCCTGGAGCAGATAGATGAGGTGCTGTACCTCGCACAGTTCCGTCCCGGCAAGCGGCTTCACGTTCAGCGACCACTTCCAGCCGGGTTCGAACGTTCCCCGCGCGACCGGCTTGTCCCCGAGCATCACGATGTCGGCCATGCCGTTGCCCTGGAACATGCGGGTCTCGTCGGGCTTCTCGAAGGTTTTCACTTCGATGGTGTTCATGCAGGTCACCCCCCGTTCGATCCCTCCAGCGTACGGCTGATCGGCGGCGGCCGGACCAGCTATTCGGGGTGAACACGATTTGACCGACTTGTCGTTATTTGAGCGAGAAGCCAATTCCTAGTGGAGGCATCGTGCTCAAGATAGACAAGACGGCGACCCGGGCGCTGGTCGCCGTCGGGCTGGCCGGAGCGATCTTCGTGATCGGCCTGATCGCGCTCGCCGGCGCGAACCACAAACCGCAGCGGGCCTGGGCGCAGACCGTCGTGCAATTGCATGAGGGGCAGGCGCCGACCACCGCCGCGGCGTACAAGCCGGGGGACCAGCAGTGCGCCGCGAACCAGGGTGGAGGCCCCTTCGCCGGTCAGGACGTCTGGGTGTTCGTCATCCCCGGCGGCTATGAGACCGGCGGTGACTTCGTCTCCTTGACGGCCGACTTCGGCCCGAACGGCACCGTGACCAAGACCGCCGCCCTCGACCCGGGGAACTTCGCCAACGGCGGGCCGGACGTCTCGAAGGCGTGGATCGTCACGCCCGCGGGGTGGACGCTCTTCGGCGCGAGCGCGGTGATCACGGGTACGGCCGAGTTCATCAACCTGACGCACACCTGCCCGGCGAGCGCCTCGCCGTCGCCGTCTCCGTCGGTCAGCCCGAGCACGAGCCCGAGCGCGTCGAGCAGCCCTAGCGCGTCCACCAGCCCGAGCCCGAGCCGTAGCCCGATCGGCAGCCCGAGCCCGTCGGCGAGCACGAGCCCGAGCGCCTCCACCAGCCCTAGCCCGAGCCGTAGCCCGATCGGCAGCCCGAGCCCGCATGGCGGCGGCTACGGGTATGACGACGAGGAGGAGGACCCGGACAACCAGGCTCCGTGGAACCGGTACTACATCTGGCACTGACGGAGGTGATCGATGAAGCCCAGCGCCGTCCGGCGCTGGGCTTCACGGTTCACGGGGTCACGGTGGGACCGGCGGTCGGGCTCCGGCTCGGGCTCTTCGAGACCTTCGCCGACGGCGACGAGCTGGGACTCGCCGACTGCGACGGCGAGCTCGAGACCGTCGGCCCCTCCCACAACGTGAAATCGGTGAACATCACCGAGTACGCCGCTTTGGACGCCCCGATCTGGTAAATCCCCATCGCCACCGAACCGGAGTCCAATCGAGACAATGGCCGGGCGCCTTGCGGCCGACCGTCGAGTGTCAGCGAGACGCGATCGGCCTCGACGACCATCTCGACGTCGATCGGCACGTTCAGGGCCAGCGACGTCCCGGCCGGCTGCGGCCAATTGTTGATCGGCACCGAGGTCCATTTCCCGCCCGGCTTGGCGGGCGGCCGGTAGTCGTACAGTCCCACCGAATCCGGGCACAGCCTGATCGCGTACCCGCCGGTCTTGGGGGAGAAGCGGAACCACAACGCGGCGCAGGTCTTCGGCGTGACCAGCTGGAGGCGGACGCCCACCGCGACGTCCCGGGCGTTGCGGGGCGGGACGATGTGGCATTGCGCGACGCCGGTGGTGGTCGTGGCGGTGTAGCCCTCGGGGCTGAACTTGCACGCGGCGCTTTCCTGCCAGTATTGCGGGGCGGTGAGCGCGCTGGGCGGAATGATCTCGTACCAGCCGAGAGGAGCCTTGAGCTGCGGAAGTGGGTCGGCGCTGGGGGAGACGGCGAGGCTGGGCGATTGTGTCACCGTCACCGCGGCCGACGGAGAGGCTGTCGGTGTGGTGGGGGTGTTGGCGTTCGCGTCGGTCTTCTTCAGCAGGTAGCTGGAGAAGAACACGCCGCCCGCGGCCAGCACCGCGACCGTGGCGAGCCCGGCGACGAGCACCATCGAGCGGCGGCGCCGAGTCGAGACGATCATCGGACCGGTGTCGCCGCCGTCGTCGAGCAGCCCGAGCGAGGTCGGCTCCATCGCCTGGGCGGCGGCCGCCGGGCGGAGCACGTCCTTGGAGACGTGCGAGGTCGCACCGAGCGAGACCAGCCGGTCCAGCAGTTCGCGAGCGGTGGGCCGGGCGGCCGGATCCTTCTGAAGCGTCTGCGCGACGAGGTCGCGGAGCGCGGCGCCGACCCCGTCGAGGTTCGGCTCCTCGGTCATGATCCGCACCGCGGTCGCGGCCGGGGTGTCCCCGCCGAACGGCGTGTGGCCGGTGGCGGCGTAGACCATGACCGCGCCCCAGGCGAAGACGTCGGCCGCGGGAGAGATCGGCCGGTCGACCGGCCCGAGCCGCTCGGGAGCGATGTACGGAATGGTGCCCATGACCTGATCGGTCTGGGTGAGCTGGGTGCCGTCCGCGCTGGCCCGGGCGAGGCCGAAGTCGATCACCTTGACCCCGCCCCGAGGCAGCAGCACGTTGGCCGGCTTCAGGTCGCGGTGGATGACCCCCGAGTTGTGGATCGCGGTCAGCGCGGTCGCCATGCCGATGCCCAGCGAGTGCAGCGCGGCGCCCGACAACGGGCCGGATTCGCGGACGATCTCCGACAGCGTCGGCCCGTCGACGTACTCCACCACCAGGTAGGGCGGCTCGTGCTCGGGATCGGCGTCCAGCACCTCGGCGGTGCAGAACGGCGGGACGTTCTTCGCCCGCTCGACCTCGCCGCTGAACCGTGCCCGGAACTCCGGCTGGTCGAGCAGGTGATCCTGGATGACCTTGAGCGCGACCTGCTGGCCGGCCGGCGACTCGGCCAGGAAGACCGTGCCCATGCCGCCCTGACCCAAGCGTCCAAGCAGCTTGTATCCGGCGATTTCCACCACATCGCCCGGACGTAGCGCCTGAACGCCTGACATGTTCGTTCCTCCCCGCGAGACTGCGACAGCATGCCACCGTAAGGCGGTGTCCGTAAATCACCCTTCGGGCACAGCCGACACATAGTGTGCGCCGTGCCACACTCGGGGCTATGACATCGACGGCCGCCAGTCCTCACGAGACCCTCGCCCACCTGCGACAATCCGGCCCCGCCCACCAGATTCCGATCGGGCCGACCGCGGTCGGCTGGCTGATCACCCGGTACGCCGACGTGAAGCGAGCGCTGAACGATCCGCGACTGTCCAAGCAGGCCCTGTCCCTCCGGCCGACCGGCGGCGCCCCGTTCCCGGTCGAGGTACGCAAGGCGATGAGCGAGCACATGCTCAACTTCGACCCGCCCGAGCACACCCGGCTGCGCCGCCTGGTCTCCGCCTCGTTCACCGCTCGCCGGGTCGAAAGTCTCCGCCCCCGGATCGAACAGCTCACCGAGGAGCTGCTCGACGGACTGGCGGGCCGGGACGAGGTCGACCTCATCGACGACTTCGCCTTTCCGTTGCCGTTCACCGTCATCTGCGAGCTGATCGGCGTACCGGAGATCGATCGGGAGGCCTTCCGGAGCTGGTCGAACACGATGGTGGCCGGTCCGGCCGCGCCCCCGGAGGAGATGTACGCCGCGGTCGCCGCCACTGCGGAGTACGTGGCGGACCTCATTGGACGTAAGCGCGCTGAACCCGACGACGCCCTGCTCAGCAGTCTGATCCAGGCCAGCGACGCCGGTGAGGGACTGACCGCCGACGAACTGAGTTCGCTGGTCTTCCTGCTCCTGCTGGCCGGGCACGAGACGACGGTGAACCTGATCGGCAACGCGGTCTACGTGCTGTTGCAGCGCCCGTCCTGGGCTGACGAACTCCGAGCCGACCCGTCGCTGGTGCCGGGTGCGATCGAGGAGATCCTGCGATACGAGAGCCCGGTGAAGTCCTCGACGCTCCGCCTGACCACCGAGCCCGTCACGTACGGCGACGTCACCATCCCGGCCGACGAGATCGTCATCATCTCGCTGCTGTCGGCCAACCGGGACGGCGACGCGTTCGTCGCGCCCGACGAGTTCGACCCCACCCGCACCGATGCCGGCGGCCATGTCGCCTTCGGCCACGGCATCCACTACTGCCTTGGGGCTCCGCTCGCCCGGCTGGAGGCGCAGATCGCGGTGTCCGCGCTGCTCCGGCGCTATCCCGAGCTGCGTGTGGCGGTCCCGCTCGACGAACTCGAGTGGCGGCCGGGGCTGCTCATGCACGGGGTGACGCGGCTGCCCGTGGCGCCCCGCTGACGGCTCCACCCGGGCGGCTTGTCGATCAGGCCGCCCGGGGAACGATCAGGGCGGCCGGCACACGACACGCCGGTCGATCACGACCGTTAGTTCATGATCGGCGGACCTGCGCGGACAATTGCCGCGCGGGAGGGCAACGGATCGGGACGCCCACAGCGTTCCCACCGCATGGAGCTGCGTCTGTCCGCGGCGGATCTCGGCCGCATCACCGTCGCGCAAGGAGCCGACCCCGAGCTGGAGTTCCAGCTCAGCCTGCGGATGTTGCGCCGGCCTTCGCTGCCGTGTTTCGTCGAGTGGCACGGGGAGATGGCGCAGCGTTTCCGCTACCGGCAGGTGACCGATCGGTCCGGTTTCGAGCGCGCGGCGATCGAGCCGTACTGGGATCGCATCGAGAAGTTCGTCGCCGCCGAGCGGGTGCGGCTCGGCCGGACGTTGCTCGACGGTGGCTTGGACGGCCTGCTCTCCACGTTGCATCCGGAGGTCCGCTGGGCGCCGCCGACGTTGCGGGTGGCCGGTCCCGACGAGCCGGTCGCCGCGGCGGGCGGGTTGCTCGTCCAGCCGTCGGTCTTCGTCGGCCATCATCCGATGCTCCTGCGCCGCGGCGGTCAGGCCGTCCTCGTCCAGCCGGTGAGCTGCGAGTTGGAGGATCAGGCGGACGAGCAGCTCGGCGCGCTGATGGGGCATACCCGGGCCAAGCTGGTCAAACTGCTGATGCTCGCGGGCGGTGCGACGACCACGCAACTCGCTCGCCGCGCCGATCTCTCCCTGGCCGCGGTCAGCCAGCACGTCGGCGTTCTGCGGGCCGTCGGGCTCGTGGTCACCCAGAACGCCGGGCGTGAGCGCTGCCATCTGCTCACGCCGGCGGGCGCACGGCTCGTGGAGCGTCCGGCCTGTTCCTGACTTGTACGCCGATGGCCGCCCGGCGGATATCCTCGCCGACATGACCTTGGTGTGTCTGCGGGCGAACGACTCGGCGCTGGTGCTGGACCTGTCCGGCCCGAAGCTGCCTCGGGTGCTGCATTGGGGGGCTGACCTGGGATCGCTGGAGGGTTTCGCGGCCGCCACGCAGCCGTTCGCCTTGCAGGTCGACGAGCCGATGCCGATCACGCTCCTGCCGGCGCAGGCGGACGGCTGGCACGGTCGCCCCGGGCTCGCCGGGCATCGCGACGGCACGTGGCCCTTCCAGCGGCTGACCGTCAGCGGTGAACCTCTCGTCGAGATCGACCCCGCCGGTGGCGGCCGGGTGGTCGTCGAGGCGGCTGACGGCCCGGCGGGCATCGCGACCGTCAGCGAGCTGGTCCTGAGCCCGCAAGGCGTGCTGCGGATCCGGCACACGGTGACGAACACCGGCGACGGGGTCTGGACGCTGGATCGCCTGGAAGCACTGCTCCCGCTGCCGGGGCAGGCTCGGGAACTGCTGGATTTCACCGGTCGCTGGCCCCGGGAGAAGCAGCCGCAGCGGGCGGAGTTCCAGCACGGCTCGCACGTGCGGGAGAACCGCCGGGGGCATACGGGGCACGACGCGACCGGCCTGCTCGTCGCCGGTACGCCGGGGTTCGGCTTCCGTACCGGCGAAGTTTGGGCAGTCCACATCGGATGGAGCGGCGACCACGTCCATGCGGCGGAACGTTTCTCGGAGGGCGTGAGCCTGCTCGGCGGCGGTGAGCTGCTCCTCCCCGGCGAGGTACGCCTCGCGCCGGGTGAGGCGTACGCGAGTCCCTGGGCGTACTTCGCGTATTCGCCGGTGGGGCTGGACGGGTTGAGCAGTGCTCTCCATCGCGAACTTCGCGCCCGGCCGAACCATCCGCGCAGTCCCCGCCCGGTGGTGCTGAACACCTGGGAGGCGGTCTACTTCGATCACCGGCTCGACCGGCTGAAGGCGCTGGCCGACGTCGCCGCCCGGATCGGAGTCGAGCGGTTCGTCCTGGACGACGGCTGGTTCCTCGGCCGCCGCGACGACCGGGCCGGCCTCGGCGACTGGTATGTCGACCCAGAGGTGTGGCCGGACGGGCTGCATCCCCTCGTCGACCACGTACGCGGGCTGGGCCTCCAAGTCGGGCTGTGGTTCGAGCCGGAGATGGTGAATCCCCGTTCCCGGCTGGCCGAGGAGCATCCGGACTGGGTGCTCGCCACGCCGGGCCGGTGGCCGGTGCTCGCCCGGAACCAGGTCGTCCTCGACGTCGCCCACCCCGACGCGTACGCGTATCTGCTCGACCGGATCTCGTCGCTGGTGACCGAGTACGGCATCGACTACATCAAGTGGGATCACAACCGGGACCTCGTCGAAGCCGTGCACGCCGGGACGGCGGGCGTACGCGCCCAGACGCTGGCCGTCTATCGCCTGCTCGCCGAGGTGCGCCGTCGCCATCCGAAGCTGGAGATCGAGTCGTGTTCGGGCGGCGGCGCCCGCATCGACTACGGCATCCTCGAGCACACCGACCGGGTCTGGACCTCGGACACCAACGACGCCCTGGAGCGCCAGGCGATCCAGCGCTGGACCGGTCTGCTGCTCCCGCCGGAGCTGATGGGGGCGCACGTCGGGCCGCCGCACGCGCACACCACCGGCCGGTACGCCGACCTCCCGTTCCGCGCGGCCACTGCCCTTTTCGGCCACGCCGGCCTGGAGTGGGACCTGACGTCCCTCGGCGAGGCCGAACTCGACCAGCTCACCGCGTGGATCACGCTCTACAAGCGACTGCGACCGCTGCTGCACACCGGGGACGTCGTCCGGGCCGACCATCCGGATCCGGCCGCCTGGCTGCACGGCGTCGTCGCGGCCGACCGGGAGCACGCCGTCTACTGCTACGCGCAGCTGACCTCGCCGTTGGACACTGCACCGCCCGCGCTGCGCCTGCCCGGCCTCGATCCCGCCCGGTCCTACGAGGTACGCGTCCTGCCCGAAGTCAGCGGCGCGTTGGGCGGACCTGCTCGGAATCCGGCCTGGCGAGACGGGCTCACCGCGTCCGGAGCAGTGCTCTCGACGGTGGGTCTGCGGGCGCCCCGGCTGAACCCGGCCGAGTCCCTGGTCGTCGAACTCCGCGCCCTCTCCACCACCCCCTGACCCCCGTTGGTTTCCCGCGCGATCATGAACTTACGGTCGTGATCCACCGGTGTGTCGTGTCCGCGACGCCCTGATTAACTCCCCGACGGCATGATCAACGCGCCGCATCACCGTGCCACGTCGGAAGGCCGGCGTCGGCGGCCCGTGGGACAGTGGGCTTATGCGGTACGACCTGGTCGAAGGCGACATCACCGAGCAGCACGTCGACGTGATCGTGAACGCGGCGAACTCCTCGCTCCTCGGCGGGGGAGGAGTGGACGGCGCGATCCATCGCAAGGGCGGTCCCGAGATCCTGGCCGAGTGCCGGGCGCTGCGCGCCTCGAAGTACGGGCGGGGGCTGCCGACCGGGCAGGCGGTCGCCACCACCGCTGGGAAGCTGCCCGCTCGGTGGGTCGTGCATACGGTCGGGCCGGTCTACAGCTCCACCGAGGACCGATCCGCGATGTTGACCGCGTGCTACGCGAACTCCCTGACGGTGGCCGACGGCCTCGACGCCCGGAGCATCGCGTTTCCCCTGATCTCTTCGGGCATCTACGGCTGGCCGCTGGAGGACGCCCTCGATCGGGCGACCGCGGCCATCGAGGCCTTCGAACCGCGGTCGCTGACCGAGGCGCGGGTGGTCCTCTTCGGTGCGGCGGCTCGTTTGCGTACTGGGTGACCTGGGTATTCGCCCTCGATGGGCGAACAGGACTGGGATCGGCGCTTCTCGGAGGTGCTGCAGGAACTCCGGGTCATGCAGACCGGTATCCAGATCCTCTTCGCGTCGATGCTGACGCTGCCGTTCACCAACCGGTTCGAGCACATCGATCAGCTCCAGCGCGGGTTCTACGTGGGCACGCTGATCGCCTCGGCGGCGGCGACCGCGTTCCTCATCGCCCCGGTCAGCCTCCACCGGCTCATGGGTGAGGGCTACAAGCCCCAAGTGGTACGCGTGGCGGCGGCGATGACGAAGGCCGGACTGGTGCTGCTTCTGCTGGCCGTCGCCGGTGCGGTCTACCTCGTGCTGGATCTGGTCGTCGGGGCGGCCTGGGCCGGAGTGGCCGCCGCCTTCCTCGCCGTCCTCTACATCGGACTCTGGTACGTCGTCCCGGTCCTGGACAAGCTTCCTCGCCGCCCCCGGTAGCCGAGCCGACCTCACCTCGCCGACTCCGCCGACCGCCGGACCAGCCGGGCCCGCTCGGTACTGTACGGGCTATTGACATATTTCTTCGTAGGGACTTTTCTATCTCCATTCCATGACAACGTTGTCTGAAAGGAGTGGATCATGTCCCGCGGACCTCTCCCACGGTTCGGGCGTGCGTTCACAGCTTTTCTCGCCATCGTGACCGGAACCGTCGCGGCCGGTGTCGCGTACGCGCCGACGCCGGCGCACGCCGCCGCCCTCAACCTCACGCAGTACGTCAACCCGTTCATCGGGACCGACGACAGCAACTCGCCCAACCCCGTCCCCGGCGGCGCCGGTGGCAGCACCGTGCCCGGTCCGGTCGCCCCCTTCGGGATGGTGCAGTTCAGCCCGGACACGCCGACCGCGTCCCCGTCGGGCTACCGGTTCTCCGACACCCAGATCCAGGAGTACGCCCTGACCCACTTCAACGGGGCAGGCTGTGCGAACAACGAGGACATCGGGATCCTGCCGATCACCGGCGCGATCGGCTCGTCGCCGGGCACCAACTGGACGGCGTACCAGGCGACGCAGGTCAAGGGCAATGAAGTCGCCCAGGCCGGTTACTACAAGTCGGTGCTGTCCACCTACGGAAACACGCAGGTCGAGCTGTCCGCGACGAAGCGTACGGCGATCATGCGGCTCGCGTATCCGGCCACGACGTCGGCGCGCGTACTGCTGAACACGAGCAAGAGCGCGACCGGCAGCCGCAGCGGGTCGATCTCGATCAGCGGCGCGACCGTCAGCGGCTCGGTCGCCGGCGGCGGCTTCTGCGGCTCGTCGAAGACCTATCAGATCTACTACTACGGCCAGTTCGACCGTACGCCCACCTCGGTCGGCACGTGGCTGGGCGGAACGGTGAGCGCGGGCTCGACGAGCACGAGCGGCACCAACTCCGGCGGCTACGTCACCTTCGACACGAGCGGCAACGCCACGGTGAACTTCAAGATCGCCATCTCGTTCGTGAGCGTCGCGAACGCGCAGGCGAACCTGACCGCGGAGCAGAGCGGCTTCGCCTTCGACACCGTACGCGCCAGCGCCGACACCGAGTGGAACACGATCCTCAACCGGGTGCAGGCGACCGGCGGCAGCGCCACCGATCTGCAGAAGTTCTACACCGCGCTCTACCACGTGCTGATCAACCCGAACATCGCCAGCGACGTCAACGGCCAGTACCGGGGCTTCGACCAGGCGGTCCACACCTCCAGCCGGACGATCTACCAGAACTACTCCGGCTGGGACATCTACCGTTCGTGGGCGGCACTGGTGGCGCTGATCGCGCCGGACGAGGCGGCCGACATCGCCAACTCGATGGTGCTCGACGGCCAGCAGGGCGGGCTCATTCCGAAGTGGTCGCACAACAGCAACGAGCACTTCGTCATGACCGGCGACCCCGGGCCGATCATCGTCTCCAGCCTGAACGCCTTCGGCGTGACGAACTTCGACACCGCCGCCGCGCTCACTCTGATGAACAGCAGCTCCAACGGCGGCACGATCCAGGGCGGCGCCATTCGCGGCCGTCAGTCGGAGTACGTCAGCCAGCACTTCATCGACGAGGACTCGTCCGACTCCTTGGAGTACTCCGCGTCGGACTTCGCGGTGGCGCAGTTCGCCCAGCGACAGGGCAACACCAGCCTGTACAACACGTACATGACGCGGGCCCAGTGGTGGGCCAACGTGTTCTCCACCGAGTCGAGCTACATCCAGCGGCGTAACCCCGACAACACCTGGGTCTGGCCGCTCGATCCGGCCAGCAGCAGCAACTACACCGAGGGCAACGCCTCGCAGTACACCTGGATGGTCACCTACAACTTCGGCAGCCTGATCAACCTCATGGGTGGGCCGCAGACCGCGCGGCAGCGGCTCGACCATCACTTCACCCAGCTCAACGGCGGCCTGACCCAGCCGTACTTCTACATCGGCAACGAACCCGAGCACGGGGTGCCGTGGGCGTACAACTGGGCGCAATGGCCGGCGGGGACCTCGTCGGTCGTCCGGCGGGTGATGAACGAGTCCTACACCACCGGAGCCGGCGGCCTGCCCGGCAACGAGGACCTCGGCGCGACCTCGGCCTGGTACGTGTGGGGCGCGCTCGGCATGTACCCCGCGACGCCGGGTGCGGACACGCTGGCGTTGCACGGACCGCTGTTTCCCTCGATCCTCATCGATCGGCCGACCGGCGATATCCAGATCAACGCCACGGGAGCGGGTCAGGGCTCGCCGTACGTGCAGAGCTTCAGTCGCAACGGCACCGGCCAGACCCGGAACTACCTGCGCTACCCGGACCTCGCGAGCGGCGCCACTCTCGCGTACACGATGGGAAGCTCGGCGAGCAGCTGGGGCACCGGTGCGGGTGACGTGCCGCCGAGCTTCAACGACGGCTGGACCCCGCCCGCCGCGGCGCCGAACCTGGGCGCGAACCTGGCCCAGGGCAAGACCGCGAGCGGCTCGACCAGCTGCAACTCCTCGGAGACCCCGGACAAGGCGTTCGACGGGCAGCTCTCGGCGGCGAGCAAGTGGTGCTCCAGCGTGAGCGGCACCAAGACCCTGCAGGTCGACCTCGGCTCGATCCAGAACGTCGGCGCGTTCGTGGTCAAGCACGCCGGTCTCGGCGGCGAGAACACCGGCTGGAACACCGGCGCGTTCACCATCTCGACCAGCACCGACAACAGCACGTGGAGCCAGCGGGTGTCGGTCTCCGGCAACCGCTCCAGCCGCACCTATCACCCCATCGGCACCGTGTCCGCGCGCTACGTGCGGCTCGACATCACCACACCCACGAACAACGGCAATGCCGCGGCACGCATCGCCGAATTCGAGGTGTACGCCGGCAGTGGCGGACCGGTCAACCTGGCCCTCGGCAAGGCGGCGACCGCCGACTCGTCGTGCGCCACGAGTGAGGGGCCGGAGAAGGCCGTCAACGGCTCGTGGACCGGCGGGAACAGCGACAAGTGGTGTTCGCTGGGCAGCAGCAAATGGTGGCAGGTGGATCTGGGCTCGGCCCAGACCGTCTCGTCGTTCACGCTGCGGCACGCGGGCGCGGGCGGGGAGTCGGCGACGTGGAACACCCGGGACTTCACGATCCTGACGTCCACCGACGGAACCACCTGGACCACCCGGGTGACCGTCACCGGTAACACCGCCAACGTCAGCACCCACCCGATCACCCCGGTGTCGGCGCGGTACGTCCGGATCACCGTCCAGACCCCGGCCCAAGACACCAACACCGCCGCCCGCATCTACGAGGTCGAGGTCTACTAACCCCCACCGCTTAGGCGCTGGATCAGGGTTCTCGGTCGAATCTTGCCCCAAGATTCGACGCGGAACCCTGATCCAGCGGGATGAGGAGCGACAGCTAGGAAGCGAGGCGGAGCGTCGACGGATACCGCTCCGGCTCGAAGGCGAGCGCGGCCGCGCCCACGAGGCCGGCCGCGTTCCCCAACTCCGCCGAGGCGACCGCGAGGTCTCGCAGGAAGCCGAGCTTGGCGTGCTCGCCGATGGCCTGGCGCAGCGGGGGAAGCAGCACGTCGGCGGCGCGGGAGACGCCACCGCCGACGACGGCCAGCGACAGATCGGCGATCGCGGCGGCCGAGACGATTCCGGCCGCGACGGCCCGCCCGGCGCGCTCGAACGCCTGGATCGCGACCTTGTCGCCCTCCCGGGCGGCGGCGGCCAGGTCCACAGCGGACTCTCCGAGCCAGCCCTGACGGCGAGCCCAGGCCACCATGCTCGGCCCGCTGGCGATGGCCTCCACACAGCCCCGGCCGCCACATGGACACGGATCGCCGTCGAGGTCCACGACGGTGTGGCCGATGTGCCCGGCGTTGCCCGTACGCCCGCTGATCAGCCGGCCGTGCTGAATCAGGCCACCGCCGACGCCGGTCGACACGACCAGGACGATCACGTCGTCCACCGAGCGGGCGGCGCCTTTCCAGTGTTCGCCGACGGCGGCGCACATCCCGTCGCCGGCCATGCGTACGGGGATGCCGGGAGCCAGCTCGGCGACGCGCGGGGCGAGGGGGAAGTCCCGCCAGCCGAGGATGTTGACCGGGCTCACGGTGGCTTCGACGAGGTCGAGCGGGCCGGCGGTGCCGATGCCGATGCCGACGATCGGCCGCCCCGACGCTTCGGCCAGCGTCTCGCGGATGAGCCCGGCGAGCGGGGCGAACACCGTCTCGGCGTTGCCCGGCGACGTCGGTACGCTCCGCGCGCCGAGCACTGTCCCGTCCGCGCTCACGAGTGAGGCCGCCATCTTGGTGCCGCCGATGTCGACGGCCAGGGCGAGAGCACCACGATCCATGGCGGGCAGGATAGCCCGAACCGCCTATGACAACGTTGTCAGGCCCGCGTACCGTTGCCGTGACGTAACCTCCTGAGCGTGGTGGGGAGTCAGCGGGACAAGCAGCGGGACGGGCGGCCCACGATGGTGGACGTGGCCAAACGCGCCGGGGTCAGCCTGAAGACCGTCTCCCGGGTGGTCAACGGCTCGCCGCAGGTCCAGCCGGAGCTGACCGAGCGCGTCCAGGCGGCGATCGCCGAGCTGGGCTTCCGGCGTAATCATCTGGCGAGCGCGCTGCGGTCCGGCCAGCAGACCGCGACCGTCGGCCTGCTGATCGAGGAGATCGCCAACCCGTTCTACGCGACCATCGCCGGAGTCGTGGCCGAGACCGCCCGGGACCACGACACCCTCCTGTTCACAGCCAGCTCCGAAGAAGACCCCGTACGCGAGGAGCTGTTGCTCCGGGATCTCTGCGCGCGCCGGGTGGACGGGCTGATCGTCGTCCCAGCCGGATACGACCACGGTTTCCTGCGGTCGGAGGTCGAGCGGGGTCTCCCGGTGGTGTTCCTCGACCGGCCGGGCGGCGGGCTGGTGGCCGACACCGTCCTGCTGGACAACCGGGGCGGCACCCGGGCGGGGGTGGAGCGGCTCCTCGCCGGTGGTCACCGGCGGATCGCCGTCCTGCTCGACTCGGTCGGCGTCTACACGATGCGGGAACGCCTGGCCGGGGCGCAGGAGGCGCTGGCCGCCGCCGGGATCGCGTACGATCCGGCGCTCGTCCGCGAGGGAGTCAAGGATCCCGCGAGCGCCGCGACGGTCGTCGCGGAGCTGTCCGATGTGGATGCATACGTGTGCCTGAACAACCGCATCACCGTTGGCGCACTGCAAGAACTCGTCCGCCGCGGCAGCGACGCCGAACTGCTCGGCTTCGACGACTTCGAGCTGTCCTACCTGATGCCGCGCCGGTTCACCGTGATCGCGTACGACACCCGGGAACTGGCCCGGCGCGCGGCGGAACTCCTGTTCTCCCGGATCGCCGGGGACAAGACGTGGCCGCGGACGGAGGTGCTGCCGACGCACCTCATCGAGCGCGGCCTCCACTGAACAGCTCTTCCAGGACGACCGCGACGCCGTCCGCGTCGTTGGCCGGGGCTCGCAGCGAGGTGGCGGCCAGCACCGCCGGATGCGCGTTGGCGACCGCGTACGCCGTCCCGGCCCAGGCCAGCATCGGCAGGTCGTTCGGCGCGTCGCCGAACGCGACGACCTCGTCGGCGGTGACTCCCCAGCCCTCGCACAGGGCCGCCAGAGTGGCCGCCTTCGACACCCCGGCCGCCCCGATCTCCAGCGGCGCACGCTCGGCCGACCAGGTGCACTCGATCAGCTCGCCGATCGCCGGGCGGAGCCGTTCCCACGCGCGGTCCGGGTCCGAGTCGGGCAGCCACACCATGAGTTTCACGAACGGCTCGGTCAGCAGGTCGGCCACGGTCTCGACGAACTCGCGCCGATAGTCCAGCGCGGGCCGGTACCGGTAGCCGGGCTCGAACAGCACGCGCTGCCCGGTCTCCACGGCGAAGCCGGAACCCGGCACGATCGTCGTGATCTCCTCGATCACCTTGCGCGCGACGTCCAGCGGCAGCGGGTGCAGGATCTCCGGCTCCTCGCCGAGCCGGTAGAGGTTCGAACCGTTGCCGCAGATCGCGAGGTCGATCAGCGCCTCGCCGCCGAACAGCTCGTCGATGACGCGAGCCGGCCGGGCGGTTGCGGCCACCACGCGCGTTCCGGCCGCCTTGACCGTTCTCAACGCCGCTTTGGTACGCGCGGAGAGCGTGACGTCGCTGTGCAGCAGGGTTCCATCCAGATCCGTAGCCACGACTTTTGGCATGATCACGTCTTTCACCCTACCGGGAACCAGTCGAGATTCTTACATTGCGATGAATCGAATTCATCCGTGATGCTCTCTGGGCTGGTCACAGAGGGAGAGGAGGTGGCCATGCCGCACCGTTGGCTGGTCACGGGATGTTCGAGTGGGGTGGGCCGCGCGCTGGCCCAGCGGCTCGTCGACGAGGGCGAACAAGTCCTGGTCACGGCCCGGCGACCGGAGACGGTCGCGGAGTTCGAGGGCCGGCCCAACGCCGTCGTCGCGCCCTTGGACGTCCGCGACGAGGCCCAATGTCAGGCCGCGATCGACCTGGCGGTGGACCGGTTCGGCGGGCTGGACGTCCTCGTCAACAACGCCGGATACGGGCAGTTCGGCGCGGTCGAGGAAATCTCGGCCGACCAACTGCTGGCCCAGTTCGAGACCAACCTGTTCGGGCCGTGGCGGCTGCTCCGCCTGGCCCTGCCCCAATGGCGAGCGCAAGGCGGCGGGCACGCCCTCTTCGTCTCGTCGACGGCCGGGTTCACGCCCTATCCCGGGCTTTCGGCGTACACGGCGAGCAAGTTCGCGTTGGAAGGCCTGGCCGAATCGCTCGCCCAGGAGGCCACGCACCTCGGCGTACGCGTGACGATCCTGCAGCTCGGCGGATTCGCCACCGGATACGGCCGGGCGCTGCTACAGCCGGCCCAACCGGTCGACGCCTACGTCCCCGTCTACGGCGAGATGCGTACCGCCTTCGAACACTTCGAGCAGCTGCCGGGCCTAAACGATCCGGCCCTGTTCGCCGACACGGTGGTACGCGTCGTCCGCGACCCGAATCCGCCGTTGCGCGTACCAGTCGGTCCTGATGCCCACGCGCACCTGACTGCGGCGCTGGAGCAGCGCGCCAAGCAGCTGGACGACTTCGCCGCGTGATCATTGCGCCAGCCATGTCGTTTCGGCGGACATTTCGACGCGTGAAGCAGCATGGCTGGCGCAATGATCACGCAAATAAGGGTGGCCCCGTGTCGCTTCGAGCGCGGCGACACGGGGCCGAGGGGTGAGGTCAGCCGTTCGGGAACAGCGCGGCGTAGTCGGCGTACGCCATGGCGATGTCGCTCTGCGCCCAGAATCGGTGGTAGGTGAACGTCGGCACCGCGCCGCCGTTCAGGTAGGACTGGACCGCCGGCCAGTTCGGGTCGTTCTTGTACCAGGAGCGGATGTCCAGGAACGACTTGCCGGATGCGATCGGGTCACCGTTGGCCATCGTCCCGGTCCAGCCGGACGGGATGTAGAGGCCCTGGTGGGTCGAGGCGTTGTAGACGTCGTCGAACCGGTTGTAGTCCGACCGGGTCTCCGGCACGCCCACGCCCTTGCTGTCGCTGTTGGCGTACAACGCGTCGATCAGCGCCTTGGCGGTGTTCTTCGCCGTGGTGCTGCCCGACTTGGCGGCGTAGTACATCAGCAGACGAGCGTAGGCGGCGGCAACGCCCGCGTCCGATCCACGCGAGGTGATCGTGACGTGGAGGTTGGTGTTCGCCGCCGGCGACGTCGGGTTCCACGTGTTCGGCGCGCCCGACCACGACATGTCGGACGGGATCAGGAAGCTCGATCCGCTGACCGTCGTGTTCGCGATCGCCCACGTCGTCCACTTGTCCAGGATGGACTTCGCGGTGGCGTTGTTGGTCACGTAGTAGTACTCCGCCAGCCGCTCGAGCGACCAGGCCTGCATGCCGAACCACTGGTTCGACGGCGGGTCGTGGTAGACGGGCTGCTGGTCGTAGAACATGCCGTAGAACGTCGGGGTGCCGCTCGGCGGGGTGCCGTAGTTGCCGCCCCAGCTGTTCGTGGCGCCACCGGCGATCGCGCCCTCCGACGACTGCAGCCACTGGTAGAACTCCAGCTGCCGGGTGAGGCTGGTGGTCCAGTCCGCGTTCGCGGTCGGCGAGGTGGGCTTGAGGCCCGTGACGTTCGCCAAGGCGTACGCGGCCAGGGGGTTCTGGTAGCCGAAGTGGTTGAAGCTGGAGCCGATGCGCCACGACCACTGGTCGCTCATGCCGCCGCCCCAGGCGTAGTACCAGGAGAGCAGGTAGTGCGCGGAGTCACGGCCGGTGCCGGCGGCACAGGTCGAGGCGCCGATGCAGTTCCCGATCTTCTTGAAGTACTTGTCGAACATCGCGTACCGGAGGTAGTCGCCCATCTTGGCGGCCTTGGCCACGGTGGTCGCGACGTCGGCCTGCTTGCCCTGAGCGGTCGACCACTGCAGCGCCCAGTACGCCGCCTCGACGGCGCGGGCGTCCGCGTCCGGCGCGTTGGTGTACTTCCACTGCTTGGCGGGGGTGCCGCCGTTCTCCTTGATGAACAGGTCGAGGTAGCCGTAGGTGCCACCGGCGGTGAAGGTCTCGCAGCTGGGCTGCGGAACCGTCTCCCAGACCGACTCCTGCGGGCCGCGCTGGAACGTGTTGATGTACGCCACCCGGGTGGTCTTGTCACCGCAGTGCCCGTAGCCGTACTTGTTGTCGACGTCCATCAGCCAGTGCATGCCGTAGATGTCGGAGGTGCCGTAGGTGCTGGTCAGCTCGGACTTCAGCGGGTCGGTGCCGACCGGGACGCTGGGCTCCAGCGTCGACGGGTACTGGTCCGGGTAGTCGTGCTCCGCGGCGTACTGCGGGGTGCCGGAAGCGCCGGAGGTGGGCTGGTCGGCGTGGGACGGGATGATGTACTTCTCCATCGTCGCCCAGGCCTGGTTGAACGGGGTCCAGTTCTGCGACACGCGGCCGTACTGCGCCTCGAGCCAGAGCCAGAAGCTGAACGCCTCGGACGTGGTCTCGTGGCCGTAGTCCGGCGCCTCGACGATCAGCGTCTCGATCGAGTGGTAGGGCACACCCTCGGGGGAGAAGTAGCCGTTCGCCGGGTTCTTGATCTTGTTGTACTGCTCCAGGAACCGCTGGACGTAGACCGGCTGGTCGTTGTCCGACTCGGTCACGGCGACCGTCGCCGCGGTGTAGCCGGTGGCGGTGGCGGAGACCGTCGCGGTGCCGTTGGCGTTGTCCGCGTCCTCGGCGGCCGCGATCGTGACGTTCTGGTTCGTCGACCAGTTCGACGTGGTGAACGTCAGGGTCGCCGGGGTGACCGTGATGTCGGTGTCACCGGCGCTGCGCGCGACGGCGACGGTGACGCTGGCGGTCGGGGCGGCCGACAGCTTCAGGCCGACCGTCGTCGAGGAGCCCTCGGGGACGGACGCCGAAGCCGCGCTCGCGACGATCGACGGCCCGGTCACCGCGTCCACGATCACCGTGATCTGGGACGTGGCCGTGCCGCCCTGGTTGTCGTACGCCTTCGCCTGGAAGGTGTAGGTGCCCGCGGGGAGCGCCGTCACCGACCACGAGTACGGCGAGGTGGCGTCCGAGCCGAGCAGGCTGCCGTCCCGGTAGAACTCGACGTTGGCGACGGTGCCGGGCGCGGTGTCGCTCGCCGTGGCCGCGATCGTGAACGCTGCCGGGGCGGTGAAGTGCGTGTTGGTGGCCGGGCTGGTGATGCTCACCGTCGGCGGGGTGTTCGCCCCGGTGCAGGCCACACCGTTGATCTTGAAGTCGGTCGGCTTGCCGTTCGTGCCGTACCAGTTGGCGTTGAACCCGATCGAGGTGGTGCCGTTGGTGGCGATGGCGCCGTTCCAGGGCATGTTGGTCGCGGTGACCACCGCGCCCGACTGCGACCAGTTGGCCGACCAGCCCTGGATGTTGTTCTGCCCGTTCGGGAAGGTGAACTGCAACGACCAGGAGCTCCAGGCGTCGCCGAGGTTGCGCAGGGTCACGCTGGCGGTGAACCCGCCCTGGTTGTTGCCGCCGTTCCAGTCACTGGTCGCGTAGTCGACCTGACAGGAGACGGCAGCGTGGGCGGGTGCCGCGCCGGCGACGATGCCGGCGGCGGCCAGGACGGCCGACACGGCGAGCGCCAGGATGCGCCTGAGCCGGGTGCGGCGGGGGGTGAGCTTCATGCGTACTCCTCGCGGGGGATGGTCTGGCAGACCGCCGGGGAAAGCGCGGGGTCGGCGCTGGGCGGCGCCGACCCCTGGGCGGAATGCGTCTTATCCGGTGGAGCGGGTGGAGCCGGGTTCGGTGAAACGGGCGGATCCGTGGTGGCCGGACAGGCAAAAATCAGCCGCGATGTGAGATGCCCGGTCAGGGCTTCGCAGAATGTGGTGCTCGGGCATTACGATGTCTCCTGTCCGTGGAGCCGTGCGGCATGCGTCGTGCGGGGGACACCGGGGCGGATGTGGGCGCATCCGCCCCGCCGCATGTCTGCAGGCAGGCACGGTGTATTCACTTCTGGGAGCGCTCCCATATTCGTATAGGGAACTCCGTTGTGTTAGAGATTTAACCCTCTGGTTGGCCAGTTGTGAAGACCCTGTTTCCGCAGGTCCACAATGGACAGAAAAGTTGGCACACTCCGCCAACGAAGATGATGAAGTAGCTCAGTGAGTAATTGCGCCGGTGGAGGAGCGTACGGTCAGGTTCGGCGCCAGCAAAGTCACGTTGGGAACGGTGGCACCGTCCAACTTGGCCATCAGAAGCTCGACCGCGCGGCGGCCGACCTCGGAGGCGGGGATGGGGACCGACGTCAATGCCGGGGTGGCCCGCTCGGCGATGTCGTCGGGGCAGATGGCGACGACGGAGACGTCCTCGGGGACGCGCCGGTCCAACTCCCGTAGCGCAGTCAGGACGTGGTCGACGGCCGCCTCGTTGTGCACGATCAGACCGGTCGCGTGGGGCACCGACCGCAGCGCTTCGAGGGCGGCGGCGTACGTCGGCTCGCAGGGACGGGCGATCGCGGTGACACCCGCCGTCTTGGCGGCCTCCATCACCCCGTCCCGCGTACGCCGGGCGAAGCCGGTGTCCCGGTCGTAGACCACCTGCGGCGCGCCCAGCAGGGCGATCTCCCGATGACCGAGGTCGGCCAGGTGCTGCACGCACGCCGCCCCGGCCGCGGCGAAGTCGAGGTCGACACAGGTCAGCCCGTCGGCGGAGGCCGGCAATCCAATGAGCACGCTGGGGCGGTCCAACTCGAGCAGGGTCGGCACCCGGGGGTCGTGCGTCTCGACGTCCATCAGGATCAGCCCGTCGACGAGCGCGCTGCCCGCGATGCGGCGTACGCCTGCCGCCCCTTCGTCCGCGGTCAACAGCAGCACGTCGTGCTCGACGGAGCGGGCGCCGGTCAGCACCGACATCGCGAACTGCATGAGGATGGGCAGGTGCATGCCGGGGCGCAGCGGCAGGGCAAGGGCGATGACGTTGGCCTTGTTGCTGGCGAGCGACCGGGCTCCGGCGTGCGGATGGAACCCGAGCGTACGGATGCTGGCCATGACCCGGGCCCGGGTGGTGGCCGAGATAGTCCGCTTTCCGCTGAGCACATAGGACACCGTGCTGGCCGCGACGCCGGCGTGCTTGGCGACGTCGGTGATGGTCACGACGTTGCCCCGGGTACGCCCGGAGGGGCCGGACGAAGTCGTGGTCATCGGGCGAACACCAGTTCCTCGACGGTCGTGCCGACCGAGCCGTAGACGAGATAGAGGTCGTGCACGCCGTCCACGCTAGCGCTCGGCACGCGCTGACCGGGAACCACCTTCGCCAGCTCCGGCCCGGAGAACGGATCGTCGACGCGGATCGACACGCTACCGCCGTGACCGCGGAGCTGCGTTGTGCGTACCCCTGAGAGATCGACGCCTTGGAAGCACAGCCAGGCGCCCTCCTCCACGGCCTTGACCCCGTCCGCCGCGAGCGCGATGCCGCTGTACTCGTCGTTGTCCACGGCCCGCACCGGCTGGTCCACCGCCCGGCGGGTGCCGATGACGGTGCCCCGGACGGCGAGGGTGGCGGTGAGGCGGATGTCGGAGCTGGAGCGGCCCACCATGATCTTGTGGCGGGCGGCCTCGACCACGAGGCGGCCGGTGGTGACGTCCCAGAAGGCCAGGTCGTCGACGTCCACCGGCAGGCTGACCTCGCGTGACTCTCCAGGCTGGAGGGTGAACTTGGTGAAGGACCGCAGCTGCCGCAGCGGCTGCTTGACCCGGGAACGCTGCTGGTGCGAGTAGAGCTGCACGACCTCGGTGCCCGGCCGTGACCCGGTGTTCGTGACGGTGAAGGTGACGGTCACCGTCTCGCCGGCCGCCGCGCCGTCGGCAGACAGCCGCAGGCCCGCGTAGTCGAAGGTGGTGTACGACAGGCCGTGGCCGAACGGGTACAGCGGGGTGCCACGGTAGTAGAGGTACGTCGCGTCGTTGGCGATGATGTCGTAGTCGAAGATGTCCGGCAGCTCGCAGGCGCTGCGGTACCAGGTCTGCGGCAGGCGGCCGCCCGGGTCGACCGTGCCGGTCAGCACGTCGGCGACGGCCCGGCCGAGTTCCTGCCCGCCGTGCGAACTCCACAGCACCGCCGGGAGGTGCACCTCGGCCCAGCCGACCGCGTATGGGTAGCTGCTGACGAGCAGCAGCGCCGTCGAGGCGTTGGCCGCGTACACCTCACGCAGCAGGTTCTCCTGCGCGGGGGGCAGCGCCAGGTCCGCGCGGTCCTCGGTCTCCCGGCCGTTGATCAGCGGGTGGTTGCCCAGCACGACGACCGCTGCATCGGCGCGAGCGGCCGCCGCGGCGGCCTGGGCCGCGCCGTCGACCAGCAGCTCGACCTCGAACGGCACCGGATGCGCGCCCAGGGTCAGGTCGGCCTGCAGGCCGCCCAGCTCCTCGTTGCCCGGCGACGCGTGGTGGCGGATCAGGACCGTGCCGTCGACCTGCTCATCCAGGCGGAACATCTCGCGCACCGTCCACTCGGACGGCCCGTCCGAGGTCGCGTCGAGCGTGCCCTTGGCCCCGGTGATGTGGACGTCCGCGGCCGGCCCGCCGACCGGGCCGTCTTGATCCGCGCTGGTGTTGACGCGCAGGAACCGCCCGGTCGCGGTCGAGCGCAAGGTCACCACACCCTGGCCCCAGTCGAAGATGTCGTACGCACAAGGCACGTCGTCGAGCCGCGCCCCGGTCTCGTCGACCACCAGGTAACGGCCGTCCCGCTTCAGTGCCACGCGGTCGACGCCCTCGACGTGGACGGCCTTGTCGAAGGTGGTTTCGATGCCGTTCTTCACGGTGACGGCGTAGGGGAGGGTGCCGCTGTACCAGTCGGTGTGGTTGCGGTCGGCCAGCGGCCCGATGACGGCCACCGTCTTGTGCCGGGCCGGGTCGAGCGGCAGCAGCTTGCACTCGGACTTCAGCAGCACGATCGACTGCCGGGCGGTCTCCAGCGCCAGCTCCTGGTGCTCGGCGGAGTTGATGACGTCGGCGGTGATCTGGGCGTACGGGTTGTCCTCGGCCGGGTCGAACTCGCCCAGACGGAACCGCACCGTCAACGCTCGCCGGACCGCCTGGTCGACGTCGGCCTCGTCGAGCAGTCCGCGCTGCATGGCCTCGCGTAGCCGATCGATGGTGATGTGCGAGTCGGTGTTCTGGTCGGTGAAGCTGTCGATGCCGGCCCGGACCGCCGCCCCGTGACTCGCCGCGTGGTCGGGGAAGTACGCCTGCTGCGCCGGATCGGCGAGATTGTTCGGCGCGAACGCGTCCGACACGACGAAGACCTCGTCGGTGGTCCACGTCCGCAGGTCGTCGTTGAGGTGCGGGGTGACGTGCGCCGGGATGCCATTCACGAGGTTGTAGGAGGCCATCACCGCGACGGCCGCCCCCGACGCGATCGCCCGCCGGTACGCCGGCAGTTCGTACTCCCGCAGGACGCGCGGGGTCAGGTTGCTGGAACTGAGGCAGCGGTCGGTCTCGTTGTTGTAGCCGAGGAAGTGCTTCAACGTCGGCGCCGTCTTCAGGAACCGGGGATGGTCGCCGCGCAGCCCCTGGGCGTACGCCTCACCCAGGACGGCCGTCAGGAAGGCGTCCTCGCTGTAGCCCTCCTCGTTACGACCCCAACGTGGGTCGCGCAGCGGGTTGACGACCGGCGCCCACACGTTGAGGCCGCAGCGGGTCGGGTCCTTGTGGTGCAGTCCGCGTACCTCGTCCCCGGTCGCGTCGCCGACCTTCGTGACCAGCTCGGGGTCCCAGGTCGCGCCGAGGCCGACCGCCTGGGGGAAGACCGTCGCCTCACCGAGCCAGGCCAGGCCGTGCAGCGCCTCGGTGCCGGTGGTGAACCGCCCGACGCCCAGTCGCTCGATCGCGGGCTGGTGCTGGTGGAGCAACGCGAGCTTCTCCTCGAGCGTGAGCTGCCCGAGGAGGCTTTCGACGCGGCGACGCAGCGGGACCGTGGGGTCGCGGAAGTCGGTCATCGGGGGTCACCCTCCGTCCTGAGGGCGGGTTGTCGAAGCGCTTCAACAGTATGCGTTGTTAACGGTCGAAGCGCTTCGACGACTACGCCGAGGGGTTGATGTCAAATGTGTTTCGGGGACTTGTCCAGAAGGTCTACCGGAACCGCTCCCACGCCGTCAAGAGGCGGGCGTTTGCGGGCGTTCTCAGTGCGCTGGATCAGGGTTCTCGGTCGAATCTTCACTCATGATTCGACCGAGAACCCTGATCCAGCGCTGGAAACGAGTGGTTCAGGGGGTGGGGAGGCGACCTGAGTCGATCGTGTCGAGCACTCGCGCCGCACCGCCGGTCGCCGCCGCGCCGAGTTCGAGCGTCGACGCGACGAGACGCGTACCGCCGGCTTCGGGTGCGATCGACCGGGCGCGCAGTTCGGCCTCGGCGGCGGGGATCAGCCAGGGCGCGAGCTGGATGAAATAGCCGCCCAGCACGACGACCTCGGGGTTGAGCAGATTGGCCACCGTGGCGACGCCGTGCCCAAGGTGCTTGCCGGTCTCGGCCAGGGCGTCCAGAACCTTGGGGTCACCGGCCTTGGCCCGCCGGACGACTTCTTCGACCTCGGGTTCGAGTTCGGTGGGGGAGGAGGTGGCCGCGTCCGGCAGCGTACGCGCGACGAGCGCCCCGACTCCGGCGAGCGCCTCGAGACAGCCGCGGCGGCCGCAGCCGCAGACCGGACCGCTCGGGTCGACGAGGAGGTGGCCGAACTCGCCGGCGAATCCGCGTTCGCCCCGCATGAGGCGGCCCTCGCTGATGATGCCCGCGCCGATGCCGATCTCGCCGGTGAGGTAGATCAGGTTGGCCGTCTCGGCGAAGCCGCCGTAGCGCTGCTCGGCCAGGACGGCCAGGTTGGCGTCGTTCTCGACCTCGATCGGATAGGGCGGCTCACCGAGCGCCTTACGCAACGCCGAGCGCAGGTCGACGTCGTGCCAGCGCAGGTTCGGGGCGAGCCGGACGATGCCGTCGCCACCCACCAACCCCGGTACGCCCACCGTCAGCCCGAGCGTGCGGCGGCCTTCCTTCTCGACCTTGCCGACGGCCCGTTTGGCCAACGCGGCGATCGAGGCGGCGGCCTGACCCGGGTTGGCCGACGACCCGGCGAACGCCCGACGCCAAGACAGCAGCTTGCGACCGGCGAGGTCGACGGCGACGACCGTCATGTAGTCGGCGTTCACCTCCATGCCGATCGCGGCGTACGGGGAGCCGTCGAGCACGAGCATGGTGGCCGGGCGGCCGATCCGCCGCTCGGTCATCCCCGTCTCGCGGACGAGCCGACGGTCGATCAGGTCGGCGACGAGACTGGAGACGGTGGCCTTGTTGAGCCCGGTCGCCGCCGCGATGTCGGCCCGCGAGCAGGGCGCGTTCATCCGCAGGTGGCGCAGGACGACGGCGAGGTTCGTGGCCCGCACGTCGGCGAAGTCGGCCGGCTGCGGCCCGGTCTGCATGGTGATCACCGTCGGCTCCACAACGTGACTTCGTCGCTCCTGACTGCACTTCTGGCGGCTCGCCCGAGAGGCTCCCCGGCGACTGCACTTCTGGCGGCTCGCCCGAGAGGCTCCCCGGCGACTGCACTTCTGGCGGCTCGCCCGAGAGGCTCCCCGGCGACTGCACTCGGACTGAACGCACAGCGTGCCCCATCATGCCGTATCGCGGCACGTCGAGTCATCATCCAGCTCCTTGCGCTAGGGTTCCCCCGCCGCTCGGACGACCCCGTCGCCGTGAACCGCCCGGGTGGCTTGAAGTAACAGCCTGGAAACGGCGCTTGTGGCAGTGGTCGCCCGTCGGCTAATTTGTTTAGTCGGTAGACCAACTAACTGTACCGCACAACCCCCGCCTCCCATACCCTCTACCCCCTCCACACGAAGGGAGTGTGCCGTGCAAGACCCCCTCAAGGGCGCGGCCACGAACCGCCGTCAGTTCCTGTCGCTCGCGGGTCTCGGCGCGCTGTCCGCCGCCGGCGTCGGCGGGCTCGCCGGATGCAGCGACAACAAGGCCAACGGACCTGGCACCACGAGCCAGAGCGACCTCAGCAAGATCGTGCCGAACTACATCCCGAACAACGCCGTCAAGCCGGACATGCCGGCCGTCGTCGGAGCCAACGGCGCGGTCTCCGACCCGGTCTTCCTGCGGTACCCGGACTCCCCGGTGAAGACCGTCGCGGCCATTCCGGGCAAGGGCGGCAGCTACACCACGATGACTCCGCTGTGGGGCGCGATTCCGCCGTCGACCGGCAACTCGTACTACGACGCGGTCAACAAGGCGCTGGGCGTCACGCTCAAGATCCAGCCGTCGGACGGCACCAACTACGGCAACGCACTGCCCGCGCTGTTCGCCGCGGACAAGCTGCCCGACTGGATCCAGATCCCAGGCTGGAACACCTCGACGCTCAACTTCGGCCAGGGGGTCAGCAAGTTCACCGACCTGACGCCGTACCTGTCGGGTGACAAGATCAAGGACTACCCGAACCTGGCCAACATCCCCACCGGTGCGTGGCAAGCGGGCGTGTGGAACGGCAAGCTCTACGGTCTGCCGGTCTACCCGGGCGGCGTGATCATCGCCGGCACCTACTTCTACCGCCGGGACATCTTCGAGAAGCTGAACATCAGCCCCGACAGCATCAAGACTCCGGACGACCTCGCCGCCCTCGGCGCGCAGCTGACCAGCGCGTCGGCCGGCCAGTGGGCGTTCGACGACCTGTTCGGCGACGACGCGAACTACGTGTCGCAGCTGTTCCACTTCCCGCAGAAGTGGGGCATCGACTCCGCCGGCAAGATCTTCCACAAGTACGAGAGCCAGGAGATCCTCGAGGCGCTCAACTGGTTCCAGAAGATCGTCAAGGCCGGCCACGTCCACCCGGACGCGATCGCGGGCAACAACCAGAACGGCAAGCAGCGCTTCTGGAGTGGCAAGGTCTGCATCACCGCCGACGGCACCGGCGCGTGGAACGGTGACGACGCCAAGTCCGGTACCGCCGCGAACCCGAGCTACCGCCGGGCCGCCTTCAAGCTCATGTCCTCCAAGGGCACGCCGACCGTCGAGATCGGGCCGGGCGCGGGCATGTTCGGCTACCTCAACGCCAAACTCAAGGACGACCAGGTCAAGGAGCTGCTGAAGGTCGCCGACTACCTTGCCGCGCCGTACGGCTCGGCCGAGTGGCTCGTCGTGAACTTCGGCACCGAAGGCGACACGTACACGATGAAGGACGGCAACCCGGCTCTGACGGAGAAGGGCGCCAAGGAGGTGGCCACGACGTTCCAGTTCCTGGTGACCCCGTCGAACCAGACGACCGTGCAGCAGGGCTTCCCCGACGTCGCCAAGGACTACGGCGCGTGGCAGGCCGACATGGTCAAGTACGCCGTCAAGCCGGCCTTCTACGCCATGAACATCACCGAGCCGTCGCAGTACTCGTCGATCGGCAAGGCCGTCACCGACATGATCCAGGACGTCAAGTTCGGCCGGAAGTCGGTCGCCGACTACCAGGAGGCCGTCAAGTCGTGGAAGTCGCAGGGCGGCGACGCGCTGCGGGCGTTCTACGAGGACATCCGGAACAAGTACGGCACCGGTCAGTGATCTGCCGCCCGGGTCCCGCCGTCCGTGGCGGGACCCGGGTCTCCGGATGAACAACCCAGGATCGAAGGAGTACGACGGTGGCAGCGATCGACGACGGTGTGGCGGCGCCGCCCGCACTGCCCTCGCAGCCGAGCGCCAAGGCGGCGTCCGGCAGCCGGGGACTGACCTGGTGGGGGAGGCTCAAACGCGACCGCACCTTGGTCATCATGACGTTGCCCGCCGTCATCCTGCTCGCCGTCTTCAGCTACGGCCCGATGTTCGGCCTGTTCACGGCGTTCCAGGCCTACGACATCTACAATGGATTCACGGGTAGCCCGTTCGTCGGGTTGGACCAGTTCCAGCGCCTGTTCAGCGACCCGCTCTTCTGGCACTCCATGGAGAACACCCTGGTGCTGAGCGCGGTCCAGCTGGTGCTCTACTTCCCCATCCCAATCCTGCTGGCGTTACTGCTCAACTCCATCATGAGCACCAAGGTCCGGTCGTTCGTGCAGGCGATCGTCTATCTGCCGCACTTCTTCGGCTGGGTGCTGGTCGTCACGGTCTTCCAGGAGATGCTGGGCGGGGCCGGTGTGCTGAACACGTTCCTACGCCAGCACGACATGGCGACCTGGGACATCATGACCAACCCGGACACCTTCAAATACCTGGTCACCGCGCAGGCCGTCTGGAAGGAGGCGGGCTGGGGCATCGTCATCTTCCTCGCTGCGCTCGCCGCCATCGACACGAGCCTCTACGAGGCGGCGGCGGCCGACGGCGCGAACCGGTGGCGGCGGCTGTGGCACATCACCCTGCCCGGCATGCGCGGCGTCATCATCCTGCTGCTGGTGCTCCGGCTCGGCAACGCGTTGTCGATCGGCTTCGAGCAGTTCATCCTGCAGCGCCAGGCGGTCGGCCGCGACGCGGCGGAAGTGCTCGACACCTTCTCGTACTACTACGGCGTGGTTGGCAACAACTTCAGCTACGGCACGGCGGCCGGGCTCTTCAAGGGCATCATCTCGGTCGTCCTCCTCCTCGCGGCCAACAAGGTCGCGCACATGTTCGGCGAGGATGGGTTCTACCGGCGATGACTACCTCGACACTGCCCCGCAACCGGCGTACCTCCAACCGGCCGTCCTGGGAGGAGAAGCCGTCCGCCCTCGGCCAGGGCGCGAAGTCGCTGGTCGTCCTGATCGTGCTCGCCGTGATCGCGGTGCCGATCTACTCGGTCGTGCTGACCAGCTTCTCCACCCAGGCGTCCATCAACAAGGCCGGCGGTCTCGTGATGGTGCCGGGCGAGCTGACGCTGGAGGCGTACAAGCAGATCTTCAGCAACCAGCTGATCGTGCACTCCCTGTTCGTCAGCCTCGCGATCACCGCGCTCGGCACCGCCATCTCCATGGTGGTCAGCGTGCTGGCGGCGTACGGGTTGTCGCGGGCGCGCTCGTTCGGGCACCGGCCGATCCTGATGTTCATGATCGTCACGATGTTCTTCGGCGGCGGCCTGATTCCGACCTTCCTCGTCGTCTCGGCGCTCGGCGGCTACGACGCGTACTGGTCGCAGATCCTGCCCGGTGCGGTCGCGGTCTTCAACATCCTCGTGCTGCGCTCGTTCTTCAGCAGCACCTCGCCGGAGCTGATCGACGCGGCGAAGATCGACGGCGCGGGGGACTGGCGCATCCTCTGGTCCATCGTGCTGCCGACCTCCAAGGCCGTGCTCGCGGTGATCACCCTGTTCTACGCGGTCGGCTACTGGAACAACTTCTTCGCCGCCCAGCTCTACCTGCCGGACAACGGCATGTGGCCGCTGCCGCAGGTGGTGAACACCTACGTGCTGCAGGGCAACTCGATGCCGGGCTCCGGGATCACCAACACCGGCCAGTACTTCGGACACCAGCAGGTCGCCCCGCTCACGATCCAGATGGCGGTGGTGACGCTGACGCTGCTGCCGATCCTGGTCGTCTATCCGTTCGTCCAGAAGCACTTCACCAAGGGCGTCATGGTCGGCGCCGTCAAGGGCTGACAGCCGCGGTGCCATGACGGCACCCGGCTGCACTTCTGGCGGCTCGCGCAAGCGCTCCCCGGCACCGTTGACATTTTGTTTAGTCGGAAGAGAAACTAATTCCATGCCTTTCCGTCCGCCCTTGGTGGCACACGAATACTTCAGCGCCGACCCGCCGGAGCTGCCCCGCCGACGGCACGGGGAGGGCGGCCCGCAGGAGATCACCCACGCCGAGCTGATGGCGACCGACCCCAACGGCGTCAGCGTCAAAGCCCACGCGACCTCGGGCGATCTGCTCACCGCGCAGGTCACCGCGGCCGGCGAGGGCATCATCCGCGTACGCCTCGCGACCGACCCGGCAGCGCGTACGCGCAGCGCACGGGTGTTGCCGCTGACCCATCCGGATCTCGGGTATTCCGCCGACGTCCAGGTCGCCGACGGGGTCATCCGGATCGTCGCCGGCTCGATCACCGCCGAGGTGAGGCTGGAGCCGTGGGGTATCCGCTTCCTCGAGACGGGCACCGGGCGGTTGCTGACCCGGACCGCGCCCGGCGTCGTCGACATCTCCGGGCGGATGCGTACGGCGCCGTTCGGCTTGTCGACTGTGGACGGCAGCGTGGTGGCGTACCACGAGACCTTCGTCCTGCCGGCCGACGAGGTGCTCGCCGGCACCGGCGAACGCTTCCTGCCGCTGAACCTGCGCGGCCAGCGGCCGGTGATCTGGAACTTCGACGCGTTCGGCAGCGAGGGCGACCGCGCGTACAAGAATGTGCCGTTCTACCAGTCCAGCCGCGGTTACGGCGTGGTGGTCGACTCCGGTATGCCGATCGAGTTCGACTTCGGCGCCAGTACGCAGAGCGTCGTGCAGATCGTCGTCCCCGACGACCTCATCGACTACTACGTGCTCGCCGGTCCGACGCCGGGTGAGGTGCTGACCCGGTACGACCGGCTGACCTGCCGCCCGGTGACGCCGCCGAAGTGGGCCTTCGGTTCGTGGATCTCCTCGGGCTTCTTCGTCGACACGCAGGAGCACGTGCTGCGGCGCGCCCGGACGATCCGGGAGCACGGCATCCCCTGCGACGTCCTGCACCTGGACACCTATTGGCAGCCCGACGGGAAGTGGTCGGAGCTGCGCTGGGACCCGGTGACCTTCCCCGACCCGGACGCGATGCTCGCCGAGCTGACCGAGCAGGGCTTCAAGGTCTGCCTCTGGATGAACTCCTACCTCAGCGTCAACTCCGACCGGTTCACCGAGGCGGCGGAGAAGGGCTACCTGCTCAAGCGGCAGGACGGGTCGGCGTACGTGGCGGACTCGTGGCACGGGTCGTTCCCGGAGTGCGGCATCGTCGACTTCACCAACCCCGACGCCACCAGCTGGTTCCAGGATCTGCTGCGACCGCTGGCCCGGCAGGGCGTACAGGTCTTCAAGACGGACTTCGCCGAGGGCGTACCGGCCGACGCGGTGGCGTACAACGGCATGAGCGGCGCCGAGCTGCACAACGTGTACGCGCTGCTCTTCAACGACGCCGTGAGCGCGGTGACGCGTGAGGTGCACGGGCATTCGATGATCTGGGGCCGTTCGTCATACCTGGGCGGGCAGCGGCACGCGGCCCAATGGGGCGGCGACACGATGTGCTCCTACCCGGCGCTGGCCAGCTCGATGAACGGCGGCCTGGCCCACGGCTTGTCCGGCGTGCCGTTCTGGTCGCACGACACGGGCGGTTTCTCCGGTACGCCCACCGACGATCTGTTCCTGCGTTGGGCGCAGTTCGGGGCGCTCTCGCCGCTGCTGCGCTTCCACGGCACGACGACCCGGGAGCCGTGGCGGTTCCCGGCGGTCGAGGCACAGGTCATCGACGCGCTGAAGCTGCGCTACCGGCTGTTGCCGTACCTCTATTCGCAGGCGCTGCTCGCCGGGGAGACCGGCGAGCCGATCATGCGCGCTTTGATGGTGGACTCCCCGGAGGACCCGTTGGCCTGGCGGGCCGAGCACGAGTACCGGCTCGGCCCGGATCTCCTGGTCGCCCCGGTCATCAGCGAGGAGCAGGAGCGGCACGTCTACCTTCCGGCCGGCGAGTGGGCCGGTTGGTGGAACGGCGAGCTGGTGACCGGACCGACCTCGATCCACGTGAGCCCGGCCCCCGACCAGATTCCGCTGTACGCCCGGGTCGGCGCGCTCCTTCCGACGACCGCGACGGCGGAGTCGATCCCCGACGGGCCGTGGAAGTCGATCACGATTGTGAGCGTGGGAGGGTTGAGCGGAACCACCGAGATCCGCGACGATGACGGGGTCACTTCGGTCACCGCGGTACGTGAGGACGCCACGTTCACGGTCACCACGAGCGGCCCTGCCCGGATCGACCGGGTGGAGTTCGTTCAGGTGGCCGGCTACGCCGTGCCTGGCGTAGTCGTCCTCAACGGCACAGTGCAGGAGTAGACGCATGTCCCAGATCCAGTTCACCTTCGGCCTTTGGACCGTCGGCTGGCCGGCCAACGATCCGTTCGGCGACGCCACGCGTCCGGCGCTCGACCCGGTCGAGAGCATCTACAAGCTCGCTGAGCTCGGCGCGGCCGGAGTCAGCTTCCACGACGACGACGTGATCCCGTTCGGCAGCTCCGACGCCGAGCGTGAGCGGCACATCGAGCGGCTGCGGAAGGGGCTCGCGGAGACCGGGATGTTCGTCTCGCACGCGACCACCAACCTCTTCAAGCACCCGGTGTTCAAGGAGGGCGGCCTGACCGCCAACGACCGGTCGGTACGCCGTTTCGCCCTGCGCAAGGTGATCCGCAACGTCGACCTCGCCGCGTCGCTGGGTGCGCGTACCTATGTCCTGTGGGGCGGGCGCGAGGGTGCGGAGTCGGATGCGGCCAAGGACATCCGGGCCGCGCTCGACCGCTACAAGGAGGGCATGGACCTGCTCACCTCGTACGTGATCGAGCAGGGCTACGACATCCGGTTCGCCATCGAGCCGAAGCCGAACGAGCCGCGTGGTGACATCCTGCTGCCGACGCTCGGGCACGCGCTCGCCTTCATCAACGAGCTGGAGCACCCGGACCGGGTCGGGCTCAATCCCGAGACCGGGCACGAGCAGATGGCCGGGCTCAACTTCACGCACGGCATCGCCCAGGCGCTGTGGCACGGCAAGCTGTTCCACATCGACCTCAACGGCCAGCGCGGGATCAAGTACGACCAGGACCTGATCTTCGGCCACGGAGACCTGCTCAACGCGTTCTCGTTGGTGGACCTGCTCGAGTTCGGTGGCCCCGACGGCTCGCCGGCCTGGGACGGACCGCGGCACTTCGACTACAAGCCCGCGCGTACGGAGGACGTCGAGGGCGTGTGGGCGAGCGCGGCGGCCAACATGAAGACCTACACCCTGCTGCGGGATCGGGCGGCCGCGTTCCGTGCCGACCCCGAGGTTCAGGAGGCGCTGGCCAACGCCCGCGTCAACGAGCTGAACACGCCGACCCTCGGCGCGGGGGAGACGGTCGCCGACCTCATGGCCAGCGACGCCGACTTCGACCCGGACGCGGCCGGCGCCCGGGGTGCCAACTTCGTGCAGCTGACCCAGCTCATGGTCGAACACGTTCTGGGGGCACGGACTGCACTCCCGGCGGCTCACGCAAGCGTTCCCCGGCAATGACCCTGGTCGCCGGCGTCGACTCGTCGACGCAGTCGGTCAAGGTGGTCGTTCGCGACGCCGACACCGGTGTGCTCGTCCGGGAGGGCCGCGCGGCTCACCCGGACGGCACGGAGGTCCACCCGTCGGCCTGGTTCGACGCGCTCACCAGCGCGATCGGCCAGGCCGGCGGCCTCGACGACGTCGACGCGGTCAGCATCGCCGGGCAACAGCACGGCATGGTCTGCCTCGACGACTCCGGCGAGGTGGTCCGCCCGGCGCTGCTCTGGAACGACACCCGCTCGGCTGCGGCCGCGACGGATCTGGTCACCGAGCTGGGGGCCGAGACGTGGGCGAAGGCGACCGGCTCGGTGCCGGTCGCCTCCTTCACGGTCACCAAGCTGCGATGGCTCGCCACGCACGAGCCGGAGAACGCGGCCCGCGTGGCCGCCGTGTGCCTGCCGCACGACTGGCTGACCTGGAAACAGTCGGGCTCCACGGATCTGGCGGATCTGGTCACCGACCGGTCCGACGCCTCCGGGACCGGGTACTGGTCACCCCGGCTCAACGCGTACCAGATGGAGCTGTTGGAACATGGCTTCGGACGGAGCGTGATCGTCCCGCGGGTCCTGGGGCCCGCGGACCGGGTAGGCCGATTCGGCGCGGGCGCAGGCGACAACGCCGGGGCCGCGCTGGGCCTGGACGCGCAGCCGGGCGACGTGGTGGTGTCGATCGGCACGTCGGGCACGGTGTTCGGAGTGTCCACCGTGGCTGCCAGCGACGAGTCGGGCATCGTGGCGGGGTTCGCCGACGCGACCGGGCACTACCTGCCGCTGGTCTGCACGCTCAACGCCGCGCGAGTGCTCGACGCGACCGCGTCACTGCTCGGAGTGTCCCACGCTGAGCTGGCTTCACTCGCGCTGTCGACGTCGTCTGACGGGCTTGTGCTGGTGCCCTATCTCGAAGGCGAGCGAACCCCCAACCGCCCAGATGCGACCGGTTCGCTGCACGGCCTCACCCTGGGCACGTCCACGTCCGCGCATCTGGCGCGGGCCGCGGTGGAGGGCCTGCTCTGCGGGCTCGCCGACGGCCTCGACGCGCTCGTCGCGCAAGGCCTGGCCGTGCGGCGCGTGCTGCTCATCGGCGGTGCCGCTCGCAATCAGGCGATACGCGAAATCGCACCGGCCGTGTTCGGTCGTCCGGTCGCGGTGCCCCCGGCCGGCGAATACGTGGCCGACGGTGCGGCGCGGCAGGCGGCGTGGGCCCTGACCGGGCAGCGCCCCACGTGGTCGCTGTCCGGTGTGGACGTCTACGAAGCCGATCCCGACCCCTCCGTCCGGGCGCGGTACGCCGCCGCCCGGGACCTCACCCTGGAGCGCATGTAGTGGCCTTCTTCGACCTGTCTCTGGAATCCCTGCGGGACTACCGTCCCGACGTCGCCGAGCCCGCCGACTTCGACGAGTTCTGGGCGGCGACCTTGAAGGAGGCGCGAGCCTTCGACCTGGATCCGGTGTTCGAGCAGGTCGAGACCGGGCTGACCATGGTCACCTCGTACGACGTGACGTTCCGGGGCTGGGGCGGCCACCCGATCAAGGCGTGGCTGACCGTGCCTCGCCACGGTGACGGGCCGTTCCCGATCGTGGTGCAGTACCAGGGCTACAACGGTGGCCGGGGCATCCCGCAACAGCAGATCGGCTGGCCGAACTACGGGTACGCCCATCTCATGATGGACACCCGGGGGCAGGGCAGCGGCTGGCTGATCGGGCACACCCCGGACCCCGTGGGCTCGGGGCCGCAGCACGCCGGCTTCATGACCCGCGGCATCCTAGACCCGGCGGAGTACTACTACCGCCGGGTCTACACCGACGCCGTACGCGCGATCGAAACCGCTCAGGTGGCACCCGGTGTCGACGGCACCCGGGTTGCCGTCGGCGGGGGCAGCCAGGGCGGCGGCATCACGATCGCGGCCGCGGGTCTCGTCGGCGGTCTGGTGGGCGCGCTGCCGGACGTGCCGTTCCTGTGCCACTTCGAACGGGCGATCGGGCTCACCGACGCCGACCCGTACGCCGAGATCGCGCGCTATCTCACGGTGCACCGCCGGGAGGAGGAACAGGTCTACCGGACGCTGTCCTACTTCGACGGAGTGAGCCTCGCCCGGCGGGCCACCGCTCCGGCGCTGTTCTCCACCGCGTTGATGGACCAGATCTGCCCGCCGTCGACCGTCTTCGCCGCTTACAACGCGTGGAACTCGGCCGACAAGGACATCCGGGTGTACCGCTTCAACGGGCACGAGGGCGGCAGCTACGACCAGTCCGTCGAGCACGCTACCTGGCTTTCTTCTCGTGTTTGACGGAGGCGGTTCTTCCGGCGGGCTCAGTTTCGGGGGTGACTACAACCCGGAGCAGTGGCCCGCGTCGGTGTGGGCTGACGATTTCTCGTTGATGCGGGAGGCGTCGGTCAACCTCGTCACGGTCGGGGTGTTCTCGTGGTCGCGGCTGCAACCCACGCCGGACACGTTCGACTTCGCGTGGCTCGACGAGGTCCTGGACGGGCTGCACGAGGCGGGGATCGGAGTGTGCCTGGCCACCCCGACCGCCTCACCTCCGCCCTGGTTCACCCGCCGTTACCCGGACTCGATGCCGGTCACGCGGGACGGCGTACGCCTGACGCACGGGTCGCGGGACACCTATTGCGTCAACGCTCCGGCGTACCGGGCGGCCAGTGTGCGGATCGCGTCGGAGCTGGCCGCCCGCTACGGTAGGCACCCGGCGCTTCGCCTCTGGCACGTGCACAACGAGTACGGCACCTGGTGCTTCTGCTCGCACTGCGCGTCGGAGTTCCGGGCTTGGCTCCGTTCCCGATATTCCACTGTGGATGCGTTGAACGACGCGTGGAGCACCGACTTCTGGTCGCAGCGGTACGCCGGCTGGGACGAGATCGAGCCACCGCGGGCCACCCAGTACCTGCGAAATCCGGCGCAGGAACTCGACTATCGCAGGTTCCTCTCCGACTCCTTCCTCCGGCACTACCTGGACCAGAAGGCCGTTCTCGCCGGTTCGTCCGGCGGTGTGCCGGTCACCACGAACTTCGTCCTCGGCGACTGGGTGCCCGTCGACCATGCCCGCTGGTCTTCTTTCGTGGACCTGGTGGCGATCGACGACTACCCGCCGGACCTCGCCGGCCGCGCCTTCTCCGCCGACAAGGCCCGAGGCTGGGCGCGGGCGGCCGGTCACCCCGACGGCCGCTGGCTCTTGATGGAGCACGCACCCGGCTATACGCACTCTTCTTCCGGGTTGCGGCGTTCCGCCGAGTCGCTGTCCTCCGTGGCATCGGTGTATCTCGACCGGGGAGCCGTCGGGATCATGTACTTCCAATGGCGCGCCTCCCGGGGTGGCGCCGAGCAATGGCACCCGGCCCTGGTCGGCTTCTCCTCCGCCGTGACGTCCGAAGCGGTCGACCTGGGCGCGTCGTTGGTGGGACGCACTCCGTCCGTCGTCTCCGCGGACGTGGCGGTCGTCTACGACGAGGAGAGCATGTGGGCCTGGCAGAGCCCGCATCTGCCGACTCGCGTGGACTACACGTCGCTCGTGCAGTCCTGGCACACTTCGCTCGCCTCCTCGGCCGGCGGGCCGGTGGACGTGATCCCCGTCGGCGCCCCGCTTTCCGCGTACCGCATGGTCGTCGTGCCGGCGCTGTACCTCATGTCCGCCGCAGCCCACGAGTGGCTACGGTCCTACGCCGGTCGGCTCGTGATCACAGCCGGAACCGGGCTCGTGGACGAGCACGCTCGGACGACCCCCGACTCGCTGGCCGACCTCATCGGCGCCACCATCGTCGAGCGGGACTTCTCGCCCTGGCTCGACACCCTCGCGCCTACGGCGGCGGGGGCGCGCCCGAACGTCACCTACATCCCGTCCCTCGACATCATCGATCTTGAACAGAAACTGCTGCCATAGCGACGTTTCCTGTTCAAGACCAACCGGCAGCCCGCAGGGCGGCGATCACTTGGCGTACCACCTCCTCCGGACTTATCAGGATGAGGAATGCGGGGATGCGCAAGATCCGATCGCCGCTGACCCAGAGATCGTTCTGGCGGATCATGTCGGCCGCCCACGCTCGGGCGTCCATGTGCTGCGCGCCGTCGATCTCCACGTGCACCCGGAACTCGGTGAAGTACGCGTCCAGGTAGCGCGTACGGCCGCTCGCGTCTCGTCGCTTCACCTGGAGTTGCGGTTCCGGCAGTCGATGCCGACGGCACAAGTCGAGGAACCCGATTTCGGCCGGGCTCGTCGCGCCCAGCTCGGCGAGGTCCAGCGTCGCGACGATCAGGGCATGCCGGTGGCAGTGCGGAAACCGGTCGGCGGCTGCGCGTACTTCGGCGGGGAGGACAAGCCGCTGCTGGCATCCCGCCGCCAAGATCGAGACGGCGTCCTGGTCGGTGAGCGACCAGGACGCCGCATCCAGGAGCGACCGGGCCATGCTGGTGCGATGAGGGCGGCCGATGTGGCGATCTTCGACCGGCAGCCTCGTCGTGCGGTGAACTTTCACGGCCGGCATCTCGATCGGCATGCGGCGGAGGAGGGCAGGCGCGGCTCGGGTGGCCGGGCGGAGGACATCGATCACCTCACGCCTCGGCCAGCGTCCGGCCAGTCCACCAGCCCGGGCGGCAGCCAGACCGGCCAACACCGAGGCGCTGCCGGCGGCGAGGACTGCGATCCACCAGTGCGCCTCCGGCGTGAGCGGACCGTCTCCTGCCACCAGTACGCCGCGGCAGATCCGTCGCCAGCGTCCGCCGGCGATCAGATGGCGTACGCGACCGGCGGAGAGCAGACGCTCGGCTTGCCGGGCGGAGATCACTCCGCTCTGCTCGAAGAGCAACCAATCCAGGGGTGAGTCGTCCTCACGTGGTATCCGCACCGCGACACTGTGCGCGCCCGGCTTGGGTGGCGGTAGGGGCTGTGGACAGCAGCGGTTGATCTTGAATAGAAGACGTAGCCATAGCGACGAAAACCATTCAAGATCAACCGGCGAGGGTGCTAGCGGCCGGAGGATTCCGACAAAGCGGGATACTCCCGCGTAGGCAGGTCCATGAGCGGAGTGTGCCCGTTCACCACGGGCCGCACCGGCCGCGTATGCGGAGTGGGGTGCCGGTGCGAGACGACGTCGGACGGCTCGGCGATCGGGGTGTCGTGCTCTTCGGAGGTGCGGGCCTGGGGTTCGGCGTACCGGGTCAGGGCGATCACCGAGCCGAGGGTGACGAGGAAGCCGAGGGCGGCCAGCCAGGTCAGGCCGGGCCGGATGCGGTCGCCGAGCAGGAGCAGGCCGACCACGGCGGCGGGGACCGCCCCGGCGGCGTCCATGGCGGCGACGGCGGCGTTGGTGGAGCCGCGCTGCATGGCCAGGCCGAGGAGGAGTTGTGCGCTCAGCGAGTGCGCGATCACGAGGTAGAGCAGCGGGCTGCTGACGAACTCGAAGACCGAGTGCGACGAGGCGAGTGGCCGGGCGGCTACGGCGGCGCAGGCGAAGCCGAGGCCGGAGAGGGCGCCGAGCACGACGCTGCCGGGTGCGCCCTTGACGCGTACGGCGAAGAAACCGGCTCCGGCGATGATCAGGAGGGCCAGGACGAGGCTGATTTTGCCGACCAGCCCGAGCGGCCGGGAGGGCGCCGGTTCGGCCGCCATGACCAGGCCGCCGATGCCGAGCACGAGTGCGGCCAGCAGCAGCATCTCGCTCTTGGGGAGCTGCCATTTCAGCACGACGACGCCGAGGACGGCGGTCACGCCGAGGCCGGCGGCGACGCTGGCTTGGACGAGGAACAGCGGCAGGTCGCGTCGGGCGATCAGGGCGAGGAAGAAGCCGAGGACTTGGCAGCCGATGCCGTAGAGGTAGATCCGGTGCCCGAGGAGCCGGACGAGCAGGCCGGGGTCGAGCGTGTGATGCATGGTCGTCCGCGAGGCGGCGATCGATTGCAGCAGGTTGGCCACGCCGTACGCGACGATCATCGCCGCGAGGAACCACCACCCTGAGGACATCACCCAGCGATGGTAAACCCCTAAGGGTCGACTCCGCCCAACTGCGCCTCCAGGATGATTCGAATCGCGGAAACCCAGCTCACGAGGGTGACAGCGCGATCACAGCGCGCGCAGGCCGCCGGGCGTCAGCTTGCCGAGGACGTCGGTGTGGAGCTTGCCGTTGGTCGCGATCGCGCTGCCGCCGCCCGGTCCCGGACGGCCGGTGAGATCGGTGAACGTCCCTCCCGCCTCGGTCACGATCGGGATCAGCGCGGCGATGTCCCACAGCGAAAGCTCAGGTTCGACCATGATGTCCAGAGCGCCCTCGGCCAGGAGCATATATCCATAGAAGTCGCCGTATGCCCGGGAGCGCCAGCACTTGCGCATGATGTCGAGCATCGAGGCCAGCCGCCCGGTCTGCTCCCACGACTCGAGCGAGGAGTAGCAGAAGCTGGCGTCGGCGAGCCGGCTGACGCCGGAGACCTTGATCGAGGTGGCCGCCGCCTGGTGGCGACCGGCGAACGCGCCCAGCCCCCGGGCCGCCCACCAGCGCCGGCCGAGCGCCGGCGCGCTGACCAGGCCGACGACCGGCTCGTCCCCCTCCATCAGGGAGATCAGCGTGGCCCAGATCGGCACGCCCCGGATGTAGTTCTTGGTGCCGTCGATCGGGTCGATGACCCACTGCCGGGCGCCGGTCGCCCCGGTCGAGCCGTACTCCTCGCCGAGGACGCCGTCCCGGGGCCGGGTGCGGGCGAGGGTGGCGCGCAGGGCCTTCTCGACCGCCGTGTCGGCGTCGCTGACCGGAGTCAGGTCCGGCTTGCTCGTCACGTGCAGGTCGAGTGCCCGGAATCGGGACATTGCCAGCGAATCGGCCGTATCGGCCAACACGTGGGCGAGAGCGAGATCGTCGGCGTACCGGGCCATGCGCAGAACCTATCCGATCACCGCCGCCAACGGTGCTCTAGTCTCGCGTCCTATGCGACGGCGATGGTTCACCGACGTCGGGCTCACCCTCGTCGTGCTGCTCGCGCAGTCGGCGCCATACGTCTTCGTCAGCCGGCCGCCGGGCGAGGAGTGGATCTATTGGCCGGTTCTGGTCACCTCGTTACCTGCTCTGACCAGGCGTTGGCAGCCCGGCCTCAGTCTCGCGGTCGCGGCCGTCGGCATCGCCGCCTACGCGGCCGTCGACGCCGGACCGCCGCAGCCCATCTGGTACGGCCCGCTGGTGATCTTCTACACGGTCGCCTATCAAGCGGGGCGAATCGAGCGTGTCCTGTGCGTCGTGGGGACGGTGGTGGGTGCGCTCAGCGTCATCGGCTCGGTCAACACCGCCGTTCGCGAGCTGGCCACCTGGTCGGCCGCCTACGCGATCGGCGCCCTTGGGCGTACCCGCAAGGAAATGGCCGCGCAGGCCGAGCGGACCCGGATAGCCCGCGATCTCCACGACATCCTGGGCCACTCGCTCAGCGTGATGATCGTCCAGGCGGAGGGTGGCGCGGCGGTCGCGCGGACCGATGCGGGCCGCGCCGAGGCCGCGTTCGACGCGATCTCCGCGAGCGGGCGCGAGGCCATGGGCCAGTTGCGGGCCGCGGTGAGCGCGCTCCGCGAGCCGCCCCCGCAGCTCGCGGACATTCACCAGCTGGTACGCACAACGCAGCGCACGGGACTGTCGGTCCGCTTGACCGAACAGGGCCGGCCACGCCCGCTGCCGTCGGAGGTGCAGGTGGTGGTCTACCGGTTGGTGCAGGAGGCGCTGACCAACGTGGTGAAGCACGCGCAGGCGACCTCGGCGGAGGTGACCTTGGACTGGTCGAGCGGTCTGCGGGTGAGCGTCGAGGACGACGGCCGCGGCGGCGGGGATTCGGCGGCCGGGCACGGCCTGACCGGGTTGCGGGAACGGGTCGGCGCGGTCGGCGGGCACGTCGTCGTCGCAGCGGGCGAGCAGGGCAGAGGTTTCCGAGTCGTGGCGGTGTTCTCATGCTGAGCCAACCGAAGATCAACGTCGTGATCGCCGACGATCAGGAGCTCGTGCGGGCGGGGTTCGCGATGATCCTGTCGGCCCAGCCGGACATCGAAGTGGTGGCGGAGGCGCCCGACGGCGCGGCCGCGGTGCAGGCGGTCGCCGAGTACGCCCCGGACGTGGCGTTGCTCGACATCCGCATGCCGTTGCTGGACGGCATCGAGGCGGCCCGGCGGATCTGTGCCACGTCGGCGACCCGCGTGATCATGCTGACCACGTTCAACTCCGACGAGTACGTCTTCGACGCGTTGCGGGCGGGGGCGAGCGGGTTCCTGCTCAAGGACGTACGCCGGGACGACCTGGTGCACGCCGTCCGGGTGGTGCACGCGGGACAATCCCTGCTGGCCCCCGCGGTGACGCGTACGCTCATCGACGACGTGCTCCGCCGAGGGGTTTCCCGGCCGGTCCCCACGCTGGTGGATCGTCTCACCGACCGGGAACGGGAGACACTCGTCCACCTCGGCCGGGGACTGTCCAATGCGGAGATCGCCGCCGCCATGTTCGTCAGCGAGCACACGGTGAAGACACACGTCAGCAACGTCCTGAGCAAGCTGGGGCTGCGTGATCGGGTGCAGGCGGTGATCGCGGCGTACGAGTCGGGTCTCATCACTGCGGGGGAGTAGCGCTCTCCCTCTCGTCGGCGATGTCCGAGGCCGGCGTTCTCGCGAGGCTACGTCCCATGCGAAAGCTTCTTCTCGTCCTCGCCGCCCTGGTCGCGGTGCTGGTGCCCGGCGTCGGCGCGTACGCCGGTCCGTCGGGTCCCATTCCGCCGTACGCCGCCCCGGCGGGCCTGACCGCCACCGAGGTGTCGTTCACCAACGGCGACACCGTGCTGCACGGTTCCGTCGTACGCCTCGCCGCCGGCCAGACCGCCGCCGGCCAGACCGCCGCCGGCCAGACCGCCGCCGGCCAGACCGCCGCCGGCCAGACCGCCGCCGGCCAGACCGCCGCCGCCGGCACGACGGTGAAGCATCCGGGGATCGTGCTCGTGCACGGCTCCGGCAACGCCGTCCGGCCGCAGCTGGCCCAGGAGGCGGAGGTCTTCGCCCGCGCCGGGATCGTGACCTTGATCTACGACAAGCGGTCGGACTACGACCGCAGCCACCGTGACTACGGCGACCTCGCGAACGACGCGCTCGCCGGGGTCGCGCTGCTCCGCGGGCTGCCCGACGTCGACCCCGGCAAGGTCGGCCTCTGGGGACTCAGCGAAGGCGGGTGGGTGGCGCCGTTGGCGGCGTCGCGCTCCAGCGACGTCGCCTTCCTCATCACCATCGGCGGCTCCGGGCTCAGCCCTGCGCGTACCCAGGCGTGGAACCTGAACAACCGGCTGGCCGGCAACGGCGTCGCGGACGCCACCGCCGCGGAGCTGGTCGCCTCGGGAATGGGGCTGGCCGTGGGCCTGGACCAGTTCCCGGAAGCGAAGCACGATCCGGTGGAGGTTTTGCGTGCGATCCACCAGCCGGTCCTGGCGATCTGGGGCGAGCGGGACCTGCTGGTGCCCCCGGCGGAGAGCGCCGCGATCTTCCGGCGGGAGCTGATCGCGAGCCCGAGCGTCAGCATCCGCATCCTGCCCGGCAGCAGTCACGCGGCACGAGTGACCACGAACGGGTTCGACCGGGTCGGCGGGCCGACCGTGGGCGGTTTCGTGATGGGCGAGTTGAGCCCCGGGTACGCCGGCCTGATGACCTCGTGGATCGCGGCGGGATATCCGTCCACTATCGACGCTGTGCCGACGCAGCGGACGACGTCGGCGGCGATCGAACCGGTCGGCGTCCTCGGCTTCGGCCTGTTCGCCCTGCTGCTCCTGGTGCTGCTCAGCTGGCCGGTGACGGCAGTCGTCCGGCGGCTGCGGGGTCGCCGGGGCCGGCCGGCCGGAGCGGTGCCCGCTCGGCTGCTCGTGCTCGCCGGGCTGGCCGCGACGCTGCTGGGGACGGCGTACGCCATCTTCGTGGTCGCCTCGGGCGGAACCTCGGTGCACGCCGCCTTCCTCGGACAGCCGCTGGTGTGGCTGCTGGCCCGGGTCTGCCTCGCCGTCGCGCTGACCTGCGGCGTCCTGGTCGCGCTGGCATTCCGGTCGGCGCCGTCGGTGCGGTTGGGTGCGGTGCTGGCGGGCGGCGTCCTGCTCATCCCGTACGCCCTCGGCCTGGGCCTGCTCCTGCCCTGACGCCCCGCTCCCGTCCTCGCCCTCGCTCGCGTCCCGCCGCCCTCGCTCGCGCTCCGCATGATCCGGGCTGGATCAGGGTTCTCGGTCGAATCTTGGGGCAAGATTCGACCCGGATCCCTGATCCAGTGGGCGTCGTCCGGCCAGACTAGATGTCGACGTAGCCCCCGGTACGCCAGTACAAGCCCTGTTCCCGGCCGAGCAGCCCGGCGTCGATCAGATACCGCCGCACCGTCACGTAGTCGTCCCAGAACGCCCGCAGGATCGCGTTGACCTCGATCTCGGTGTACTTCACGCCCGGTTCGAAGGCGTACGCGATCTGCTCCAGGACGAACCGCCGTTTGCCCATCCGGGCCGGCATGCCGACCAGGCGACCGTCCGGACCGAAGAACGTGCGCAGCACGGCCTCCCGCCGCCGCTCGTCGTCCACCTGCTCCGTCATCTTTCCGAACCTACCCGGGGCCGGTCGCGGAGTCGCGCAGGTTTTCGCGCGTGTGCCGCTATCCGGGACGTCGGCTAGGTGTCGAGGTCGGTGCTGGTACGCGAGGCGAGCAGCCGCCGGAACGAGGCCAGCCGCCGTTCGTCGGCGTGCCCCGCCGCCACCCACGCGTCGAGCGCGCACTCCGCGCCGGGCAGGTGATCGCAGTTGGGCGGGCAGTCGACCGTCCCCTCCACGAGGTCGGGGAAGCCGTGCAGGACGCTGTCGGCGCTGACGAGGGCCAGCCCGAAGCTGCGTACGCCGGGGGTGTCGATGATCCAGCCCGGGTCCTTGCGGGACTTCCCGATCGGCGGCAGCCTGAGGGCGACCGCGCTCGTCGAGGTGTGCCGCCCCTTGCCGATGGCGCTCACCTCGCCGACCGCCCGTCCGGTCCCCGGGATGAGCCGGTTGACCAGGGTCGACTTGCCCACACCGGAGTGGCCGACGAGGACCGACACGTGGCCGGCCAGCTCTTTGCGTACCGGGGTCAGGTCGGAGTCCGGTCCGGTGAGCAGGTGCGGCAGGTCGAGGGCGGCGTAGTAGTCGAGGATCTCGTTCGGCGCGGCCAGGTCGGACTTGGTGAGCAGCAGGATCGGTTCGATGTCGGCGTCGTACGCCGCGACGAGGCACCGGTCGATGAAACCGGTCCGGGGCGGCGGGTCCGACAGCGAGCTGACGATGACGAGCTGGTCGGCGTTGGCGACGACGACTCGTTCGATCCGGCCCTCGGTCGTCGTCTCGTCGTCGTCGGCCGTACGCCGCAGCACGCTCTCGCGGTCGGCGATGCGCACGATCCGGGCCAACGCGCCGGGGCTGCCGCTGACATCGCCGACGAGGGCCACCCGGTCGCCGACGACGACCGATTTACGGCCCAGCTCGCGGGCGCGCATCGCGGTGACGGTCGTCCCGTCCGGCCCGTCCACCGTGTACCGGCCCCGGTCCACCGCGACGACGAAGCCCTCGATCGCGTCGTCGTGCTTGGGCCGCGTACGCGTCCGGGGCCGGGACCCCCGCGTGGCCCGGATGCGGACATCGTCCTCGTCGTACTCGCGCCGTTTGGCCGTCAAGAGCTAGCACCCACCATGGCACTCCATAGTGCCGGGAAATCCGGGAGCGTCTTGGCTGTACACGCCACATCGCTCAGGACGACTCCCGGGACCCGCAGGCCCAGGAGCGCGGCCGCGTGCGCCATGCGGTGGTCGTCGTAGGTCTCGAAGACCGTCCCGGTGAGCGGACGCGGTTCGATGGCGAGCCCGTCCTCGTGCTCGACGACCCCGGCCCCGAGCGCCGCCAGCTCCCGGGCGAGGGCGGCGATCTGGTCGTTCTCCTGCGTACGCAGATGGGCCAGCCCGCGCAGGGTGGACGGCGAGTCGGCCAGGCTGGCCAGCGCCGCGACGACGGGGGTGAGTTCGGCCTGGTCCCGCAGGTCGACGTCGATTCCGTGGATCTGCGGCCCGCCCCGGACGGTCATGCCCTTCTCGGTCAGCCGGCACGAGCCGCCCATCCGGGTCAGCACCGCGCGCAGCCGGTGCCCCGCCTGCAGCGTGCTGCGTGGCCAGCCGGGCACGGTGACGCGCCCGCCGACGACGAGGGCGGCCGCGAGGAACGGGGCGATCGTGGCCAGGTCGGGCTCGATGAGCCAGCTGCGCCCGGCGAGCCGGGCCGGTTCGACCCGCCAGGAGTCCGGGGTGGCGTCGTCGACCGCCGCCCCGGCGGCGCGCAGCATCTGGACCGTCAGCCGCAGGTGCGGGGCGCGGGGCAGGGCCGGTCCGGTGTGCCGCAGGGTCAGGCCGCGGTCGAAGTCGGGCGCCGCCAGCAGCAGGCCCGTCAGGAGCTGGCTGGACGGGGAGGCGTCGACGGCCACTTCGCCGCCGCGTACGCGGCCTTGGCCGTAGACCGTCAAAGGCAGTCCGTCCGCGGCGCTCGAATCCAGGCGTACGCCGATCTCCCGGAGCGCCGTCAGGAGCGGGCTGAGTGGGCGCTGCCGGGCGCGGGCGGTGCCGTCGAAGGTGACCGCGCCGTTGGCCAGCCCGGCGAGCGGGGGCAGGAAGCGCATGACCGACCCGGCCGCGCCGACGTCGACCTGGGTCGAGCCGGTCAGTGGGCGCGGGCGGACCACCCAGCGCTCGTCGTCGACGGTCGAGATGCTGACTCCCATCGCGCGTAGCCCGGCCGCCATCAGTTCGGTGTCGCGGGCGCGCAGCGGGTTGTCCAGTGTGGATGTCCCGGTGGAGATCGCGGCGAGCACGAGCGCGCGGGCCGTCATCGACTTCGATCCCGGTAACCGGACGACGGCGGTCAGCGGATCGATGGCGGTCGGTGCGGTCCAGGGCACTGCGCGCTTCGTCACCCGCTCATTCTTACCGTTTCGCGGCCCTGTCGGACCATGCGGGTAGGTTCAATTTCATGTGCGGGCGTTATGCGACAACGCGCTCCTCGGCCGATCTCAGCCGCCTCTTCGAGGCGTTCGACGAGACCGAGGGCGCCGACACGGTGGACTACAACGTGGCGCCGACCGACAAGGTGCCGATCGTGCGAGTCTCGGCCGACCGCGAAGCGCGGGTGCTGACGGCCGCCCGGTGGGGGCTCGTTCCGCCGTGGGCGACCGATCCTCGCAGCGGATCCCGCGCGCCGAGCAAGCCCGCGAAGTCGCTGCGCGCCTTGATCAACGCCCGCGCCGAGACCGTCGCCACGTCGAAGGTGTTCGCCTCGGCGTTCGAGCGTCGCCGGTGCCTGGTCCCCGCCGACGGGTGGTACGAGTGGACGCGGTCGCCGACCGGGAAACAGGCGTTCTACATGAATCGGGAAGACCTCACGATGGGCGGGATCTGGGGCGTCAAAGGGGATCTGCTGACCTTCAGCGTCATCACGGTGCCCGCGCGGGGGGCGTTGGCCGAGGTGCACGACCGCATGCCGCTGCTGCTTCCGCCGGAGCGATGGTCAGACTGGCTTTCCGCTACGCCGAGTGACGACCTGCTCACCCCTGCCGGCGACGACTACCTGTCCACAATCGAGATCCGAGCGGTGGGGCCAGCAGTGGGGGACGTCCGCAACGACGGGCCGGCGCTGATCGATCCGATCGAAGCCGGTCTACTTTTCTGATCGGCGCCCATCACCCTCCGGTGACGCCCGGTAATCGATGCAGGGACACACACCGCGCCTGAATAGAGCCATTTGACGGTGGAATGTCGGCAAGAAAATTTGCCGATGTCCAGACGAACCCTTGTCTCCGTACGCGTTTGTGCGATAGAACACAGCGCCGGTGCCGGTTCTCACAGCCGCACCGGAATGGTTTGCACCGTGCAGCTTAGAGCGCGGTGAGGCACCGGACCCACGGGGGAGGTGGGTGGATTTGACCCGGGCGCGTGTTCCACGCCCACATGAAGTCGCGGCCGCGCGTCGCGACCCGAGACTGTTGCGGGCTGCCACTGAGCAGCAGGCTGACACCGCCTGGCGGACCAGGGGAGTCTGTCAATCCGTCGACCCGGAGACGTTCTTCCCGGCGCCGACCGATCCGCCCGACGCGGCCATCGCGCTCTGCGGCACCTGTTCGGTGCAGGGCGCCTGCCTGGCCTGGGCCCTGGAGGCCGGCGACTGCCACGGCGTCTGGGGTGGCACCACCGCCCGGGAGCGCCGGGCCATGGTGGTCGCCTGGCGTACGCCGGAGCAGCCCGAGGAGAAGCCCTACGCGGAGCAGGCGGACGCGACCCGTCCGGTCGTCGGGGGGACCATTCCCGCGCCCGGGTGGGCGGCGGCAGCCGCCCGCGCCGCCGAGGCGGCCCGGAGCGAGGGCGTACGCCCCACGAAGCGGTCGGCCTCGAGCCGTCGCCGGGGCGTACCCGTCGTCACCGAGCTGGCGCTGGAGATCCACGAGCGCAAGCCGGAGATCCGGGAGCTTCGCGAGCCGCAGGTGCTGATCCCGATCCAGCGCCTGGCTGACCCTGCACCTGCCCTGGAGGCGCTGCTCGCGTGAGCTTCATCACCGCGGTGGTGGCGCGGCATGGAATGCGCAGCGGTCGCCGAGCGTTGTCCCGGCCGGAGGACCTGACCAGGATCCCTCCGCGAAGGGGTGATTCAGTGCGCACAGCGACGAAGACGAGGCCCGACGACCAGCTCAAGATCCGGATCGGGTCGGGCGAGTGGTCGACGGAGTCGGCGGCGGACGAGATGACCCGCCTGCCTGCTTCGGTTGTTGCGACGCCCATGCCCGCCACCCGCGTATCCTCAGCGGGACGGGCCGTGACCACACGGCCCCGGAAGGGCGAGGCCAGGGTGACCACGGAGTCGACGGAAGACCGGCGCGCACGGTTCGAGCGGGACGCCATGCCGTTCCTCGACCAGCTGTACCCGGCCGCCCTGCGGATGACCCGCAACCCCGCCGACGCGGAGGACCTCGTCCAGGAGACGTATCTCAAGGCGTACGCGGCTTTCCACCAGTTCGAAGAGGGCACCAACCTCAAGGCCTGGCTGTACCGCATCCTGACGAACACCTTCATCAACTCGTACCGCCGCAAGCAGCGGCAGCCCGTGCAGGCTCCGACCGAGGAGATCACGGACTGGCAGTTGGCCGAGGCGGAGTCGCACACCTCGTCGGGGCTGAAGTCGGCCGAGACCGAGGCGCTCGACCGGCTGCCCGACAGCGACGTCAAGGAGGCCCTCCAGGCCCTCCCCGAGGATTTCCGCCTGGCGGTCTACCTCGCCGACGTCGAGGGCTTCTCCTACAAGGAGATCGCCGACATCATGGGCACCCCGCTGGGCACGGTCATGTCGCGGTTGCACCGCGGCCGCCGCGCGCTGCGCGGGATGTTGGAGAGCTACGCGGCTGAGCGCGGCATCATCGGCGCGTCGGCCGATCACGACGAGGTGACGGCATCATGAGCGACGAGTGCAAGGACGTACTCGACGAGGTATACCTCTACCTTGATCTCGAGTGCTCCGACGAGCGTCGTGACCTGATCAAGCAGCATCTTGACGAGTGCTCCCCCTGTCTGCGGGAGTACGGCATCGAGACCGAGGTGAAGGCGCTGGTGGCCCGCTGCTGCGGGGCGGAGAACGCGCCCGAGGACCTCCGCCGCCGGCTGCGGGCCAAGCTCGCCGACCTGGTCGTGGCGGACGACCGCATTACCTCCTGACCGAGTCTCCCGCTGATTCGCGGCATGGTTGGATGACCCTCAGGGTCCGCAGTGTGGCGGACGGCTGCTGGGAGGGGCACGATGGCCGACGAGATCCGCGCGGAGATGGTGGCGAACGTCTGGAAGGTCGTGGCGGCCGAGGGCGACCAGGTCGCCGACGGTGACACGCTGGTCATCCTCGAGTCCATGAAGATGGAGATCCCGGTGATCGCGGAGTCCGACGGGACCCTGACCCGGCTCGCCGTCAACGAGGGCGACGTGGTGCAGGAAGGCGACCTGATCGCCGTCATCGGCTGAGGCGTCAGCCCTCGATCAGCTCGTATGCCATCTCCAGCGCGGTCTTCATCCGCTCCTCGTCGCTGATCTTGTCGGGGTCCAGGACGAACCAGCAGGCGTGGAGCGTGAACAGCGCCATCGAGGCGCGTAGCCGGCGCCCGGGAGTGGCGTCGGCGTCCACGAGAAAGTCGATCATGACCTGCATCCGCCCGCGGAAGTCCTTCGCCGGGCGGCGGTCCTTCATCGTGGCCTGGTTGCGCTCGAAGAACCGCATGATCTTGTGGTGCTGGACCTCCATCATGCTGTCCGCGTAGCGCCGGAGGAACTCCTTGCGCGCTTCCAGTGTGCGGGGCTGCTCGGTGGTCCACTCGATGAGCTTCTCGATCCGGGCGGACTGGTCGCCCATGAAGCTCTCGACGATCTCTTCCTTGCTCTTGAAGTGGTAGTAGAGTGCGGCCTTCGTCACACCCAGCCGCTCGGCGATCTCTCGCAGGGACGTCTTGTCGTAGCCCTGTTCAGTGAACAGCTCCAGCGCAACGGCTTGGATACGCGACCGCGTGTCCCGGCCCTCGACCTGCTGTTCGCTCATCTTCTGCTCCCGCGGAGATCCGAAATTCCATTGCACTTGACGCGCGGCTGGTAATCAACTTACCGTACGGCTAGTAAGTTCGCTAGCCGGTCGGCAAGTAAGCCTGGCCAGATCTGATCGAAAGCGCTGATCAAGGGAGCATCGCTCGTGTCCACCATCCCCGAACAATCCATCGCGAAGCCGAACCTGCGGCTCGTGTTGCCGGGAATCATGCTGGCGATGATGCTGGCCATGCTCGACAACATGGTCGTCGGAACCGCCATGCCGAAGATCGTCGGCGAGCTCGGCGGTCTGTCCAAGCTCTCGTGGGTCGTCACCGCGTACGTGCTGGGCACCTCGGTGTCCACCCCGATCTGGGGCAAGCTCGGCGACCTCTACGGGCGCAAGAAGGTCTTCCTGACCTCGGTCGTGTTGTTCATGATCGGCTCGATGCTCTCCGGTGCGGCCGGCGAGTTCGGCTGGCTCAACGACGCGGTCAACCCGATGACCCAGCTCATCGCCTTCCGGGCCTTCCAGGGTCTCGGCGCCGGTGGTCTGATGGTCGGCGCGTTCGCCCTCATCGGCGACCTGGTGCCGCCGCGGGAGCGGGGCAAGTACCAGGGCCTCATGGGCGGCATCATGGCCATCGCGATGATCGCCGGTCCCCTGGTCGGCGGCCTCATCACCGACCACGCCTCGTGGCGCTGGATCTTCTACATGAACCTGCCGATCGGCGCGGTGGGCTTCGTCATGCTGCTGTTCTTCCTGCACCTGCCGGTCCGCAAGACCGAGCACAAGATCGACTGGCTGGGCGCGGCCCTGCTCGGGGTCAGCATCACCGCCATCGTGCTCATCACCACCTGGGGTGGCAAGGAGTACGACTGGGCCTCGGCGCAGATCTTCGGCCTCGGCGCGCTGGCGCTGGTGACCCTCGGCCTGTTCCTGCTCGTCGAGCGGCGTCACCCGGAGCCCGTCCTGCCGCTGCACATCTTCAAGAACCGCAATTTCAGCGTGGTCAGCGGCATGGGCTTCCTGGTCGGCTTCGCGCTGTTCGGCGCGGTCGCCTTCCTGCCGCTCTACCAGCAGACCGTGCAGGGCGCCTCGGCGACCAACAGCGGCCTGCTGCTCCTGCCGATGATGATGGGCGTCCTGGTCACCTCGTTCACCATCGGCCGGATCATCACCAACACCGGCAAGTACCGGATCTTCCCGATCATCGGCGGCGCGATCATGGCGGTGGCCATGTTCCTGCTGACCCGGCTCGCCGACGACACCAGCAAGTTCGAGTCCTCGGTCTACATGGTGCTGCTCGGCCTGGGCATGGGCTTCCTCATGCAGACCACGCTGCTCATCGCGCAGAACAGCGTGGAGATGAAGGACCTCGGCGTGGCCAGCTCCACCGCCACCTTCGTCCGGTCCATCGGCGGTTCGTTCGGGGTGTCGATCTTCGGCGCCGTGTTCAACTCCCGGCTCAGCGACAGCATGACCCAGAGCGCCGGCCCGGAGGCCGCCGCGAAGATCGACCAGTTCGGCGGCAACCTCGGCACCGAGGGCATGGCCCAGCTCGCGAAGATCCTGCCGCCGGAACAGCTCGAGCCGATGGTCAAGGCCATCAAGCACGCCATCGCGTACGCGACGTCGGGGCTGTTCTGGTGGGCACTGGCCTTCGCCGTGCTGGTGCCGGTGCTGGCCTGGTTCATCAAGGAGGTCCCGCTGCGGGGCGCCGGTCCGCAGAAGGCTGGCGAGGACTCGCCGGAGGCGGCGCTCGCCCTCGCCAGCGTGGAGTGATCGTCCACTAGGGATATCGCAAGACTCGGCGCCCCCGGAGCTTTCCTCCTCCGGGGGCGCCGCACTGTTCTGCGCGACCGAGGTCAGGCCTCGGCGTCGTCCTGTTCGGCCTCCAGATCGGCCAGGATCTCCCGGGCGAGCGAGGTCACCTCGGCGACCATGCCCGGCGTCAGCTGCGCCAGCGCGGCCAACGACGCCAGGATCGTGACCGGTCGGTGCTGGGTCGCCTCGACGGCGTCGAGGAACCGGCGGCCGACCAGCTCGCGTACCTCGTCGCGGCAGTCCGGGTCGAGCCAGGCCGCCACGACCAGGGCGAACAAGGCCACCTCGGTCGTCCAGTCCTCGATCCCGTACGCGATCTCGGCGAGCACGGCCCGCTGAGCGGTGGTGTCGCCGGGCGTGGTCGCGAGTTCCCGGCAGTGCAGGATGCCGAGTGCGGCGAACGTCTGCGCCGAACGCTCCCACCAGCCGTCCGGGATGCCGGTCATCCGCTCCGGCGCCGGCGGCGGGTAGACGAGCAGTCCCACCAGGTCGCTCAGTGGCAGCTCGCCCAGCGGGAGCGCGTGGTCGTACGCCGAGACGGGGTCCGGCCACGAGGGCGCGGCGACCTCCGCGAGCAGTGCGCTCGCCCGGGCGGAGGGCGGCGGCACCGCCGGCTCGGCCCGGAATCCGGCGTACTGCCACAGGACCCGCCCGGGACGCAACGGCTGGACCATGTCCGGCGGCGGATCTCCGGCGACGGCGACCGTGACGTTCGGCATCTCCCGCCGGAAGATCGCCAGCGCGCTCGGCGGCTCTAGCCCGGAGATGCCGATCTCGCCTTCGCTGTCGCGTTGGTCGGCGGGGAACTGGTCGAGCACGTTGATGCACGACGCGCTCGGCCCGGCGACGAAACCCAGCCAGGTACGCCCCTGGCAGCAGTCGGCCAGGTCGGTGTGCTCGTGGCTGGTCGCCGGCGCGGTACGCACGAAGTCCGACAGCGCGACGAGGTGCTGCGGGTCTCCGTCCCGCTGGAACCGCAACCGGTACGCCGTGTGCACCGCGCAGTCGTAGGTGGGGTCGATCCGCATCGCGTCCTCGATCACCGCCAGCGCCTCGTCGAGGCGGCCGGCGTCGCTGAGCCAGCTCGCCACGTCGGCGTTGAGATCGAGGTCGAGCGGGTTCTGGCGGCGCGCTTCGGCCATCACGGCGAGCGCGTCGGGCAGTCGCCCGGCGGCGCGGAGCGCGTAGGCGTACCAGACGGCGGTGAGCTTGCTCGGCTCGAGCTGGTAGGCGGTCTCGCCCCAACGGGCTGCCATCGCCGGGTCACCCAGTCGGCGGCCGACTCCGGCGGCGGCGCCGTGGAGCATGGCGTGCTTGGGGTTCGCCGCCAGCACCCGGGCGGTCAGCTCGAGGTAGACGGCGTTGGCCTGGCGTACCTCGTCGCTGGTGGGCTCACCGAGCTCCCGCATCAGCGTGACGAGGACCTGGACGAACGTGTCGGGGTCGACGCGGTCGCCGGGCAGCGCGCGCACCCAGGCGACGTCGGCCCACGGCTGGGCCGGGTCGAACGCGGTCGCCTTGGCCAGCAACGACAACGCTCCATCCACATCAGACACCGAGCGCAGGTGGGCATGGGCCACCACGGTGCCGAGGAAGGGATGGTCGTCGAGGGGGAACAGGCTCAGGCCGCCGTCCGGCCGGCGGGCGGCGATCGCGGCCAGCAGTTCGTGCACCTCGGGCAGGCCCGGGGCGTACGCGATGGCCCCGGCGACGTGGTTGGCGGCGTGGGTCAGATCGTCTCCGGCGAGGGCGATGCGGGCCAGGGCCAGTTCGCCGTGCGCCTCCTGGATCGGGTCGTGGACTCCTTCGGCTTGGGTCACCCGGGCAGGGTAGAGGAATGTGACATCCAGCGCGTCCCTTGCGTGATCCTGCTCGCCCGAGTTGAGGCGAGGCCGATTTCGTGCAAGACTGCGCACAGATCGAGCATCAAAAACGCACGCATTGAGCATCCATAGTCAGGAGTGAGCATGAGCGAGCGCGGCGCCGGCATGGCGACGGACATCGCGGAGCAGCCCGGCGTCTACGGCGCGCTGCTCGACCCGGCGAGCGTCGGCGAGATCGAGCGGGTCGCCCGGGCCATCACCGAGCGCCGCCCGAAGCACGTCGTGTTCACCGCTCGCGGCACCTCCGACCACGCCGCCCTGTACGCCGCGTACCTCACCGAGATCCGGCTCGGCATTCCGGCCGGGCTCGCCTCGCCGAGCGCGATGACGGTCTACGGCGCTCGCCCGGACTTCTCCGAGGCGCTCGTCGTCGGGGTGTCCCAGTCCGGCGGCTCACCCGACCTGACCGAGGTGCTCAAGATCGCCCGGGAGCAGGGCGCGTTGACGCTGGCCGTCACGAACAACCCGAAGTCGATCCTGAACGAGACCGCCGAGCTGTCCGTCGACGTGGCCGCCGGGCACGAGCGCGCGGTCGCGGCCACCAAGACCTACACCGCCGAACTGCTGGCCCTGCTGCTGCTCGTGGAGGCGATCCGGGGCGAGGGCAAGGTGCCGGCCGACGAACTTGCCCAGCTCGCCCGGCTGCCGGAGCTGGCCGAGCAGACCCTGCGCGACGACACCCCGGCTCAGCTGGCCGGGCGCTATCGGTTCGCCGATCGCGTCGTCACCACCGGCCGGGGGTACGCGTACCCGACGGCCCGGGAGGCGGCGCTGAAGCTCATGGAGACCTCGTACCTGGCCGCGCTCGCCTTCTCCGGAGCCGACCTGCTGCACGGTCCGCTGGCGATGGCCGATCCCGACGTGCCGGTCCTCGCCGTCGTCGGGTCGGGTCCGGGCGGGGTGGCCATGTCGGACGTGCTCACCCGGCTCGGCGAGCGGCGGGCCGACGTGGTGACCATCGGCTCCGGCGAGGTGGCCGACGCTTCGGCCCGGCTGGCGGTGCCTGCGGTCGACGAGCGCTACTCGGCGCTGCTCGACATCCTGCCGCTCCAGCGGCTGGCCCTGCACATCGCGCTCAGCCGCGGCGAGAACCCGGACGCACCCCGTGGACTCAAGAAGGTCACCGAAACCCTGTAGCCGCGCGACTGGCTAGGGTGGTGGCGTGTCCACACTTCGCGATCTGGTCGAGGAGCACACCTCCCTCGGCCCGGCCGACATCGACCACCTGACCCGGCTGGCCGGGGACTGGCAGTTGATCTCCGACCTCTCCTTCGCCGACCTGCTGCTGTGGGTGCCGGTCAGCGCGGGAGAGGCCGTCGCGAGCACGCCGTCGTTCCTCTGCGTCGCCCAGGTACGCCCGACGACGGCTCCCACGGCGTACCAAGATGATCAAGTGGGCCGGATGGTCAGCGGGCCGGAGGTGGCCCACCTGGCCATCGCCCGTCAGCAGGGCCGGATCTGGCGCGAGGGCGACCCGGTCTGGTACGGCGACACTCCGGCGCGCCATGAGGCGGTGCCGGTCCGGCGGCGGCGCGCGGACGGTGAGGCGAGCGAGGTCATCGCGGTCGTGGGCCGCGACACGAACCTGTCCACCGCTCGCACCCCGAGCCAGCTGGAGCTGAACTACCTCACGAGCGCCGACGACCTCGCGCAGATGGTCGCCGACGGCACGTTCCCGCCGCCCCGGCACCCGGGCGAGACGACCAGCGCGCCCCGCGTGGGGGACGGGCTGATCCGGCTGGACGCCTCGGGCAAGGTCACCTATGCCTCGCCGAACGCGCAGTCGGCCTTCCGGCGCTTGGGACACGCTTCCCACCTGGTGGGTGAGGATCTGGCCGCCCTGTTCAGCCGGCTCGCCGACGATCCGCTGGAGGGATCGGAGGCGTCGGCCCGGGTGCTGGCGGCGCTGCGCGGCGATTCCCCGGCCCGCAAGGAGATCGAGGTACGCGGCGCGACCGTGCTGACCCGCGCACTGCCGCTGATCCCGGCCGGGGTGCCGATCGGCGCGCTGATCCTGGCCCGGGACGTCACCGAGGTACGCCGCCGGGACCGGGCGCTGATCACGAAGGACGCCACGATCCGGGAGATCCACCACCGGGTGAAGAACAATCTGCAGACGGTCGCCGCACTGCTCCGGTTGCAGGCCAGGCGGGTGGACGCGCCGGAGGCCCGTGCCGCGCTCGAGGAGTCCGTACGCCGGGTCGCCTCGATCGCGCTGGTGCACGAGACGCTGGCGATGTCGGCCGACGAGGCGGTCGAGTTCGACGGGATCGTCGACCGGGTCGCGACGGCCGCCGCCGAGGTCGCGGGCGGCTTCTCCGGCAGCGGCATCTCGGTGCGCATGCGGCGGGAGGGCAGCTTCGGGGTACTGCCGGCCGAGATCGCCACGCCGCTGGTCATGGTCCTCAACGAGCTGCTGCTCAACGCGGTCGAGCACGCCTTCTCCGACGACAGCCCGGAGGCCGAGGTGGTGATCTCGGCGCATCGGTTCCGCAAGCAGCTGCAGGTGGCGGTGGCCGACAACGGGCGCGGCCTGCCGGAGGACTTCAATCCGGCGGTCTCCAAGCGGCTCGGTCTCCAGATCATCCGTACGCTCACCACCGGGGAACTCCGGGGCAGCATCGAGATGCGCAACCGGCCCGAGGGCGGCGCCGAGGCGTTGCTCGAGGTTCCGCTGACCAAACGCTGACCGCCCCGCTCAAGATTGCTGATCGGCCCGCTCAAGATCGCTGACCGGCCCGCTCAAGATCAGCGCTGGATCACGGTTCGCGGTCGAATCATCGGGCAAGATTCGACGGAGAACCCTGATCCAGTGCCAACCCCAAACCCCCGAGTGCCAAGACCAAACCCCCGAGTGCCAAGACCAAAACCCCCGGAGGACGCGCATGACGGCCAGGCCGGCCCGATGGCTGCCGCTGATCGTGGCCTTCCTGGCGATGACGGCGTTGGTGCTGGCGGCGGGCACGCCGGTCGCGGAGGTGGCCCGGTACTGCGCGTACGCGGTGTGGGCGGTGGTCCTGCCGGGGACGCTGGTCTACCGCGCGCTTCGACCGACCCCGCGAACGCTGGTCGAGGACGTCGCGATGGGCGCCGCGGTCGGGCTGACCCTGGAACTCGTCGCCTGGGCGGTCTTCTCCGCCCTCGAGGTGCGCTTCCTGCTCCCCGGCTGGCCCCTCCTGGTCGTCGTGGTGTTCCTGACCAAGCGGCTGCGGCGGCATTGGCGTCCGGTCGGCCTCACCCCCGTGTCGCTGGGCTGGGCGTGGTCGCTCGCGGCGATCGTGATCTTCTGGACGCTCTACCTCTACGTGGTCTTCCTCGCGCGGAACCCGGTCATCCCGACCTCCGAGGAGACCAGGCAGTACCTCGATCTGTCGTACCAGCTGTCGCTGGCGGGCGAGGCCAAGAACCACCTGCCGCTGCACGTCCCTCAGGTCGCGGGCGAGCCGCTGAACTACCACTGGTTCGCCTATGCGCACATGGCGATGGCGTCCCTGGTCGGCGGAACGGATCTCGCCGCGGTGTCGTTGCGGTTCGCGGTTCCGGCGCTCTGCGCGCTCACCATCGTGCTCACGGCGGTCGTCGGCGCGCGGATCAGCCGCCGCCCGTGGGCCGGAGTGGTCGCCGCCGCGCTCTTCTTCACGGTGGGGGAGGTCAACTTCACCGACCCGGTCACGATGCCGTTCGGCACCCAGGCCACCTTCGTGATCTGGCACGGCATGTCCATGATCTACAGCTGGGCGCTGCTCGTGGCGCTGATCGGCGTACTGGTCGCGATCATCACGGGCGAGTGGCGATCTTGGCGCGGCTACCTGCTCGCGGCTCTGCTGATCGCCGCGTCGAGTGGAGCGAAGGCCAGCTCGCTGCCGGTGGCCCTGGCCGCGCTGCTGCTGGTCGCGGTGGTGCAAGTGGTACGCACAAAGCGGATCCCGTGGCCGGTCGTCCTGCTCGGGGTGCTGGCCTTGGCGGGACAGTTCTTCGCGACCGCTGTGCTCTACCGGTTCCAGACCTACGCCACCGACATCAACGTCTTCGGCAGTCTCGCGGTCTTCTACGGCCCACCGGCCGGGGAGGAACGGGGTTGGTGGGAGCAGGCGGCGATCACCACCGGGGTGTTCGCGGCGTTCCTGCTGAATCTGGAACTCCGGCAGGCCGGGATCGTCCCGCTGCTGTGGCGGAGCCGGCTGCGGCTGGAGCCCGCGCAGTGGCTGCTGCTCGGCGGTGCGCTCGGGGGAGTGGCGGCGTACCTGCTGCTGCGGCAGCTCAGCGACGGCCAGCAGTACTTCGCTCGCGCCGGGTTCGCGTTCGGCGTGCTCCTCTCGGCGTGGGGCTACGTCGAAGTCTTCGAGCGCGCTCGCCTGTCGGCTCGCGCCCGGTGGTACCTGGGCGTCTTCGCGGGCGGCCTGGCAGTGGCGACGGTCCTGGCGCAAGTTGCCTTCGCCGGGCCGTCGACCGGGCAGCGCCCGTTCGACCCGGCGGTGCCCATCCTCCGCTGGACGTTCTTCCTGCTGCTGTGCGGGCTGGCGGGCGCGATCGTCTGGTACGCCCTGCGGGGCAGCCGCCCGGGTCTGCGGGGCAAGGGCGGGCTCGTCGTCCTGACCGCGATCCTCGTGATCGGGGCGCCCGGACTGGTCATGGACATGGTCAAGTCGGCCCGGTCGCCGAACGGCGGGGCGTACTACAACACGACGATGCCCCGATCCCGGGTGCTCGCCGCGCGGTGGGTCCGCGAGCACAGCCGGCCCGACGACGTGCTCGCGACGAACGTGCACTGCCTGCCGGTCGCGTACCTGGGGCGGTGTGATCCGCGGTCGTTCTGGCTCTCGGCGTACGCCGAACGCCGGGTGCTCGTCGAGGGCTGGACGTTCGCGCCCCGGATCGCCGGGGATGCGCTGAAGCCGTTCTGGGATCAGGCCTTGCTGGACCGCAACGACCGGGTCTTCACCGATCCGACGCCGGAGGATCTGGCGGCGTTGAAGGCGGACGGCGTGCGGTGGCTCGTGGTCGACGCCCGGTCGGGTGAGGTCTCGCCGGAGTTGGCGGCGTACGCCGATCTGCGGCACACCGAGGGACCCGTGTCGGTCTACGAAGTGCGCTGAGGGATTCGCCAGTACCAGACGCCGCCGCCGGTCTGGACGGGCTGCTGGACGATGCCCGTGATCGTGTCGCGCATGGCGTCGGCGTGTGGCCCGCCCTGTTGGAGCACGACGCACTGGGCGCGCCAGTAGACGAGATCCGCGCGGGCGACGGTGAGCTGCCGGGGGGTCAGCTCCGGCGGCCGCCCGGTCTCCCGGGCCGTCATCACGGCGACGTCCATCGTCCGGAGTGGACGCCCCAACCGGCCCTCGCCGTCGTGGTCCCGGCTGAAGTAGTAGCCGTTGGGCGAGGCGTAGCCCAGCTTCGCCGCCAGTTGCAGCCGCATCTGGTAGTGGATCACGCCCGCCCGGGTCGTGTCCCCGTACGCGATCAGGGTGCCGTGCTGTTCGGCACAGGACCGCCACTGGCCCGAACTGATGAACGCCGGGGCGGGTTTGGCGACCACCGCACCGAGCCCGCGCGGGAGGGTCGGGATCAGCGCCACGAGCACCATCGCCGGCCACGCCCAGCGCAGAACGCTCAGCCGGGCGGCGTAATCCCAGCTCACCGCGAGGAGCAGGCCGATCACCGGAATGGCGATGAGCGCCAGGCGTACGACGACGACGTCGCGGAACAGCGGGAGCTGGGCCACCAGAGTCCACGACCCCGGTACGCCGATCGCCCGCCCGTGCCACTTGGGCAGGACGCCGAGGGAGGCGACACAGGCGAGCACTGCGGTCAGCGCGGCACTCCGGACCCAGACCAGCCGCCAGAGCCACACCGTCGCCACCGCCGCGACGACGATCAGCGGTACGCCGAAGAACGCGGCCTGCTCGCTCGGGTTCGGCGCGACCTCGGCCGCGGCCGCCGGACTGCCCGCGATCGAGGCGGCGGCGTACGCCGGGAACGAGCCGAGGTCGGCGACGTATCGCCCGCTCGGCAATCCGTGGTACGCGTCCGGCCCGAGGAACTGCACCCACAACGGGTAGCCGACGATCGAGAGGGTCACCACGGCGGCGAGCACCATGCTGACGAGTGCGGCCTTCCATCGGGCGAAGACGATCGCGGGCCGCTGGACGGCGTAGAAGACGACGAATCCGCCGAGGCCGAGCGCGGCGAGGAACAGCGTCTCCTCGCCCAGCAGGATCTGCGCGGCGGCGACCAGGCCGAGCCCCGCCCCGCGCAGCGGATGGGACCACCATCGGCCGGGTACGCCGAGATTCAGGGTCAGCGCGACGAGCAGCGGCACGAGGAACTGGGCGGCGATGTGCGGATGCCCGTTCGCCTGCGACACGATGCCGGGCGCGAAACCGCAGAACAATCCGCCGACGAAGGCGGCCGGCACCGACGTGCCGAGACGGCGGCGGAGGAAGGCGTACCAGGCGATCGCGGTGCCGGCCAACGCGGCGGTCGCGAAGATCGTGAAGCTCGCCCCCGGGCTGACCAGCCGGGTCACCGGGGCGAGGAGGACGCCGACGAGCACCACCGAGGTGTTGCCCGCCAGGTTCGCCGCGGTCGGCGTACCGAGGATGGGGGAGAGGAACGGATCACGGGCGTGGGCGATGGCCTGGGCGGTGTGCTGGAGCATCCATTCGAAGAGGATCTGATCCTGGGGATTGGTGGCCAGGAGGCGCCGGCCGGGGTCGGCCCATAGACCCCGGAGAACCAGCACTGCCGCTAGGACGAAGAACGCGGCTGCCGTCAAATCCGGCCAAATCCTCCGCACGAGTGCCAGCATATTGTGATCCCCGCCGCCTCGGTTCCGAGTGCTGAGATGGCGGCCACGGCATCTTGGCCATCGGCGTCCGGACATGGCATTGTGAACGACATGAGTCCCGCCACGCTCCGTTCCGTGCTGCTGACCGCTCGGCGGCACGTCGACTACGGGCGTGTGCGGAGCGCGATCTGTCGGCTCGGCTGAGCGTCGCCCGAGGACTCCGTCGAGGAGTCACTTCTTGTCCGGGCGCGCATGCGCCGGAGCAATGATGCTTGATCGCGGTCGTGCCGCGATGTCGGCGTAAAGCGCGCAATCCAAGCATCAGGAGGACGCCGCGATGGCGACCGATAATGCCGTGACTGCCAAACCCGCTGTCCGGCGGAAGCGCGGCGAAGGACAGTGGGCGCTCGGCCACCGGGAACCGCTGAACCCGAACGAGCGGACCAAGAAGGACGACAACCCCCTCAACGTCCGGGCCCGGATCGAGTCCATCTACGCCCACCACGGGTTCGCCAGCATCGACCCGGCCGACCTGCGCGGCCGATTCCGCTGGTGGGGCCTGTACACCCAGCGTAAGCCCGGCATCGACGGCGGTCGCACGGCGATCCTGGAGCCGCACGAGCTGGACGACGAGTACTTCATGCTTCGCGTACGCATCGACGGCGGTCAGCTGAGCCTGGCGCAGCTGCGCGTGCTCGCCGACATCTCCACCCGGTACGCCCGCGACACCGCCGACATCACCGACCGGCAGAACATCCAGTACCACTGGATCCGGATCGAGGACATGCCGGCGATCTGGCAGCAGCTCGAGGCGGTCGGCCTGTCGACCACCGAGGCCTGTGGCGACACGCCACGGGTCGTGCTCGGCAGCCCGGTCGCCGGGGTCAGCGCCGACGAGCTGGTCGACGCCACGCCCGCGATCGACGAGATCGTCGGCAAGTACATCGGCGACCCGGCCCTGTCCAACCTGCCGCGCAAGTTCAAGACGGTGGTCTCCTGGCTGCCCGACGTGCCTTACGAAGCCAACGACGTCGCCTTCCTCGGCGTCGTCCACCCCGAGCACGGGCCGGGCTTCGACCTCTGGGTCGGCGGCGGCCTGTCCACCAACCCGATGCTCGCCCAGCGGCTCGGCGTGTGGCTGCCCCTCGCGGAGGTCCCCGAGGTCTGGAAGGGCGTCGTCGAGGTCTTCCGCGACTACGGCTATCGGCGGCTGCGCAACCGGGCGCGGTTGAAGTACCTCGTCGCAGACTGGGGCGTCGCCAAGTTCCGTCAGGTGCTCGAGGACGAGTTCCTCGGCCGCAAGCTGGTCGACGGTCCGGCGCCGGAGCTGCCGGCCCAGCCGATCGACCACATGGGCGCGCACCCGCAGCGTGACGGCTCGTTCTACGTCGGCGCCTCGCCGATCGTGGGCCGTGTCTCCGGGCCGATGCTCCACTCGCTCGCCGACGTGGCCGAGGCGCACGGTTCCCAGCGAGTACGCCTGACGCCGTACCAGAAGCTGCTGGTCCTCGACGTGGCGCCCGAGCAGGTCGACTCGCTCGCCGACGCCCTGGAGGCGATCGGGCTGCAGGCGCGGCCGTCGCAGATCCGGCGGTCGACGATGGCGTGCACCGGCATCGAATACTGCAAGCTCGCCATCGTCGAGACCAAGGCGACGGCGGCGGCGGTCGTCCACCACATCGAGTCCACCGGCCTCGACCTGCCGATCAGCGTCAACGTCAACGGCTGCCCCAACGCGTGCGCGCGTACGCAGGTCGCCGACATCGGCTTGAAGGGCCAGCTGGTCCCGGGTCCGGACGGCGAGCTGGTCGAGGGCTTCCAGGTGCACCTGGGCGGCGGTCTCACCCTGGCCAAGGGTCAGCAGTCGGGCTTCGGCCGCAAACTGCGGGGCCTCAAGACCACCACCGCCGAGCTGCCGTCCTACGTGGAGCGGCTCAGCCGGGCGTACCTGGACGGGCGGAAGGACGCCGACGAGGCGTTCGCCGAATGGGTCCAGCGGGCGGATGAAGATGTCCTCCGGTGACCGGGCGTTCCCCAGCTTCTGCCCCTACTGCGGGGACGAGGATCTGCGTCCCCACTCCGATGTCCACGGCACCTGGGAGTGCCGGTCCTGCACCAGAGTCTTCTCGCTGAAATTCCTCGGCCTACACGTCCCTCAGAATTACAGCCCCTCGGAGGTCCGAAGTGAGTACCCGAGCAGTAGATGAGCTTGTCGAGATTTCCATTCGTGCTGGAAAGGCGCTCGAAGGCAAGCCCGCCGAAGAGATCATCGCCTGGGCGGTGGAGACCTTCGGCGACCGCTTCGCCGTGACCAGCTCGATGGCCGACGCCGTCGTGGCGCACCTGGCCTCCCGGGTCGCCCCCGGCATCGACGTCGTCTTCCTCGACACCGGCCTGCACTTCGCCGAGACCCTGCGCGTACGCGACACTGTGGCGCGCACGATCCCGGTGACGATCCGGTCGGTGCGGCCGGAGCTGACGCTGGCCGAGCAGGACGCCGAATACGGCCCCCGGCTGTATGCCCGCGACCCGGACCTGTGCTGCTCGCTGCGCAAGGTTCAGCCGCTGGAGAAGGTGCTCGCCGAGTACGACGCCTGGGCCGCCGGGCTGCGCCGCGACGAGTCGCCGACCCGGGCTAAGACCCCGGTCGTCCACTTCGAGTACGCCCGCAACAAGGTCAAGGTGAACCCGATCGCGGCGTGGACGCAGGACCAGGTCGACGCGTACATCGAGCGCTATGACATCCCGGTCAACCAGTTGCTGAGCAACGGTTACGGCTCGGTCGGCTGCTGGCCGTGCACTCGGCGTACGGCGGCGGGGGAGGACCCGCGCGCCGGGCGCTGGGCGATGTTCGACAAGACCGAGTGCGGTCTTCATTCGGTGGCGTGATTATGAAACCGCTGCTCCTGGTCGCGCACGGGTCCCGGGATCCGCGCGCCAACGCCACGACCCGAGCCTTGGCAAGGGTCGTGGCGGCGGCGCGGCCCGGCCTCGACGTCCGGGTCTCTTTCTTGGAACTCGCCCAGCCCAGTCCGGCCACCGTGCTCACCGCCCTGGATGAGCGCGCCGTCGTCGTGCCGTTGTTGCTGACCAACGCGTACCACGGGCGGATCGACCTGCCGGCTCAGGTCGCCGGGTTCGATGTCGCCGTCGCGCCGCCGTTGGGCGGGCCGTCCGACCATCTGCTCGCCGGGCTGCGCAAACGGCTCGACGCGGCGATCGGACGCGACGCGTATGACGGCCTCGTCCTGGCGGCGGCCGGTACGCGCATGGCCGAGGCCCGGGTGGTCGTCCACCAAACCGGTGATGCCCTGAGCGCTGCTTTAGGCGTACCAGTGGAAGTCGCTTATGCCGCCGGCGCGACCCCTTCGGGCGGTGAGGCAGTCGCGGCCTTGCGTGCTCGTGGCGCGCGGAGAGTGGCCGTGGCGAGCTACTTCTTGGCCTGCGGACGCCTTTTCGACCTGGTCACGGACAGTGCGGTACGCGCGGGCGCGGTGGCGGTGGCCGAACCGCTGGGCGCGTCGTGGGACCTGGCGCGGCTGATCCTGGAGCGCTACGAGTGGGCGAGCACGAGCTTGCCGAACACGTCCCCGGTGGCCAGCTTCTCGAACGCCTGACGCGCGTCGGCGAAGGTGAAGACCTCGTCGATCACCGGCCGGACGCCCTTGGTCGCCACCAGGTCGATCAGCGCGCGCAGTTCGTCGGCGGTGCCCATGCTGGAGCCGAGGATCTGCAGTTCCATCATGAACACCCGGGCCAGCAGCATCTCCGCGCTGCGGCCGGAGGTGGAGCCGGAGACGACCACGCGGGCGCCGGGCGCGGCGCACTTGAGCGAGTGGTCGAAGGTGGCCGGGCCGACCGTCTCGATGACGACGTCGACCCGCTCGGGCAGTCGCGCGCCGGGCTCGACGGCGATCGCGCCGAGGGCGGCGATCTTCTTCCGCTTGGCGGCGTCTCGGCTGGTGGCGTAGACGCGCTTGCCCATCGCGTGGGCGAGGACGACGGCAGCGGTTGCGACCCCGCCGCCCGCGCCCTGCACGAGCACGGCGTCGGCGTCCTGGACCCGGCCCTTCGTCGTCAACATCCGATACGCCGTGAGCCACGCCGTCGGCAGAGCCACCGCGTCCTGCGTGGACACTGCGTCGGGCAGCGGCAGGAGGTTCTCCGCGGGGACGGTCACGTAGTCGGCCAGAGTGCCCTGGTGCTTCTCGCTGAGAAGCGAGAATCCGCGCGGGTCCTTGGCATCCGCGATGACCGCGTGCACCAGTACGCGACTCCCGTCCGCCCGTTCGGCGACGGCGTCGCAGCCGAGGATCATCGGCAGCTGGTTCTCAGCCAGGCCCACACCGCGCAGCGACCAGATGTCGTGGTGATTGAGGGCGCTGGCCACGACCTTGACGACCTCCCAGCCCGGGTGCGGCTGCGGTTCGGGACGCTCCCCGATGGCCAACCCGCTCAGCGGGTCTTCCGGATTGATCGCCTCTGCATACACCGCACGCATGGGTGTCAACCTACCCGGTGGTAACGCGGGCCGCGTGACGCGGGCTACTTTCGCGCTGGATCAGGGATCCGGGTCGAATCTTGACCCAAGATTCGACCGAGATCCCTGATCCAGCTGAGACGAAACGGGCGTCAGGCGGCGGCGATGACGGCGGCCGCGACGGCGGGAGCGACCCGCGGGTCCAGGGCGCTCGGCACGATCTGGTCGGCCCGCAGATCGTCCGCGACGATCCCGGCGATGGCGTCGGCCGCGGCCAGCTTCATGGCCTCGGTGATCCGGGGCGCTCCGGCGTCCAGCGCGCCCCGGAAGATCCCCGGGAACGCCAGCACGTTGTTGATCTGGTTCGGGAAGTCGCTGCGTCCGGTCGCGACGACGGCGGCGTACTTGCCGGCGATGGCGGGCGGCACCTCCGGCGTCGGGTTGGCCAGCGCGAAGATCATCGAGTTCGGGGCCATCGCGGCGACGGCCGACTCGGCGATCTGCCCGCCCGACACCCCGATCAGGACGTCCGCTCCGGCCAGGGCGGCCTCGATGCCGTTGGCGACGTGGCGCGCGTTGGTGATCGCGGCGAGCCCCGCCTTCTCCGATCCGGCGGCGAGGTCGGGGCGACCGGCGTACAGGGTGCCCTTGGAGTCGCAGACGATCACCCGGCCGGCGTCGACACCGCCCGCGATCAGCATCTTCGTGACGGCGATCCCGGCCGCGCCCGCGCCGGAGACGACCACGCGCAGGTCGCCGAGGTCACGCCCGAGGAGGCGCGCGGCGTTGCGCAGGGCGGCCAGCACGACGATGGCGGTGCCGTGCTGATCGTCGTGGAAGACCGGGATCGGCAGCTCGGCGTCCAGCCGGCGCTCGATCTCGAAGCACCGCGGGGCGGCGATGTCCTCCAGGTTGATCCCGCCGAACGAGGGCGCGAGCGCCTTGACGACGGCGATGATCTCCTCGGTGTCCTGGGTGTCGAGGCACACCGGCACCGCGTCCACCCCGCCGAACTGCTTGAACAGGACGGCCTTGCCCTCCATGACCGGCATCGCGGCCCGGGGGCCGATGTTGCCCAGGCCGAGCACGGCCGACCCGTCGGTCACCACCGCGACGGTGTGGCCGACCCAGGTCAGCTCCCGGGTCAGGGCCGGGTCGGCGGCGATCGCCTCGCACACCTGGGCTACCCCCGGCGTGTACGCCAAGGAGAGGTCCTCCCGGCTCGTCAGGGGGACAGTGCTGGCCACGGCCATTTTTCCGCCGCGGTGCCGGGCGAAGACGGGATCTTCCACGATTGGGCTCCCAGAGAGAACTTCACAAAGCCGGGCGGTCGTCAACAGGTGCGCTGACCCGGCTCGGCGGGCTACGAACGGGAGGTTACCCGAGGAAGTGGCGATCGGGGATGACCCGCACGCGTCGCGAACTGGGCAGTTTCCGAGGTGCCGGAGAGGCCCAAGTGGTGGCCGCCAGCGTACCCCCCGCCGGTCGGGCTCGCCGCGACCAGGGTGGAGATCTTGTCGTTAACGCGGCATGACGGCCGTCCTGGAGCAGACCACCGCCCCGACTCAGCCGCCGACGCGGCGTACGCCCGCCGCCTGGCTCGCCGCCTGGGCGCCGGCGCCGCTGGCGCTCGCCGGCCTGTCGGTGTTCGTCGTGTCCAACGGGGTCTCCGTCCGCGACCTGCTCGCGTTTCTGGCGTACCTGCTGGTGGGAATCACCCTTCCGGGCGCGCTGTGGTGGCGGGCGGCGCGCCGGGGCTCCAGCACCCTCGCCGAGGATCTCGCCGCGGGCACCACCCTCGGGTACGCCCTGGAGGTGCTGACCTACCTGCCGGCGCGGGCGGCCGGCGTACCGCTGGCGGTGTTGGCCTGGCCGATCGCGACCTACCTGCTGTTCGGTCTGGTGCCGGGGCTGCGTCGGGTCTGGCGAATGCGTCCGGCCGACCGGCTGCCGGTGTGGTTCTCCTGGGTGCTGGCCGGGCTGGCCTGTTATCCGGCGATCTGGTCGGCGATCCCGTTCTACGCCGGCCACGGCCTGTCCTACCCGGCTTCGGCCTCACCCTACGTCGACCTGCCCTACTACCTGTCGCTGATCGGCGAGGTGAAGCACCACATCCCGCCGCAGTTCCCGTTCGAGGCCGGGCAGCCGCTGACCCACCACTGGTTCCTGCATCCGGAGATCGCCGCGACCAGCTGGGTCACCGGCATCGAGCCGATGACGCTGCTGTTCCGGCTCTCGATCATGCCGATGATCCTCGCGCTCGGCGTCATGCTCGCCCTGCTGGCGCGGCGGATCATCGGCGCCTGGTGGGCCGGCGCGCTGACCGTGGCGGCCACGTGGACGCTGATCGGACCGGCGCTGACCAGCTGGGCCGGTGGCCTCTCGCCGGGCTACTCCGGGCTGCCGCTGCTCTGGATCTGCCCGACCCAGACCTTCGGGGCGGTGCTGTTCGCGGCGCTGATGCTGACGGTCTGCTCACTGGTGAGCCGTGGGTCGGCCCGGCCCGACCGCCGTTGGGGCGAATGGGCGGTCTTCACCGTGCTCTGCACGGTCGTCATGGGGGCCAAGGGAACCTTTGGAGCACTGCTCCTGGCCGGGATCGGCCTCGCGACCGTCCTCGGCTTCGTGCTGGCCCGGCGGATCGACCGGACGCTGCTCGGCCTGGGCGCCGTGACAGGCGTCCTGTTCCTCGTCACCCGGCAGCTGGTGTACGAGGGGGAGAGCTTCGGCCTGCGGGCGATGTTCCCGGCGCCGTCGCTGATCAGCCGCATGAACGCCACCGGACTGACCGGCGACCGGCCGCTCTGGGCGTACGCGGTCCTCGGGGTGCTCATCCTCCTCGGCTGGGTGTGCCTCGGCGGCCTGATCCTGCGCCTCGGCCGGGCCGGGCTGGCCGAGCCGATGCCCGGCATCCTCCTCGGCGTCGGAACGGCAGCACTCCTGCTCGTCCTGGTCCTCGCACACCCCGCCGGCAGCGAGCACTACTTCGTGTACTCCGCCTGGCCGTACGTCTGCCTGCTCGTCGTCGCCGGAGTGGCGGCTCTGCTGCGCAGCCGGGAGACGGCCGCGTGGCGGTACGCCGCCGCGGTCGGCGGGGGAGCGCTCGTGGCGTACCTGACGGTCAAACTCGGTCCGGCCCACCGGCCGGCCGCCGATCGGCTGCTGATCCTCGTGCTCGCGTACGCCGTCCCGACGGTGGTCGCAGTCGCGGTGGCCGCCGGGTTGGCCTGGCGTACCGGAGGTGGGCGGAGACTCCTCACGAGCCTGCTCGCCGTGGCGTTGCTCGGATTCGCCGTCGAGACCAGCGTGGCCGGCTGGCGTCCGCCGCCGGACCAGCGGCCGACCCGGTTCATCCCGGCCGGGGCGTTGGAGGCCGGACGCTGGCTGCGCGACCATTCCAGCCCGGACGATCTCGTCGCCACCAACGCGCACTGCTGGCCGCCGGTGAAGACCGGCTGCGACAGCCGCCACTTCTGGATCTCGGCGTACGCCGAACGCCGGGTCCTGGTGGAGAGCTGGGGTTACACCGCATGGGCGCACGCGGAGTGGATCCCGTTCCGGCTGCGCCCCGTGCGGGTGCCGTTCCACAACCCGGCGCTGCTGGCCGACAACGACACCGCGTTCGCGCAGCCCACCGCGGCCAGTGTCGGCAAGCTGCGGGACGCGTACAAGGTGAAGTGGCTTTTCGTGGGTCTCACTCAGCACAAGCCGGCCGACGGCCTGGACCGGGTGGCGGTCCTGCGGTACGCGGCCGGCTCGTGCCGGGTCTATGAGATTCCGGCCTCCTGAGCCTCGCGGTGTTGGCTGGGCAGCACCGGCGCGGCGCGGCCGGTGCCGTGGTCGCCGGCCTTGTGCTCGTGGTACTCCTCCTCGACGTTGACCGCCCAGATGTCGTGGCCGGCGCCGGTGAGGATGTTCTCGGCGCTGAGCATGGCGGTCAGCATCGAATGGTCCTGATTGTTGTAGCGGTGCATGCCGTTGCGGCCGACCGGGTGCACGTTCGGGACGGCCTCGGCCAGCCACTGCCGGACGGTGTCGACGTTGCGCTGGTAGCGCTCGTCGTAGACCGGGTACGCCTTGGGCATCCGGACGACGTAGCCCTGCTCGACCGCGCCGGGCCGGACCAGACCGAGCTTCTCCAGTTCGGCCGTGGCCAGGGCGACGAGGTCGGCGTCGGCGGCGTCCCACAGCTCGTCGCCGACGTTGACGAAGTACTCCAGGCCGAGACAGGTGCGCCCGTCCTGCACGAGGTACGGCGACCAGGACCCGAAGTTCTGGATGCGGCCGACCTGGACGCCCGGCGTGTGGATGTAGATCCAGTTGTCCGGGAAGCTGAACTCCTCCGGCACGACCAGGGCGACCGTCAGGAAGTCCCGATAGCGCAGGTCGTCGGCGGCTGCCCGGACCTCGGCGGGCGCGGCCGGTTCCATGGCCCGCACGAGGGCCGACAACGGCATCGAGGAGACCACGTCCGTCGCCGGTACGCGTCGCTCCCCGTCGCAGTCGCGAACGGACACCGCGGTGACGCCCGCGTCGTCCCGATGCACAGCGGTGACCGCCGTCGACAGCGCGACCGTGCCGCCCTGCTTCGCCACGAGCTCGGCACACCGCTCCCACATCATCCCGGGCCCCAACTTCGGATACTGGAACTCCTCGATGAGGCTGGTGATGTCCTTCTGGTTGCGCTTGGGCAGCAACGCGTTCAGCACCGCGCCGGCCAGCGAGAGGTTCTTGATGCGCTGGGCCGCCCAGTCCGCCTGCAACTCGGTGGCCGGCATGCCCCACACCTTCTCGGTGTAGGTCTTGAAGAAGATGGAGTAGAGCCGCCAGCCGAACCGCGCCGACACCCAACCCTCGAAATGCGACTGATCCTTCGGCGGCCGGACCTGCGCCCAGGCGTACGAGCCGACGCAGCGGACGGCTTCCACCACGCCCAGTCCCCGCAGCGCGTTCATGGCCTTGAGCGGGTAGTCGAACAGGACGCCGTTGTAGTAGATCCGGCTCATTCGCGGGCGGAGCAGAAAGTCCCCGTCCGGCAGGATCTCGTGCCACAGCTCCTCGACCGCCGCGACCTTGGTGAAGAACCGGTGCCCGCCGATGTCGAACCGCCAGCCCTCGCGTTCGGCGGTGCGGCTGATGCCGCCGACCACGTCGTCCGCCTCGAAGACGGTGACCGCGCGAGCGGACTTGGTCAATTGGTATGCCGCAGTGAGGCCGGCGGGGCCGCCGCCGATCACCACGATGGAGGAATCGTCCATGGCCTGCATTCGGGTCGGGCGATCCGGAGGGGACAGACCGACATTCTGCCTAAAACATGGCCATGCTAAATCATTCGGGCATATCGGACTAAGCTGGGCGGTGTTCGCCCCGCCCCCGGAACACCGCCGGACGAGGCCAATAGCGAGCGACGACCCGTGCCTCGACCAGGGCGACCCCGTACGCCCGCGAGTCGTCGGCCACGAAGACGTTGTCACCCTCGACCCACCAACCGTCGCCCTGACGGCGTACGGCCCGTTTGATCACCAGGCCGATGTCGGGACGCGCCGGGAAGCGGGCGACGACCACGTCACCGGGGCGTACGCCGCGCCCCCGCCGCCGGGCCAGAACGGCGTCGCCGGAACGCAAAGTCGGGGCCATCGAAGGGCCGAAAACCTGGATCGGCCACCACCCGAACACGCCACGCCACCGCCTTCCGCCGTGTTTGAATCCGAGAGTAGGGTCAAGATTGCAACGCAAGCTGCACAGACCTATCTGGAGGATCTCATGCGTTTCCGCATGCCGCGTTTCCTCACGCCGGCCACCGTCGCCAGCGCGCACTGCGACCTGCCGTGCGGCGTGTACGACCCGGCTCAGGCCCGCATCGAGGCGGAGTCCGTCAAGGCGATCTGCGAGAAGTACCAGGCCAACACCGATCCGGAGTTCCGGACCCGGGCGCTGATCATCAAGGAGCAGCGCGCCGAACTGGTGAAGCACCACCTGTGGGTGCTGTGGACCGATTACTTCAAGGCTCCGCACTTCGAGAAGTACCCGCAGCTGCACCAGCTGTTCAACGAGGCCACCAAGCTGGCCGGGGCGAGCGGCGCGAAGGGCTCGGCCGACCCGGCCACGGCCGAGCAGCTCCTGGCGAAGATCGAGGAGATCTCGAAGATCTTCTGGGAGACCAAGCAGGCCTGATCCACAGCGGGAGCGGGTGGCCGTGGGATACACGGCCACCCGCTTTCGGCTAAAGTCCCTCCCCGGGGGGAGGCTCCTTGGCGCAGAGCGACGCATATGACCAGACGAACGTCGGCGACGACGACATCGTCACCCTTGTGGTGCCCGCCGACGGGGGGTACCTGAGCGTTCTGCGGACCGCCACGGCCGGGCTCGCCGCGCGCCTCCACTACACCCTGGAACGCATCGAAGACCTGCGGATCGCGGTCGACGAAGCATGCGCGATGCTGCTGGTCATCACCCCGCCCGACGCCGAGCTGCGCTGCCGCTTCGAGATCGGCCCGGAGCAGTTGACCATCTCGATCGCCGCGCCCGTCAAGGACGGCGCTCGCCTGCCCAGCCCGACGAGCTGGCCGTGGCACGTGCTGACCTCGTTGACCGCGCAAGCCTCCGCCGAGCTGACGGCGAACGAGGCGACCATCCGGATGGTCAGCCAGCGGTCGTCCAGCTCCCAGCGCTAGCCGCCGTCCTCCCGTCGCGACCCGGGGACCCCGGCCGCCTGTCGGCCAAGATCCGCCGCCCTCGGTTCGCCAAGATCCGCCGTCCTCGGTTCGCCAAGATCCGCCGTCCTCGGTTCGCCAAGATTCGCGTCCTCGGTTTGCCAAGATCCCCGCTGGATCAGGGATCTCGGTCGAATCTTGGCCCAAGATTCGACCCAGAACCCTGATGCACCGCCCCGGGGGTGCGCCGGGGGGGTGGGGCGTGGGGGTGGGGCGGTGGGGGGGGCGGGCGGCGGGCTCTCGCCCGTCTCGTGCGACACGATTCGACCGAGAACCCTGATCCAGCGCGTTAAGAGCGCCAGCGCGTTAAGAGCGCGAGCGAGCGCCGGGCGGGGGCGACCGGGGGCGAGCGCCGGGCGGGGGCGAGCGGCAGGGCGGGTCAGGCGGGGCCGCGAGTTAGGCTGCCTGCATGGCGAAGAAGCCTCCGGTCTCCGACCCCGACGAGCGGCATCCCCGGGTCACCGAACCGATGACGGCGGCGGCCGGGGTCGGCGGTGTCACGCACGGACTGGCGGCCGGGCTGGCGGAGATGGGCGTACGCCGGACGACGCTCGCGCTGCTCAAGGTGAATCAGACCGACGGGTTCGACTGCCCCGGCTGTGCCTGGCCCGAGCCGAGGAAGCGGGCGCACACGGAGTTCTGCGAGAACGGTGCGAAGGCGGTCGCCGAGGAAGCCACGCTTCGCCGAATCACTCCCGAGTTCTTCGCCGAGCATTCGATCGCCGACCTGGCCGGCAAGTCCGACTATTGGCTCGGCCAACAGGGTCGCCTCACGTCTCCCATGGTTCGCCGCCCGGGCGGCACGCACTACGAACCGATCTCGTGGGCGGACGCGTACTCGCTCGCCGCGGGGACGCTGCGCGGGATCCAGCCGAACGAGGCGCTGTTCTACACGTCGGGCCGGACGTCGAACGAGGCGGCTTTCCTCTACCAGTTGTTCGCGCGGGCGTACGGGACGAACAATCTGCCCGACTGCTCGAACATGTGCCACGAGTCCTCGGGCACCGCGCTGATCAGCACGATCGGGATCGGCAAGGGCTCGGTCACCCTCGACGACATCCACGCGGCCAAGCTCCTGGTCATCGTGGGCCAGAATCCCGGCACCAACCATCCGCGCATGCTCACGGCCCTGGAGCGGGCCAAGCGCGCGGGGGCCAAGATCATCGCGGTCAACCCGCTGCCCGAGGCGGGCCTGCTCCGCTTCAAGAATCCCCAGAGGGTACGCGGACTGCTCGGTTCTGGTACGCCGCTCGCGGACCGTTTCCTGCAGATCCGGGTCGGCGGCGACCTGGCGCTCTTCCAGGCGATCGGCTCGCTCCTGCTGAAGGAGGCGGCGATCGACCAGCCCTTCGTCGACGCGTACACGGCGGGCTTCGAGGCGTACGAGCAGGCTCGGCGGCACATCGACTGGCGGGCGACCGAGCAGGCCACCGGGCTGACCCGGGCCGAGATCGAGGCGGCGGCCCGGGATTTCGCCGAGTCCGACGCGACGGTCGTCTGCTGGGCGATGGGGCTGACACAAGGGCGGGACGCGGTCGCCACGATTCGCGAGATCGTCAACGTCCAGCTGCTGCGCGGCATGATCGGCCGGCCCGGCGCCGGTCTCTGCCCGGTCCGCGGCCACTCGAACGTGCAGGGCGACCGCACGATGGGGATCTGGCACGAGCCGCCCGCCTGGGTGCCCGCGCTGGGGGACGCGTTGGGGCTGGCCATGCCGGTCGAGCGCGGGTTCGACACGGTCGAGGCGATCCGGGCGATGCGCGACGGCGCGGCCAAGGTCTTCTTCGCCCTCGGCGGCAACTTCGCCGCCGCCAGCCCGGACACCGCCGTCACCGAGGCCGCCCTCGCCGCCTGTGAGCTGACCGTGCACGTGTCGACCAAGCTCAACCGGTCGCACACCGTCCCGGGGATGACGTCACTGATCCTGCCGTGCCTCGGGCGTACCGAGCGGGACGAGCAGCCGACCGGCGAGCAGTTCGTCACGGTCGAGGACTCCATGTCCTGCGTGCACTCGTCGCGCGGCCGGCTCGACCCGGCCTCCCCGGAACTGCGGTCGGAGGTCGCGATCATCTGCGAGCTGGCGGCAGAGGTCTTGGGGGATGCCCTGCCGTGGCGGGAGTGGCAGACCGACTACCGGCTGATCCGGGCGCTGATCGAACGGCACGTCCCCGGCTTCGGCGACTTCGAGGCCCGGGTCGCCGAGCCCGGCGGCTTCACCCTGCCGCACCCGCCCCGCGACGAGCGCCGGTTCGCCACGCCCTCCGGCAAGGCCCAGTTCACCGTCTCCGAGCCGGCCTCCATCGACATTCCCGAAGGGCGGCTGCTGCTGCAGAGCCTGCGCAGCCACGACCAGTACAACACCACGATCTACGGGCTGGACGATCGTTATCGCGGGATCAAGCAGGGTCGCCGGGTCGTCTTCGTGCACCCCGAGGACCTCGCCGCGCTCGGGATCGCCGACGCCTCCTATGTGGACATAGTCTCCGAGTGGCCGGACGGCGAACGGCTGGCTCCGCAGTTCCGGGTGGTGGCGTACCCGACGGCGCGGGGGTGTGCCGCGACCTACTTCCCCGAGGCGAACGTCCTCGTTCCGCTGGACGCAACGGCGAAGGAGTCCAACACCCCGACCTCCAAGCAGATCGTGGTACGCCTCCAACCCTGTGCGGCGCCATGAGACGCCGCCCGATCACCCACATCACCGTCGGCGGAACACCCCTCACGCGCCTCGACACCTTGGCCGGGGAGGAGCCGCTGGAGATCCGGGTCGGCCACGCCGGGCAGGTCCGCAAGCCTCTCGCGGTGACGATGCGTACGCCGGGCGACGAGCTGGATCTGGCGCTGGGGTATCTCTTTACCGAGGGGATCATCCGGCAGCCGCAGGACGTCCAGTCGGCGATGCTGTGCAGTGGGGAGCCCGGTGAGAACACGTTCAACGTCGTGGACGTCGTCCTCGCGCCGAACGTGTCGCTGCCGGACGTGATCGCGGAAGGAAAGGTCGCCGCATCACCGAGAACCGTCACATCCGCCTGCGGCGTCTGCGGCAAGGCGAGCATCGACGCCATCCGCACCCGGTCGGCGTACGACCTGACCGGGGATCCCGTCACGGTCAGTCCCGCCACGCTGGCCGCTTTGCCGGAACGGCTCGCGCTGGCTCAACGCGGCTTTACGCGTACCGGCGGATCTCATGCGGCAGCCTTGTTCTCCGCGGACGGCGAGTTGATCGCGGCGCGCGAGGACGTGGGCCGGCACAACGCGGTCGACAAGCTGGTCGGGCGCGAGCTGCGCGAGGGCCGGGTGCCGCTGGCCGGGCGGGTGCTGCTGCTGTCCGGGCGGGCCGGGTTCGAGCTCGTGCAGAAGGCCTGGATGGCGGGGGTGAGCGTGGTGGCGGCGGTGGGCGCCCCGAGTACGCTCGCCGCGGACCTGGCGGCGGAGGCCGGGATGACGCTGGTCGGTTTCCTCCGGCCGCCCTCGATGAACGTGTACACCGGTGGCCATCGGATCTCGGCGGGCTGACGTGCGTTTGTTGTCGGGTGCCGCTTGTGTTCTGCTGCTGGGCGCATGCTCGGCGGCGACACCGGTAGAGCTTCCGGCCACGCCGTCACCGGTCGTGGCGTCGATCGCGCCCTCGCCCGCTGCCGCCGGGCACGCACCCACGAGGACGTTCGCCGTCGCGACCCGCACTCTCCGGTTCAAGCGCGGCGACCGGAAACTGCCGACGACGGTGTACTACCCCAAGGCGTCCGGGCACTTTCCCGTGGTGATCTTCGGGCACGGCCTGAACGGAAACCCCACCGGGTACGCCGAACTGCTCCGACGCTGGGCGGCCGCCGGATTTGTGATCGCCGCCCCGGCCTTCCCGCATACCTCGGCCGGCGTAGCGAAGTTCGACGTCATGGACGTCCTGAACCAGCCCGCCGACGTCTCGGCCGTTCTGGACGGGCTGACCGCGCTGCCCGCATCAGACGGCGTCCGGAAGATCCTGGATCTGAAGGCGGTGGCGGCCGCGGGGCACTCGGCGGGCGGGATCACGACAGTCGGCGTGTTCAGCAGTCAACCCCGTGACGCTCGCTTCACCGCCGGAGTGGTGCTCGCGGGGAACTCGCTCGGCGTCGGCCAGGCCTTCACCGGTACGCCCGCCCCGATGCTGTTCGTGCACGCCGAGCAGGACCCGGTCGTTCCGGCGTACACGGATCGGGCGGTGTTCGACGCGCTTTCCTGGCCCCGGGCGTACCTGCCGCTGACCGGGGACGGGCACAGCGCCCCCTACGCGTCGCGACGGGATCCGCAGTTCACGCTGGTCGTCTCCGCCACTGTGGACTTCCTGCGGTGGGCCCTCTACCGGGATGCCTCCGCCCGGGCTCGGCTTCTCCGCGTACGCGGGCTCGATTCTCACCTCTGATCGTTTGCTTCCGGCCTTTGGACTGCCGTTTTGAGCGCTGGATCAGGGTTCTCGGTCGAATCATGACCCATGATTCGACCCGCAACCCTGATCCAGCGCCTATGAGCAGAGATTGTTACTCGTCGGTATTGTGATCCAGCCCACTCCTAAGTTACCGTCCGGTAATGCGGACGCAATCCCCCCTTCGCGCAGCCGTTGTAGCCCTCACCCTCCTCGTCACCACCGGAATCACCACCGCAATCACCACCGGCGTCGCCGCCCCCGCGTACGCCGGAACTACCTCGATGACCTTTGTGGACATCACGGCCTCGGACGGCGTCGTCCTGAAGGCGAACGTGATCGAGTCCACGAGTCCGGGCCGGCATCCGGCGGTCGTCTTCCCGTCCAGCTGGGGCCTGAACGACCTGGAGTACCTCGCCCAGGCGCAGGCCATGGCGTCGGCCGGGTACACCGTGCTGTCCTACACGCCCCGCGGCTGGTGGAGTTCGGGCGGTCAGATCGACACGGCCGGCCCGAAGGACATCCGGGACGTCTCCACGGTCATCGACTGGCTGCTCGCGCACACCAGCGCCGACCCGGCCCATATCGGCATGGGCGGGGTCTCCTACGGCGCGGGCATCAGCCTGATCGCGTCGGGCAACGACGCCCGAATCCGCGCGGTGGCCGCCCTGTCCGGCTGGTCGGACCTGGCTGCCAGCCTGTATGGCGATCAGACCCGGCGGCAGCAGGCCCCGGCGCTGCTGCAGGGCACGGCCATGCTGCTCGGCCGGACCAGCCCCGAGTTCGACACCGTGATCAGCGACTTCTGGAACTACCGGAACGTGCCCGGCGTCCTGGCGTTCGCGGGAGTGCGGTCAGCGAAGACCTACCTCGCCGGGATCAACGCGAACCAGCCCGCGATCCTCATGGCGAACGCCTTCGGCGACAGCGTCTTCCCGCCGAACCAGCTCGTCGACTTCTACGGCTCGCTCAGTACGCCGAAGCGCCTGGAGTTCTCCCCCGGCGACCACGCCATCCCCGAGCTGACCGGGATCGCCGGGCTCGACAACGCGGTCTGGACCTCGGCCCGGCGATGGTTCGACCATTACCTCGCGGGCGCGGCGAACGGAATCGACACCGAGGCGCCGATCGTCCTGCGGCCCAACGGCGGCGGCGCGGCCGAGGCGTACGCGAGCTGGGCCGCGGTCTCGACGAGCACCACCCGCTACGGACTCGGTGAGGTGCACTGGTGGGACGGCACCGGCGACCTCGGCGGTACGCCGTCCACCGGCTGGTCGCGGTTCACCTGGACCGATCTCGGCACCAGCGCCGACGGCGGCGTGGTTCTGATCAGCAACGGTCTCACCGCCCTGACCGGGCAGCCGCCGACCGCTTGGCTCCCCGGGGTCGACCGTGGACATGCCGGAGTCTGGATCTCGTCCAGCCTCGGGTCCACGCTGAAGATCCGCGGCATTCCGACGGTTCACCTGCGGATCACTCCGTCGGCGAGCAACGGGACACTCATCGCCTACGTATATGACGTCGACGGCTTGGGCACCGGATCACTCCTCACGCATGCCCCCATCAGTTGGCATGGCGCCAGTGCCGGCTCGCCGCTGACGCTGGACCTCCGGCTGCCGGCCACCGCCTGGAACGTTCCGGCGGGGCACAAGCTCGCCCTGGTCGTCGACGGGCACGACCCGCTCTACCTGGACGACAACGGCGCGCTCGCCAACGTCAGCTTCAGCGGTTCGGCCTGGCTCGACCTGCCGCGCCGCTGAGCCGACCTTCCCGCCTCGCCCTGCCCCGCCCCGCTCGCCGGGCGGGGCGGGCCTGTCGATCAGGCCGCCGGGGAATCGATCAGGATGCCGGGGACACGACACACCGGTCGATCACGACCGTTAGTTCATGATCGCGCGGAAAAACGGGGGGCGGGCAGGGTTAGGGGAGGTGGCGGCTCCAGTAGAGGACCAGCCACGCGGCGTGCTCGGCGTCGTCGCAGGGGTAGACGTGACCGCACGCGGCGCAGATGCCCCCACCGATCTGCATCTGGTGGGTCAGCCACAGGTCGCGGCCCAGTTCCACCTGTCCTGCGGCGAACTCCCACAGGTCGCTTTCGGTCTCAATCGCTGCTCGAGTCGCTTCGGTCCTGGCCATCGCGTACTCCCGGGCGTCGGTTGTCCAGGTGAATACCCGCAAGAAGTCGACATTCAAACCTCAGTGTTCGGCGTCCGCGCGGAAGCCGCGGGGAATCAACGCCAGCGCCGCGACGGTCGCGATCGCGATGAGCGCCGCCGAGATCACGCTGGTCACCGTCACCGCATGCAGGTACGCCGACCGCGCGACCTCGAGAATGTACGCGCTGACCTGGGTGCCCTGCGTACGGGCGACGTGGACGGCGCCGCCGATGGACTCTTCGACCGCCGTCCGGCCGGGTTCGCTCAATGGAAGCTGGTGGACGCCGGAGGCGTATACGACGGCGGCGATGGTGCCGAGCAGCGCGACCCCGAAGCCGATTCCCAGCTCGTAGCAGGTCTCCTCGACGGCTGCGGCGCTGCCCGCCCGTTCCGGGGGCGCGGCCGAGATCATGACCGACGTCGTCGTGGTGATCGCCAGCCCGTCGCCGAGTCCGAAGGCGACCAGCGCCAACGCCGCCACGCCGTAGGTCAACGGCAGCGCAGCGAGCGCGACGAACGCCACGACCAGCGCTCCCAGCCCGAGCGCGAGCATGGCGTGGACGCCGAGCCGGCGTACCAGCCAGGGGGCGGTAAGCGCACCCACGAGGGTGGCGACGGCGCCCGGCAACATGCGTACGCCCACCTCGACCGGGCTGTATCCGTGCACGTACTGCAGCCACAAGGAGAGCAGGAAGTACGCCGCCCCGACCGCCATCATCGCCATGAGCGTCGCGATCGCGCCGGCGAGGAACGGGCGATTGGCGAACAGGCGTACGTCGAGCAGCGGATCGGTCTGCTGGAGCTGCCGCCGGGCGAACCAGGCGAGCAGCCCCAGCCCGGCCAGCAGGGCCACCGGGGCGGACGAGGCGAGCCCGTCGCTGGCCAGATGCTTGATGCCCCAGACGAGACTGATCATGCCGAAGACCGACTGCGCCGCCCCGAGCCAGTCCAGCCGCGTACGCCCCGGCGACCGGGACTCCGGCAGCAGGAGCCAGCCGGCGACGACGGTGACGACGACCACCGGGACGTTCACCCAGAACGCCGCCGACCAGCCGTAATGCTCCACGAGGACGCCTCCGAGCACCGGCCCGATCGCGGCGCCCGCCCCGGCCACGGAGGCCCAGATCCCGATCGCCGTCCCGCGTTCCCGGGGATCGGTGAAGACGTTCCGGATGAGCGACAACGTGGACGGCATGACCATGGCGCCGCCGACCGCCAGCAACACCCGACCGGCGATCAGCCGGCCGGGGCTGTCCGCAGTGGCCGACACGATCGAGGCCACGCCGAAGAGGAGGAAGCCCACCAGGAAGAAGGTCTTGCGGCCCCACCGGTCACCGGCCGCGCCCGCCGTGATGAGCAGGCCGCCGAGGACGAGACCGTAGATGTCGATGATCCACAGCTGCTCGTACGCGTCGGGCTCCAAGTCGTCGATCAACGAGGGCAGGGCGACGTTGAGAATGGTGGCGTCCATCGCGACCAGCAGCAGGCTGGCGCAGAGCACCGCCAGCACAGCCCACCGATTCGCCGTACGCGACCTCACGACGCGATCCGCCAGACCAGCACATCATCGACGCGTTCACCGGGCCGCCCGACGAGGAGCCGAATCGTCTCGGCCAGTGCCGCCGCGTTGGGTGTGCCGTCCGGGAGGAAGATCGCCCCGACTTTCCAGTAGTCGAAGTCGTTCGCGGCGCCGGCGACCTCCAGCGACCCGATCCGTGGCACCTGACCGGTCTTGGCGGCGGTCCGCATCCGGGCCGACGTCGTGGTGTGCGGCGTGCTGAACATCGCGATCCGGTCGGCCGACCGGGGATCCGGGCCGAGGAAGTACCCGCGGGCCAGGGCGAAGTCCAGTCCCGAGGTGGCCGCCCAGCGCATCGCGACGACGTCGCCCACCCAGCTCGGGTCGGCGTACATGAGACTCGTTCCGGGTGGCGCGTAGGCCCGCCAGGCCCCGTCGGCGAGAAAGCGTGGCATCGGCGTCGACGAGCTGACGGCGAGCGGCCTGGGGGCGAGCGGGACCAGCGCGAACAGCACGGCCGCGGCGGCCGCCACGCGCAGCGGCCACATCCACTGCCGCTCCTTCCGGCGCATTAGCCGATCCAGACTCACCGCGATGATCACCCCCAACGCGGGGATGACGGCCAGTCCCATCCGGGCCGGCACCACCGAGTCGAACAGCGGCAGCTTGATCAGCTCGTGCCACGGCCCGGGCGGGCCGATCCGGTGCCCGTCCAGCTTCGGGTACGCGCCGAACGACAGCACGGTGAACCACACCGCGATCGCCAAGGCGACCCGGATCGCGAGGGTGCGGATCTGCCACAAGGCCAGCAGGCCGAGGACCACGAGGAGCGGCCAGCCGAAGAAGGAGTTCGTCTCCGTCGCGTTGATCGCCAGCTTCGCCCCGTCGGGATTCTCGCCGAACGCCGTCACCGGCGGGAACGACACATAGGACAGCACGTCGAGGCTGAAGGACCGGCTGACGATCGCGGGAATGCCGTGATAGCTCTGCGGGCCGGCGAACTGGACATACATCGGGTACGCGAGCAGCACGACGGCGACCGCCGCGGTGACGGCGAGCCCGCCGAGAGACCGCCGCCACGAGGCGAGGATCAGCCTGGGCGTGCCCGCCAGCGTCACGAGCACCGTGATCGCCAACGCCTGCGCCAGCAGAAAGAGCACTTCTTCGTTGATGAAGAACTGGTACGCCACCAGCAGACCCAGGATCAGCCCACGGCGTACCGGGGCGAGATGCAGGCGCACGACGCACCAGAAGATCACCGGCACGAGGAACTGGGCGACCAGATTGGGATGGGCCTGGGCCTGGGCCATTACGCCGGGCGCGTAGCCGCAGAAGGCGGCCGCGGCGAGCGCGGCCCAGCGGTTGCCGACGAGCTGCCGTGAGAACACGAAGTACCAGGCGATCGGCGTGCCGACGAGGGCGAGCGTGAGGATCAGGGTGAACGTGACCGCCGGTCCACCGAGGAGGGTGACCGGCGCCAGCGGCAGCGCCAGGCCGAGGATCGAGGTGTTCGCCATGAGGTTGACGCCGGCCGGCGTGTTCAGCTCGCTCGCGAACAGGAGGCTCTGGCCGTGCGTCACGGCGTGCGCGGCATGGGCGAGCAGCCATTCGAAGAAGGCCTGGTCCTCGCGATTGGCGGTGATCGTCGCAGATGGATCACGCCACAGGGCGGCGGTGAACCAGACTCCGGCCGCCAGGAAGACAACGACGGCGACCACGTCGACGGAGATCAGCCGGCGTACTCGGGACGGCCGCGCTTCGAGGTGCGGATCGGCGTGCGTCGTCGCCGTGACTACCATTGACTCCCCCGATACCCGTGTTCGTCCCACTTAGCAGCGTGATTCCGATATGTCAGAATACGCCGGGTCCGACGCGGATCAGCAGCTGAAGTCAGGTCCGGGAGCGGTGCCGAGCCCCCGCGATCGGCATCCCGGCGTACTCGGGATTGCCGGTGGTCGAGGCGAGCGCGCCGAGCTGCGTCCCGGACAGCCGGCAGGCCGTCGTGTCGGTGAACGCCAACCACGGCATGTCGAGCGCGCCACCCGCGTCGACCGTCACCGACCAGCGAGTAGTGGTCGGATGGGTCGCCACGACCGACACGCCGACCCGCCCGAACTCGGCCAACTGGGCGTCCAGCTCCTCGAGCGCGCTGGTGTGCTGGCCCCAGGGGTCGGCGACGAAGAGGATGTGCGTCGTCCACAGTGAACCGCTGGCGCTGTTGATCCGGGCCGACATCGTGTCGGAGATGCCGCTCTCCCGCAGCACCGACCGGTTGACGACGGCGCGGCGGGCCACCCGGGACAGGGCGTCCTCGACCGACGGGATCGATCGCACCCGGGATTCGTTGAGCGCCCCCAGCGACCGGGTGTCGGTGCTGTTGAAGCCGCTCACGAGGACGGCCGCCGTGTCGGCCCAAGCCGCGGTCGCCGCCTCGGCCGCGAGGTGCCGCAACAGGTCGTCGCAGTTCTCGGGATCGCCGACCAGCGTCAGCAACCCCGTACGCTCGCTGTCGACCAGCAACTCCCCGCCCTCCGGCCAGGTGCCCAGGGTCAGCAGTCCGGGCAGCGGCGCCGGGGCGTCGTCCGGAGCGTCCAATTCGGCCCCGCTCGGGAGCGCCCAGGTGTCGGCGGAGCGGGCCGCGTACGGCTCGGGCGGGTCGCCGCACGGCGCGGCGAGCACCACCCCCAGCTCACCGGCGTACTGCCAGGCGGCGAAGATGTCCGGCATCGCCCAGGCCGGCCGCGAACGCAGACCGAGCGCGAGCCGCCGGAGGCTGGCGTCGAGCCGGTCGGCGGTGGCGGCCGGTCGGCGCAGTTTCGGCTCGTAGATCAAGCCGGGGACGCTCTCGGCCGAGCCGTCGGGAGTGCGGTCCGTCGGCGCCACTACGGGCGGGACCTCGACCGGCCACTCGACGCCGACCGGTTCCACCCGGGTGCGTACGCGATGCTTGCTGACCTGGTAACGGTGGATGCGGACGAGCCGTCGCCGCCACAGCACGGCATGCCCGGTCAGGACACCGGCCGCGGCGAGCCCCGCGAGCACGGCCAGCAGCGGACTCACTCCGCCTTCCTCGGCCCGGGCTTTCTGCGTACCAGTCGGAGTCGTCGTGGCCGGCGGAGAAGCGGCGGGTGACTCGGCCGGGGACACCGAGGTGGGTGGAGGCGTCGCGGCCGGTGGTTTCGGCGGCGCGGGCACGACCACACGGCCCGTCGCATGCCGCATCGGCCCACGGTCGTGCGCGTCGACGGGAAGCGTGAGCCGCCACCCTGGACGGATCAGGTTCGGGTTGCGGACCAACTTGGGGTTCAACGCCGCGATCTGGTGGTAGCGCTCGAAGTCGCCGGTGAACCGCTCGGCGATCTTGCCCAGGTAGTCGCCCCGTTTCACGGTGTAGACCGGTCGTTGGAGGACCACCGCCTGCTTGACCACCGGCTGGGTCTGCAGCGGCTGAACTACGGTCGCGATCGGCGGTGCGGGCGCCTGCGGCAGCGTCAGCACGACCGCCGGGCGCGCGACCGGGGCGGCGGAGGCCAACGCGCCGCCGGTGAAGACCGCGAGGATCGCGCCCACGAGCGCCGCCGCGACACGCTGCTGCATCCGCAGGCCACGCACGCGGATCGCCCGGCCGCGCAGCCGCCCGGGAATCTCGAGCAGCACCCCGGCCGCGAAACTCGCCCAGGCCAGCCAGCCGACGATCGTCAAGATCCGCGGGACCAGCGTGCCGTCGTCCGGCGCGGCCAGCGCGTCCCCGATCTCGGCCCAGGAGGGTACGCGATCAGGCAGCGACCCGACCCGGAGCAGCAGCAGCGGCGCCCCCGCCACCAAGGACAGCAGCCCCAGCAGGGCGGCGAAGGCGGTGACCAGCCGACGCATGGCTCCTCCTCACCCGACCAGGAGCACGGCGGTCGCCGCCCCGGTCGCGTACCAGGTCCGGCCGCCCAGCAGGGGAAAGCCGGAGGGATTGTCGTAGCCGACCGTCGCGGTGACCTCGACGGTCTGCCCGTCCTCCGCCACGTTCACGGTCCCGGTCGCTCCCGCGTCCCGCAGGTAGGCCTGCGCCACCAACCGCGCCCGCGCCGGATCGATCCGTTTCTCGCCGCCCTCGACGGCGGGCGGCAGCTCGATGGCCTGCCCGGCGACCCGGGCAGCCTCGGCGGCGATGTTGTCCGCCCGTTGGTACGCCCGCACCCGGCCACCGCCCACGATGATCAGCACCAGGATGCTGACCCAGCCCGTCGCGACGATCGAGAAGAACACCGAGACGCTGCCCCGACTCCGTCTCATGACCGCGTCCGGTAGGTGTCGAGGGGACTCACGAAAGTCGAGCTGAGCCGGATCGTCCCCGGCATACCGGGCAGCGCGACGTCGCCGAGCTCGGCGTCGCAGGTGACCGTCACCCGGACCGAGGCCGGCTGCCCCACCGGTACGCCGAACCCGCTCACGTCGACGTCGACGTCGGCCGGCGTACGGCAGGTGATGCCCTGCGCGTCGAACGACCGCTGCGCCGCGGCCAGCGCCCGATTGGTCGCGTCCCGCGCGGTTCGCGCCTGGCTCGCCGTCCGGGCCGCGTCGAAGGACGCCGCGTCCGCGGCCTGCTTCGCGATCGCGTACCGGCCGGCGATGATCGCGCTCGCGAAGAAGGCGAGCACCGCCGGGGTGAGGATCGCCAGCTCGACCGCGATCGTCCCCCGACTCCACTTCCCCGCGGTGGTCGTGCCCCCGCTCCTTCTGAGCTGGATCAGGGATCTCGGTCGAATCTTGCCCCAAGATTCGACCCGGATCCCTGATCCAGCGCTCACAGCGCGGGCGGTGCGGCCGGTGGCGGTCATGGAATCCACCGTTCGATCGGGCCGGACGCGGTCTGGCGGACGTGGAAGGTCAGCCACGGCAGCACCGACTGCGCCTCCCCGGTGACCACGACCTCCACCCGGTCACCGCTGATCCGCGTGGTGACCGTCGTGTCGGTCAGGGCCGGTCCGATCTGGTCGAGGAACCGTTGCGCCTCGGCGTTGCCGGTCGCGGGTGGCGCGCCGTAGAGCCGGGCCGCGTTCGCGCCCTGGGTCGCCGCGCCGAGGGCGACGGAGTGGGCGTACCAGACGAGGGAGGCCTGCACGATCATGAAGGTCAGCGTGAGGATGGGGCCGGTGAGGATGGCGAACTCCACCGGCCCCTCCCCGCGGAGCGGACGACGCCAGAACCGGTTCCCGGTCACGGGTTCTTCGGGACGTGGCCGAGCCAGCCGGTCACGATGCCGTTGAGGGCGGTGTAGACCGCCACCGCCAGGATGCCGATCAACGCGACCAGGATGATGTAGGGCACCGGGCCTTCGCCCCGGTCCCGTTCGGCGGGCGAGGTCAGGACCAGGATCCGCCCGTACAGCTTGCGCAGCATAACGAAGTCCTTTCGTCAGGTTTGGGCGAACAGGTTGGCCATGATCGGGAAGATGGCCAACGCCAGGAGGACCATGACCAGCATCGTGGCCGGGATGTCCAATTTGGAGGAACGCTTCTTCGCGTCCTCCAGGGCGCGTACGCGAGCCTGATCGCGCAGCGATTCCGCCTGGGCGCGCAAGGTCCGGTAGACCTGGGCGCCGTCCGATCCGGCGCTGCGCATGATGTCGGCGTACGCCGAGAGTTCGTCGACGCCGATGGCCAGCGCCAGCGCCCGCAGCTCGTCCCAGGGCGGGATCATCTGCAGTTGCGCCGTGAGCAGCGCCGACCGGAGCCGCACGTACGGCCAGCCCTGGCAGATCTTGGCCGCCCGCTCCATCGCCTCGACCGCGCCATGGCCCGCCCGGACCTGGTGCGCGGCCAGCGTCACATAGGTGCACAGCGCCCGGACGAACTCCGAGCGCGCCGACCGGGCCGCCGCGCGCATCGACCGGTGGGTCAGCCAGCCCGCCCCGATCGCCAACGCCAGCGAGATGAGCAGCGGGACCGCGGGCGAGAACGGCGCTTGGAGGATCACGGCGGCCACCGCGATCAGGCCGGGCAGCAGCATCGCGGCGAAGCCGACCGAGACGACGGTGGTCGCGTGCGCCTGCGGGGTCCGGTTGAGGATCTCCAGGTCCTGCTTGGGCAGCTCGACCCAGTTCCACCAGTCCCGGTCGACCGGGGCGTGCGACGGCGCGGCCAGGCCGGGCATCCCCGCGGTGGCGGGCGGATGCAGGCGCCGCAGCGCCGGGCCGAGCGCCGGCTCCGGCGTACGCCAAGCGACGACCGCCAGGTAGACGCCGAAGCCGACCAGTCCACCGGCCAGCACGGCGGCGATCACCCACAGATCGACGATCACAGCGCACCTCCGTCGAGCGGCGGCCCGCCCAGGAGCCGGGGACGGCGCTCGGGCAACGACAGCGACCGGATCCAGAGCATCAGCAGGACGTAGATCCCGGCGAGCACGGCCAGCAGGATCTGCCCGAAGACCGTCCCGTACGCCATCGCCGCGCCCGCGTTGAGCGCGCCGAAGAGCGCCATGGCGGCGGTGGCGACGGTGAGGAACTTGACGGTGAACCGCGCCCGCGCCCGTTCACTGTCGACAGTGGAACGAGTGGTGATCTCCTCCTGGATGGCGTGGGCGATGTCGACCAGCGCGTTGTGCAGACCGTCGCCCGCGTCGGCGAGCTGCAGGATCAGCGGCGCGACCACCTCGTCGCAGCTGTAGTCGTCGAGTTCGTCGGCGAACGCCCGCAACGCCGCCGCCGGATCGACCCCGGCCTGCAGGCGTACGGCGAGGTTGCGTACCTCGGGCCCGATGAGCGGAACGGTGGTGGTCCGCGCCGACGCCACGATCGCGGCCTGCAACCCGAGTCCGTTGTGGACGTAGTCGCCGACCCGCCGGGTCCACGCCTCCAGCGCGCCGAGCCGGGCGATCGCCCGTTTCTCCGCGCCCGCCGCCGAGAGCAGCCACGGCAATCCCGGTACGGCGACCAGGGCGATCGCCGCGCCGACCGGCCACCCGGTCAGGAACCAGGTCGCCGCGGCCGCCGCCACGCCGCCGAGCAGGAGAGCGGCCCGGAGCCGGGCGTGCGCCGGATCGTCGATGCGGTCGCCGGTGGCCATCCGGCGAAGCCACAACGCAATCGGCGACGGCGGCCCGGCCGGCTTCCGCGTCCCCACGCCGAAGCTCACCGCCAGCGCCATGCCGCCGCCGAGCAGGAGAAGGGCGAAGATCGCGAGCAGCTCGATCATCGGCGCACCCGCCGAGTGTGCAGCTCATGCGCCCACGCGCCCCGGTTGTGCGGCCCGGCCTCGATGTACGCCGTCAGCTCCCGCAGGTCGTAGCCGACGTCCAGCAGGTCCTCCCGGATACGTTCGGGCAGGTGCCGGGGTACTGCGCGGCCGTCCGGGCCGGGTCCGAAGACGGTGGTGGTGACCACCTGACCGTCCCGCATGCCGCCGACCTCGACGACGTGGGAGACGAACCGGTGCTCCGCCCCGCCGATCGCGCGCTCGTCGACGACGGCGGTGTAGACGATCAGGTCGATGCCCTGGGCCGCCATCCGCAACGCCTGCTCGGCCCCGATGTCGGTGCCGTACGAGCAGGCGAGCTGAACGATCGAGTCCATGACCTCCCGGGCCTGCCGGGCGTGGATGGTGCACATCGCACCCCGGCTGACCGTCATGGCCCGCAGCATCGGCACGATCTCGCGGCCCCGGGTCTCCCCGACGATCACCCGGCGTACGCCGAGCCGCTGGGTGATGGGCATCATGTCGTGGAGGTTCTTCTCACCACGCCGCCGGCCGCCGGTGTCGTACTCGCCGTGGCCCTGCAGCGCCTCCAGGCTGATCACCCAGTTGGACCCGGCCGGCTCGTGCAGGCCCAGTTCGCGAGACTCCTCGAGGGTGATGTACGGCTCGCCCGCCGGGATCGTGCGGGCCAGCGCCCGCAGCAGCGTCGTCTTGCCCGACCCGGCCAGCCCGGCGATCATGATGTTCGCCCCGGACTCCAGCGCCTTGGTGAGGAACCGGTAGAGCAGCAGGTCGATCATGCCCCAGTGATCCCGTAGCTGCTCCAGCGAGGCGTCGAACAGGCTGTGCTTGCGGATGTAGACGATCGGCCGCGGCGAGACCTTGTAGAGCACCGTCATCCGGGAGCCGTCCGGCAGCTGCATGTCCAGCTCCGGGTTGGACTCCGAGAGCTGCCGCTCGGTTGCCGCGACCCGCATCGCGAGCACCTGCAACATGCTGATCAGCTCGTCGTCGCTGTCGGCCACCGGCTCACCGCGGCTGCGCGTACCGTCCGCGTGATGCAGCAGGACCTGGTCGCAGCCGATGATGTGCACGTTGGTGATGTGCGGGTCGTCGAGCAGCCGCTGCAGCCGCCCGGCCCCGAACATCCCGGCGACCAGCGCCTCCAGCAGTGCCCGTTCCTCCTGCGGGCTCACCGGACGACCGGCGTGCGCCATCCCGGCGGCGTAGTCCCGGATCACCTCCCGGCCCAGGCGCTCGGCCGTCTCCCGCCGGTACGCCGCGGTCACGTTCGCCGAGTCGGCCAGCAGCTGACTCAACTTGTCGGTGACCCGGGTATGCAGTTGGCGTACCACCGAGTAGTCGAGATCGACCGCCTTCGGCACGAACGGCGCGGCCGACACCGGAACCACCGCGGACGTCGCATGCCCGTTCAACCTCGCTGGCTGAGTCATGCGATCACCGACCTGCGGCCGGCGCTCGCATGAGCGACACTGTGCCGGCTGATGACCGGCTGAAGGCCAGTCATGTGATCACCGACCTGCGGCCGGCGCTCGCATGAGCGACACTGTGCCGGCTGATGACCGGCTGAAGGCCAGTCATGTGATCACCAACCTGCGGCCGGCGCTCGCATGAGCGACACTGTGCCGGCTGATGACCGGCTGAAGGCCAGTCATGTGATCACTCCTCCGGGCAGCGCCGGGAGCTGAACCCGCGCGGCGCGGTCGGAGACCACCATCGCCTGCGTGGCCTGCATCGCCCGCGCCGCCGTACGCATCAACGCCCCCCGCCGACGACCGCGGCCCTTGCCGCCGAGCGCGCTCGCCGTGCCGGTGTCCCAGGCGATCTCGGCGACGACCGGCGCCATGAGGTGCCGGCTGAGTTCACGGGTCGAGACGCCGCCGCCGATCGCCAGCAGAGCCAGGGTGCCGTCGGTGGCGGGCAGTTCGCGCCGAAGCTGCGCGAGCGCCGGCACCGCCGGGGAGATCGTGCCGAGCGTCGCCGGTCGTACGCCCAGCAGCACGGCGTCGGCCTGCCGCAGCAACGGCCACGGCGGAAATCCGCTGGCCAGCCGGCCGCAGTCGGCGATGACGGTCCATCCGGCCCGGCTGAGCCCGGCGAAGAACTCGCCGATCGCGGCCCAGGCCGGGGCGAGCGACGCGCCTTGGGCGGGGTCGGACAGGCCGGGCAGCGCCAGCCGTTCGCCCTTGTGGTTGTCCAGGTCGATGAGCAGACCGGGCAGCTCCTGGACGGCCGTCCCCCGCAGCGTGGCCCCCGCGAGCGGCAGGACGCCCCGGTCGGTCGGGAGGTCGTAGCGGCTGAGGTAGCCCGCGAGGAGCGAGCCCCCGGCCGGGTCGCACTCGGCGAGCACCACCGGACCGGGCTTGCGCGCACTATCCGGGAAAACGTCGTCTTCCGTCGCGGGAAAGCCGCGATATCCCGGATCCCGCGCCAGAACCGCCCCACCGGAGGAAGACTGCGCGCCGGAGGCCGGCACGGACAACGTCGCGGCGAGCGCGAAGGTGGACACCCCCGGGGAGCCCTTGGCGGAGACGATCGCGACGAAGCTCATCGCACCTCCTAGGCTCCGGTTAGGGCGAGCGCGATGCGGTCGTCGGCGGCCATCGCCGCGACGGTCGGCGCGTCCGCGGTGGCGACCTCGACGTTGACCAGCGTCTCTCCTTCGGTGTGGCCGGGCTTGACGTCCGTCACCCGGGCGGTGATCGTCCGGGGCGGCACCAATTCGGGAGTGTTCTGCGCCGTCGTCGTGATCTTGTCGGGGATCACGACGAGGACTGCTTCGACGCCGATGCGTACGCGGGTCGCCGGCATCCGGTCCTCCTTGAGGAGCAACCCCACCAGCTGCTTGCCCGGCCCGGGGATCGCGTCGTCGGTGAGCTGCTCCAGGGTGAGCAGCGTGCCGGGGACCAGTGCCATCACCGCGTGCTTGCCGACCACGTCACGGGCCTGCCCGGCCGGGATCGGCCGCAGCCCGAGCGCCGAGTTGACCCGGACGATGACCAGGTCGGCCGAGGTGATCTCCGCGCCCGCCCCGACCGGGCGGGCCACCGCCAGGTAGTCATGGGTGGCGCCGATGCGCTGCACGACGTATCCGGCGGTCAGCGCGCCGGCGATGATCAGGAGGAGGGCGAGCGCGCCTTGGAGGAAGGACCGGCGGCGGGGGGCCAGCCGGGGCACGGCCAGCGGCGGCGCGGGCGGCTTGCCGGTCGCAACGGTACTCATCGGGTGACCACCTGCATTTCGTCGATCCGGATGTACGTCGTCGAGGACCGGGACACGTCCAGCTCGCCGGTCTCTCCCGTGGTCGCGACCCAGGTCACGTGCCACGTCGTCGTGCCTTCCACGCGGTACTGCCCGAAGTGCCCGGGCAGGCGCCGGTCTCGCGAGGGCTCCTCGTACCGATAGCCGCAGGTCGGCGAGGACTTCCCGCCGTCGGCGGCGGTGTAGGGCGTGCCCTGGTTCGGGCAGACCTTGGTGGACCCGTCGCCCATGTCCCAGCTGATCTGCCGCGATCGAGCGGTCGCGGTCACCGACAGCCCCGGCACCGAGGCGGTCGCCGACTGCGTCCCCCAGGTCTCCGGGGTCACCTCAGTCCACATCCACACGGGCAGCCCCACCAGCCCGGTGCTGCCTGGTCGCGGGACCAGCCCGATGGCCGGCCCGGCGATCGGCAACGCGTTGATCGCGCGCAAGGCGATCTCCAGCACCGACGGCAGTCCGCCGTAGCCGGGCGGCGGATCGGCCAGGAACTCGATGCCCGAGTTGACGAACCCTGCGGCGCCGCCGTCGTAGCACCACTTCTGGTAGATCGACCCGTCGCTCGGATCGTGCCCGCCCCAGGCGGGGTCGCTCGGCGGCAACGTCAGCCGGTCGTAGTAGCAGCCGTCGGTCGGGTTGTACCAGCCCAGACTGTCGCGGTAGCACGGAATCTCGCCCAGTTGCGGGTCGAGGCACACGTCCCGGCCGCCCCCGCCGCCACCACCTCCGCCCCCGCCGCCGCCTCCCCCACCGTCGCCACCTCCGGTGACGACGATGTAGCACGGCCCGTTGTCCGGCGGGCAGTAGATGTAGTCGGCCTGCGCGGGGCTCGCGCCGGCGACGACGGTTCCGGCCGCGATCACCACCAGGACCAAGGGGTACGCCCAACGGCGGCTCCGGTTCGCGTACCTCAGCATGACGCCGCCCGCTCCGCCTGCGACTCCACCCAGCGCCACTTGGCGTCGGGGTAGAGCCCGGCCCGCATCGTCACCGGATAGCGCTGGTTCTGCCCGGCCTTCACGACGGACTTTCCGGTCTTACGGCTGACGGTGTCGGTTCCCGAGTCGTCCACGCAGACCTCCACGACGATCGAGGTGGGGCTGACGCTGACCACGCGGCGCAGCGTCACCTGCGGCGAGCCTTTCCGGACGAAGCCCTGCTCCCGCATGATGTCCAGGTCGCGCTCCAACGCCGACATGTAGGTGCCGGCGGCGTACGGGTAGAGGGGGCGCTTCGTCTTGTCGGCGTTCCACTCGTAGACGCCGGACTGCGCCGCCTTCAGATAGATCGCGTTGAGCCGCTGGTACGCCGACCAGGCCTGGTCGACGGCCTGCTGATCGGTCGGCGAGAGGCTCGACTGGATCGCCGCCTTGCTCGGCGGACCGGCGGACGGGACTTCGACCGCCCGCGGGGAACAGCCGGATGCCAACTGCAGCAACAGAATCAACCCTGTTGCCGCTATCCGTCCTTTGTAGAAGCCGGATGGCATGCATCCCCCCTCGTCATCGGCTGGTCCCTACCCCCCGTCACCAACCGATTGCGCTCTCGCGGGCGATCGTACGATGATCGACGCCTATGTAACAAGGGGTGATCAATGTCCATACGTACAGTGCTGGCTGACGGATCCGTCTATTCCCACGTCGCCGCCCTTTTGGCAGCGCTCTGGTGGATCAGCCACGCCGTGCTGCTCTCGATCACCGACGTACGCACCCACCGCCTGCCGCTCCGCACCGTCGGCACGATGTCGGGCGGGACGCTGCTGCTGCTCGCCGGCGCCGCCCCGGTACGCCTCATCCCCGCCGTCCTCTGCGGACTGCTCCTGGCCGGGATCCTCTTCCTCCTGGCCCTGCCCCGGCGCGGCATCGGCCTCGGCGACGCCGCTCTCGCCTTCCCGATCGGCCTGGTCCTGGGCTGGGCCGGCTGGTCGACCGTGCCGATCTGGGCGCTGGCGACCGGCCTCCTGATGACGCTGACGGCGCTCGTCCTGCTGGCCCTTCGCCGGGTCTCCTGGCGCTCGGCGCTCCCCCTCGGCCCCTTCCTCCTGGCCGCAGTCCTCCCCGCCCTCCTCACCTAGCCCCCAGCGCGCTCACCCGCCCGCCCCGCCGCCCTTTCCGCGCGATCATGAACTAACGGGCATGATCGACCGGCGTGTCAGCGGCGCCGCATGGCACGGCGGGTCGCGGCGGCGCAGAGGGCCGCGACGCGGATGGGACAGGTGCGGGCTACGGGTAGGGGAGAGAGCGGGGGCCGACGACGGTCGCGCCGACTGCTTCGACCCGTTGGCGGAGCCCACGATCGGCGGTCACCACGACGACACCACCCTCCCGGTCGCGCTCGGCGGCGGCGAGCGCTGCGATCGTGTCGTCGCCTGATCCGGGCGACTGCTCTACGCGTACCCCTGGGATTGCGGAGATGCCTCGGGCCTTGCCCTCGACCACCAGCACGATGTCCAGCGGGCCTTCGTGGCCCGCGAAACCGGTGGTCGCCAGCGGCGCCAAGGCGTCGCGGAGCCGGCGCGCCGCACCCGCGCGATCGCGCCACCAACCGTCCGGGACCGACCCGACGACGTTGGCGGCGTCAACGATCAACAGCATGCGATGAGTTTCCCCCGCGACGGTCGTCTAACCGGGCATGAACCCTCGGACACTTCTTTCGCTCGGCGCCCTGGCCGGTCCGATCTACCTGGTCGTGGGGCTGACGCAGGCCGTCACCCGCGACGGTTTCGACCTCACGAAGCACGCCTGGAGCCTGCTCAGCAACGGCGACCTCGGCTGGATCCAGATCGCCGACTTCCTCGTCGCGGGCATCCTGACGGTGCTCGGCGCGATCGGCCTCCGCAGCGTCCTCATCGGAATCTACGGGGCAAGCCTGATCGGCGCCGGCGTCTTCCGGGCCGACCCGGCCCAGGGCTTTCCGGCCGGAACGACGACCGACACCATGAGCTGGCACGGCACGCTGCACTTCGTCGTCGGCGGCATCGGCTTCCTCTGCCTGATCGCCGCCTGCGTCGTTCTCGGACGGCGGTACCTGGCAGCAGGCCGGCGGGGGTTCGCGTGGTTCTCGTGGATCACCGGCGTCGTGTTCCTCGCCGGGTTCGCGGGCATCGCCAGTGGCTCGCACGGGCCGACGACGATCGGCTTCCTGGTCGCGGTCGTCCTCGCGTGGAGCTGGCTGACCGCGGTCTTCTGGACGTCCCGCTCCTGATCCGCCGCATCCCTCCGCCGACCTTCGCCAATCGGGTCCCCTCGCCGATCGGCCGTCACGGCGAGGGATCGGTCAGGCGGACTTCTTCGTCGGCGCGACGATCCCGCCGGCTCCGGTGACGACGAGCGAGACCAGCGCCATCGGCACCGCCAGGAAGTACACCCACCGCCAACTGAGTGCGGTCGTCAAGAACCAGCCGAGGACCAGCCCGAACAGCAAGCCGACAAAAGCGACCGCGGCTACGGCGATGAGCATCGCCGTACGCCGCGCGCCCGCCTGACCGGCCAGTGCGAGCGCGGTGCCGAGCACCGCACCGCTGCCGAAGCCGATGAAGAGCGACGCCGCCATCACCATGAACGCCGCGGGCGCCAGTGCCAGGAGCACGACGCCGATCAGCATCAACCCGATGGCCGGAGCGGCCACCGCGTTGGGCGCACGCCGCCCGAGCAGCAGTCCGGGCACGACGCCGACGCCCAGGGCCAGGAAGTGAATCATCAGCACGATGAGGTTCACCGTCGTGCTGTAGCCCATGTCCCGCTCGAGAGTCTCCCGCAACGGCCCGATCAGCGCGCCGATCTGGTACGCCGCCAGCATGGTTCCGAGGGCCGGTCCCACGATCATCCATAGTGGATGCCGGACGGTCGGGCTCTTCTCGATCATCACCCGGCCATATTAGGTCAATGCTCGGCGAGGGCCGCTAGGATCTGGTCGCCGTACTTGGCGAGCTTGTTCTCTCCCACTCCGCTCACGGTGCCCAAGGCCGCCAACGAAGCGGGCGCCTCGGTGGCGATCTGCCGCAGCGTCGCGTCGTGGAAGATCACGTACGCCGGGACGCCTTGCTCCTTCGCGGTCGCCGCCCGCCACGCGCGCAGCCGCTCGAAGATCGGCGCTGCCACTGGACTGAGGTCTGCGGAGGCTGCCGCCTTCTTCGCCGTTCCGGCGGCGGATCGACGCGTACGCTCAGGTTCCTTGCGGAGCAGGACTTCGCGTTGCCGGCTGAGCACCGCGGCGCTGCCGTCGGTGAGCGAGATGGTGCCGTAGCCGCCTTCCACGGCGAGCAGGCCTTGGGCGAGCAGCTGGCGAACCACCGCACGCCATTCGGATTCCTGCAGTTCGGTGCCGATGCCGAAGACGGACAGCTCGTCGTGCCGATGTTGGACGACCTTGTCGGTCTTGCGGCCCAGGAGGATGTCGATCGACTGACCGGCGCCGAATCGCTGGTTGCGTTCGCGTTGCAGCCGCAGCACCGTCGACAGCAGCTTCTGCGCCGCGATCGTTCCGTCCCAGGACTGTGGCGGCTCCAGACAGGTGTCGCAGTTGGCGCAGGCCTCGCTGGTTTCACCGAAGTACGCCAGCAGCTGCGCACGGCGGCATTCGGTCGTCTCGCAGAGCGCCAGCATGGCGTCCAGATGCGCGGCGAGCCCGCGCCGGTAGGCGTTGTCGCCCTCGGACGAGTCGATCATCTTGCGTTGCTGGACGACGTCCTGCAACCCGTACGCCAGCCAGGCGGTCGCCGGCAATCCGTCCCGACCGGCTCGACCGGTCTCCTGGTAGTAGCCCTCGACTGATTTCGGCAGGTCGAGATGGGCGACGAAGCGTACGTCGGGCTTGTCGACGCCCATCCCGAACGCGATCGTCGCCACCATGATCAGGCCGTCTTCGCGCAGGAAGCGGGCCTGGTGCGCGGCGCGCGTCGCGGCGTCCAGCCCCGCGTGGTACGCGAGCGCCTCGATCCCGTTGGCCACGAGGAACTCCGCAGTCTTGTCGACGGACGCACGCGACAGGCAGTAGACGATGCCCGCGTCACCGGAGTGTTCCGTCCGCACCAGTTCGAGGAGCTGTTTGCGCGGGTCGACCTTGGGCACGATGCGATAGCGAATGTTGGGCCGGTCGAAGCTGGAGACGAACAGCCGCGCCTCGGTCAGCTTCAGCCGGCTGGCGATCTCGTTCCGGGTGGCCGTCGTCGCAGTGGCCGTCAAGGCGATCCGCGGGACCTCCGGCCAGCGCTCGTGCAGCACCGACAGCGCCAGATAGTCGGGCCGGAAGTCGTGGCCCCACTGCGAGACACAATGGGCCTCGTCGATGGCGAAGAGCGAGATCCGGCCCCGCTCCAGCAACCTCATCGCCGAGCCGCCGCTCAACGCTTCGGGCGCGAGGTAAAGCAGGTCAAGATCACCGCTGAGGAACGCCGCCTCGACCTCGCGCCGCGTCTCGAGGTCCTGGGTGGAGTTGAGGAAACCGGCTCGTACGCCGAGCGCGGTCAACGCGTCCACCTGGTCCTGCATCAGCGCGATCAACGGTGAGATCACCACGGCGACGCCGTCTCGGAGGAGCGCGGGAATCTGGTAGCAGAGGGACTTGCCACCGCCGGTCGGCATCAGCACCAGCGCGTCGCCGCCGCCGATGACGTGGTCGATGATCTCCTGCTGCTCGCCGCGGAAGGAGTCGTAGCCGAAGATCTTGCGGAGTACTTCCCGGGGCTCCTGCACCCGTCGATCCTACGGACCGACTCCGACATCACCACCGTTCCGGCGTTTCCCGGAGAAGACGGTCAAGGGCGCTTATCCACTGGATAAGCGCCCTTGGCTACTGAGTAGCGGGGACAGGATTTGAACCTGCGACCTCTGGGTTATGAGCCCAGCGAGCTACCGAGCTGCTCCACCCCGCGTCGGCTTCTAAAGATTACCCCAGGGCGAACGGGCTGCCAAATCCATACCCGCCGACATCTGGATCACCTCCGTTGATCATGGCCGCCGGCGATCCGTCATGGGGTCGGCGGGACAGTTAGCCGGAGGGAGGCGGGGCGGTCGCCGAAGGCGACGGCACCGCCCCCGTGGGCGACGCAGCAGTGGCGGCGGAGAACTCCTGAAGAGCGGCCTCCAACTCGGCCAACGCCTGCCCTTGGGCGGCGAAGTCCCCCGTACGCTGAGCGGCCTTCAAATCAGCGAGCGCCTTCTGGATCTTGGCGACAGCCGCTTGAACGGTCGACGGCGACCCCGGCGGGGCGTCGGCCCCGGCCAGCTGAGCGAGCGCACCTTCCAGCGTGTCGGCATACCCGATCCTGGTGCCGTAGAGGGCCAGGACCTTGCGGAGCTGCGGATACTTCGGATCAGTGGTGTTGTTCACATAGAGCGGCTGGACGTAGAGCATCCCGTCGGCGTACGGGAGGGACAACAGGTTGCCGCGCTGGACGTTCTTGCCCCAGATGTTGATGTCCGTACGCACCGCCTCCTGCCCTTCCATGAGCTGGGCGGCCTGGTTGGGCCCGGCGGTCTGGGTGTCCTTGGGCAGCTCGAGCACCCGGATCTCGGGTCTCCCGCCGACGTAGGACGCGGAGACGAGTGCCGCGAGATTGTCCCGGTTGCCGGCCGGGGTGAGCGCCGACACCAGCTGGAACCGCGGCTGCTCTTGAGCTGCGCCGGGGGGCTGGGCGTAGAGGTAGTACGGCGGCTGCTTGGCCGTCTTGCCGGGCTGCGCCGGGTCCCTCGGCACCTTCCACTGGTCGCTGGCGGCGGCGAAGCTCGTCGCGTCGGCGACGTGGTAGCGGGTGAGGAGATCCCGCTGGACCTTGAACAGGTCTTGGGGGTACCGGAAGTGCGCGGCCAAGGCGGCCGGGATCGAGGGGTGCGGCGTGATGATGTCGCCGAACGCCTTGTTCCAGGCTTTCAGCACGGGGTCGCCGGGGTCGAACTCGTACAACGTGACCGTGCCGTCGTAGGCGTCGACCGTCGCCTTGACGGAGTTGCGCAGATAGGTGATCTCCTGCCCGGCCTGGGCGGTGGTCCCGGTTCCGGTCAGGGCGTCGTTGGTGGCGTCGCGCAGGTTGACGCGCTGGGCGTACGGGTAGTGCGCGGAGGTGGTGTAGCCGTCGACGATCCACAGGATGCGCCCGTCGACCACGGCCGGATAGGGGTCGCCGTCCAGGGTCAGGAACGGCGCGACCTTCTGCACCCGTTCCCGTGGATCCCGGACGTAGAGGACCTTGGAGTCGTCGGTGACCTGGTCGTTCAGCAGGAACCGGGTCTCCATGTACGCCAGCGAGTACAGCGTCTTCCGCCACGCCGAGTCCAGGCGTACGCCGCCCGACCCGGAGTAGGTGTAGTACGCCGCGTCGTCGGACGGCCGGTCGTACTCGATCGGCTGGTCCGCGCCGCCGACGACGGCGTACTCGTCGAACCCTTCGCCGTAGTAGATCCGGGGTTGCTCGATGTCGAGCTGGTCGACCGCCGCCGAACAGTTCGCCCCGGTGGCCGAGCCGCCGAGGAGACCGGAGACGAAGTAGGGTCCCCCGCCGCAGCCCACCCGGTCCGCCGGTGCGGCGACCAGGCCGTACCCGTGGGTGTAGACCATGTGCTTGTTCTGCCAGTTGGTCTGCGGCCCGGTGAGCCTGGCGTAGTCGATGCCCCGGATGCCGATCACGTAGTCGCTGGTCTGGCCGTTCACCGTGTACCGGTCGACGTCCAGCTTGTCGCCGAAGTCGTACCACGGCCGGACCTGCTGGAGCTGGGTGAACGACTCGTCCACGATGGCCGGGTCGAGCAGCCGGACGTTGCGGGCGATCGTCTCGTCGGTCAGCAGCGACGCGGGCGCCTGCGTGTTGGCCGAGGCGTAGCGTTCGACCGTCACGTCCCGCAACCCGTACGCGGTGCGTGTCGCGCGCAACGCGTCCTGCACGTACGGCTGCTCCAGCGTCGGCGTCTGGTTCACCTTGAAGGTCTGCACCCACCACGGCAGGACCCCGCCGATGGCGATCGCCGAGATGAGCAGCAGCCCGAGGGCGACGCCGGGCCACACCAGATTGCGGAGCACGGCGTTGGAGACGACGAGGATCGCGACGGCGACGACGATCGCGAGGTAGGACAGGATCTCCTTGGCCGAGACGACGGCGTGCACGTCGGTGTAGCCCGCGCCGTTGAAGTCGTATGTGGAGTTCCCGTCGAGCACCAGAGCGCTCTTGTCCAGCTCGTACGCGATCGCCTTCAACCCCACGTACGCCGCGATCAGCGCGGTCAGATGGGTGCGGGCGCCCGGCGTGATGCGGTCGCCGCGGCCGCGAAGGCGTACCGCGCCGTAGATGACGTGCATCGCGGTCGAGCCCAGCAGGGTCAAGGTGATCAGGGTGAACCCGAGGCCGAGCAGGAACTGCCAGAACGGCAGCTCGAAGACGTAGTACCCGATGTCGCGGTGGAACAGCGGATCGGTCTGCCCGAACGGCTGCGCGTTGCGAAACAGCAACCAGGTCTGCCACTGCCCCTGCGCGCCGAGCCCGAACAGCAGGGCCACGACCGCGGCGGGCAGGACGAGCCACCGGCCGAGCCGACCGGCCAGGGCGAACCGCATCCGGTCCAGCGTCTCCTCGGCCGGCGTACCGCCCGCGCCCGGCGGCAGGAAGGGCCGCAGGCGGACGGCGAGCGCCAGGTTGCCGACCAGGAAGAGACCGGTGGCCAGCGTCGCCACCACGAACAGGCCGACGCGGGTGCTCAGCTCCTTGGTGAGGACCGAGCGGAAGCCGACCTCGTCGAACCACAGCCAGTCGGTCCACAGGGCGACGACCCAGCCGAGGACGAGCAGGACGGCCAGTGAGCTGACGACCACCACGAGGGCGATGCGTCCGCGACGGCCCAGCGGGGGATGCTCAGCCAGAGTCACCCTGTCAGCTTAGGCATCCAGGGCGCGCTCGCACGCGACCTCAAGCGCGCCGCACGGCGCTGAAAGCAGCTCGGCTCAGCAGGTCGGCGTCGGATTGCCCGCGCGGATGTCGGACAGCGCCTGCAGCGCCCCGTCCAGCGTCTCCACCTTGACCAGCTTCAGGCCCTTCACCGCGTTCGCCGCGGCCTCCTCGCAGTTCCCGGCCGGGGTCAGGAAGAACGTCGCGCCGTCGTCCTTGGCGCCGACCAGCTTCTGCGCGATGCCGCCGATCACGCCGACATTGCCCTCGTCGTCGATGGTCCCGGTGCCGGCGATCACCTTGCCGCCCGTCAGGTCCTCGGTGTTCAGGGTATCGATCGTGCCCAGCGCGAACATGAGCCCCGCGCTCGGGCCGCCGACGTTCTCCAGGTGGTAGGTGATCTCGAACGGGTGCGGCTGCTTGTTCTCGGCGGAGATGCCGATCCGGGGCGTGCCGTCGTCACCGGCCTTCGTCGCGATCTTCACCGTCTCGGTCGCGTCGCCCCGTTTGCGGACGACGGCCAGCTCGGTGCCGACCGGCTTCCCGCGTACCAGCTCCTGAAGCTTCTGGGTGGAGGTGACCTGCTGGCCGTCCACGGTCTGGATCACGTCGCCCGCGGCGAGCCTGCCGGCCGACGCGCCGTCGGCCGCGACCTCGGAGACCGTGACCTGGACCGGGTAGCCGAGCTCGCGCAGCGCGGCCGTCTCCGCGCTGGACTGCGACTCCTGGAAGGCCTCCTTGTTCTCCTGCTCGACCTGCTCGTTGCTCTGATCGGGCGGGTAGACCAGCTCGCGCGGGACGACCTTCTGCTGCGGGTCGAACCACGCCTTGATCGCCGAGAGCAGGTCGATGTCGTCGGTGACGTTGACCGTCACCATCCGCAGCTGGCCCTGGCTCGTGCTGGTGGTCGCGCCGGTGACCTGGATCACCTGCTTCTTGTCGTAGCTGCCGAGGGTGTTGAAGGTCGGTCCCGGGCCGAGGATCACGTACTTCACCGGCGCCTGGCCGATCAGGAACACCAGCAGCGCGGCCAGCACGGCCCCCGCGACAACGGTCCACCCGCGACGTCTCATGGCGACAACACTAGATCAGGCCCACTTTCTGATTCCGCGCGATGGGGCGCAGCACCGTCGCTGAGGCCAAGCTGGGATCGTCAGGACCCAGCTTGTACGCACAGCGCAGCGCACAGGAGATGTACAGCCAGGATCGGGGGCCTCCCTGAGTCAGTACGACTCAACTTCGCGTACCGTGGAGTACGTGCCTGACACTCCTTTCGGCTTCAGCCTGCCGGGCGGGCAGCCCGACCCGAACGATCCGCGGCAGATGCAGCAGTTCCTCGCCGGACTGCAGCACATGCTCGCGCAGAGCGCCGCCACCGACGGCCCGGTCAACTGGGACCTGGCCCGGCAGGTGGCGACCAGCCAGCTCAATTCGGCGGGCGACCCCGGCGTCTCCCCGGCCGACCGCGCGGCGGTCACCGAGGCGTTGCGCCTGGCCGACCTGTGGCTGGAACCGCTGACGGCGTGGCCGACCGGCCTCACCAACACCGCTGCGTGGAATCGCAACGAATGGCTCTTCCACACCCTCGACGCCTGGCGCAAACTCTGCGACCCCGTCGCGTCCCGCATGGTTGGGGCGATGGGCGACCTCGTCCCCGAGGAGGCGCGAGCGCAGCTGGGCATGATGCAGGGCATGCTGACCGCCCTGGGCAGCGCCGTCTTCGGCGGCCAGCTCGGGCAGGCGCTGGCCTCGCTCGCCGCCGAGGTGCTCTCCGCCGGTGACATCGGCCTCCCGTTGGGGCCGGCCGGCACGGGTGCGCTGGTCCCGGCCAACGTCCAGGCGTACGGGGAGGGGCTGGAGATCGACCCGTCCGAGGTGCGCCTCTACGCCGCCCTCCGGGAAGCCGCTCACCAGCGCCTGTTCAGCCACGTGCCGTGGCTGCGCGGCCACGTCTTCGCCGCCGTCGAGGCGTACGCGGGCGGCATCCGCGTCGACCGGGACGCGATCGAGGAGGCGATGGGCCGCATCGACCCGAGCGACCCGAGCTCGATGCAGGAACTGCAGATGGCCGGGATCTTCACCCCGGAGGACAGCCCGGCTCAGCAGGCCGCGCTGCGGCGGCTGGAGACCGTCCTCGCGTTGATCGAGGGCTGGGTCAGCCACGTCGTGGACACCGCGGCGGAGGGGCGCCTGCCGAACGCGGCCAAACTGGGCGAGGCGTTCCGCCGTCGCCGGGCCGCCGGCGGACCAGCCGAGCAGACTTTCGCCGCCCTGGTCGGGCTGGAGCTGCGGCCGCGCCGGCTGCGGGAGGCCGCCCGGCTCTGGGCCGCCCTCGCCGAGCATCGGGGGATCGCCGGGCGGGACGCCCTCTGGGGGCACCCCGACCTGCTGCCCACCGACGACGACTTCACCGACCCCGAGGCGTACGCCGCCGGTCAGCTGTCCCTGGGTGATCTCGGCGACTTCGAGTCCGACCTGCGCAAGTTGATGGAGGGCGAGACGCCGACCGCCCCCGACGACAAGCCCGACTCCGACGACTCCGACTCGGACGACAAGCCCGACGACGGGAAGTGAGGCGACGCCGTCGGCTGCTCAGCCGGCGGCGTCAGTCTTCGATGTAGGCGTTGCCGGCGACCGCCGCGACGCCTTCGAGGAAGCCGCGGGCGCGTTCGGTCTTCGGGTACCGGGCCACCAGCCGCCAGAAGGCCGCGCCGTGGTTGGGCTCGATCAGGTGGGCCAGTTCGTGGACGAGCACGTAGTCGCTCACCCAGATGGGCATGTCCCGGAGCCGGTCCGACAGCCGGATGGTCCGGTCGTCGGGTGAGCACGAGCCCCACCGGCCGCGTTGATTGGAGACCCACCGCACCCCGACCGGGATCGCGGCGGCGTCGTAGTCGGCGAAGTATCGGGCGACGAGCTGGCGTGCCCGGGCCATCAACGCATCGTCCGAGCGGGCGCCCTTTTTGTCCTTGGCTTCCAGCCTGGCCAGCATTTTGTCGACCCAGGCGGTTTCCTCGGCCCGGGAGAATTGGCTGGGTATGAGAACGACGACCGTCTCACCCTCGCGGTAGGCGGCAACCGTCCGGCGTCGGCGCTCACTGCGCCGCACCTCAACGACGGGCGTCCGCTGGTCCGCCATCGATGGCAGGTTCAGCTCACGCCGGCGGTGACGTTCAGCCGGTTCATGCGTTGGACGGTAGCGGGCGGAGTGCAGGGGTGCGCAAGACCTGTCCCACGCCTTTTTTCTTCGCAAAACTCGGGTACTGGACAAAAGCGCCGAAGATCATCTCGGGCCCGCCCGGCGTGTCCCGGCGTACCTGACATATCCGATGACGTGGGGAAGGCACACTTCCGGGCGAGCCTGTCGCATATGGGCGGGCGAAAGGGCAACAGGAGGACATCGTGGCTGAGATGTACAACGGGTACTGCGTGAAGTGCAAGGAGAAGCGCGACTTCCAGGGCACCGTTACTGTCTCGAAGACCGGAATGAAGATGGCGAAGGGCCCCTGCCCCGTCTGCGGGACCACGGTGAACCGCATTCTGGGCAAGGCCTGACCCGTCCGACCTTTCGGGCCCCGGCTGTCAGCACACCGACAGCTGGGGCCCGCATCCTGTGGATAACCGGCCGATTTCTGTGGATAACCCGATCGAGGTTGTGCATAACCTGTGGATCGGCCGGTGACCGACCCCGCGTACGCAGCAGAATCCGGTGCGTGAGCCATCGCCGTCAGCCCCGGCCGCTGCTGCTGCCCGGCGTACGCCCGCTCTGGCGGGATCGCCGCCGCGTGCAGCTGGGGCTGGATCAACGGCGGGCGGTCGTCCTCGAGCTGGCGCATCCGTCGGCCGGTCGGCTGCTCGACCTGCTCGACGGTTCGCGTACCGAACGAATGCTGCTCGACCAGGCGGCCGCACTGGGCATGAGCGAGGAAGCCACGCGTACCCTCCTGCGCGATCTGATGGACCGCGGCCTGGTGATCGCCGCGGACGCACTGCTCCCGGCCGGTCTGCCGGCCACGGACCGTGAGCGCCTCAGCGCCGAGGCGGGCGCGCTGGCGTTGGAGCAACCGCCCCGGACGCCGGCCGAGGTGTTGCGGCGGCGAGCGCGTTCTCGCGTCGTGATCGGCGGCGGCGGGCGACTGGCCGAGACGGTGGCCGACGGGCTCCGGGAGGCGGGAGTACGCCGTGTCGCGCAGGCGGCCGAGCCGCAGGCGCTGCTTCCGGACCGGGTCGGCGGCCCCCGAGTACGCGCGGGCGGCGCGGCCCTCCGGGTCGAGATCTCCGGCGGGCGGCTGCCGGCCGCCCGGTCCCTGCCGCTGCTGCTGGTGACGGTACGCGAAGCCGCCGTGACCGTCGGGCCGATGGTCGTCGCGGCTCACGGCCCCTGTCTGCGGTGTCTGGGGCTGCACCGGGTCGACCGTGATCCCCGTTGGCAGCACCTGGAGTCGCAGTTGCCCGCTTCCCTGGAGACCGAGCCGCCGTGTTCGGCGGTGACCGTGCTCGCGGCGGCGGCCCGGACGATCGCCGAGGCACTCACCCTGCTCGACGGGGGGCCGTCTGCGCTGATCGGGGCTAGTGTGGAGATCTCCGGAGCCGACGAGATCCGCCGACGGCGATGGGAGCGGCATCCCGCTTGCGCTTGCCCGCCGTGAGGATGTCGGACCGATGACAGACGTTCGGATGAGGGAGAATGGCCCGGTGACCGACATTCCACGCCGAGCCGTAGCCCGCACCGCCAAGCTCGCGTCGCTGCCGCTCGGCTTCGCCGGGCGTACCGTCCTCGGGTTCGGCAAGCGGGTCACCGGGATGGCGGCCGACGTCGTGGCGGCCGGGATCCAGGAGCGCACGGCCGAGCAGCTGTTCAGCGTATTGGGGCAGCTCAAGGGCGGTGCGATGAAGCTCGGCCAGGCGCTGAGCGTGTTCGAGGCCGCATTGCCCGAGGAGCTGGCCGGACCTTATCGCCAGGCGCTGACGAAGTTGCAGGAGGCGGCGCCGCCGCTGCCGGCGGCCAGTGTCCACAAGGTCCTCGCCGACCAGCTCGGCCCGGAATGGCGCAGTCTGTTCAAGGAGTTCGACGATCATCCGGCCGCCGCGGCCAGCATCGGCCAGGTCCACCGGGCCGAGTGGAAGGTGCCCCGCAAGCGCACCGGTCTGCCGGTCGCCGTGAAGATCCAGTACCCGGGGGCGGGCGACGCCCTGGTCGCCGACCTCAACCAGCTGTCTCGGTTCTCCGCTCTCTTCGGCGTGATCCAGCCCGGCCTCGACGTGAAGCCGCTGGTCACCGAGTTGAAGGCGCGGGTCGTCGAGGAACTCGACTACGATCTCGAGGCCGCCTCCCAGCGGATCTTCGCCGAGGCGTACGCCGGCGACGAGCAGTTCCACATCCCCCGAGTGCTGATGAGCGCCCCTCGGGTGCTGATCACCGAGTGGATCGAGGGCACGCCCCTGTCGGCGGTCATCAACTCCGGCACCGTCGGCGACCGCGACCAGGCAGGTCAGCTCTTGGCGACCTTCGCGTTCTCGGCGCCGCAGCGCGCGGGGATGCTGCACGCCGACCCGCATCCGGGGAACTTCCGGCTGATGCCCGACGGACGGCTCGGCGTCATCGACTTCGGTGCGGTGGCCCGGCTCCCCGGCGGGCTGCCCGAGCCGATCGGCCGGCTCACCCGGCTCGCCCTCGAAGGCGACGCCGACGGCGTCCTGAAAGGGCTGCGCGAGGAGGGCTTCGTCAAGCCCGACGTCGACATCGACGCGCCCGCCATCCTCGAGTGGATCGACCCGATGCTCGAACCGCTGCGCGCCGAGGAGTTCCGGTTCACCCGGTCCTGGCTGCGCGGCGAGGCGGCCCGGATCGCCAGCCCGAAGAGCCCGGCTTACGCGATGGGCCGGCAGCTCAACCTGCCGCCGGCGTACCTGATGATCCAGCGCGTCACGATGGGGACCATCGGCGTGTTGTGCCAACTGGAGGCCAAGGCCTCCTATCGCGACGTGATCGCCGAGTACCTGCCGGGCTTCGAGCCCGAGACCGTCTAGCCACACCGCCGCACAGGAAAGCGCCCGGGCCGCGTACTCGCGGACCCGGGCGCTGGTGTGTCGTCGTCGATCTACCGATCAGAAGGAGCCCGACTGGCGGGCCTGCTTACGCAGCGCCTTCATGGCGATGCGCTTCGCGGTGCGGGGTGCCTCGGCCTGAGGCTCGGGCATTCGCGCCCGCGTCAACGCTTCGTTCAGTAGATACATCTCGGCGATTCCACTCGACGGATTCATTTCCTTCTCTCTTTCTCACTCATTTATCGGATGTAGCCGGTAAGACCCGGCTGGGTTGGTGCTTCGCTGCTGTGCTGTTCGGTTCAGGCGGCCAGACGGACCGACTCGCGGCCGGTGACCGTCGCCACCCGGGCGACCGTCTCGGCCCGCAGGTCGGCGTCCCGGGCGAGGTCCTCCTTGCGCGGACGGCCACGAGGACGCTTGCGCGCCACGATCGCACCGCGGTCGAAGATCTCACCACCCCAGACGCCCCAAGGCTCGGCCCGCTCCAACGCGCCCGCCAGGCACTCGGCCCGCAGCGGGCAGTCGCCGCAGAGGGCTCGGGCCAGCTCCAGCTCGGCCGGAGCGTCGGCGAACCACAGGTCGGGGTCGAACTTCCGGCAGGGCAGCTCCGCACCCAGCTCGACGGGGACGTCGAGAGCTGGGGCCAACGCCAGACTCATAGTCCTACTCACCTCTTCTTCCTTCTTGGGGGTTCTTCCCCAGGGGGTGGCCGTAGTGGCAAATAAATGAGGCCGCGGATCCCGGTGTACGGGTTCCGCGGCCTCGAGGTGAGCCGGTGGTCTGTTTTCTAGACCGGCCTACCTCGAGGCGGAACACCGCGGAGTCCATCGACCTTGGTCGACATGAACTCCGGCTTCTCCGCGTAGCCGCCGCGCGGGTCCTGGACCTGGATCTGCTCCGGGTTCAGGACGGTCTGCGGCCGCTGCGCTGCCACCGGAGAGACTCCTCCGATGACGTGACCCGGCTTGCGGGTCTTCAACACATCGCCACCCAGGCTGAGCTGGGCGATAGTGGGCAGACTGGTGCCACCGTTCGACGCGCAGGCAGAAGCGAGCATCGGCAGTCTCTGCGGCGTCGTCGTCCACGTCATCAGAACCACCTGGCTCACCTCCTCACTGCTCTCCGCGTCCGGCTCTCGCCGGCGCGCTCTGGTCTAGCTCCCGGGCAGGATCGCTCCCGCCGCTCGAACTGGTGTGACCGAAGGTTATTCCGCCTGCTTGAGCAGGCGCAAATGATTTTACGGTTCCGTTGCCAAGTTTTTTTCGCCGACAAGATCGTCGACGTCGGCTCCGTTGAGGAGCGCCAATGCGGCGGCACCGTAGAGCTCGATTTTCCGAGGCCCGATGCCGGCGATGCGCAAGAGGTCATCGGTGCTGGTGGGACGCCGTTCGGCGAGGGCGGTGAGGGTCGCGTCGGTGAACACCACGTACGCCGGCACACCCTGCTCGGCGGCGACTCGCGACCGCCACTCCCGGAGTCGTTCGAAAAGTTCCTCGTCGAGATCCGAGGGGCAGGTCTGGCACCGGCCGAGCTTGCGTTCCGAGCCGCCGAGCAGCGTCGCCCCGCAGACCCGGCAGGAGACGGCGATCGCCCGGCGACGGTCGACCTTCGACGGACCCTTCCGCTGCGGGGGGACGTCCGAGCCGCCCAATTGCGGCAGGAACCGGCAAGGTTTGCGAGCTCGGCCGCCGGGCGACCGGGACTGCCCGTAACTGAGCCACAGCCACTGCCGGGCGCGGGTCACGCCGACGTAGAGCAGCCGGCGCTCCTCCTCCACCGCCTGCGGCGTCTTGGCGTACGCCGTGGGCAGGGTGCCCTCGACGAGGCCGACGAGGAAGACGGCGTCCCATTCGAGTCCCTTGGCGGAGTGCAGGCTCGCCAGCGTCACGCCGTCGACGGTCGGGGCGTGCTGGGCGTCAGCGCGCCGGCCCAGCTCCTCGGTGAACTCGGTGAGCGTCGGCGAGCCGATCTCCTGGGCGAGCCGATGCAGGGCGGCCAGCGCCTCCCAGCGCTCCCGGGCGGCTCCGCCGGACGGCGGCTGCGACGGCTCCCAGCCCAGACCGCGGAGCACCGCCGCGACCGCGTCCGGGACGCTGCCCTCCAGCTCACCGCGGGAGGCCGACCGCAACGCGATCATCGCCTGGCGTACCTCGGCGCGGTCGAAGAACCGCTCACCACCGCGTACGACATAGGGCACCGCGGCCTCGGCCAGCGCCTCCTCATAGGCCTCCGACTGGGCGTTGGCCCGGAAGAGCACGGCGATCTCGGCCGCCGGGACGCCTGAGGCGATCAGCTCCGCGCAGCGGGCCGCGACCGCGGCCGCCTCGGTCGGCTCGTCGGTGAACTGCCGCACGTCCGGCACGGGACCGTCCGGGCGCTGGCCGACGAGGTCGAGCCGCAGCTTGGCCTCGACTCCGCCGGCCTGGCGGATGACCGCGTTGGCCAGGCCCACCACCTGCGGAGTGGACCGGTAGTCGCGGACGAGCCGGACCACTGTCGCCTCGCGGAATTGACGCGGGAAGTCGATGAGGTAGCCGGAGGTCGCGCCGGTGAAGGAGTAGATGGTCTGGGCGGCGTCGCCGACGACGGTCAGATCCCGGCGGCCGCCGAGCCACGCGTCGAGCAGGCGCTGCTGCAGCGGGTTGACGTCCTGATACTCGTCCACCACGAAGTGCCGGTACTGCGCCCTGATCTGCTCGGCGACGTCGGAGTGCTCCTCGATCCCCCAGACGATCGCGCGCAGCAGATCTTCGAAGTCCATCGCCCCGGCGGTCCGCTTGACCTGCTCGTACGCCGTGAACACCTGCGCGGTCTCGGCGGCGGGCAACGGCGTCTCGCGCTGGGCCTTGGCCGCAGCGACCTCGTATTCGCTCGGCTCGACCAGACTGGACTTCGCCCACTCGATCTCGGCCGCGAGGTCGCGTGCGGTGGTGCGGTCGGCGCGTACGCCGGCGCGGGCGGCCGCCAGGGTCACCAGCCGGGCCTTGCTGTCGATCAGCTCCGGCATCTCCCGGCCTCGCAACAGGCGGGGGGCGAAGTAGCGCAGTTGCCGGAGCGCGGCGGCGTGGAAGGTGCGGGCCGAGACGCCGGTCGCGCCCAGAGCGGCGAGCCGTTCCCGGAGTTGGGCCGCCGCCCGAGCGGTGAACGTGACCGCGAGCACATGGCGGGCCTGCACCTGATCGTCGACCACGCGGTAGGCGATGCGATGGGTGATGGCCCGGGTCTTGCCGGTGCCGGCCCCGGCGAGGATGCAGACCGGACCGGCCGGCGCGGTCACCGCCGCCAGCTGCTCCGGATCGAGACCCCGCAGTGGATCATGCCGTCCTGAGTCACCTGCCACAGCGTGCAATCATTCCAGGCGGCTCTGACGTTGCCACCGTCAGACACCTCCCCTGTTCGGAAAGCGTGAAAGGCCGAGAGCATGCTGACGATGTACTCCACCACATGGTGCGGTTACTGCCACCGGCTCAAGTCCCAGCTGGACCGGGAGGGCATCGGCTACACCGTGGTCGACATCGAGCAGGACCCCACGGCGGCCGAGTTCGTGATGAGCGTCAACGGCGGCAACCAGACCGTCCCCACAGTGCGGTTCGCCGACGGGACGACGATGACGAATCCGAGCCTCGGTCAAGTCAAGGACCACCTCGGCGTGTAGCGCCGCGGGCTGCTGTCGGGTTCCCGGCCCGCCTCGGTACGCGCGGCGTACTGAGCGGTAACCGCATTCTCGGCCTATGCTCTGTCCTCGGTCACTGTGCGTGCCCGGACCATCGCAGTCCCGCGAAGGCCGCCCGGCGGCGGAGCGGGAAGCCCGCGCCGGCCGAGGTCAGCGCGGCGCACGTGAGGAGGTCCCGCCCCGATGCAGCGAACGCCGAGCCCGGTCATGCGCCGGCGCCGCCTCGGTCTCGAGCTGCGGCGTCTGCGCATCGCGGCCGGGCTCACCGGCGATCAGGTGGTCGAACAGGTCGGCTGGGCGGCCAAGTCGAAGCTGTCCCGGCTGGAGAACGGCAAGAGCCGGCCCGACCTGGCCGACATCCTCGATCTGCTCGACCTCTACCAGGTCCGCGGGGACAGTCGCGACGAGTTGGTGGCCATCGCCCGGGAGGCGGGCAACACCCGCTGGATCCGGGCGTACGCCGTGATGACGGCTCGCCAGCGGGGCTACGCCGAGCTGGAGGGCGGCGCCACCCAGATCCGGGAGTACGCCGCCGCCACCATCCCGGGCCTGCTCCAGACCCCGGAGTACGCCCGAATCCGCATCATGTCCTCGCGCCCCCTCCAGACCCTGCCGAGCCAGCGGGAGGACGACGAACGGCACGATCCGCAGGCCGAGGTGGAGGCGCGGATGGCCCGGCAGAGCATCCTGACGCGGGAGGCCGATCCGCCCGCGTACGAGGCCGTCCTGGACGAGGCGGCGCTGGCCGGCCGCAGCGCCCCGCTCGAAGTCCTTTCTGGACAGATCCACCACCTTCGCGCGGTGGCATCGTTACCGAACGTAACTTTGCGGGTGCTGCCACGCGAGTCTCAAGTGGGCGATTTCTTCCAGCCACAGCACGGTTTCTCGATCTACACCTTCGCCGACCCGGGCGATCTGCCGACCGTCGCGGTGGAGGCGCTTGCGAGTGATCTGACCCTCACCGACAGGACTGCGGCCAGCAGATATGCCAAGGTTTACGAGTGGTTGCGGTCGGCCGCGCTGGACCCGGAGGCGACTGTGGACTGGCTGAGCCGACATGTCAACGCGACGCGCTGACATCCGCTGAACGATCCTGAGGAGATCACCCGAACGGGCGGGCCTGAAGCCCGATCGGGGTGAAGTCCTTGTTAACGCTCCGTGGTTTACCGCACCATAGTCCTCACCACTCGTGGAAGTTCCACCGATGGATCTCCTCGAGCACCCTCCGCCGCCCTGGGCAGATACACGGAGAGACGTCACATGCGGTACCTCATAATCCGGACCGAAGTCAGGCCGGTCGACCTTAACGACATCGACGCGCTCTGGTCGGAGGACGCACCGCTGCGGGACGAGACCGAGTCACCCGAGCCCCGACGGCAGACCGCCGAGGCCGATTCCCTCGAGGCAGCCCTGCGCCTGGCCCGCGCGCTCGCCTCCGTAGGAGCCGTACGGGCCGGCCGTCAACGGGTCAAAGTTCTCAAACTTGGCCAGCCCCGCCTCATCTGACAACAGACGCTCCCTTCGATGTGACGCCCCTCCCGCGTACCGGAGGGGCTTTTTAAACACCTCTTTTGAAAGAACCCTTTAATCGCGTACGCTGAGGGCATGGCCGAGTTCCGGATGCGCGAACACACCGATCCACAGGCGCTACGAGCGCTGGCTCATCCCCTGCGCATGAAACTGCTGCAGGAGCTGGCGCTACGCGGCCCGGCGACCGCCACCGAGCTGGCCGAGCGGGTCGGCGACACCGCGCCGAACTGCTCCTGGCACCTGCGTCAGCTCGCCAAGTACGGCTACGTCGAAGACGCCCCGGGCGGCCAAGGCCGCCAACGACCGTGGCGCTTCGTGCCCGCCGGCAACCGCTGGGGCGCTCCCGATGAGGCGCCGGAGATCACCGCGGCCGGCGACGCGGTCTCCGAGGTCATGCTCCAGTACGAGCTGTCCGAGCTGCACTCGTGGCAGGAAAGGCGGAGCAAGCACGACGCCGAGTGGCGGGAAGCCGCCTTTCTCAACCAGAGCATCACCTGGCTGACCCCGGAGGAACTCGACGAGATCGGGTCGAAGATCTCCGACCTCCTGCTGCGCCACCTCGATCGGCTCGCCGATCCCGCACTGCGCCCCGACAACGCCCGACCGGTCCGGATGCTCGCCTGGGGCATCCCCGCCGAGCACTGAGAGGAGCGACGCCCGCATGCGCACGGTGCTGCGCCGACCCGCCTTCCGGCTGCTGTTCGCCGGTCTCTTCTTCAGCATGACCGCCGAGTCCGTGCTGCTCCTCGCCCTGGGCATCTGGGTCAAGGACATGACCGGCTCGGACAGCCTGGCCGGAGCCACCTTCTTCGCCCTGGTCGCCCCGATCGTGCTCGCGCCGTTCGTCGGCTTCTTCGCCGACCGCTTCAAGCGCCGGCCCTTCCTCATCGCGACGAACCTCTTCTCCGCGGTGATCCTGGCCCCGCTGTACCTCGTCCACGATCGAGGCGAACTCTGGATCATCTACTCGGTCGCGGCCGCGTACGGGCTCTCCTTCATCGCGGTCGGCGCGGCGCTCAACGGGCTCATCAAGGAAGTCATCCCCGTCGAGCAGCTCGGCGAGGCGAACGGCGCGCTCCAGACCGTCAAACAAGGCCTCCGGCTGTTCGCTCCGCTGCTCGGCGCCGGGCTCTACACCGCCTTCGGCGGCTGGGCGCTGGCCACCCTCGGCATCCTCGGGTTCCTCATCGCGGCGGGCGTCATCACCGCGCTGCGCGTTCAGGAGGATCAGCCGGTACGCACAGAGCAGCGCTGGATGTCCGAAGTCACCGCCGGGGTGCGCCAGCTGTTCGGACAGCCGGGCCTACGGCTGGCGGTGCTCGGCACGACCCTGGCCATTCTGGTCTTCGGCCTCGGCGAGTCGGTCTTCTTCGCCTTCAACGACCAGGGTCTGCACAAGCCGGCGGCGTTCCTGGGCGTACTGATCAGCGTCCAAGGCGTCGGCGGGCTGCTCGGCGGGCTGACCGCCGCCGCGGTGATGCGCCGCTTCGGCGAGGTCGGCACCGTCGCCGCCGGGCTCATGTTGTTCGTCCCGATGTACTTCATCGGCGCGGTCTACCAGAACGTCTGGGCCGCCTTCCCGGCGATGGTGCTCTGCGGCTTCGGCCTGCCCTACCTCATCGTGGGCTTGCAGACGCTGTTGCAGCGCACGACGCCCGCCGAGCTGATGGGGCGGACGTCGGCAGCGATGGACGCCCTGATCAGCGGCCCGCAGGCGCTCTCGATCGGGGCCGGGGCGATCCTCGTCGGGATCGTCGACTACCGCATCCTGCTCGGCGTCATGGCGCTGGTCGTCTCGATCGCCGGCATCTGGGTCTGGGCGGGGCGGCGGCTCACCCCACCGGCCGCCGCCACCCCCTCCCCCGCGGTCGACGAGCCCTCCCTCATAGCGCTGGATCAGGGATCCGGGTCGAATCTTGCCCCATGATTCGACCGAGATCCCTGATCCAGCGCGAGAATCGAGCTGGAGCTAGGCGAGATCGAGCCAGCGCTGGATGAGGAAGGTCGAGATCGCCGCCTTCATCGGCAACGCGATCTCGGCCCGCTCCGGGTCGGCCATGGCGGCCTCGATCTCGGTCCGGGTGAACCACCGGGCGTGCACGATCTCGCTGGGATCGGTCGTGATCGTCGCCGCCGGATCGGCCTGGGCGAGGTAGCCCAGCATGAGCGAACGCGGGAAGGGCCACGGCTGGCTGCAGATGTAGGTGATGTCGAAGATGTCGACGCCGACCTCTTCGCGTACCTCCCGGGCGATGGCCGCCTCGCCGGACTCGCCCGGCTCCACGAACCCGGCCAGCGTCGAGTACCGCTTCCGGGCCGCCTTCGCCCACATCGCGTTGCTGCCGAGCAGCGCCCGGCCCTCGGGACCGGAATGTCCATCGTGGACGAGCACGATCGACGCGACGTCCGTACGCGGGAAGTGCTGGGTTCCGTCCGACTCCCGCCGGACCCACCCCCCGTCGCTGATCTCGGTCTTCTCGCCGGTCGTCGGGGAGTAGAGGTGGTCGCGATGCCACTTGATCAACGCGACCGCCTCGGTGAACAGGCCGGAGTCGAAATCCGACAACGTGTCGCCGATCTGCCACAGGTGCTGCGGCTCGCCGAGCAGCTCCGGCGCCTCGCCGGTGACCGCCTCTGGGACGAGGTCCCCGTCGACGGCGAAGTAGGGCTGCTCCCCGGCCAGGCCGAGGAACAGCCGCTCACCCTGGGGCGCCTGGGCGGACGGCAGGAAGACCAGCCGCCCGTCGCGGACCAACGCCTTGTCATCGGGCCCGACGACCAGCACCCACGCGCGTTCCCACGCATCGGCCAGCGCCTCGGGGTCCCGCCGGAGGTGTGCCGCCCGGTCGATCGCCGACCGGGACAGCGGAGGAAGGTCTGGCATCGAACTCATTCCGGCGCGGCGGCCTGAACCGTCACCGGCGCGATCGCCGACACCGACTCCTGGACGACCTTCGCGTCACCCAGCACGACCACGACGCCCTTGGCCGGGCCGAGATACTTCTCGGCCGCGGACGCGACGTCGGCGACGGACGCCTCGGCCAGGCGGGCGGAGTGCTCGGCGAGGAAGTCCAGCCGCAATCCGTAACCGGCGTAGGTGCTGGCCAGGCCGGCCAGACCGCTCTGCGTCGACATGCCCAGCTGCAGCGTGCCGAGCGCGTACTGCCGGGCCTGCTCCAGCTCGGCCGCCTCGACCGGGGTGGTCGCGATCCGGCCCAGCTCGTAGAGCGTCTCCACCAGCGCCGGCGCGGTCACCTCGGTGGCCACCTCGGCGCTGACCAGCAGAGCCGATCCGGCGATCGAGTGGTCGATCAGCGAGTGCGGGCCGTAGGTGTAGCCCTTGTCCTCCCGGATGTTCTCCACCCAGCGGCTCGAGAAGTATCCACCGAAGACCAGGTTGGCCAGCTGCAGCGCGGCGTGGTCGGGGTGTTTGCGAGGAACCGCCGGCAGCGCGATACGCAGCGACGACTGGACCGAGTCAGGCCGATCGGCGAGCAGCAGCGGACCCGGCACCAGGGCGGGCGTGGGCGGCAGCTCGACCGGGTCTCCGTTGCCGGTCCAGTCGCCGAGACGGCGCTCGGCCACCTCGATGACCTTCTCCGGGTCCAGATCGCCGACGAGGATGAGGTGGGCGCCGAACGGGTGCAGCCGAGCACCGTGCAGGCCGAGCAACTGGTCACGGTCGACCGCCTGGGCCTGCGCGACCGAGGGCGTCTGGACGGCGTACGGGTGGTCGCCGTACATGCGCTTCAGGAGCGCGACCCGGGCCAGGTGCGACGGCTGGGACTGGGCGATCTGGATCCGGTCGACCAGCCGGGCCCGCTCGGTCTCCACTTCGGAGTCCGGATAGGTCGCCCCGGTCAGGACCTGGGCGAGGATCTCCATCAGCCGGTCCAGCCCGGAGGCGAGCGAGTTGCCCGAGATCATCGCCCGGTCGGGGTCGACGCCCGCGCCGAGCGCGCCGCCGACCGCCTGCAGTTCGGCCGCGATCTGCACGGTCGTCAGCTCCGCCGTGCCGGAGAAGAGCGTGTTGGCCAGCAGCGCGGACCTCGCCAGGTCGGCCCCGGCGAACGGGACGCGCAGCCGGACCTCCACGAGCGGGACGGCCGCACGCCGGATCGCGATCACGGTCAGCCCGTTGGCCAGCGTCTTCTCCGCCTGCGGCGGGAGCGTCAGCGGCCGGTTGGGGCCGAGGTCGGGAAGCGTGTGGGTCACTGCTCGTCTCCTTGGGCTGCACCGTTGGCGCCATTGCCGGCACCGGGGATGACCTCGACGGACGCGCGCCGGTTCGGGCGCAGCGCCGCCGCGGCGGTGACGATCTGCTCGTCGGTCACCGCGGCGATCAGCTGCGGCAGCTCGTTGAGCAGGTTCGCGTCGCCCCGCTGCTGCTCCAGGACCGCCATCCGCAGGGCGCGGTTGAGCGCGGCGTCGTTGTCCCGCAGCAGGTGCGTCGCCATCCGAGCCTGCGTCCGGGCCAGCTCCCCGGCGACCAGGCCGTCGGTGGCGAGCCGGTCCAGCTCCTCGTCGACGGTCGCGAGGACGCGGTCGATGTTCCCGCCCGGAGGCAGGTGCGACTGGAGCAGCAGCGCGGTGGGATCGCGCACCTCGAAGGGCTCGCCCATGAAGCCGATGTAGCCGCCGACGCTGGTGACGGTCCGGTCCTTGAGGACGAGCCGCTCGACCAGGCGGGAGGCGTCGCCGTCGGTCAGCACCTCGGCGAGCACCACATGGGTCAGGTAGCCCTGCAGGTCGGTGGCCGGGTCTGGCACCCGCCAAGCCGAGGCGACCGCCGGCAACGGGGCCAGCCGGTCGGTGTAGGACTCCCGCCGCTCACTGGTGAGATCGGGCTCGCTGAAGTCGGGGCGTACCGGGGCGGGGCGGGCCTCGACGTCGCCGAAGTGCTTCTCGATGAGCTTGCGCGTCTCGTCCACGTCGAGGTCGCCGGCGACGGAGAGCACCGCGTTGCCACAGGCGTAGAAGCGCTGGAAGAAGTCGGCCGCGTCCTCGACGGTCGCCGACTCCAGGTCGACGAAGGACCCGTAGCCGTCGTGCGCGTTCGGGAACGTGTCGAACATGACCGGCGGCAGCTTCAGCCAGGGGAAACCGCCGTAGGGCCGGTTCAGCACGTTGACCCGGATCTCCTCCTTGACCACGTCGACCTGATTCCGCAGGTTCTCCTCGGTCAGGCGCGGCCCGCGCATGCGGTCGGCCTCCAGGAAGAGGGCCCGCTCGAGCGCGTTGCTCGGCAACGTCTCGAAGTAGTCGGTGTAGTCCAGGTGGGTGGAGCCGTTGAAGGTGCCGCCCGCTCCCTGCACGTGCCGGAAGTGGGCGAGCTTCTCCAAATTGGCGCTGCCCTGGAACATGAGGTGCTCGAAGAGGTGCGCGAAGCCCGTCCGGCCCTCCGGTTCGGAGCGGATGCCGACGTCGTAGACGACGGCCACGCCGATCACCGGGGCGCTGGCGTCCGGGGCGAGCACCACCCGCAGGCCGTTGGGAAGAGTGAACTGTTCGACGGGATAGCGGGTGCGCGGGATCTCGATCGCCAAAGCCACCCCCCGACCCTAGCGCAGAGTTCTCCCCGTCAAGCCTTGCGGCGGAAGGCGTACGCGACGAGCCCCGCGAGGAAGATCACGAGTGGCACGACGACGAGCCATCTGCGCCAATCGCGGCTGTCCGTCAGGGCGACCCCGACCGGGCGCTGCGCCGGCGCGACCACGACGTGCGAGGCGCTCGGCGACGCGCTCGGGGCGGCGGTCGCCCCGGCCAGCGCCGCCTTCAGGTTCAGCACGCCCGCGCCGTACTGGCTGTCCGGGCCGACCGCGCCCTTGTCGGTGGCGGTCTCGCGCAGCCGATCGGCGACCTGCTCAGCCGACAGCCCCGGGTACGCCGACCGCACGAGCGCGGCCGCGCCGCAGAGGAGCCCGGCTCCGGTGGCCCCGGTCTGCAGCCGGTAGCCGCCGCCGGAGGTGGCGGAGATCAAGTCGACCCCCGGTACGCCGATGCCGCTGGTCTGACGGCTGGCCGGGCTGACGGCGACATTGCCCGCCCGGTCGAGCGGGACGGCGGTCAGCACCCCGAGGACGGACGACGGCCACGGCGAGAACGCGCTGTTGGCCACGTCGCCGTCGGCCGCCACGACGAGGACGTCGGCGGCCAGGGCGTTCTCGACGGCCTCCCGCAGCCGCGGGTTCGGCGCGACACCACGGCCGACGCAGACCACCTTGGCGCCCTTCGAGACGGCCAGGTCGATGCCGGCGGCCAGGGCTGCGGGGTCGCCCGCCTCACCGGCCCTGGGCGCGAAGGCGACCGGCAGGATCTGCGCGCCCGGCGCTACGCCGAGGACGCCGTCGGCCCCGCCCGCGCCGTGGCCGTGCCCGGCCACCAGCGAGGCGAGCGCGGTCCCGCGCCCGTCGAAGTCCTTCGTCCCGGCAGTCTCCGTCCCGGGCAGGACCGAGCCCTGCAGATCGGGATGGGTGGCGTCCACTCCGGAGTCCACCACCGCGACGACGACCCCGGTCCCCTTCGTGACGGCGTGCGCCGCCGGAAGGTCCAGGGAGGACAGGTACCACTGCTGGGAGCGCACCCCGTCGGCGTACGCCGGAGCCGTCGTGACCAGGCCGATCAGGCCGGCGGCGACCAAGACGAAGGTGCCACGCTTGGCTGACATCAACGACCGCCCTCCCGGCGGGACCAGGGGTGAGAACGAGGGTGTGGAGAGAGGACAGGCTACCCCGCCCGGGTGATCAACGGTGGGGGGCGTACACCTCGACGACCGCGTTCGTGGCGGGCAGGTGCGGATGCCAGGGCATGAGGACGATCGCGCCCGCGACGGCCACGCCGGCCGTCGCCACGACCAGCACCACCAACAGTTCCCGAGCCGCCCCTTTCACAAGATCCAGCGTGCCGCGCGCCGGTGGCCCGATCAGTCAGGAACCGGACGCCGTCGGTTATCCGGCTTCCGGCAACCCGGCGATCAGCTCGGTGAGTCCGGCCTCGTCCAGCAGGTCGACCGGGCGCACAGTCACCTTGTCCGCGACGTAGTAGAACGCGGCCCGCACCTTCGCGACCGGCACCCCCGCCAGCGCGGCCCAGGCGAGCCGGTACGCGGCCAGCTGCACCGCCGCCGCCGTGGCAGCGGTGCCGGCCGGGCGTCCCCCGGTCTTCCAGTCGACCACGTCGTAGGTCCCGTCCGGTTCGGCGAACACGGCGTCCATCCGGCCCCGGACCACGACTCCGCCGAGGACGGTCGCGAACGGCACCTCGACCTCGACCGGCGTACGCTCGGCCCACTCACCGGCGAGGAAGGCCTCCTGCAGGGCGGCCAGCCGTTCGTCGTCGGCCGCGTCGGCGTCGGCCGACCCCGGCAACTCGTCGACGTCGAGCAGCCGGTCCGCCCCGAACCGCTGCTCCAGCCAGAGGTGGAAGGCGGTGCCCCGGCGGGCGTACGGGTTGGGCCGGTGCGGCAGCGGACGCCGGAGCGACCGGGCCAGATCCCGGGGATCGCGGCGCAGGGTGACCAGCTGGGAGACCGATAGTTGGCGCGGCACGGGCACCTCGATGACGTTGCCCGTACGCCGTTGCAGCGCCCGCTCGGCGAGGAGCAGCTCGACTTCCCGCGCCCACCGCTGGGCCTGCTCGTCGGCGAGCCCGGCCACCTTCCGCTCGGCCTGCCGCCCCGTACGCGACAGCCCGTCCCCGGTGACGTCCAGGTAGGACCGGACGAGGTCGCCGGCGGCGGCGACCACCGGACGGCGGCGTCCCAGGGGATCCTGCGGCCATTCGATCGCGGCGACCGACCCCAGCGCCGGATTGGTGTCCTCCGGCCCGGGCGGGGGCGCCCACACCTCGACGATCCCGTCTCCCTGCCGGCACAGGTCGGCGATCTCCTCCAGGAACGGCGACGGTCCCCGCGGGCGTACGCCGTCGCCCCACCACGCGCCGCTGGCCAGCAACCAGCGCCGGGGCCGGGTCACCGCCACGTACGCGAGTCGCCGTTCCTCGCGTTCGTCGTGCTCGCCCCACTCCTCGCGGAACTTGTCGACCGCGTCCCGCAGCGCCTTCTGGTCGCCGTCGGGCCCGGTGGGGACCTTCAGCGAGGGCAGGCCGTCGTGGTCGCCACGCAACGGAAACGGCAGCACGCCGAGCCCGTCGAGGTAGTGGTCGCTGTTCTTCGTCTTGCCCGGCCACACGCCCTGAGTCAGCCCGGCGACCGCCACAAGGTCCCATTCGAGCCCCTTCGCCGCATGCGCGGTCAGGAGCTGGACGGCGCCCTCGACGACCTCGACCTCGCCCGGGGCGAGGCCGCGCTCCTCCTCCTCGGCGGCCCGCAGATAGGCCAGGAACGCCGACAGGGTGGCGCCCTCGGTCTCGCTGGCGAACCGGGCCGCGACGTCGCCGAAGGCGTCGAGGTGCGCCCGGCTCAGCGCCGACTCGCCCCCACGGAGGAGGACTTCGACCTCCAGCCCGCTGACCCGTTCGATCTCCGAGATCAGGTCCGGCAGCGGCTGGTCGAGATGCCGGCGCAACTCGGCCAGCTCTTTGGCGTACCGGCGGAAGCGGATGTAGCCGTGCGTCGAGTAGGCCGCCGGATCGCCGAGGTCGTCGAGCGCCTCGCTGAGCGCGGCCTCGTCCAGCCGATCGGTGACGACCGGTTCGGGGTCGCCTCTCCGGTCGGCCGCGATCTTCCGGGAACGCCGGTGCAGCGCCACCAGATCCCGGGGGCCGATCCGCCAGCGGGGCCCGGTCAGCATCCGCAGCAGCGACGCCCCGTCGGCCGGATCGGCCAGTACGCGCAAAGTACAGACCACATCGCGTACCTCGGGCGTGTCGAGCAGGCCGCCGAGGCCGACCACCTCGACGGGCAGCCCTCTCGCCCGGAGCGCCTGCTCGATCGGCTCGATCTGGGCGCGTACGCGGACCAGGACGGCCGTCGTCGGCGGCGGCGCCGTCACTCCGGCCCGTTCGGCTTCGTCGGCGACCTCCTGCCAGACCTCGTCGATCCGGCGGGCGATCCACTCCGCCTCGTCCTGCGTCGTCTGCGTGAGTGCACAGTGGACGAAGCCGGTGCGCCCGTCGCCGCGCAGCGCGGTCACCCGGGCTCCCCGCTGGCGCAGTGGCTCCGAGACCGCGTTGGCGACGTGCAGGATCTGCTGCCGGTTGCGGAACGAGCGGCTGAGCGCCATCACGCTCGCCGGAGCGCCGTCGGCACCCCGGAAGTCGTCCGGGAAGCGGTCCAGCGTCCCCGCGCTCGCCCCTCGCCAGCCGTAGATGGACTGGCCGGGGTCGCCGACGGCGGTCACCGGATGGCCGCCGCCGAACAACGAGCGCAGCAACACCACCTGGGCGTGACTCGTGTCCTGGTACTCGTCCAGGAGCACCACGGTGAACCGCTGCCGCTCGATCGCGCCGACCTCGGGATGGTCCCGAGCCACCCGGGCCGCTCTCGAGAGCTGGTCGCCGAAGTCCATCGCCTCCAGCGCCGCTTTGCGTTGTGCGTACAAGCGGATCATCGGCATCAGCGCCAGACGCGCCCGCTGGGTCCCGAGCAGAGCTTGGACCGGGGCGTAGACGCGGCCGGGCAGGCCGGTGAGCTCGGCCGAGAATCGGCCGGTCCACGCGGACAGCTCGTCCGGGCCGACCAGATGCTCGGCCATCTCCGCGGCCAGGTCGAGGACGGCCTTGGTGACCGTCGACTTGGCCTTGTCCACGGCGGACATGTCGCCGTCGTACGCCGCGACCACCTCGTCCGCGAGCTGCCACGCCGCGGCCTGGGACAGCAGCCGCGCACTGGGCTCGAACCCCGCGCGCAGCCCGTGCTCGGCGACGACACGCGCCGCGAACGAGTGGTATGTCGAGATCGTGGGCTCTCCGGCACTGCGGTGCGGACCCGGTTCCGGCATGCGCCGGCGAAGCTGCCCCAGCCGCAGCCGGACCCGATGGGCCAGCTCACCGGCGGCCTTGCGGGTGAAGGTCAGGCCGAGGATCTGCTCCGGCCGGACGTGTGAGTTGGCGACCAGCCACAGTACGCGCGCCGCCATGGTCTCGGTCTTGCCCGATCCCGCACCCGCCACCACGAGCAGCGGCGCGACCGGGGCCGAGATGACCCGGGCCTGCTCGTCGGTCGGCCGGGTGAGCCCGAGCCGGGTCGCCAGCTCGTGCGGAGTGAACCGGGGACCGGAGTCGAAGCGGCTCACGGTTCCACCACCTGCCGTCCCTTGCCGGAGACCGGGCAGCTCGGCCGGACCGGGCACACCCGGCACTTGTCGTTCGCCTTCGCCACGAAGGTCGAGGCCGCCATGGTCGCCCCGGTCTTGCGGACCATCTCGGACGCCCAGTCGGGGTTCTCGACCACGCCGAGCGCCTCCTGAATCTGCTCCCGCGCGTCGCGACGGTCGCCGCCGAGCTGGACGAGGGCGGCACCGCCGGACTCCGAGCCCTCCTCGAACGCGCCGGCCTCCACCGCCACCTGGTACGCCCCCAGCTGCGGATGCTCCGGCAGCTCCTGCGCGGTGGCGATGGTGCTGGCCCCGGTCTTCAGGTCGATGACGACGAGCCGGCCCTGGTCGTCGACCTCCAGCCGGTCCACCCGGCCCTTGAGGTCGATCGGGCGGGCCTCGTCGTCGGTGACCCGGACGAGGAAGTCCCGTTCGATCGCGAGGAGCCGGCGCGGGTTGACCGCGATCCACCGGACCAACTTGTCGATCATCTGCTCGGCCTTGCCCTGCTCCCGGGGGGCGAGCCACTTGGCGGCCAGCTCGATGACGTCGAACCGTTCGTTGACGTACTCCATGAGCGCGGCGCGGTCGACGCTGACGTCGTCGGCCAGCATCGCCGCCGCGTGCACGAGGTTGCCGACACCCTGGGCGAAGCTGTCCGGCGCCTTGCCACCGTGCCGTTCGAGCAGCCACCGCAGGCTGCACCGCAGGGCTGACTCCATCGTGGACGGTGTGACCACGACGGGATCGCCGTCGTCGGCCAGCGGCCGGTCGTCCGACAACGGCGGCAGTCCCCACCAGTGGTCGGGATCCGCCCCCGGTACGCCCGCCGCCGCCAGCCGGGCCAGCTGCACCGCGGCCGCCTCCCGCTTCGCCGGGCTCGTCCGAGGGCTCGTGACGGCGATACGCAACTCCGCCACCAGGGCAGGCAGCGTGAGCGCCCGGGGCGGCCGCTGCACCGGGAGGTCCTCGGCCTCCTCCGGCTCCCGGTCGTCGGCCGGCGTGACGTCCTCGCCGGCCAGCTCGTAGAGGAACCGGCTCGGGCGCTCCTCACCGCTGTCGCCGCCGACCGCGCCGGTGTCGACCGCCGTCACCAGCAGCTTCTTTCGGGCGCGGGAGACGGCCACGTGGAACAGCCGGCGCTCCTCGTCCAGCAGCGCCGCCGACTGCGCGGTCACCACCTCCCGATCGGTCTCCCCCGCTCGCTCGGCCAGGACGTCGACGAGCTGTTCGGAGCCGAGCAGACTGCCGCGCAGCCGCAGGTCGGGCCAGATGCCCTCCTGCACTCCGGCGACCACGACGACATCCCACTCGAGCCCCTTCGCGGCGTGCGCGGTGAGGAGGCGTACGGCCTCACCCCGGTCGGCGTTGGGCGCGAGGCTGTCCGCCGGAAGCTGCTGACTCAGCACGTGTTCGAGGAAGGTGTCCAGCTTCGCGCCCGGCAGCCGGTCGGTGAACCGGGCCGCCGCGTCGAACAGCACCACGACGGCGTCGAGATCCCGGTCGGCCGCCTCGGCGCGGCGCTGCTGATCCGGCCCGCTCGGCGGGGCGGTGGCCACAGCGGCCCACCGCTCGGCCAGGCCACTGGCCCGCCACACGTTCCAGAGCACGTCCTCGGCGGTCGCGCCGGGGCGGGCCGCGGTCTCCCGGCCGGTCGCGAGCAGCTGGGCGACCCGGCTGGCCGGGGCGGCCCACCGCTTGTCGAGCACGGCCAACTCGGTCGGATCGCGCAGCGCCTCCACCAGCAGTTCCCCGCTCGGCCGGGGATCACCGGCGGCATGGGCCAACGCCCGCAGCCCCTGACGCAGCCTGCGTTCGCCGAACGGATCGGCCCCGCCCAACGGCGAGTGCAACAGCGCGACCGCCGTCTCCTCGGTCAGCTCCTCCGGCTTGAGCGCACATCGGAGCAAGGTGAGCAGGGGGCGTACGGCGGGCTGCTCATGCAACGGCAGATCCTCGGCGAGCACCACCGTCGGCACCCCGGCCTGCCGCAGCCCCCGATGGAGGCTGACAAGCTGGATCGCGGTGGACCGCTGAATCACCGCCATCCGGGACCAGGGCACGCCCTCGACGAGGTGCGCCTCGCGGAGGCGATGCGCGATGTACGCCGCCTCGCTCGCCACGCTGCGGAGGCTAACCACCTCCACCGCCGACCCCGCCTGCTCAAGCCTCCGCCCCGCCTGCTTGGGCGGCACCTGCTCGGGCGGCGCCTGCTCGGACGCTGGATCAGGGATATCGGTCGAATCTTGGGGCAAGATTCGACCCGGATCCGTGATCTGGTGCTGATCATCGGCGGCGGCTGGAGCGGCGGCGGCTGGAGCGGGGGTGACCCGGCGGTGCGACACCCCCACCCCGGCCGAGGCGCGGAGGCGTACGGAGATGCGGGCGGCGGCCCCGATCAGCTCCTCCGGCGCCCGATGATTCACGCTGAGCAGCTGCACCGGCGCGTCCGATCCGTCCGCTCGGGGGAAGGTCGCGGGGAACCGGCCGACGAGGGCCGGGTCGGAACCCCGGAAGGCGAAGGTCGACGAGTCGGGATCGGCCAGCGCCACGACGGTCGCCCCGCCCCCGGCCACGAGTTCGAGCAACTCGACCTGGGCCGGGTCGGTGTCGGCGTACTCGTCGACGTAGACCGCGCGCAGGCGTCTGCGTTCGGCCGCCAACCGCGCCGGGTCCTCTCGCAACATCGCGGCGGCCGCCCGCACCAACTCGGCCGGGTCGTACGCCGCCGAACTCCGGGTCGTCATCTCGCGCAGGGCCAGAACCTGCTCGTATTCGCCGAGGAACTCGGCGGCGGCCAGCCAGTCGGCCCGGCCGTGGCGTACGCCGCGCTCCCGCAGCCCGTTCGGCCCGAGCCCACGTTCGGCCGCCCGTTGCATCAGGTCCCGGAGCTGTTCGGCGAAGGCCCGCGTACGCAGCGCGGGGCGTACGTCGTCGGGCCAGGTGATCTCTCCGTCGGCCAGCAGCTCCCGGATGACGAGGTCCTGCTCCGGCCCGGTGAGCAGGCGGGGCGCGGGTTCGCCCCGTGTCGCGGCCGCGGCTCGCAGCAGGCCGAAGGCGTATCCGTGGAAGGTGCGGACCACGGGTTCCCGGATCACGCGGCGCTCGGCGACCGCGCTGACCCGGGCCTCGATCCGCCGCCGCAGCGACATGGCGGCCCGGCGGCCGAACGTCAGAATCAGTACGCCTTCCGGGTCGTCGCCCTCGGCGATCCGCGTGGCGACCGATTCGACCAGCACAGTCGTCTTCCCGGTGCCGGGGCCGCCCAGGACGAGCAGCGGACCGTCCCGGTGGCGCACCACCCGAGCCTGCGCCTCGTCGAGCACGGGTGCGCCGGCGGTGACGGCCGCGGGCCGCACCAGCCGAAACGTACTCATGGCTCGCCGGGTCACCGCTATATGCAACCACGCCCGTGCGACGCGGCCGAGGACCCCAGCCCCGGATCCCCGCAGATCACGGTTACGCAGGCCTCAGCCGCCCGAGGTCACCTCCGTGACCGTGATCTGCAGCTGACGGAGTGCACCGACAAGGCGGGCGAAAGGGGCAAAGGAGGAATCGCGCAAAAGGCCGATCGGCCCAGGCATGGCGGAGACCGGGCCGATCGGACCTATGACATCCAATAGCACTACGGAATCGGTTACAAGACCTTCGGGACAACTGTTTCCATCGCCGCAGCAAGAATCAGCTAAACCCGCATCGCCGGGACGGCCGTCACGACAGCGGTCACGGGTAGGGCCAGGCGTTCGGCGTACAGCCGTCGAGGCCGAAGTATTGCGGCATCATCGCGGGCGCCGGTCGGCCTCGGCCGGGACAGCCGGCGTGACCGAACCCGAGGAAGTGGCCGACCTCGTGGTTGACGACGAGGTGCTGGTAGTCGCGCAGACGGCCGGCGTACGGCGGGATGGCGAGCAGCCAGCGGCGCAGGTTGATCACCACGTTGCCGCCCGCTCGGCAGGAGACCTCGCCGCTCGTCTGGATGCCGGCCGCCCCGCAGATCTTGTCGACCGTCGCGGGGGTGGCCAGCTTCACCACGAAATCGTGCGGCTCGCCCGGGCCGACCCGGTGGAAACCCCACCGGCCGCGGGCTGTCCAGCTGCGGGGATCGGCGAGCGTCGCGTCGACCGCGGTCGCGAAGTCGGCCGCGGCCAGCCCCGTGCCGGTCTCGACCGCGACCTGATAGGAGTGGATCAGGCCCCGGCCCACCACCGGGCCGTCGCCGGGCGCGATCACGAACTTCCCGGTCCCGCTCTTCGGCCCGCCCGGGGGTTTCCGGGCGGCCGCGGTCACCACCGGCGTCGTCGCGGACCGGGTCGTTTCCACCACGGGTACGCCAGACGCACTTTCCGGATTCCGGGCGCGGCCGGCGGCGTACCCGAGGAATGCGAGAAGGACCAGCGCGGACAGGGCGAGACCGAACGCGCGGACCTGGTCAGTCACGCGGCTCGGGCTCGGTGGGGGTTTCGACCGGGACGGCCGGGATGCGACGCTGCGCGACGACGACGCGGATGCGCTGCCGCATGGCCGCGCGCCGCTTCAGCATTTCGATCCGGCTCAGCACCTTCGTCCCCTCCACCGCCAGGCTGTACCCATTTAAAGCGGTCGGCAACCGGTTTTGGTTGCCCGACGCGCCGGATGCGGTTAGCCGACACCGAGCGGGATAAGTTCATGGCATGAGTAACCGAGAGCGCCACTCCGGAGCAGTGACCCTCCGCGGCTCGGTGACCCGGTCGAGCACCGCCGACCAGGCGCTGCTCGACTCGCGCGGCCGGCCGGACTGGAAGACCAAGGACGCGTGGCGGACGCTGCGCATCCTCAGCGAATTCGTCGAGGGTTTCGAGACGATGGCCGACCTGCCCCCGTCGGTCAGCGTCTTCGGTTCCGCCCGGAGCCCCGAGGACAGCGCCGAATGCCAGCTGGGCTACGACGTCGGCGCGGCGCTCGCCCGCGCCGGATTCGCCGTGATCACCGGCGGTGGACCCGGTGTGATGGAGGCCGCCAACAAGGGCGCGGCCGAGGCCGGCGGCCTGTCCGTCGGGCTCGGCATCGAGCTGCCCTTCGAGCACGGCCTCAACGACTGGGTCGAGCTGGGCATCGACTTCCGCTACTTCTTCGTGCGGAAGACCATGTTCGTGAAGTACGCCCAAGCCTTCGTCGTCCTCCCCGGCGGATACGGGACGATGGACGAGCTGTTCGAGGCGCTCACCCTGGTCCAGACCCGGAAGGTGACGCAGTTCCCCGTCGTGCTGATCGGGACGGCGTACTGGGGCGGCCTGATCGACTGGCTCCGCACGACGATGCTCGGCGAGGGAAAGATCAGCAAGGAGGATCTCGACCTCCTGATGCTGACCGACGACGTCGACGAGGCGGTCAGTCACATCGTCAACACCAGCGAAGCCGCCACCTGACCCGGTTTTCCGCCTTTCGCTCTTTCGCCTTTCCGCGCGATCATGAACCTATCGTCGTGATCGACCGGCGTGTCGTGTCCAGGCGACCCTGATCGTTCCCTTACAACCCTGATCCACGGCGGGTGCCGTCGAGCCGGTCGGCCGCAGCGCTCAGCCGGTCGCCCAGGATCGCCTTGTGCTCCAGCACTTCGAGGTCGATCTCGGCCCGGCGTTTCCGCAGGACGGCGGCGCGCTCGTCCATCTCATGCGCGAGATCGTGCTCGAGGGTGGCTTCGGCGTACCGGAGTCGCTGGTCGACGAGCCGGTCGTAGGTCGTGGTGCCGCCCACGTACTTCACGAGGATCGGCATGCAGTCCACGAGGATGAAGAACAGCCGGACCGCCCAGATGCCCAGCGCCAGGGTGATGTTCAGACCGGCCAGCTCGTGCAGGGCGCCCAGCCGTTCCAGGAGCCCGATCGGGCCTTGATGGCTGCGGGCCTGGTCCACTCGGGCGGTGATCTGTCGATCCCGTTCCCGCTCGAACGCCGCCTGGTTCTGCTGAGCAGCCGCCTCCAATGTGGAGATCTGCTGATCGAGGGCGCCGAGCCGGGCCGTGTTCGCCGCGATGCGGTGCGTCTTGGCGTACGCGTCGGCTTCGGCACGCAGCCGATGGCAGTTCGGCCCCTCGCCGACCCGGCCGGTGAGCCCGGCGCCCCTCGTGCCGTTGCACTCGCGGCGGGCCAGCTCGTTCAGCTCGGCATACTTCTTCGCGTCGGCGGCCACCTGCGCCTTGAGGTCGGTCGCATCGGCGCGTACCGCGGCGAGCTGCTGACTCGTCGCGACCGGCGTCGTGCCGAACGACAGCACATCCGTCGCCGTGCACCCGGCCGGCGGCGGGGCGTCCGGCGCGGTGGGAGCCGGATTGCACTTCTTCAGCCGCCCGGCCAGCTCGGCGAGCTGCGCCGCCCGCTCGTCGCGGATGTGCTGTTCGACGGCGGTCTGGAAGACCCGCAGCACCAGCGGCTCGGCGATGATGATGCCGAACAGGACCGCCATGCCGATCCGCATGAACAGCACCGGCAGCCGTTTACGGCCCTCCCCGCCGATGCGGCTGGAGACGAGCCAGCGGTCGACGCTCAGGATGAAGAAGAACCAGACGAGCACCGGGATGATCGCCCAGCCACTGGTCACGCCCACCGCCTGGGTGATGGCGAACCACATCGAGAACGCGGCGATCGTCGCCGTCCCGAGCACGACCCCGCCGAGCGAGGTGTACCAGGCGCGCTCCTGCGGTGCGTACGCGAGGAGCCTCTCGTCCACCCCGGCCAGAGCACGCAGGCGGCGGCCCAGGTTGAGCGGCGGCGGCACCGGTACGCGACGCCTCGGCGCCGGATTCACCGGGTTTTCCGGGTTGGCCGCGCGCTCCGGCTTCTCCGCGGGCTCCGGGTTGGCCGCGGGCTCCGAGTCGGCCGTGGTCTCCGGGTTCTCCGCGCTGTCCGCCATGACTCCCCCTCGTTGGGCGGCCCGGCGCGGGCCGCATCGAAGGAGACGCTCAACGACGGTCGATCGGTTGGCACCACCGTGGTCGATCATCGGCTTACGGAGTCGATCAGGGTCGCAGGGACACGACACACCGGTCGATCACGACCATTAGTTCATGATCACGCGGAAGAAGAGAGCCAGGTGCGGAGGACGGCGGCGCCCTCGACGATCTTCGCGACCTCGACGTGTTCGTCCACTTTGTGGGCCAGGTTCGGGTCGCCCGGTCCGAAGTTCAACGCCGGTACGCCGAGCGCGGAGAACCGGGAAACGTCGGTCCACCCGAGTTTGGCCGCCGGGATGGTGCCGGTCGCGGCGATGAACTCGGCCGCGGGCGGCAGCGTCAGGCCGGGTAGCGCGCCGGGGGCGGCGTCGGTCAGCTTCACGTCGAAGCCTTGGAAGAGTTCGACGAGGTGGTCAAGCGCCTCGGCGACCGATCGGGACGGCGCGAATCGGTAGTTGACCTCGATCTCGCAGAGGTCCGGGATGACGTTTCCGGCGACGCCGCCGGTCACGAAGACCGCGTTCAGGCCCTCCCGGTAGAGGCACCCGTCGATCTCGACTTCCCGGGCGCGATAGTCGGCCAGCCGCGAGAGGATCTCCCCGGCGGCGTGGATGGCGTTGACGCCGAGCCAGGACCGGGCCGAGTGCGCCCGCTTGCCCCGGGCCGTGACGAGCGCCCGCATGGTGCCCTGGCAGCCCGCCTCGACCACGCCGTAGGTGGGTTCGAGGAGGATGGCGAAGTCGGCGGCCAGCAGCTCGGGGCGTTGCTGCGAGACGATGAACAGGCCGTTCCGGGCGGCTTCCACCTCTTCGGCCTCGTAGAAGAAGTAGGTGACGTCGAACTTCGGCTCGACGACGGTCGTCGCGAGGTGCAGGGCGATCGCGGCGCCGCTCTTCATGTCGGAGGTGCCGCAGCCCCACATCAGCTCGACGCCGTCCTCGGTCAGCGACGCGCGCGACGGGAAATTGCCCGCGATCGGCACGGTGTCGAGGTGCCCGGCCAGCACGACGCGCGACGACCGGCCCAGGTGCGTACGCGCGACGACGGTGTGCCCGATCCGTTCGACGGTCAGGTGGGCGCAGGACCGCAGGGCTGCCTCGACCGCGTCGGCGATCTCCTGCTCGTTCCCGGAGACGGACTCGATGTCGACCATCGCACGGGTCAACGCCACGGGGTCGGCGAGCACCTCTGGGGTCAGAACGTCAGCCATGACCGGTAGCCTAGGTGACCGTGAGCGCACTCAACGACGCAGCTGACCGAACTCCTGGCGGCTCGGGCAAGCCCTCCCCGGCTTGGGGTCATGGACTGGCCACCGTCACCGCCGACGGTCAGGTTCTCGACGTCTGGTACCCGGCCGGCCAGTTGGGCCTCGGCACGCCCGGCCCCGCCCCGGCCTATGCGACGGCTGTCAGCAAGCCGCTGGATCTGAAGGTCGAGCAGGTCGCGACGGTCGTCGGCAGTCTGGCCGAGCCGCCGGCCGACACCGCCGACGCGTACCTGCGGCTGCATCTGCTCTCGCACCGGATCATCAAGCCGCATCAGGCCAACCTCGACGGCGTCTTCGGCGCGCTGCCCAACGTCGCCTGGACGAGCCTCGGGCCGTGCCCGGCCGACCGGGTCGACGAGCTGCGCTTCGAGGTCCGGGCGGCCGGCGGGCACCTCGCCGTCTACGGGGTCGACAAGTTCCCCCGGATGACCGACTACGTCGTGCCGAGTGGCGTCCGCATCGCCGACGCCGACCGCGTTCGCCTGGGCGCTCACCTCGCCGAGGGCACCACGGTGATGCACGAGGGCTTCGTCAACTTCAACGCGGGCACGCTCGGGACCAGCATGGTCGAGGGGCGCATCGTCGCGGGGGTGGTCGTCGGCGACGGCTCCGACATCGGCGCGGGCTCGTCGATCATGGGCACCCTCTCCGGCGGCGGCAAGGAGGTCATCTCCATCGGCAAGCGCTGCCTGCTCGGCGCGAACGGCGGCATCGGCATCTCGCTCGGCGACGACTGCGTGGTCGAGGCGGGCTGCTACATCACGGCCGGGTCGAAGGTCACCCTGCCCGACGGCCGCGTGGTCAAGGCGCGCGACCTGTCCGGCGCGAGCGGCATCCGCTACTGGCGAAACTCGGTCACGGGTGCGCTGGAGGCCACGCCGCGCGAAGGCCACGGCATCACGCTCAACTCGGCGCTCCACAGCAACTAGCTGGAGGCTGAGCCAATTGTTCCGGTCGAGCCCAGACCTCACCGCTGCGCTTCGAGCTGGACCGACCAATCCCCTCACCCCCAGAAAAGTGGCCGGCTTGCTGGCCACCCCCGGGTGTGAGCGCCGCTCTCGGCTCGTCGCCACCGGCGTCGACCTCGACTCACTCGCCGTCTCCCTCGGCGGCGAGGAGGTCGGTCAATCGCCGTTCGCCCTCGCCCGGTCCGCGCAGTTCGAGGCTCGTCTCAAGAGCCAGGGATACGCCGATCTCCGCGAGCTGGTCGGCAGACATCTCGGCATCGAGGTGGCCGAAGCAGTGCCCTCGGATCTGGCGACCTGTCTCGCCGACCGGACGCCGCGGTTGCACGTCCTGGGGCCGCAGAAACTCGCCTGGCCCGGTGGTCACCTGGAGACCGACGATCTGCTGATCGTCTCCGGCGAGACCTTGCACCTGGTCGGCGTACGCACCTATGCGATGGTCGGGGAGGTCGCCGATCCGGCCAAGGTCGCCGCGACCTCGCGAGAGTTGGCCGTCGAGATCGTGGCGCTGCGGTCGCGACTGCAGGATGAAGAGCGCTGCTCTACGCGTACTCTCCTGGTGCTGCCCAGGAATTTCGGCCTGAGCCCGACCGCCGCCGTACTCGACGTGACGCCGCAGGTGGCCCGGGTGCGCGCGCTGTCGGCGGGGCTGGAGTGGGGCGGCGAGCAGCCCACCTGGAGCGCGCTGACCCCGAAGTTCGGCGACGGATGTCCACAGTGTCCACTGATGGGGGCGTGCGCGGGCGAACTCGTCGAGCAGCGGCGCGTGGCCCGGCTGGGCAGCGCGGTCGCCAACGTGGTCGGCGGCACCGTGGACGAGGCGCTCCTCGATCCCCCACCGGATCTCGCCGTGCGGCAACGGTTGCAGGCCATGCGCGACGGTCGCGCGGTACGCCGCACCACCCGCCGGCACGTTCACCTGCACGACCGGCCACTGGTCGTCGTCGGCTACCACCTGGCCGGCGAGCCCGCCGCCGTGTTGGCTCTCCGCTATGGAACATCGCCGGACGACGCCAAGCTCCTCGTCGCCGCTGAGCCCCGGGATCGCGAACAGCGGATGGCTCTGCTGCACGAGTTCGCCGCCGACCTGTGCTCCTATGTGGAGGAATTCGGGGCCGTCGAACCGATCGTCCGGCGCGACATGACGGTCGTGGAGTGCGCGGTCGACGCGCCGCAACTGATCACGCCCAACGGGGCGACCGCACAGTGGCTGACCGACCTGCTCGCGCGCTACCTGCGTGGCTCCGAAGACCTCGCCGCCCAGCACCTGAGCTGGTTCGGGTCGCGACGCGTACTGCCGGGGTCGTCGGTGACCACGGCGATGACCGACGTGCTCACGACGCACTGGGCGACCGGTCAACTGCCCGCCGAAGACGTCCACCTGCCGTCGTTGCTCTCCTGGCTCGGGGTCACCGCCGAGGACGTCCCGATGGGACCGATCCCCGATCCGCACTGGGACTCCGGCGTCCTCGCCTCGGCGCTCGGCGCGCCCGGCCTGGTCACGGCGGCCGTCTCGGGCCCGCTGGGCGCGGCCTGGTCCGCCACGTGGCGTTCGCTCGAGTTCGTCGGCGCGGAGCTGCCCGAGATCGGAGCGCACGTCGGCGACCGCTGGGAACGCGACCGCTGGTCCTACACCCGGCACCGGGAACGGGTCGCCGAGGGGACCGCCTCCGTCGCCGCCCGGCTGTCCGGCGTACCGGCCTTCCGGTTCCTGCACGAGCTGGAGACCCGCACGGTGGCCCTCGAACGGCAGATGGCGCTCGACGATCCGCTCGTCATGACGGGGTACCTGATCAGCGGGGACGCTCTCAGTGGCACGGTGTCCAAGGTGGACCGCGAGCATACGCTCGCCTCGCCGACCGGGCGCGAGCTGCTGCGGCCGCGCATCTGGCTGCACTGCGACAGCGAGTTCGGACGCCCCCTCGGTACGCAGCTCTGGCTCGCCACCGATCCCCGCGTCATGGTGACGGTCACCGCCGTCGAACCGGACGGCGTGGAACTCCTCGTCCAGAAGGGCGCGGTGCAGCGCAACGCCCTCGGGCGGCTGCCGCAGATCGGCGAGGAGGTCGTCTTCGCGCCGTTCGGCGGGGAGGACGCCTTCCCCAGCCGGCTGCCCGACAAGCTCCCGTGGCAGTTCGGCGTACCCGCGCCCGACCCCGCCGACGATGCCGCTGCCGCTGCCGCCTCCAATGATCCGCAGCAGATCAGGGATCTCGGTCGAATCATGGAGCAAGATTCGACCGAGATCCCTGATCCAGCGCCAAGCGCCGACTCGGTAGCGGGCGCGACGGAGGGCGGCGGGAGCGACGGGAGCGGCGGGGGGCGGCGGTGAGTGAGGCGAGGGCGGCTCACGAGGGCGCGGTCGAACAGATCTGGCGGCTGCTCACCTCGGGCGAACGCACGATCGTGGTGGACTCGCCGCCGGGTGCGGGCAAGTCGACGCTGGTCCGGGAGCTGACCCGGCGGCTCGTGGCGGACGGCGTACGCGTGCCGGTCGTGGTGCAGACCAACGACCAGGCCGACGACCTCGTCGGCGGGCTGGTCCGGGAGCTGGCCGAAGCCGGGCTGCCCGCCGAGGTCGGCCGGCTACACGCCAGCGGCTGGGAACCGCCGGCCGGTTTCCCCCGCCGGGGCGTACGCACCAGCGCGAAGCTCGCCGAGCTGTCCGGCTGCCCGATCGTCGTCGCGACCGCCGCGAAGTGGGCGTTCAGCCCCGGGGAGACCTTCGAGCTGGGGATCATCGACGAGGCGTACCAGATGTCGGCGGCCGCCCTGGTGCGCGTCGGGGATCTGTTCGACCGGCTGCTGCTGGTCGGCGACCCCGGTCAGCTCTCCCCGTTCACCGTCGCCGACGAGCACACCGTGCGGTCGCTGTCGGCCTGGCCGCTGTCCACCGCCGCCGGGGTCGTGCTGCGCCACCACCCCGGTACGCCGGTCGTCCCGTTGCCGGTGAGCTGGCGGTTGGCTCCGCATACCGCGCCGGTGGTCTCCGACGCCTTCTACGTCCGGCCGTTCCGCGCCGGGGTGGCCCCGGGCGTACGCCGCCTCGACGTGCCGGCCTCGGCGCATCCAGCCGTCCGGAGCGCTGCCGACCACGGCTGGGGAATCCTGGAGCTGCCCTCGGCGTACCAGCCGAGAACTGATCCGGAGCTGGTGGCGCACCTGGTGGAGCTGGCCCGCGGCCTGTGCGCCGGGGCGGCCGTGACCACCGACGAGCGCCGCACTCGCGGGTTGAAGTCGCGCGACATCGCGATCGGGGTGGCCCACACCGACCAGCGCGACCATGTGCGAGCGGCGCTGGACCGGGCGGCGTTGCCGCAGGTCACCGTGGACACCGCCAACCGCCTGCAGGGGCGGCAGTTCGAGATCACCCTCGTCTGGCATCCCCTGTCGGGGCGGCGCGACGCGACCGCCTTCCACCTGGAGACCGGGCGGCTGTGCGTGCTCGCCTCCCGGCACCGGCAGGCCTGCATCGTCGTCACCCGCGCCGGGATCGCCGCCCAACTGCACGAATTCCCCGCCGACGAGCCGGTCTGGCTGGGTTCGGACCCACCGCCGATCGACGGCTGGGCGGCGAACCTGTCGTTCCTGGAACACCTGGCGAAGTTCCGCTCCTGACCAGGTCTAGCGGCATATAGACGCTTGCGATACCGTACAGCCGCACCGTCCAGATCGGCCGGAGCACGGGGAGGCCGTCCAAGTGACCTTGCGCATCGCATACCTCGGGCCGCCGGGCACGTTCACTTTTCAGGCCGCCGGGCAGATCTGGAATCAGTCCGAGGACCTGCTGCCCAGCACCACCGTGCCCGAGATCGTCGACCGCGTCCGGTGGGGCGACTGCGACTTCGGCGTCGTGCCGGTGGAGAACACGGTCGAGGGGATCGTGACCGCCAGCCTCGATCAACTGGTCTTCGGGACCGGCGATGTCGTCGTCCTCCGCGAGATCTCGGTGCGGACCACGTTCGACGTTTATCGCGCCGCCGGCGCGTCCGGTCCGCCCACCGGCATCGCCAGCCACCCGCACGGGCTCGCCCAGTGCACCCGCTACGTCAACGCCTCCGGGCTGCCGTCGCGCGTCTTCGCGTCCACCGCCGCCGCGGTCGAGGCCGCCGCGGCCGACCCGGGGCTGCTGGCGATCGCCGCGCCGGAGTTGGCCGGCCGGTACGCCGTGAGCCTGGTCGACAGCGGAGTCGAGGACCATCCCGGGGTGTTCACGCGGTTCGCCTGCCTCGGTTCGCGTCGACGGCAGGCGGACGTTCCCCCGGCCGCCGAGGAGCTGAGCTGGAAGACGTTGCTCGCCCTCACCCCGGCTACCCGGCCGGGCTCTCTGGCCGACGTCTGCGTGCAGTTCTCCGACCAAGGCGTGAACATCCTGTCGCTGACGTCGCGACCCTTGCCCGGCTTCGCCGGGGCGTACGTCTTCGTCCTCGCGCTCGCCGACTCGCGTACCTCGGCGGGGGTGGCCCGGGCGGTCAACGGGCTCCTCTACACCGGCGTACGCGTCAAGTTCCTGGGCAGCTTCCTCTCCGACCACCTGCTGCGGCCGGCCCGCCCGGACCGGCCGCTGTCGGCGCCGACGGGCAGCTTCGGGCTCACCGACCTGCCCGAGGTCGGCTCGGTGTTTCCGGGCCGGTAGCGCGCTGGTCGCGGGCGGGCGTCGCGGGCGCTCCGCGCGATCCACGCGCAGGATCCCGGGATAACGTCGCTATTTCCGCGCGGATGGGGACGATATCCCGGATAACGCGAACGCTGACGACGCGCTGGCATACTCGTGAAGAACTCAGCCGACCGGACGGGACAAGGGAGCACGATGGCACGTGACGGGCTGCCGGCGCTCCGGATCGCCGTCGTCGGGACCGGGTTGATCGGCGGATCCGTCCTGCGCCGCCTGGCCCAGACCCAGCACGAGGTGGTGGGCTGGGATCCCGACCCCGGTACGCGCGAGACCGCCGCCGCGTTGGGCCTGCCGTTCGCCGATCGGCTGGATGTCGCGCTCGACGGCCGGGACGTCGTCTTCCTCTGCGGGCCGCTGTCCTCGCTTCCGGCCGCGTTGACCGAGGTGGTCGCCGCGACCGGGGATCGGTGTGTGATCACCGACGTGGGCAGCACCAAGATGGCCGTGGTGGAGGCCGCCGATCGGGCTGGTCTCGCCGGTCGCTTCGTCGGCGGGCACCCGATGGCCGGTTCGGAGCGGGCAGGGCTCGCCGCCGCGACTCCGGAGCTCTACGTCGGCGCGCCCTGGGTGCTGACGCCGCTCGGCGTACCGGGGCTTCCGGCGTTCCGGCTGCTGACGCGGCTCGTCCTGGAGTCCTTCGACGCTCGGGTCGTCCCCCTGGACGCCACCGTTCACGACGACATCGTGGCCCTCGCCTCGCATATCCCGCACATCCTCGCGGGCGCGCTGGCGACCGCCACCGACCGGTCGGATGTCCGGGCGGCGGTGCTCAGTCTCGCGGCGGGCAGCTTCTCCGACGGCACCCGAGTCGCCGGTACGCCGAGCGCCCGCACGACGGACATGCTGCTCAACAACCGGGCCGCGATCGCACGCCGGATCGGTCTGGTCCGAGACGCCCTCGACGACCTCGTGGCGGCCGTCGTCACCGGCGACGCCGACCGGCTCTTGAGCGGGCTGAGCGAAGGACGGCACGCCCGGCTGGACCTGCTCGCTCGGCATACGCAGCCCGCCTCGTACGCGTTCGCCGCCGGGGAAGACGCCGAGGAGTCGGCCTTCCTGCTGGAGTTGGGCGCGTCCGGTGGCTGTGTCACCGGTTGCCGCGTCGACGGCGATCGCGTCGAGTACGACGTGCTGAAACCGAACCCATGATCACGTGATCATGCGAACTCTCAGCTGAGCAGGCGCTCCGCCGCGGAGGCGATGCGTTCGTCGGACGCGGTGAGCGCGAGCCGGACGAACGGTTCCCCGGCCGGGCCGTAGAACTCGCCCGGCACCGCCAGGATGCCGCGGTTGGCCAGCCACTCCACCGTTCGCAGACCGGGCTCGTCACGGGTGGCCCACAGGTACAGACCGGCGGTCGAGTGCTCGATGCGGAATCCGGTCTTCTCCAGCGCCTGCCGCAGCGCGACACGACGACCTCGGTAGACCTCCCGTTGCCGGTCGGCGTGCACCTCGTCGCCCAGGGCCGCGACCATGGCGGCCTGTACCGGGGCGGGCACGATCATCCCCGCGTGCTTGCGCAGCAACAGCAGATCAGCGACCAGGTCGGGGTCGCCTGCGACCAGTCCGGCCCGGTACCCGGCCAGGTTCGACCGTTTCGACAGCGAGTGGATCGCGAGCAGCCCGGTTGACGAACCGTTGCAGACGGCCGGGTCGAGGACCGAGACCGGGGTCTCCTCCCACGGCAGGCTGAGGTAGCACTCGTCGGAGGCGATGACGGCACCGCAGTCGCGCGCCCAGGCCACCCACGCCCGCATCTCGGCGGCGGTGGCGACCCGGCCGTGCGGGTTGCCCGGCGAGTTCAACCACACCAGAGCCGCAGGCTCCACCGGCGGCGTGTCGGCCCGGACGACGGTGGCCCCGGCGAGCAACGCGCCGACCTCATAGGTGGGGTAACAGACCTCGGGGATGACGACGGTGTCCCCCGGGCCGAGCCCCAGGAAGCGCGGCAGCCAGGCGACCAGCTCCTTCGAGCCGATGGTCGGCAGGACCCCGAGCTCGCCCTCGGCCCGGCAGTAACGCCGGACGTAGGCGAGCATCGCGTCCCGCAGCGCCGGGCTGCCGGCGGTGAGCGGATAACCGGGCGAGTCGGCCGCGTTGCCGAGAGCCGCCTGGAGCAGCGGGTCCACCGAGTCCACCGGGGTCCCCATCGACAAGTCGACGAGCCCGCCCGGATGCGCGGCGGCAACCGCCTTGAGCGGCTCCAGGCGGTCCCACGGCACGTCGGGAAGTCCGGCCGCCACTCGGCGGCGGCCGGCGCTCGCCCGGCTCACGCTCAGTGTCCCTCGCCCCGCGGCGGGAGACCGGCGACGAACGCGGCGTCGGCGTTGATCTTGCCGATCTTCGAGGCACCGCCGGGCGAACCGAGGTCGTTGAAGAACTCGTAGTTCGCCGGGGTGTAGTCGCGCCACTGCTCGGGAACGTCGTCCTCGTAGAAGATGGCCTCGACGGGGCAGACCGGCTCGCAGGCACCGCAGTCGACACACTCATCGGGGTGGATGTACAGCATCCGGTTGCCCTCGTAGATGCAGTCCACCGGGCACTCCTCGATGCACGCCTTGTCGAGGACGTCGACGCAGGGCTCGGCGATGATGTAGGTCACGGGTCGTCCTTCCAGCTGGCAATGGCGGGCAGCCACCGACAGCTTAGTATCGCGCCCGGGAGGTGGTCGATGGTGCTGGCCCTCAGTGCGCAAGACATCGGATGCCGGGTGGTCGTCCGGCGGCGGGTCCAGACCGGCGAACGCCCGCTTTATACCGATTTGCTGGGCGAGCTGCTCGAAATCACCCCTGCGGAAGTCGTGATTCTCACCTCCGCCGGTGCCGTGCGCGTACCAGTGGATGAGATCCATCGCGCGAAGCCGGTGCCGGCGCGCCGGGGACCGACCGCCCGCGAGATCGCGGAGGTCGAAAGAGCCGCCGCGCGGGCCTGGCCGCCCGCGGAGCTGGCGTGGCTGGGCGACTGGCGGCTGCGCGCGGCCGGCGGCTACACCGGCCGGGCCAATTCCGCGCTGCCGGTGGGCGACCCCGGCCGGCCGCTCCCCGAGGCGATCGAGCAGGTCGTGGCGTTCTACACCGAGCGCGACCTGCCCCCGCAGGTCGACGTGCCGCTGCCGCTCGCGAGCGCCGTCCAGCGCGAGCTGCTCAGGGCCGGCTGGCACGAGGAGTGCGCCGTGCGGGTCCAGACCGTCGACCTCGACCAGCTCATCGCGGTCACCGACGCCGTCGGCTCGCTCTCCGCGCAGCCCTCACCGGCCGCACTCGCCCTGATCGAAGGCCGGCGCGGGCCCCTGCCCGAGGCCGCTCGCCACGTCCTGACCGCGGTGCCCACGCTCGCCTTCTGCGAGTACGCCGACGCCGGGGAGCCGCATGGGCGAGCCGCCGGGAGTGCAGTCAGCGGCGACCTGCTCGCGATGGGTCGCGGCAGTGTCACCACCGCCGGTCACGCCGACGGGGAGGGGGCGCGGTGGCTCGGCCTGTTCGCGATCGAGACCGTGCCCGCGGCTCGCCGTCGCGGGCTCGCCCAACGCATCGTCGGGCAGCTGGCCCGCTGGGGGCGCGAGCACGGCGCGACCCACGCCTTCCTCCAGGTCGAGTCGACGAACGAGGCCGCGCAGGCGTTGTACGCGAAGCTGGGCTTCACGACGCACCACAGCTACCTCCGCTACCGCCTGCGCCCTCACCCCCGCGCCCTTTCCGGTTGATCATGAACTTGCGGTCGTGATCAACCGGCGTGTCGTGTGCGTGGCATCCTGATCGACTCCCCAACCGGGTGATCGACTTCGGGTGGCTAGACGCGCTTGGGCTTCGCCTTCGCCGTCCGCGCGAACTGGCGCAGCTGCTTGGTCCGGACGTCCTGCCCGGTCGCGACGAGGATCAGCCCACCGAGCAGCGAAGCGCCGACCGTGATCGCGGCGTACTGCCAGATCTGCTCGAAGAAGTCCCCCGCGCCCATCTTGAACGGTCCCTCGCCCACGATGAGCGGGCCGACCAGCACGATGAGGGCACAGGACACGACCGCCGCCATGGCCAGGTCGAAAGCGACCGTCGGCATCGGCCGCTGACGGCCCCAGACGAAGGCCAGGACAGCGAAGACCAGGGCGATCGCAGTCAACCCGACGACGGGCACGAGATCCTGTTTACTGGAGTTCTCGTCCAGGACGAACTTCGAGACGAGCCGTCCAGCCACATTGATCGCGAAGAGCACACCGGCCAGGATGCCGATCCGCTTCCACCTCAGCGCCATTACCGCCTCCCGCGCGCATGTTCCGACGTGATCCTTATACGCCGTCGCCGGAAGATACACCAGAGGTCTCCAGGGTCGCTGGACGCGAATAAGGTGTGCGCGTGGAGAACTCCGAACCGGACGAGCTCATCGAAGCCCGGGTGGCGCCGCACATCCGCCGGCTCCGGCTACGCGCCTTCCGGGAACGCGTACGCGAAAGCCTGTTGTTCCTGCCGCTGGTGATGGTGGCCTGCGCGGTCGTGATCGCCTTCCTGCTGGCCGATCTGGACGCCCGGCACGACATCGCCGTCAACGGAGTCTTCTCCTTCTCCCCCGACGTGGCGATCACGCTGCTCGGCACCATCGCCGGTGCGGTGATCACGACCGCCGGCGTGGTGTTCTCCCTCCTCGTGGTCTCGCTGCAACTGGCCAGCGGCCAATTCTCGCCGCGCGTCCTGCGAGGCTTCTGGCGCGACCGCGGCGGGCAGGTCCTCGTCGGCCTGCTGATGTCCACCTTCGTCTTCTGCGTGCTCACACTGGCCCGGATCGACTCCGACCAACCGTCCGCGCCCACGCTCACCATCAACTTCGCGCTGATCCTGGCGCTGCTGTCGGTGCTCGCCATCGTGGTCTACCTCGACCGGATCAGCCGCCAGCAATACGTCGGCCGGATCATGCAGCGGGTCTCCGGGGAGACCCGGAAGCTGATCACCCAACTGCCCTATGGCAAGAACCTGGGCATGAAGGTCGGCGAGACCTGCCCCCGGCCCGACCTGAGCTCGCTGGGATCGCCGCTGGTCGTCCTCAGCCCGGCGGACGGCTGGGTGCAACAGCTGAGCCGCCGCGCGATCGTCAACGCGGCGCCGCCGGACTCCGTGATCCGCCTGGAGACCCGGGTGGGCGCCTGGGTGACCGCCGGTACGCCGATCATCCGCATCTGGCCGGCCCCGGCGAACGCGACCGCCGTCAGCCGGGTGGTCGACGACGCGCTCATCGTCGGCCCGGCCCGCACGATGCAGCAGGACATCGACTTCGGCCTGCGGCAGCTGAACGACATCGGACTGCGGGCGCTGTCGCCCGCCGTCAACGACCCGACCACCGCCGTCGAGGTCATCCTCAACCTCGGTTCGGTGATGCGCCCACTGCTGGTCGCCCACCAGACTCCACAATGCGTACGCGACAGCTCGGGCCGGGTGCTGCTCACCCCGAACGACCTCGACAAGGGCGAATTCGTCAAGCACGCCTTCGAGCAGTTGCGGCACTACGCCGTCGGGCATCCCGCCGTGCTCACGGCGATTTCGCGTACGCTGCGGATGCTTCGCGAGGCGTGCGTGACGCCCAGCGGCCGGCCGATCGTCGACGACGACGCGGGCGCGGTGACCGAGATCGATCGGCTGCTCGTCTCGGTCGACGCCGAACTCCTGCAGCTCGCGACCCACCCCTGACCCCACGCGTCCCGCTTTCCAGCGCTGGATCAGGGATCTCGGTCGAATCTTGCCCCAAGATTCGACCCGGAACCCTGATCCAGCCGACCGCAGTGGCGGCGAGTGGCGATGAGGTCAGGCGATCCGGCGGGGTTTGACGAGGCGCAGGAACGGCGTGGCGAACCCGGCCATCCCCGCGACGACCGCCAGCGCGCCCGCCCAGTTGTCGGGCAGGATCAGCCAGTCCCCCTCGGACCGCTCGGTCACCGCGGCCACCATGACGACGCACCACGGCACGATGGCGAAGACCGGCGCCCAGGTTTTGTCCACGGTGTACCACGCGAACCAGGTCAGCCCGAAGTTCGCCGCGAACGCGACGAACATCGTCGCGGGCACCAGAATCGAGCCGATCCGCAGGTTGCTGTAGAAGACCTCGAAGACGGCGGTCAGCGCGCCGAGCAGGAACGCGACGATGCCGCCGTAGATCCGGACGAGCAGCGCGATCATGCGTCCAGCCCTGCGCCGTGCCGCTGTTTCTCCGGCAAGCCGGAGAACAAGTCCGCCTCCCAGCCGTGCGCGCCCTCGCCCGGCCCGCGCTCGCCGTACGCCAGCGTGTAGTACTCCACTCCCATGAATTCGTCACCGAAGTTGCCGGCGATCGAATAGAGCCACGAGGTATCGGGAATCTGGGTCGCGTGCGCGTGCAGCGAGGCGACCTTCCTTTCATGCTGATCCGTGCCGTCGATGCAGGCGGCGATCTCGTCGTCGGGGGTGCCGAACGGGATGTCGTCGACGCTGGTGGCCTCGCCGAACGGGTTGTCCGAGGAGTCCTTGAACGCGTCGAGCCCCGCTTCGAGCACGCTCTTCGGCATCGCACCCCAGTAGATCTTGGCGGGGCCGAAGCCCTCCGCCCGGGCGAGCTCGGCGGCCCGCATGGCGACCCGGTGCGACTGGATGTGATCGGGGTGGCCGTAGAAGCCGTTCTCGTCGTAGGTGACCAGCACCTGCGGCCGCGTCTCCCGCATGATCTCCACCAGGTGCCCGGCCGCCTCGTCGAGGTCGGCCCGCCAGAAGCAGCGCGGGTGCTCGTTCGCCGGCGTGCCCATCATCCCGGAGTCCCGATATCGTCCCGCCCCGCCGAGGAACCGGTGATCAGTCACGCCGAGGGCGGCGCACGCCCGTTCCAGCTCCACCACTCGGTAGCCGCCGAGCTGGTCGGCCTGAGCCGCCTCCAGCTGGGCGAGCGCGGGGACGTGGATCTCGCCCTCTTCGCCGAGGGTGCAGGTCACGAGGGTCACCCGCGCGCCCTGGGCGGCGTAGTGGGCCATCGTCGCCCCGGTGCCGATCGACTCGTCGTCGGGGTGAGCGTGCACGAACAGAATGCTGCGATCCACCGAGCCACTCTAACGCCCGGCCGTGTACGCCCCGCTCGTGCCGAGGCGTGGTGCATTCTGTCTAGGCAAACCGCCAAACCACCACGAATCGAACAGTCAGATGAATACGCTTCATGGTGTGACGGACCTTGAACCCCGGCGCATCGTCGTCGGGCGGGACGGCGAGCGGGTGGCGTACCTGCTCGGCGAGCGCCTCTGCGTCCTCGACACGGCCACCGGTGCGGTCCGCCCGGTCGCCGGCGAGGTCGGGGCGTACGCCTGCGACCTGCACGCCACCGTTGCCGTCTTCGCCCGCGCGGGCCGCCTGCACCGCGTACGCCTGACCGGCGAGCCCGAGGTCGTGGACCTCGGCGTCGAGGGCGAGCAACCGCAGCCCGACCCGACCGGGCGGCACATCGCGTACCGGCGTGACCGGGCGCTGCACGTGCTCCTGGACGGCGTCCACGACGACTCCGCGACGCCGGTGCTGCTGGCCGGGGAGGAGAGCCCGGCGGTGCGGTGGGGCGACGTCGACGACGACGCGGCCGGGTTCGGCCGGAAGCGCGGCTGGTGGTGGGCGCCGGACGGCTCGGCGGTCCTCGCCACGCGTACCGACGGGCCGCGCAGCACCTCGCTGCATCTGCTGGAGCTCGACGGTGGCTGGGTCGACGTCCACTGGGACCGCTGGGTCTACCCCTACGTCGCGGGCGCCGGGTGGTTCGACGGGCCGCCTCTGGTGACCGTCCTACGCCGGGGGCAGAACCACGGGCTCGTCCTCGCCGTGGACCCGCGGACCGGGGAGACCCAGGTGCACGCGGAGCTCTCGGATCCACGGTTCGTGCGGACGGTCGACGGGACGCCGTTGCACCTGCCGGACGGCCGCGTGCTGGTCGGCAGCGAGATCGCCCACGAGAGCTACGACTCCCGGTGCCTGTTCGCCGACGGAACCCTGCTCACCCCGCCCAACCTCTACGTACGCCGAGTCGTCGGCCGGATCGGGCCGATGTGCCTCGGACCCGGGCTGCCGGCCTTCGCCGGGATGCACCCGTCGGAGCCGCGGGCCGGTGCCGGGGAGCGCTTGCACGAGCCGCCGGGAGTGCGTTCAGCCCTGGACAACGAACTCGGTGACCTGCTCATCGAGGCGAGCACCGACCCTGCCGAGCAGCACCTTTACCGCGTACGCGGAGCGCTGGGCCGAGGTGGCGGCATGGCGGCCCAACGGCTGACCCACGAACCCGGCTGGCACACCGGCGAATGCGGCGGCGAGACGATGGTGATCGGTTCGGCCGGGCTGGACCACTCCGGCACACGGTGGACCGTGCTCCGCCGGGGGCATCCTGTCGGGGTGCTGGGCGATCCCGCCGTCGACCGGATCGGCGAGCGGGCAGCCGCACCCGGCCCGGACCTGCCCCGCCCGGTCCTCGACCGCGTGACCGACCGCCGGTTGCCGGTAGGCGTCCTCTATCCCGCCCGTCACCTGGTCGGGCGACGGCTGCCGATCCTGCTCGACCTGGCGACCGGCCTCGGTGGACAGACCGTGCTGGCCCGATCCGACGGGTGGGCGCACCGGCAACGCTGGGCCGAAGCCGGATATGCCGTCGTCGCCGTCGACACCCGGGGCAGCGCCGGCATCGCGCCGAGCTTCGAGAAGGTGGTGCATCGGCGGCTGGTCGACCTCGTCGTCGCCGACCTCGCCGAGACGGTGCACGAACTGGGGGCGAAGGATCCCGACCTCGACCTGGAACACGTGCTGCTCCGCGGCACCGGGGTCGGCGGCTGGCTGGCCGCCCGGGCGGTCGCCGACCGGCCGGACACCTTCCACGGCGCGGTCGTCCGCGACCCCGTACGCGCCTGGACCGACCTGCCGCCCGTGCTGGCGGAACGCTATCTGGGCAACCCCGACGACAACTCCGAGGTCTGGCTGCATCACGAACTACGGGACCTGCCGGCGGGCGTACGCGAGATTCCTGCCGACGCCCCGATCGAGGTGGAGGTGTCCGCGCTGGACGCCCTCCTGAACTCCTGAGAGTCAGCACCGGGAAAGGGTGAGGGCGGGCCCCCAAGGGATGCCCGCCCTCCATCTATTTGGTGGTGCTTCAGTGCTCGTCCGCTCCCGCGGCGACCTCGTCGGCGTGGACTTCCTGCTCGATCAGGATGCCCTCCTCCGGGAAGTGGCAGGCCGCCAGCGAACCGCTCGACTTGATCGTCAGCGGCGGCTCCTGCTGGGCGCAGATTTCCTGGGCCTTCCAGCAGCGCGTACGGAAACGGCAGCCGGACGGCGGGTTGATCGGGGTGGGCACGTCGCCCACCAGCCGGATGCGGCCCGCCGACTCGCCGATCTTCGCCGGGTCCGGCACCGCCGAGAGCAGGGCCTTCGTGTACGGGTGGGACGGCCGCTCGTAGATCTGCTCACGGGAGCCGATCTCGACCAGCTTACCCAGGTACATGACGCCGACGCGCTGGCAGAAGTGCCGGACGACGGACAGGTCGTGGGCGATGAACACGAAGGCCAGGTCCATCTCCCGCTGCAGATCCCGCAGGAGGTTGATGACCTGCGCCTGGATGGACACGTCCAGCGCGGAGACCGGCTCGTCGGCGACGATGATCTTCGGGTTGAGCGCCAGCGACCGGGCGATGCCGATACGCTGCCGCTGACCGCCGGAGAACTCGTGCGGGAAGCGGTTGTAGTGCTCGGGGTTGAGACCGACCAGCTCCAGCAGCTCCTGGACCCGCTTCTTCACGCCGCCGGGCGGGTTGATTCCGTTGACCTGCAACGGCATCGCGACGATCTTGCCGACCGTGTGCCGCGGGTTCAGCGACGAGTACGGGTCCTGGAAGATGATCTGCATGTCCTGACGGAGCCGCTGCAGCTTCGAACCCCGGGCCCGGGTGATGTCCTGACCCTCGAAGGTGATCTTGCCTTCGGTCGAGTCCAGCAGCCGGACCAGCATCCGGCCGGTCGTGGTCTTGCCACAGCCGGACTCGCCCACCAGGCCGAGCGTCTCACCGGGACGGACCTCGAAGGAGACTCCGTCGACCGCGCGGACGACCTGCTTGGCGCCGATCAGTCCACCGCCACGCACCGGGAAGTGCTTGGTCAGGTTCTCCACCTTCAGCAGCGGCTCGGCGGAGTTCTGGCCCTGCGGGCCACGCTGCTCAATCACCTGGGTGCTCACTGGGCGACTCCCACCGACGCGATTTCTTCCTGGTACGTCCGGTTGCGCTCCCGCTCGGGCAGGTGGCACGCGACCGTGTGGCCCGGCTCGTCGGCCAGCGCCAGCGGCAGCAGCCGCGGCACGTCGACATCGCACGGGCCGCCCTTCAACATCGCGTACGCGCACCGCGGGTGGAACACGCAGCCGGACGGGATGTTGAGCAGGCTCGGCGGGTTGCCCTTGATGGGCAGCAGGTCCGCGTCGGGGTCACCGTGCAGCGACGGCATGCTGGCCAGCAGACCCCAGGTGTAGGGGTGCTGCGCCGACCGCATGATCTGCTCGACCGTGCCGTACTCGGCTACGCGGCCGCCGTACATCACGAGGACCTCGTCGGCGACCTGGCTCACGACGCCGAGGTCGTGCGTGATCAGGATGACCGCGGAGTTGAACTCGCGCTGGAGGTCTTCCAGCAGGTCGAGGATCTGCGCCTGCACGGTCACGTCGAGAGCCGTGGTGGGCTCGTCCGCGATGAGCAGGGTGGGGTCGTTGACCAGCGACATCGCGATCATGGCGCGCTGCCGCATACCGCCGGAGAACTCGTGCGGGTACTGCTTGAACCGCCGGTCGGGCTGCGGGATGCCGACCCGGTCGAGCATCTCGATCGCGCGCTTCTTGGCGACCGCCTTGGAGGCGTCCGGATGGTGGATCCGGTACGCCTCAACGATCTGCCGCCCGATCGTGTAGAAGGGGTGCAGCGCGGTCAGCGGGTCCTGGAAGATCATGGCGACGTCGCGGCCACGCAGCTTGCGCAGCTGGTCCTGGGTGAGCCCGATCAGCTCCTGCCCGCCCAGCTTGATGCTGCCCTTCATGGTGGTCGACTTGGTGTTGTGCAGACCCATGATGGACAGGCTGGTGACGCTCTTGCCGGAGCCGGACTCGCCCACGATGCCGAGGGTCTTGCCGCGCTCGACCGAGAAGCTGACGCCGTTGACCGCCTGGACCAGGCCGTCCTCGGTACGGAAGCGGACCTGCAGGTCTTCGACCTCGAGGTAGGGGGACTCGTTCGCAGTCATTGTCATCTCCCGGAAGAGCCGAGCTTGACCCGCGGGTCGATAACGGCGTAGAGCATGTCGACGATCACGTTGGACAGCACGATGAAGACCGCGCCGAAGAGCACCGTCGCCATGACGACCGGCAGGTTCTGCGCGAAGACCGCGGCCACCGCCGTCTTGCCCGTGCCGGGGAGGCTGAAGGTGGTTTCGGTGATCGCGACGCCGCCCAGCTGGCCGCCGATGTCGATGCCGGCGATGGTGACGATCGGGGTGATCGCGGCCCGCAGCGCGTGCCGCAGGTACACCACCTTCATCTTGAGGCCCTTGGCCCGGGCGGTGCGGATGTAGTCCTCGCTCAGGGTCTCGATCATCTGCGCCCGCGAGAATCGCGAGTAGCTCGCCGAGTTGATCAGCCCCAGCGCGATCCACGGCGTGATCATGCCGCCGATCCAGCCGAGCGGGTCCTCGAACGGGCTGATGTACTGCGCCCGAGGCAGCCAGCCGAGCTGGTAGACGAAGATCGCCAGGATCAGCGAGCCGAGGAAGAAGATCTGGGTCGACGCGAACGTCAGGGCGGTGCCGGCGGCGATGCGGTCCAGCAGGGATCCACGTTTGATCGCCGAGGTCATGCCGAGCGCTGTACCGAACAGCACATAGACGACCGCCGCGCCGAGGACGACGCTGAACGTGACCGGCAGCGTACGCCCGAGGATGTCGGAGACTTTCTCATACGTCCGGAAGTTGATGCCCAGGCAGGGCGCGGGGCACTCGATCTTGTCCGGCCCGCTGCCGATGTCGCGGCCGACGAACACGCCTTTCATGTAGTTGGCGTACTGCGTCACCGGGCTTTTATCGAGCTCGAGCGACTGCTCGATCTTGTCGTGCTGCGCCTGGGTGCATGCCTTGGTGCCGCACATCGTCGCCGCCGGGTCGGCGGGGCCGAGGAAGAACAGGCCGAAGACCGTCACTGAGATCGCGAAGAGCGTTAGGACGGCCAGGAGTGCCCGTTTGACGAAGAAGCGAAACATGGGGATGGGCCTTCCGGAGGAGTCACCGTGCAGCCGGATCGCGGCTGGACCGTGGCGGGCGGCCGTTGACCGCCCGCCACGGGTGGTGCGTGGTGATTCTCGGTCCCCGGTGACGAGCCGTTCAGCTCGTCACCGGAGCGCCTGGATCAACCTGACCGAGGTCAGGACTTGACGTAGGCGCCGAGGACGTCGAACTGGCTGAACTGGTTGACGAAGGTGCCGCCGATCTTCGGGCCGTAGATCGAGAAGTTACGGCCGTAGCGCAGCGGGATCACCGGGGCGTAGTCCTTCATGATCTGCTCGTCCAGGGCGCCGTACTGCTCGGCAGCGGCACCGCGGTCGGTCATCTCACGAAGCTCCTTGAGCTTGGCCACGATGGTCGGCTCGTTGAAGTAGGAGTAGTTGTTGTTGCCCTCGGGAACGATCTTCGAACCGTCCATCAGAACACCCAGGGTCGACTCACCGTCGGACCAGTCCTGGCCCCACGCCGAGGTCATCAGGTCGCAGTCAACGCCCTTGACACCGATGGTGGTGTAGTAGTTGGCGCGCTCGATGAACTTGGTGGTGATGTCGAAACCGGCCCGCTTGAGACCCTCGGTGATGACCGCGGCGACCGTCTGGTTCACCGTGGTGTTCGAGGTGCAGAAGGTCAGCTTCGGCACGGTCTTGCCCTCGAGGAGCTTCTTCGCCTTCTCGACGTCGCCGTGGTTGTCCGGCAGCGACGGGTAGACGTCGAACTTCTTGTAACCGGGCACGACCGGCGACATGATCGTCGACGCCGGGTCGGCGATGTCGTAGCCACCGACGGCCTTGAGGTAGGCGTCCCGGTCGAAGGCGTAGTTCAGCGCACGCCGCACGTCAACGTCGGTCACCCGAGTGGTGTTGATGTTGATGTAGTAGACGTACTGGTTCGGGCCGGTCGCAACGCGCTTCATCAGCTCGGCGTTGCCCTTCACCGACGGGATCAGCTCCGGCGGAACGTTGTCGATCATCACGGAGGCGGCATCGTCGCCCGCCGCGGCGGTGAGCCGGTCGGTCTGCGCCTTCGCGTCACCGGTCATGTCGATCACGAACTGGTCGACGTACTGGTGACGGATCGGGTCCGACTTCGGGTCCCAGTTCGGGTTCTTCTCGAGAACCAGCTTGGTGCCCGGGACGTACTCCTTCGTCTTGTACGGACCCGACGAAACGAACTGGGTCTCGTACTTCTCCTTGGTGTCCTTCGCGGCCGGAACCGGCGTGGAGGTCGGGAACGCCAGGAGGAAGGGCAGCTCGGTGTGCGGCGCGTCGAACGTGAAGATGATGGTCTTGTCGTCCGGCGTGCTGATGCCCGGGGCGTAGGGCTTGTCGGCGGTCGGGCCGGCGTAGCCGCCGTCCTTGCCGTAGCTCTTGTCCAGGGCGGCCTGGAGGTACTGCGGACCCTGCGAACCACGCGGACCGAAGGAACGCGAGATCGAGTACGCGATGTCCTTGGAGGTGATCGCGGTGCCGTCGTCGAACTTGACGCCGTCACGCAGGGTGTACTTCCAGGTCTTACCGTTGTCGGTGGTCTCACCGGCATTGGTCGCCAGGTCACCGACCAGCTTCAGCGGCTCGCCCTCCTTGGGCGACTCGATGTAGCCGGTCAGGGTGCGGTGGAACAGCTGGCTGTAGGAGAGCGCGTTCGACACGTAGATCATCTGCGGGTCGAGGTGCTCGAAGTCGCCGTCCTGAATGACGGTGATCTTGCCACCCGTGGTGTGGCCCTCGACGTCCGGCGCCGGCGTGACGGCCTCACCCTTGAAGTCGACGACGAAAGCCTGCTTCGTCGCCGTCTCGTTCTGGGTACCGCCCCCGGTGTTCTTCGTGCAGGCAGCGCTCAACGCCACGCCCATGGCGAGCGCGCCAACGGCGACTGCCTTGAGGGTGTTTCGCACTAGGGTTTCTCCTTCCCATTTTTACGCCCGGGCACGTGGAGGGGTATCCGTCGGTGGCCGGGACGACTGTGGACCGAAGTTCTCCGCCGAGAACTCTTCCGATGCGATGAGCGAATCGATCAGCGGTTGGACTTCGGGTCGAGGGCGTCTCGCATGGAGTCGCCGAAGAGGTTGAACGCGAGCACCAGGGCCCAGATCGAGACACCCGGGATGATCAGGTAGGCGAGGTCGCCGGACTGCATGAAGCCGATGCTGTGGTTGATCATCCGGCCCCAGTCGGGAGTCGGCTGCTCCACACCGATGCCGAGGAAGGACAGCGCGGCCTCGGCGGTGACCGTCGCCGGCAGGGCCAGCGAGAAGGTCACCAGGATCGGCGCCCAGAGGTTCGGCAGGATCTGCTTGAACATGATGTGGCCGCGGCCGGCGCCGGCCGCCCGGGCGGCCTCGACGTACTCGCGCTCACGCAGCGAGATCACCTGACCGCGAACCAGGCGGGCGGTGCTCATCCAGCCGAAGAGCGAGAAGACGACGATGATCGTGATCATGCGCTCGGGAGCCGAGACGTAGCCGCTCGAGTCGGCGAGGTGGGTGTTGACGATCGGGATGATCGCGATCGCCATCAGCACGAACGGGAAGGCCAGCATGTAGTCGAAGAACCAGTTGAGGACCTGGTCGACCCAGCCGCCGAGGTAGCCGGCGACGATGCCGAGGACGACGCCGATCGCGACCGACAGGACGGCCGCGAGCGAGGCGACGATCAGCGAGGTCCGCGCGCCGTAGACGAACTGCATGAACAGGTCCCAGCCGGTCTGCGGCATGACGCCCAGGATGTGGGCGTGGCCGGACGGGTTGTTCGACGTGAAGTCGATGCCGCCGAAGTAGCCCAGCGGTACGCCGTTGTTGTCCAGCAGGTCGGGGCTGTTCACCGTCGGGCCGAGACCATAGATCTTCTCGATCAGCGGGGCCAGGATGGCGATGAGGATGAAGAAGCCCAGCACCCAGATGCTGCCCCGGGCGGTCCGGTCACGACGCAGCCGCGACCAGGCGAGCTGGCCGGGCGACCGGCCGATGATCGCTTTCGGGGTCTTCGCACTCTCTTCCGTGGCCGCGACGTCGAGCACGCCCACGGCGCTGGAGTCGGCCGCGGGGGCCGCGGGCTCGGTGCCACGCGGGTTCGGCTCGCTCATGCGCCCATCTCCTCATACGTAGGTTGCAGCGCACCAGGGGATGTGCTGCCCCAGGTGTCTGAGGGGACGGTAGTAGCAAGAAACGCCGTCGTGAAGGCTGCTCAACATCAGTTCGATAACAACCCCGTCACGGAAGGGCCCACCGCCGCAACCTTCTGACGTGCTGTAAGCTGCCCGGCCAAGCCGCCTTGGGACAGTTGTTTCTCCTGTTACTCGTGTGAAACACCGGAAGACTTGCGTCCAAGATCAGGGAGTGCGCAAAAGCGGGGAAACGGGCTTGTAGGGTCGGCACATGTCGCATTTCGACGTCGCCACCGCGGCAGTGCAAGCCGCCCTCGACGCCGGTGCCCGATACGCGGACGCCCGTGTGATGCACCGACGCACGGAATCCATGAACGCGCGCAACGGCGAGATAGAGGATCTCACGCAGGCAGAAGACGCCGGCATCGGGGTACGCGCCCTGGTCGGCAGCGGTTGGGGCTTCTACGCGGTGCCCGACTTGAGTACCGCGGGCGCCCGGCTGGCCGGGCAGACCGCCGCTCGCATCGCCGCGGCGAGCGCCCAGGTTCCCGGGCCGCCGCTCGACCTCGTCCGGTCGCCGGCCACCACCGCATCGTGGGCGTCCGCCTGCGAAGTCGATCCGTTGGGCGTACCCCTGGGGGAGAAGGGCGAGCTGCTGACCACGGCGACTCGCCTGATGACCGAGCACGGCGCGGACCTGGCGGAGGGCATCTACCAGGTGTGGGACACCCGCAAGTGGTTCGTGTCGAGCGAGGGCCACCGGATCGACCAGCACATCCGCGAGTGTGGCGGAGGCATCTCCGCCACGGTCGTGGGCGAGCACGAGACCCAGCGCCGGTCCTACCCCTCCTATCGCGGCCAGTACGGGACCCGTGGCTGGGAGCTGGTCCGGGAGCTGGATCTGACCGCCCACGCGGCCCGGATCGCGGAGGAGGCGCGAGCGCTGCTCACCGCACCGGCCTGCCCGGCCGGCGAGACGACGCTGATCCTCGGCGGCGAGCAGATGTGCCTGCAGATCCACGAGTCGGTCGGGCACGCCATCGAGCTGGACCGCATCCTGGGCTGGGAGGCCGCCTTCGCGGGCACCTCCTGGCTGGACCTGAGCAAGCTCGGCTCGTTGCGGTACGGGTCCGAGCTGATGAACATCACGATCGACCCCACCATCCCGGGCGCGCTCGGTTCGTTCGGCTTCGACGACGAGGGCACCCCGGCGCAGGCCCGCGACGCCGTCCGGAACGGCACGTGGGTGGGCGTTCTCGCCGGTCGCGACTCTGCCGCGGTGGCAGGTCTCGACTACGGCGGCAGCGTCCGATCCGACGGCTGGGCGCGCCTGCCGATGGTCCGGATGACCAACGTCGGCCTCGAACCCGGCCCGCACACGCTGGAGGAGATCATCGCCGCCACCGACGACGGGATCTTCATGGACTTCAACCGGTCGTGGTCGATCGACGACAAGCGGCTCAACTTCCAGTTCGGCTGCGAGATCGGCTACGAGGTGAAGAACGGCAAGCTCGGCAGGATGCTGCGCAACCCGACCTACACCGGCATCGGCCCGCGGTTCTGGCAGTCCATGGACATGCTTTCCAACGAGATCGTCGCCTGGGGCACGCCCAACTGCGGCAAGGGACAACCCGGCCAGATCGGCCACACCGGGCATCCGGCGGCGCCGGCCCGGTTCCAGAACGTCCGCGTGGGGGTCACGGCATGAGCGCATCTCTCGCTGATCTCGCACACCAGGCTCTCGACTTGGTACGCACAGCGGCGCCGACCGCCGAGGCGGCCGTCTCGGTGGACCGCACCGAACAGTGGCTGACCCGGTTCGCGACCTCCTTCATCCACCAGAACGTCGCCGACGAGACCACCTCGGTGACGCTGACCGTGCACGTCGACGGGCGTACCACCGTCGCGTCGACGACGCTCACCGGCGACGAGGGTCTGAAGTCGCTGGTCGAGCGGACGGTCGGCGCGACCCGGCTCGCCCCGCTCGACGCGGCCTGGCCCGGTCTCGTTCCCGCGACGCCGGTGGCTGGAACGGGCACGGTCGACCCGTCCGTGCTCGCCGCCACGCCGGCCGACCGGGCCGCGATCGTGCAGGCGTTCGTCCAGGCGGCGGGTGGTCTGGAGACCGCCGGATACTGCCGCACCAAGCACTGGACAGGGGCGTACGCGAACTCGGCCGGGCAGCTCGTCGAGGGCGCGGCCACCTCGGCGGACTTCGACGGGATCGCCCGGAACAACGGCGCCGACTCGGCCGCGCGCATCGCGTCGACTCGGCTGTCCGATCTGGACGGGGCGGCGCTCGGCGACCGGGTCGGCCGCAACGCCCTCGCCCTCGCCTCGGCGATCGAGCTCCCGGCCGGGGAGTACGAGGTCGTGCTGATGCCGGAGGCGGTCGCCGACATCCTGACGAACTTCGCGTTCTACGGGTTCAACGGCAAGCAGCACAACGAGGGCCGGTCCTTCGCCCGGCTCGGCGAGGCGCAGTTCGACCCGGCGATCACGCTCGCCGACGACCCCGTCACGCCCGGCAACATCGGCCAGCCCTACGACGGCGAAGGCACTCCGCGCCGCGTACTGACGCTGGTGGACGGGGGCACCACGGCGGCGGTCGCGCACGATCGGCGTACCGCGGTGAAGGCGGGCGCCGCCAGCACCGGGCACTACAGCGAAGGCGGCTGGGGGCCGATGACGGAGAACCTCGTCCTCTCCCCCGGTTCGACGTCGCTGCCGGACCTGATCCGGGGCGTACGCCGGGGGCTGCTGGTCACCGACTTCTGGTACACCCGGGTGCTGGACCCACGGCAGATGACGCTGACCGGGCTCACTCGCAACGGGGTGTGGCTGATCGAGGACGGCGAGATCGGTACGCCGGTGCAGAACTTCCGGTTCACCCAGGCGTACCCGCAGGCGCTGGCCCCCGGCCGGGTGCTGGGCGTGGGCGACGTCGCGGTCGCCCAGCCCTCGCGATGGGGCCTGGGCTCGTGGACCGGCCCCGCACTACGGCTCGCCTCGTGGAACTTCACCGGCACCGCCTCGGGCTGACCCTTCGTTGTGATCATTGCGCCAGCCATGCTGGATACTCGGGCATTTCGGCGCCCGAAACAGCATGGCTGGCGCAATGATCAGGCGGGAATCAGCAGAGCACCGGCTTCAGCCAGGAGCACTCGAGGTCGGCCGGGGCGTCGTCGTCCGAGGAGGACGGCGCGACGGTCGACGGAGCCAAGCGAGCGGCGGCTGTGGCCGTGCTGTTCCAGGACGCCAGCGCGACCGCGATCGAGTCCTCGATCGGCTTCACCGTCGAGGCGAGGTAGTTGTTCTCGATCACGGAGAAGACGAGCTGACGGCCGTCGGCCGTGGTCACGTAGCCGGAGAGCGCGCTGACGCCGGTGAGGCTGCCCGTCTTGGCGTGCACGTTGTTCGCCGCCGCAGTGTTCCGCATCCGGCTGCGGAGGGTGCCGCCGGTGAAGCGGTCGGCGTTGCCGGCGATCGGCAACGCGTTGTACCAGGCCGTGTACCAGGGCTTCGACCGGACCGCGATGAGCAGGTCGGTCAGCTCGTACGCCGGGATCATGTCCCACCGCGTGAGGCCCGAACCGTCGGACTGCCGGAAGGTGGCGCCGTCCATCCCCTGCGAGACCACAAAGGACTTGATCGCGGCGAGCCCGGCCGACCAGGTTCCCTTCCCGGCGACCTTCTGCCCGATCGCCTTGGTCAGCGCCTCGGCGTGCCCGTTGTTGGACAGCTTCAGGAACGGCACCATCAGCTCGGCCAGCGTCATCGACTGGTGCGCCGCCAGCACCGACGCCGACGCCGGGGTCGCGACCCCCAGCCGCGTACGCCCGAGGACGGTGATCCCGTGCGCCTTGAGCGCGGACCGGAAGACCGACGCGGCGAGCCCGGTCGGCTCCCAGACGGCGATCCACTCCACGGTGTCCGAGCCGCCCACCGGGATGTTTCCGTCGATGACGATGTCGTTGTTCCCGTGCTCCCGCGATACGCCGAGCGTGTCGGTGCCGCCGGAGGCCACAGTGGTCCCGTTGTTGACGATCCGCACGTAGTCCGTCGGCGGCGTCACCGTCACGACCGGCTTGTCGCCCGCGGCCGCGCCGGGTGAGACCGTGACGACGACGTTGCCGTTGTCGTAGTCGGTGTCGGGCGCGATCGTCAGCGCGGAAGCCTGCTGAGAGTAATAGGAGTACTCGTCGTCGGCGGCCCAGCCGGTGCCGAGGCGTACGTCGTCGAAGTAGGTGTCGTCGGCGACCAGGTCACCGGTGACGACCTTGACGCCGCTGGCCGCGATGTCCGCCGCGAGCTTGTCGTAGTCGGCCGCCAGCGAGGTCGGGTCGCCGTTGCCGCGGAGGTAGACGTCGCCGAGCAGAACCGAGCCGGCGCGCGTGCCCGGCGAGAGGACGTCGGTGGTGAACCGGTAGTCCGGGCCGAGGATCTCCATCGCGGCGGTCGACGTCAGCAACTTGGTATTCGAAGCGGGCAGCAACCGCTTGTCGCCCATGCGGTTGTACAGCGTTTCCCCGGTCTGCGCGTCCCGCACGACAGTGGCGGCGAAACTGCCGTTGAGCCGCGCGTCGGCGAGGATCGAGTCGAGCCGCTGCACCAATTGCGACAGTGCCGGATCGGTGGTGGGCTCGGCGGTTGCGGCTCCACCGGCGAGCACGCCCGCCAGCAGCACCACGGCGAGAGGGGTGGCAATGTGACGTCGTAACATGCGGCTCATGCTGACGTGAAACTTCTTTTCACACAAGGCCCCGAGAAGGCGTGCGATCTGGACCCGTGCCTCTCCCACCAATATCCACTTCTCGGGCGTAACCTAAGCCACGTTCACTAGAGCTGCGTCGCCGGGGAGCCTCTCGGGCGAGCCGCCAGAAGTTCCGTCAGTACATCCGGGAAGAGCGCTGGAGCGACAAATGACAACGACGGCAACGAGGCCGATCGGTGCGCGTCCGCGCGCGGCGATCGACGCCAAGACGTTGCGTACGGACAAGTGGTGGATCGCACCACTGTTGACCGTGATCGGCCTGACCGCATGGGTGGCCTACGCGACCGTGCGTGTCTTCATGCACAAGTACTTCTGGGTCGAGGACTACCACTACCTCACCCCGTTCTACTCGCCCTGCGTCACCGAGCGGTGTGCCGACGCCGGAGCCGCCGAGTTCGGCGCGATCCTGCCCAGCTGGTGGATCATCCCGGACGCCGCGTTCAGCCTGCCCTTCCTGCTGCTGTTCCGGTTGACCTGCTACTACTACCGCAAGGCGTACTACCGCAGCTTCTGGATGTCGCCGCCGGCGTGCGCGGTCCCGGACGGTCACAAGACCTACTCCGGTGAGACCCGCTTCCCGCTGATCTTCCAGAACGCCCACCGCTACGCCTTCTACGCCGCCGGGCTGATCTCGCTCATCAACACCTGGGACGCGATCAAGGCGATGCACTCGCCGGGCGGCTTCGGCCTGGGGCTGGGCAACATCATCCTGTGGATCAACGTGCTGTTCCTGTGGGCGTACACGCTGTCGTGCCACTCCTGCCGCCACATCGTCGGCGGCCGGCTCAAGCACTTCTCGCAGCACCCGGTCCGGTATCGCTTCTGGACCTTCGTCTCGAAGCTGAACACCCGCCACATGGGTCTGGCCTGGACGACCCTCGCCACGCTGGCGATCACCGACTTCTACGTCATGGCCGTCTCCGCCGGCTGGTTCAACGACCTGCGATTCATTGGGTGACATCGTGGAAAACATCGAAAAGCACCAGTACGACGTCGTCGTGATCGGCGCCGGGGGCGCCGGTCTGCGCGCCGCGATCGAGGCCCGCCTGGCGGGCAAGAAGACCGCGATCATCTCCAAGTCGCTGTTCGGCAAGGCGCACACGGTCATGGCCGAGGGCGGCGCGGCCGCCGCCATGGGCAATGTGAACAGCAACGACAACTGGATGGTCCACTTCCGCGACACGATGCGGGGCGGCAAGTTCCTCAACAACTTCCGGATGGCCGAGCTCCACGCCAAGGAGGCGCCGGACCGGATCTGGGAGCTGGAGACCTACGGCGCGCTGTTCGACCGCACCAAGGACGGCAAGATCAGCCAGCGCAACTTCGGCGGCCACGAGTACCCGCGGCTGGCCCACGTCGGCGACCGCACCGGCCTGGAGCTGATCCGGACGCTGCAGCAGAAGATCGTGTCGCTCCAGCAGGAGGACAAGAAGGAGTTCGGCGACTACGAGGCCCGCATCCGGGTCTTCGCCGAGACCACCATCACCGAGCTGCTGCTCGACGACTCCGACGGCACCTCCCGGGTGGCCGGCGCGTTCGGCTACTACCGCGAGAGCGGCGGCTTCATCCTCTTCGAGGCGCCCGCGATCGTGCTCGCGACCGGTGGTGTGGGCAAGTCCTACAAGGTCACCAGCAACTCGTGGGAGTACACCGGCGACGGGCACGCGCTGGCTCTGCGGACCGGCGCGACGCTGATCAACATGGAGTTCCTCCAGTTCCACCCGACCGGCATGGTGTGGCCGCCCTCCGTCAAGGGCATCCTGGTCACCGAGTCGGTCCGCGGCGACGGCGGCATCCTGAAGAACAGCGACGGCAAGCGGTTCATGTTCGACTACGTCCCCGACGTCTTCCGCAAGCAGTACGCGGAGACGCCCGAGGAGGCCGACCGCTGGTACACCGACCCGGACAACAACCGGCGCCCGCCGGAGCTGCTGCCCCGCGACGAGGTGGCCCGGGCGATCAACTCCGAGGTGAAGGCCGGCCGCGGCACGAAGGCGGGCGGCGTCTACCTGGACATCGCCTCCCGGCTCCCGGCGGCGGCGATCCTCAAGAAGCTGCCGTCGATGTACCACCAGTTCAAGGAGCTGGCCGACGTCGACATCACCAAGGAGCCCATGGAGGTCGGCCCGACCTGCCACTACGTGATGGGCGGCGTCGAGGTCGACCCGGACACGCAGGCCACCAGGGTCGCCGGCCTGTACGCCGCGGGCGAGGTGTCCGGCGGGATGCACGGCTCGAACCGGCTCGGCGGCAACTCCCTGTCCGACCTCCTCGTCTTCGGCAAGCGCGCCGGCGAGTTCGCGGCCGCGTACACGGATGAGCTGGGCAAGCGCCCCGCGGTCCAGCCGGGCGCCCTCGAAGCCGCCGTGGACACGGCCCTGGCGCCCTTGCAGCGCGAGGGTGGCGAGAACCCCTATTCGCTGCACCACGAGCTGCAGCAGGTGATGGGCGACCTGGTCGGCATCATCCGGCGGCAGGGCGAGCTGCAGGAGTCCCTGGGCCGGCTCGCCGAGCTGCGCGAGCGGGTGGCCAAGGTCGGCGCGACCGGCGGCCGCAAGTACAACCCGGGCTGGCACCTCGCCCTCGACCTGCGCAACATGCTGCTCGTCTCGGAGTGCACCGCGAAGGCGGCGCTGGAGCGCGAGGAGTCGCGCGGCGGGCACACCCGGGAGGACTTCCCGAAGATGGACCCGAAGTGGCGGCAGATCAACCTGGTCTGCTCCGTCTCGGCGTCCGGCGACGTCGACCTGGTCCACCAGCCCGTCCCGACGATGCGCCCGGAGCTGCTCGCCCTCTTCGAGCAGTCCGAGCTGGCCAAGTACATGACGGAGGAAGAGCTCGCATGACTGTCAGGCAGTTCAAGGTGTGGCGTGGCGACTCGGCCGGCGGCCAGCTCGTCAACTACGACGTCGACGTGAACGAGGGCGAGGTCGTCCTCGACGTCATCCACCGGCTGCAGGCCACCCAGGAACCGGACCTGGCCTGCCGGTGGAACTGCAAGGCGGGCAAGTGCGGCTCCTGCTCGATGGAGATCGACGGCATGCCGCGGCTCGCCTGCATGACGCGGATGTCGACGTTCGAGGAGGACGAGACGGTCACGATCACGCCGCTGCGGACCTTCCCGGTCATCCGCGACCTGGTCACCGACGTCACCTTCAACTACGTCAAGGCTCGCGAGACCCCCGCGTTCGCCCCGCCGAAGGACGTGGCCCCCGGCGACTACCGGATGCAGCAGGTCGACGTCGACCGCTCGCAGGAGTTCCGCAAGTGCATCGAGTGCTTCCTCTGCCAGAACACCTGCCACGTGGTACGCGACCACGAGGAGAACAAGACGGCGTTCAGCGGGCCGCGGTTCTTCATCCGGGCCGCCGAGCTGGACATGCACCCGCTCGACGCGCGCACGGACCGCAAGGAGTACGCCCAGAAGGAGCAGGGCCTGGGCTACTGCAACATCACCAAGTGCTGCACCGAGGTATGCCCGGAGCACATCAAGATCACTGACAACGCGATCATCCCCATGAAGGAGCGCGTGGTCGACCGGCGGTACGATCCGCTGGTCCGCCTGGGTCGAAAGATCCTGCGGAGAGATCAGCTAGAGCAGGAGGCAGTAGCGGTGACAACCTTGCACCAGGCGAGCTCGACGCCCCAGCCCGACGGGGCGGCCCCGATCAACTGGCACCGGGAGCTGACGCCGCCGATGGGCGCGGACGTGGACGAGAAGGGCCATCTGCCCCTCAACGAGCTGCTCTCGGACCGGGTCGGCGCCAACTCGCCGTTCGGTGACGACGTGCAGTTCCCGGTCGACCCGACCAAGCTCAACTACTACAACCCCGAGCAGAAGCACTGATCTGCCTCGGTTCTCGCATTGACCCATCGCTGGGACGGTTGTCACAACCGTCCCAGCGATTTGCGAGGTAAGGCTTGCCTTAGTTAGGCTCGCCCCTCGTGATGGGGAGGCGGATCGGGCTGCTGCTCGGCGCGGCGGCGCTACTGGTGCTCGCGATCGCGGCCAGCCTGGCGATCGGCGCCCGCCCGATCCCGCTCGGCGACGTTCTGCGGGCACTGTGGCATCCGGACGGTTCCGAGACCGCCATCATCGTCCACGACCTGCGTATTCCGCGTACGGTGGTCGGGCTCGCGGTCGGACCGGCGCTCGCCGTCGCCGGGCTCGTCATGCAGGCGCTCACCCGCAATCCCCTCGCCGAACCACGCATCCTCGGCATTTCGGCCGGCGCGTCCACCGGCGTCGTCCTGGCCATCGCGGTCTTCGGCATCGCCACCCTCGCCGGATGGATCTGGTTCGCGCTGCTCGGCGCGCTGGCCGCGGGCGCGATCGTCTTCACCCTCGGACTCCGGCTGGGCACCGGCTCCAGCAGCCCGATCACCCTCGCGCTGACCGGCGCCGCCGTCGACGCCTGTCTCGGCGCGATCATCTACACGCTGCTCAGCACGTCGACGCGTACCTTCGACCAGTTCCGCTTCTGGGCGGTCGGCTCGCTGTCCGGCCGCGGGCTCGACCTGGTGGTCCAGGCCGCGCCCTTCCTGCTGCTCGGACTGGTCTGCGCCGTCGCCGCGGCCCGCGGGCTCGACGGGCTCGCGCTCGGTGACGAGGTCGCGGTGGGTCTCGGTCATCGAATAGCACTTGTACGCACAGCGGCCGCGATCGCCGCGGTGACGCTCACCGGTGCCGCCGTCGCCCTGGCGGGACCGATCGCGTTCGTCGGTTTGGCCGTTCCCCACGCCGCACGCGCGCTCGCCGCCCGGTTCCGCGTGGGCACCTCCCATGCCCTGCTGTTGCCGCTGTCGGCGCTCATGGGCGGCGTGCTGGTGCTCGTGGCCGACACGGTCGGACGGGTCATCGCCCCGCCCGGTGAGGTGCCGGCGGGCGTCCTGACGGCGTTGGTCGGCGCGCCCCTGCTGGTGGCGTTGACCCGGCGGCCCCGGCTGGTCAGCGCATGAAACGGCTCAGGTACGCCGGCTGGCTGCTCGTCGCCGCCCTCGTCCTCGCCGGTGCGATGGCGCTCAGCATCTCTGTCGGGGAGGCGGACCTGCCCTGGCCGCTGGCGCTGGACCTACGGCTGCCGCGGACGGCGTTGGCGGCCGTCTCCGGAGCGCTCTTCGCGATCGGCGGCGCCCTCCTGCAGTCGGTCACCCGGAACGCGCTGGCCAGCCCGGACGTCATCGGCGTGACGCAGGGAGCGGGCCTCGCCGCGGTGATCGCCGTGACCGCGGGTCTCCCGTACGCCTTGGTCGCGCCGACCGCCCTCGCGGGCGGTCTCCTCGCCGCCGCCGTCGCGTTCCTGCTGGGCGCCCGCAGCGGGTTCACCGCGAACCGCTTCGTCCTCGGCGGCGTCGCGATCGCGTTCGCGCTACGGGCCGGCATCGAGATCACGCTCACCACGGCGGACGCCATCGACGCCCAACGGGCGCAGATCTGGCTGCTCGGCTCGGTGAACGGGCTCGGCTGGGCCGAGGCCACTCCGCTGGCGGTTACCCTCCTCGTGGCGCTGCCCCTGCTCGCGATGGCCGCCTGGGCCCTGCGTACGTCGGCGCTCGACGACGACACCGCCCGTGGTCTGGGCGCCCGGCCGGTCGGCGTACGCGCCGCCGTCGGTGCGCTCGGCGCGGTTCTGGCGGCCTTGGCGACGGCGACCGTCGGCGCGGTCGACTTCGTGGCGCTAGTCGCCCCGCAGACGGCCCAGCGGATCGCCCGCACCGAGCGGCCGCCGATCGCGCTGGCCGCCGTGATCGGGGCGGCCCTGGTGGTCGTGGCCGACGTGGTCGCCCGCCGGGTCCTGGCGCCGACGCAGCTGCCCGTCGGCGTGGTCACAGCGGCGATCGGCGGCCCGTTCCTGATCTTCCTGCTCCTGCGAGCCCGCCGTGCCTGATCTCCGTCGCCCCAGCGCCCCACCGCCGCGTCCCGCGGCCCTCTTTTGGCGCTGGATCAGGGATCCCGGTCGAATCTTGGACCAAGATTCGACGCGGATCCCTGATCCAGCGCTGATCTTGAACTGGAAGGAGGCGGCGTGCTCTCCGCTGATGGCCTGACTGTCGGGTACGAGGCCCGCGACGTGCTCACCGGCCTCGACGTGGCCGTCCCCGAGGGCAGGTTCACGGTGATCATCGGGCCGAACGCCTGCGGCAAGTCGACTCTGCTGCGATCGCTGGCGCGCCTGCTCAAGCCGCGCGCTGGGAAGGTCCTGCTGGACGGCGTACCCATTGATGAGCAGGCCCCGCGGCAGGTCGCGACCCGCATGGCCGTGCTGCCACAGACGCCGTTGGTGCCCGAGGGCGTGACAGTGGCGGAGCTGGTCGGGCGCGGGCGCTCGCCGTACCAGCGCTGGTATCGCCAGTGGACGGTCGCGGACACCGAGGCCGTCGCCGCGGCCATGCGCAGCGCGGACGTCGCGGAACTGGCCGACCGCCCGGTGGCCGCGCTGTCCGGCGGGCAGCGGCAGCGGGTGTGGATCGCGATGACGCTGGCCCAGCAGACCCCGATCCTGCTGCTGGACGAGCCCACCACCTACCTGGACCCGGCCCACCAGCTGGAGATCCTCACGCTTCTGGGCCGCCTGCGCGACGAGGGGAAGACGGTCGTGGCCGTCCTCCACGACCTCAACCAGGCCGCCCGGTACGCCGACCACGTCATCGCGATGCGCGACGGCCAGATCATCGAGGCGGGTACGCCCCGCGACGTGATCGACGCCGACCTGGTCTCCCGAGTCTTCGGCATGGACTGTGTGGTCGTGCCCTGTCCGGTCAGCGGCGCTCCGCTGGTCGTCCCCCTCTAGAAAGGTCTCGTCATGCACCGCCGTTTGATCATGTTGGCGCTCGTAGCCGGGCTCGCCGTCGCGGGTTGCTCGTCCTCGCCGTCCTCCTCGGGCGACGCCACGCGCGAGATCACCCACGCGATGGGCACCACGAAGATCCCGGTCGCCCCGAAGCGCGTGGTCGTCCTCGACACCGACAAGATCGACACGGCGCTCACCTTGGGCGTGACCCCGGTCGGCGCGGCCGTCGCGGGTGAGGCCAAGTCCTGGCCGACGTACTTCGGCGAGGACAAGCTCGCCGGGATCACCGAGGTCGGCACCCTGCAGGAGCCGAACCTCGAGAAGATCGCGTCGCTGAAGCCCGACCTGATCCTGGGCTCCAAGTTCCGCCAGGAGAAGTACTACGACGAGCTGGCCAAGATCGCGCCTACGGTGTTCACCGCTCAGGTCGGGTCGACCTGGAAGGAGAACTTCCTCCTCGACGGCGACGCCCTGGGCCACAAGACCGAGGCGACCGCGGCGCTGGCCGCCTACGAGAAGCGGGCCAAGGAGGTCGGCGCCAAGCTCGGCGACCCAGCGAAGATCAAGGTGTCGATCGCGCGCTTCCTGGCCGACTCCATCCGCGCCTACGGCCCGACCTCGTTCTCCGGCATCGTCGTCGGCGACGCCGGCCTGGGCCGCCCCGAATTCCAGCTGCTGGCCGACAAGGAAGACAAGCGCTTCGCCGCCGTCAGCCCGGAGAAGCTGAACCTCCTCGACGGCGACGTCATCTTCGTCGCGGCGTACGGCCAGAAGGCCGCCCAGCAGCAGGCCACAGTCAGCGCCGGACCCCTGTGGCAGGGGCTGTCGGCGGTGAAGGCCGGCAAGGCGTACGTGGTCAAGGACGAGGTCTGGATGACGGGCATCGGCGTGACCGCCGCGAACAAGATCCTCGACGACCTCGCCACCCACCTCTCCGCCTAGCCCCCTACCCGGCCCTTTCCGCGCGATCATGAACCACAGGCCATGATCGATCACGTTTTCGCAGGTCGCCGATCTGGTTTCGCCATGATCGTTCCCCCGGACGGGTGATCGACTTCGGTGTCTCCCGCCGAAGCCGATCACCCGAGCCGAGGCGCCGCCTATGCGAGGAAGGCCGGCAGGGCGGCGACGATCGGGGCGTCGGCGGGCAGCCAGGGCACCTCGCCCAGCTCGTCGACGGCCAGCCAGCGCAACTGCGCGTGCTCCAGCGCCTGCGGCCGGTCACCGTCCAGCAGCACCGCGGTGTAGACGCGTAACACTGAACGGCCGTTGGCCATCGGCACGTCCCCGCCGACCCGCTCACCGACCTCGACGCGTACGCCGAGTTCCTCCTCGCACTCCCGGACCAGCGCGTCGATCTCAGCCTCGCCCGGCTCGACCTTGCCGCCCGGAAACTCCCATCGGCCGGCCGTCTCCGGCGGGTCCGAACGCTCGCATGCGAGCACCCGCCCGTCCTCGATGATCGCGGCTCCGACGATGATCCTCATGGGGTGATCCACTGCCACGGCGGACAGAGTGCCAGAAGAAATGGCCGTTCGGGGTACTCATCTTGTCCCTTAGCAGGCCGGAAGTCGGAAATGTGGCCGTGGACACAGCACCGCGTTTCTGGAAAGACTGTCGGTGACGAATCATTACAACGGGGCGACGGTATGGCCACAAGCCGGCAACGACGCCTGGAGGTGGGGGCCCATGGGAGCAGTCTGGCGGCGGGACCAGACGGACTACCTGACAGATGCCTTGTCGCAGCTTACGGGCTGGACACGAGACCTGCGCGGGTTGCGTCGCACGCTCACCCTCGACGACTCGCAACACCGCGAGCTCGCTGAGCACATCACGGTCTACGCGGACGCGGCCGAAGTCCGCGCACAGGTCAGGCGCCTCGACGGGCACACCCAGATCCAGTTGTGTACGCCCGACGGCGGCACCCTCACCCCGAGCGAAGTGTCCCTGGCGGCCCGGATCGAAGCCGCGTACGGCGAGATCACGAACCGCTAGATCCGCGGTCTGCCCAGACGCCCGCCAGGAGCGCGGCCAACTCGGCAGCCTCCTGGGCGTCCTCGGTCAGCAGCGCCCTCTCGGCCCGGCCGACGTAGGGATGGCCCCACCAGGTCAGATACTGCGGCGGCCCGCCGACGCAGCCGAGCGAGACCGGCACGATCTCGCCGTCGGGAAGCGGCTCCGTCGACAAGCACAACCGCAGCATGCTCCAAAACGGGTGGAACCGGGCCAGCGTCGTCGCCTCGGCGGCCCGCACGAGGTCCACACAGCCGGCCCAGCGGCCGTCCGCGTACGCGTCGCTCTCCCGTGCTCGTTCTAGGGCCTCGGCCCAGGAGCCCGCCATGCGGTCAAGTGTGAGCCACTCAGACGTTGAAGCGGAACTCCACGACGTCGCCGTCGGCCATGACGTACTCCTTGCCCTCGATGCGGACCTTGCCGGCCGCCTTAGCCGCGGCCATGGAGCCCGCCGCGTCGAGGTCGGTGAAGGAGACGACTTCGGCCTTGATGAAGCCGCGCTGGAAGTCGGTGTGGATCACACCGGCCGCCTCAGGGGCGGTGGCGCCGATCGGGACGGTCCACGCCCGGGATTCCTTCGGTCCCGCGGTGAGGTAGGTCTGCAGGCCGAGCGTGCGGAAGCCGACCCGGATGAGCTGGTTGAGGCCCGGCTCGTCCTGGCCGATCGCGGTGAGCAGCTCCCGCTTCTCCGCCTCGTCGAGGCCGATCAGCTCCGACTCGATCTTGGCGTCCATGAAGACCGCCTCGGCCGGTGCGACCAGCGCTCGCAGTTCGTCGAGGAAGGCCTCGTTCGCCAGTTCGGCCTCGTCGACGTTGAAGACGTAGAGGAACGGCTTGGCCGTGAGCAGGTGCAGCTCCTGCAGCTCGTCGACGTCGATCCCGGCCGCGGCGGCGCCTTCGAAGATCGTGGTGCCACCATTGAGCAGCTCGTGGGCGGCCTTGGCGGCGGCGTGTGCCCCGGCCCGCTCCTTGCGGGTCTTGGCTTCCTTCTCGAGCCGCGGCAGCGCCTTCTCGACAGTGCCCAGGTCGGCGAGGATCAGCTCGGTGTTGATCGTCTCGATGTCGTCGCGCGGGGAGACCTTGCCGTCGACGTGGACGACGTTCGGGTCGCTGAAAGCCCGGACGACCTGGCAGATCGCGCTCGCGTCGCGGATGTTCGCGAGGAACGCGTTGCCGCGGCCCTGGCCCTTGGACGCACCGCGGACGAGGCCGGCGATGTCGACGAAGGAGACCGGGGCGGGGACGATGCGCTGTGAGTCGAAGATCTCCGACAGCCGGTCCAGCCGGGCGTCGGGCAGGCCGACCACGCCGACGTTGGGCTCGATGGTCGCGAACGGGTAGTTCGCAGCGAGCACGTCGTTGCTGGTGAGGGCGTTGAAAAGGGTGCTCTTGCCGACGTTGGGCAGGCCGACGATGCCGATGGTGAGACTCACCCGGCAAGTGTACGGGCACCCCGACGAGCAGAAGTCGATCATGCCGCCACGGAGTCGATCAGGGTGCGGCGGACACGCCACGCCGGTCGATCACGACCGTTAGTTCATGATCGCGGGGAAAGCGACGCGGCCCGGCCGCTCCCCTCAACGGCGTCCGATTTCCGCCAGCCGAGTGTCGTACGCCCGGGGCAGACTCGACGCGTGGACCTCTATCGCGTCATCGCCGGACGGGATCGCCGGTTCGACGGAGACTTCTGGTTCGGGGTCACCTCGACCGGCATCTTCTGCCGTCCGAGCTGCCCCGCGCGTACGCCTAAACCGCAGAACGTGCGCTTCTTCCCGAGTCCGGCCGCGGCGACCAAGGCCGGTTTCCGGGCCTGCCGCCGGTGCCTGCCCGACGCCGTTCCGGGGTCGGCTCGCTGGGACGTGCGGGCGGACGTCACGGCGCGCAGCATGCGGCTGATCGCCGACGGCGTGGTGGACCGGGAGGGCGTACCGGGGTTGGCGTCCCGGTTGGGCTATTCCGAGCGGCAACTGCACCGGCTGCTGACCGGGGAACTCGGCGCGGGTCCGCTCGCGTTGGCCCGCACACAGCGGGCGCAGACGGCGCGAACCCTGATCGAGTCGACCACGCTCGGGCTGGCCGAGATCGCCTTCGCCGCCGGGTTCGGCAGCGTACGCCAGTTCAACGAGACGATGCACGAGGTCTACGGCTGCCCGCCGTCGGAGTTGCGCCGCCCGTCCCGGACGTCGTCCGGCGAGATCCGCCTGAAGCTGGCGTACCGGCCGCCGATGGACGTCGCCGGGCTCCTGCGGTTCCTGGGCGACCGGGCGGTGTCCGGGGTCGAGACCTACGACGGGACCTCCTACCAGCGCAACCTCCGGCTCCCCCACGGTCGGGCCGAGGTCGCGGTCCAGCCCGCCGACGGGCACATCGCGGCGACGCTGCGCCTCGCGGACGCCCGCGATCTGGCCCCCGCGGTGGCCCGGTTGCGCCGGCTGCTCGACCTCGACGCCGACCCCGACGCCATCGACACCGCGCTCGCCGCCGACCCCGTTCTCGCACCGCAGATCGAGGCTTTCCCCGGCATACGCGTCCCGCGGGCGGTGGACGGCTTCGAGGCGGCGGTCCGCGCCGTCGTCGGGCAGCAGATCAGCGTCGCCGGGGCGCGGACGGTGCTCGGCAGACTGTGCCCGGACGGGCTGTTCCCCAGCCCGGCCGAGCTGGCCGCCCTGCCGGACGAGACGTTCGCCATGCCGGTACGCCGCCGGGAGACGTTGCGAGCGCTCGCCCGGGCCGAGATCGACCTCTCCCCCGGCGCCGACCGGGACGAGGCTCGGGAGGCTCTGCTGGCCCTGCCCGGGATCGGTCCGTGGACCGCCGACTACGTCTTGATGCGGGCGCTCGGCGATCCGGATGTGCTGCTCTCGACCGATCTCGGCACCCGGCATGGCGCTGCCGCGCTCGGGCTGCCGACCGCTCCGGAGGCCTTGACCGCCTGGGCAGAGCGTTGGCGGCCCTGGCGCTCCTATGCCCAACTGCGTCTCTGGCGCGCCGCTGCCTAGAAAGGTTCTGCAAGTGCTCACAATGGACACTCCGTTCGGCCCGTTCTCGGTGCTCGCCGACGGTCCGGTCGTGCTGGCCTCGGGCTTCACCACCGACGTCGGCGCCCTGCGCCGCAACGTGCACCCGTCACTGCACGGCATGTACGCCCCGGACCCCGGCCCGATCCGGGCGGCGGTCGAGGCGTACTTCGCCGGCGAGGTGACGGCGATCGACGAGATCCAGGTACGCCAACTCGGTTCGCCGTTTCGCAGTCACGCCTGGAAGGTGCTGCGGGAAGTACACGACCCGATCACCTATACGCGGTTCGCCGAGCTGGCCGGTAACCCCACCGCCGTCCGAGCGGCGGCCAGCGCCTGTGCCCGTAACGCGGCCGCGCTGTTCGTGCCCTGCCACCGGATCCTCCGGACCGACGGCAGTCTCGGCGGCTATCTCTGGGGCCTCGATGTGAAGCGAGAGCTGCTGCGTCACGAACAGAAGTGAGAGAGATGTCCTACTAGACAGGTAGGAATAATAGGGTTAGTCTGAGCCGCATGAGCACACTCGTCGCCCCTCCGGAGGCCACCGCCACCACGACCGAACTCGAGCTCAACGTCGACGCTCGCACCGCCACCCTGCTGGGCGTGCCGATCCGGTTCACCCGCCGCGAGTTCGACCTGTTGCTGTTCCTGACCGAGCACGCCGGGATCTGCTTCACGCGGCTGCAACTGCTCCGGTCGGTCTGGGGCCACGAGTTCAGCGGCGAGCGCACGGTCGACGTGCACGTCCGACGCGTACGCGTGAAGCTGGCCGGGTTCGGCCCGACGATCGCCACCGTGCACGGCTTCGGCTACCGGCTCGACGACACCGAGCGGGTCCGCATCACCCACATCCGCTGACCGGGCGCCGCTCTCGGCGTACCGCCGGCCGACAGTGGCCGGACCTTGGCGAGGGCTGACGCCTCGCTTGCGGACACCAGCACGAGAATCGCGCGGCCCGCCACAATTGCGCGGGCCGCGCGCATGCCGGGACTATCCTGCCGAGCGTGGACACCGTCGCGCTCGCCCTGATCTGTCTTCTGGCCGGGGGTGCCCTGGGCTGGCTGGCCGCCAAGAGCCGGGCCGTGGCCGAGATCGCGACCCTGCGCGCCACGCTGGAGGCGACCCAGGCCGGCGAGGCGCGGCTGGAGCAGTCGCTGAAGGCGCTGACCTACGAGGCGACCTTGCAGTCGCACGAAGCCGTCTCCCGCGCGGTCGCGCCGTTGCACGAAACCTTGCGCCGGTACGAGGAGCAGGTCACGCTGCTGGAGAAGGACCGGGTCGACGCCTACGCCTCGCTGCGGACGGAGTTGCAGCTGGTCTCCGACGTGTCGACCAAGCTTCGCTCGGAGACGTCGCAGCTGGTGGCGGCCCTGCGGGCGCCGCAGGTACGCGGTCGCTGGGGCGAGCATCAGCTGCGCCGCATCGTCGAGGCGGCCGGGATGCTGGAGCACTGCGACTTCGCCGAGCAGGTCACGAGCACCACGGACGAGGGCGTCGTGCGGCCGGACCTCGTGGTCAGCCTCCACGGTGGACGGTCAGTGGTCGTCGACTCGAAGGCTCCGTTCGACTCGTACCTCACGGCGATGGAGGCGCGCGACGCCCGGCAGCGCGACACCTACCTCGACGCGCACGCCCGAGCGCTGCGGTCCCATGTGGACGCCTTGTCGGCCAAGGGGTACTGGAAGGCGTTCCCGCAGACCCCCGAGTTCGTCGTGCTGTTCGTCCCGGCCGACCCGTTCCTCGACGCCGCGCTGCAGCGCGACCCGACCCTGCTGGAGTACGCGTTCAGCCGCGACATCGTGCTCGCCACCCCGGCGACCCTCGTCGCGATGCTGCGGACGATCGCCTATTCGTGGCGGTCTGAGGCGCTGGCCCGGGACGCCGTGAAGGTGCAGGAACTCGCCAAACGCCTCTACAACCGGCTCGGTACGCTCGGCGGCCACCTGACCCGGCTGGGCAACTCGCTCAAGGGGTCCGTGGACGCCTACAACGCGACCGTCGGCTCCCTGGAACGGCAGACGCTCGTGACCGCCCGGCAGCTCGCCGAGCTGGGCGTCGCCGACACGCCGCTGCCGGAGATCGCCGTCGTCGAACTCGCTCCCCGGCAGCTCCAGGCCCCCGAACTCGTCGACCCGGGGACTCGCTCGCTGGAATGACGTCGCGTGCCCGTCGGCGGCTCCGCGCGTCGGCCGCTCAGCGCGGTGGCGCGTCGGCGGTTCGCCCGCGTCGGCGGGAAGATCGAGGGAAGATCCACATCCCGGTCTGCGTCGGAAGCGGGCCCGTAGGCGACACGAAACGGGATGTGGATCATCGGCCGACCGCAGCGCGTCAGTGACGCGCCGGGCGCGATCAGCGCTGAGCGGCGGCGGCCTTCATGTCGCGCTTGAGTTCCTGCGGCAGCGAGAAGACCAGGCGCTCCTCGGCGGCGAGGATCTCCTCGACCTCCCCGAATCCGCGCGCGGCCAGGTGGTGGAGCACATCGGTGACGAGGTCCTCCGGCACGCTCGCCCCCGACGAGAGGCCCACCGTCGTCGCGCCGTCCAGCCACTCGTCCTGAATCTCGTGCGCGAAGTCGACAAGGTAGCCGGCGCGGGCGCCCGCGTCCACCGCCACCTCGACGAGGCGTACGGAATTGGAGGAGTTGCGCGACCCGACGACGATCACGACGTCGCACTCGGGCGCGATCTGCTTCACGACCTGCTGCCGGTTCTGCGTGGCGTAGCAGATGTCGTCGCTGGGCGGCGACTGCAGCAGCGGCAGCCGCTGCTTGAGCCGGGCGACCGTCTCCAGCGTCTCGTCCACGCTGAGGGTGGTCTGGGACAGCCACACGACCTTCGAGGGGTCGCGGACGGTCACCTTGTCGACGCCGTCCGGGCCGTCGACCAGCTGGATGTGCTCGGGCGCCTCGCCGGAGGTGCCGATGACCTCCTCGTGCCCCTCGTGGCCGATGAGCAGGATGTCGTAGTCGTCGGCGGCGAACCGGCGGGCCTCGTGGTGCACCTTGGTGACCAGCGGGCAGGTCGCATCGATCGCCCGCAGGTTGCGCTCCTTGGCCTCCTCGTAGACCACCGGCGCGACGCCGTGGGCCGAGAAGATCACGGTCGCCCCCTCGGGGACCTCCTCGTTCTCCTCGACGAAGATCGCGCCGCGCTTCTCGAGCTCGCTCACGACGTGCTTGTTGTGCACGATCTGTTTGCGGACGTAGATCGGGGCCCCATAGGTCTCCAGCGCGCGCTCGACGGTCTGGACCGCGCGGTCGACCCCCGCGCAGTAGCCGCGGGGCTTGGCCAGAAGGACGCGCTTGCGAGGAGTTGTCACCCGACCATCTTAGGCTGTGCCGGTGACGAGCAGCCCTGAGGAACCGTGGCCGGTGCGTAAGGTGAGCCACAACATCGGCCAGTGGATCGGACGCCTTGGCTGGCTCTGGATTGACGGACAAATCGCCCAGATCGGGCGGCGTCCGGGAATGAGCACCGTCTTTCTCACGCTCCGCGATTCGTCCGCAGATATCAGCCTTACGGTGACAGCCCCACGCGAGGTGGTCGACCCCGCGCTCACCGACGGCGCGCGGGTGGTCGTCCACGCCAAGCCCGAGTGGTACGCGACTCGCGGCACCCTGTCGCTGCGAGCCGACGAGATCCGCCAGGTCGGCGAGGGTGAGTTGAAGGCCCGGATCGAGCGGCTGCGCAAACTGCTGGAGGCCGAAGGACTGTTCGACCCCCGGCGCAAACGCCGCCCGCCGTTCCTTCCCCAACGGATCGGCCTGATCACCGGCCGGGGCAGCGCCGCCGAGCGCGACGTGCTGACCAACGCCCAGCGCCGCTGGCCCGCGATCGACTTCCGCGTGGTCAGCGTGGCGGTCCAGGGCGTCAACGCGGTCACCGACATCGTGGGCGCGTTGCAGGCACTCGACCGAGACGACTCGGTTGACGTGATCATCCTGGCCCGCGGCGGTGGCTCGTTCGAGGATCTGCTGCCCTTCTCCGACGAGGCGTTGTGCCGGGCGGTGTTCGCCTGCCGCACGCCGGTGATCTCGGCGATCGGCCACGAGCCCGACACGCCGCTCGTGGACTACGTCGCCGACGTCCGGGCGTCGACGCCGACCGACGCCGCCAAGCGCGTCGTCCCGGATCTGTCGGAGGAGCAGCGCGGGCTCAACGTCACACGCGGGCGGCTCGACCGGGCGGTGCGCAACCGGATCGACCGGGAGCAGCATCGGCTGGACGCCCTGCGGTCGCGGCCCAGCCTGGCCCGGCCGACCGCGCTGCTCGACCGCCTCGCCGGGGAGGTCACCACCGCTGTGGAGCGCGCGCGGCGTACTGTCGATCATCGTCTGACCAGGGCGGATGCCGAGCTGGGCCACACCTTGGCGCGTCTGCGGGCGCTGTCGCCGTCGGCCACCCTGGCCCGGGGCTACGCCATCGTGCAGACCCCCGACGGGCATGTCGTCCGGGCTGCCCAGGAGGCTTCGGCCGGCGACCCGCTGCGGGTGCGGCTCGCCGACGGGACGCTGGACGTTACGGTGAGCGGATGACTGAGGAGTCCCTCTCCTACGAGCAGGCCCGCGCCGAACTGGCCACCGTCGTCGAGAAGCTGGAGACCGGCGGCATCACCCTGGAGGAGTCGCTGTCGCTCTGGGAACGCGGTGAGCAGCTGGCGTCGGTCTGCCAGAAGTGGCTCGACGGCGCCCGGGCCCGGCTCGACGCCGCCCGCGCGGCGGCCGAGTAGCTCGCTAGGCCAGCTCGCTAACCCTGGACGGCTGTGACGAGCTTCACGAGATCCGATTCGCCGACCGGGCCGACGACGATCATCGTGACGTCGCCGGTCGTGCGGACCAGGGCCGACTCTCCGGGCCGCCCGGTCCAGCGCTGCCAGTCGGCCCCGGCGACCTCCATCGCGCCCTGCTGCTTCGCCGATGCGGTCAACTCCGCCCGGATGAAGGCTGCGGCGTCGCCTCGCCCCTGCACGAGCTGTACGCCTTTGTCGGCGTCCGTCAGGTAGCCGAGCCGCAGCACACCGTCGCGGTAAGCCGCGCTGACCACCTTCCAGTCCGGCGGGACCTGGCCCTGCGGAAGCGGGGACATGCTGGTACGGGCCGCACCGGACAGGGCGACGGCCGGGTCGACCGTGGCGGTCGTGGAATCGCCGTAAAGGAAGCGCCCGACGCCGAGAACCAGCAGGATCGGGACGAACAGCACAGCCAGCGACAGCGCCATGTCCCGGGGACGGCGTACGCGCTTGGCGGCCTCGGCGGCCGTCCGGGCGACCTCGTCCTGGCTGCTGTCGGTGGCGGCGCTGGTAGTCACGCTGGCCAGTATGACAGCGCCGCCGACCGGCGTACGCGGACGGGCAAAGTCCGGCCCGAACGAGCGTTCACGCCGTTGACATGTGAGGATGGCAGCATTCCCAACAACCCCGCAGTGTGGCGAGGAAGGGCGAATCATGGCCGGTACGCGTACTCCCCAAGATCTTGACCGGAACCTCGCGCTGGATCTCGTGCGCGTCACCGAGGCGGCCGCCATGTCGGCCGGTCGCTGGGTGGGCCGAGGCGACAAGGAGGGTGGCGACGGAGCCGCCGTCGACGCCATGCGGAAGCTGATCAACTCGCTCCCCATGCGCGGTGTCGTGGTGATCGGTGAGGGCGAGAAGGACAACGCCCCGATGCTGTTCAACGGCGAGCAGGTCGGCGACGGCACCGGCCCCGAGGTCGACGTGGCGGTCGATCCCATCGACGGAACCACGCTGATGAGCAAGGGCATGCCGAACGCGCTGGCCGTGCTGGCGGTGGCCGAGCGGGGCGCGATGTTCGACCCGAGCGCCGTCTTCTACATGGAGAAGCTCGCGGTCGGCCCGGACTGCGCCGACGTCATCGACATCAACGCGGGCGTGAAGGAGAACCTGCGCCGGATCGCCCAGGTCAAGAAGGCCGGCCTGTCCGATGTCACCGTCTGCATCCTCGACCGGCCGCGGCACGCGCAGCTCGTCGAGGAGGTACGCCAGACCGGAGCGCGCATCCGGTTCATCTCCGACGGCGACATCGCCGGGGCGATCAGCGCGGCCCGGGATCAGTCCGATGTGGACGTTCTGATGGGCATCGGCGGTACGCCGGAAGGCATCACCGCCGCGTGCGCGCTCAAGTGCATGGGCGGCGCGATCCAGGCGAAGCTGTGGCCTCGCGACGACGCCGAACGGGAGAAGGCCCTGGCCGCCGGGCACGACCTGGATCGGGTGCTGACCACCGACGACCTCGTCCGCGGGGAGAACATCTTCTTCGTGGCGACCGGCGTCACCTCCGGCGACCTCGTCCGGGGCGTCCGCTACCGTGCCGGGACGGCGTACACGCAGTCGCTGGTGATGCGGTCGAAGTCGGGCACCATCCGGGTCATCGACTCCTACCACCGGCTGGAGAAGATCAGCTTGTACTCCGTGGTCGACTTCGACGGACGCCCGCTGGGCGACGCGGAGCCCGGTGCGCTATGACTCTCCTGTGATCAACAAGTACGCGCGACTCGGCGGGGTCGCTCTCGCCGTCGCGGGCGGGGCCGGTGTCGCCGCTCAGTCCCGGGTCAACGGCGCGCTCGCCGGTCGGCTCCACAGTGGAGTCGCCGCCGCGGTCGTGTCGTTCGGCTCCGGGCTCATCATCCTGACGGTCGCGCTGCTGTTCTTCAAGCCGGCCCGGACCGGCCTGGCCCGCGTGCGCACGCTGCTCCGCAAGGGTGATCTGCGCTGGTGGGAGTGTGCCGGTGGAGCGTGCGGGGCGTTTCTCGTGGCCTCACAGGGGCTCACCGTCGGTTCGCTGGGCGTCGCCCTGTTCACCGTCGCCATCGTCGCCGGGCAGTCGGTGAGCAGCCTGCTCGTCGACCGGGCCGGACTGGCGCCGGGCGGGCCGCGCCCGATCACGCTCACCCGGGCGATCGGCACCGCGTTGACGGTGGCCGCCGTCGTGCTCGCCGTCTCCGGTCGCATCAGTACGCCGGGCGCCCTCGGCCTCGCCATCCTGCCGGTGCTCGCCGGGGCCGGGTCGGCCTGGCAGCAGGCCATGAACGGGCGCGTACGCCAGGTGTCCGACGGCGTCGTCGCGACCACCTTCATCAACTTCATCGTCGGCACGACCGCGTTGCTCATCACCTTCGGCGTCTGGACCGCCGTCCAGGGTCGCCCGACCGGGTCGTTGCCCGGTGAACCTTGGTACTACGTCGGCGGCACCCTCGGCATCATCTTCATCGCGATCGCCGCCGCGCTGGTGCGGCACATCGGCGTACTGCTGCTCGGATTGGGCATGATCGCCGGGCAGATCGGCGGAGCGGTCCTGCTCGATGTGGTCGCCCCGGCCGGCACCGAGCACCTCGACACCGCGACCCTCGCAGGCGCGGTATTGACGCTGGTCGCAGTGGGAATCGCGGCGATTCCCCGGGCTCCTCGAGATGCGTGAGAGCAGTGCTCTGCTAGGTTGTGGACCATGACAGCCGCCTCCGTCCGTACTCGCGCACGCGCCGAGATGATCGCCGAGATCAAGGCGATCGCCCAGCGCCACCTCGCGTCCGACGGGACGAACCTCTCGCTCCGGGCGGTCACCCGGGAACTGGGCATGGTCTCGTCGGCCGTCTACCGCTACTTCGCCAGCCGCGACGAACTGCTGACCGCGCTCCAGATCGACGCGTACAACGCGCTGGGCGACGCGATCGACTCCGCCGACGGCTCGGTCCCCGCGAACGACCACAGGGGACGCTGGATCGCCGTCGGGCGGGAACTGCGTACCTGGGCCGACGCGCACCAGCCGGAATGGGCGCTGCTCTACGGCCCGCCCGCGCCCGGCTACAAGGCGCCCGAGGAGACCGTCGAGCCGTCGATGCGCCCGATCCGGGTGGCCGGCCGGATCCTCGCCGACGCCGTCGCAGCCGGCGTCCTGCGCCCGACGCCGGGCGAGCGGCTGTCCCGCTCGACTCGCGAGGAAGTCGCCCGGCTGCGCGAGACCTTCTTCGCCGAGCTGCCCGAACCGGTCGTCTTCCGCCTGCTCACCGCGTGGGCGACGGTGTTCGGCTCGATCGGCTTCGAGCTGTTCGGGCGCTCCGGGCCACCTCTGCTCGACCCGGCCGCCATCCTGGAGCACCAGCTCACCGAGATGGCCGACTACATGGGCCTCCGCTAGCCGCTCGGCGCGTCGGGCTCGCTCGGCCCCGCTTGGCGCTGGATCAGGGATCCGGGTCGAATCTTGGCCCAAGATTCGACCGAGAACCCTGATCCAGCGGCCGAGAAGGCACGCCGCACGAACTAGTCGGCGGAGCCGCCGGACGAGTGGCCCGGGAACAGGTGCGCGTCGGGGTTGATAACGACCGCGGCGTTGTTCACCGCGGTCGCGGCCTCGCCGAACCCCGTCGCGATCAGCCGGACCTTGCCCGGGTACTCCACGATGTCGCCCGCCGCGAAGACTCGCGGCAGGTTCGTGGCCATCGTGGAGTCGACCGTGATGTGCCGCTTCTCCAGGGCCAACCCCCAGGTCCCGATCGGCCCGAGGTCCGCGGTGAAGCCGAGCGCCGCGACGATCACCGTCGCCTTGTGCGTACGCGTACCGTCGGGCCCGCTGATCTCGACCGCCTCGACGACGCCGTTGCCGACGATCTTCGTCACCTGCGAGTTGACCAGGATGCTCACCGGCAGTTCGCGTACGCGGTCCACAGTGGCGGCATGCGCGCGGAACTTGTCCCGGCGGTGGACCAAGGTCACGCTCGCGGCCACGTCGTGGAGCGCGAGCGCCCAGTCGAACGCGGAGTCGCCGCCGCCGACGATGACGACGTCGTGCCCGGCCAGGTCGGCCAGGTGCGGGACGAAGTAGACGAGGCCCTCGCCGGTGAACACGTCGGCGGCGGGCAACGGCCTTGGCTTGAAAGAACCGAGTCCGCCCGTGATGATCACCGCGCCACACGTGAAGGATTCGCCGTCATTGAGGCTGAGGACCGGCTGGTCCCCGGCGTAGGTCAGGGTGCCGGCCTGGACGCCGAGACGGTACACCGGCGAGTACTGAGCGGCCTGCTCGACCAGGTTGGCGACCAGCTCCCGGCCCCGGACGGCGGGGAAGCCGGCGACGTCGAAGATGAGCTTCTCGGGGTACATCGCCGTGATCTGCCCGCCCGGCTCGGGCAGCGCGTCGACCACGACCGTCGACAGGCCGCGGAAGCCCGCGTAGTACGCGGCGAAGAGCCCGGTCGGACCGGCCCCGATGATCGCCACATCGATGTCGCTCATACCCCAGACGCTAGGGCACTCGATCGAGGTCGTCCATGGCCTTCCGGATGGCATCGGCGAAATGCGAGACCTCGGTGTAGACCCCTGGGTACGCCTTGCGAGCGCAGCCGACTCCCCAGCTGACGATGCCGATCTCGACGAACTGGCCGTCATGGGCACGTTTCACCATCGGGCCGCCGGAGTCGCCCTGACAGGTGTCGACGCCGCCACGGCGTATGTCGCCCGCGCAGATCATCTCGTCCGGGTGGAAGTCGTACCCGGCTTCGGCGTACGCGTCGGAGCAGGCCCCGTCGGCGACCATCGGCACCTTCGCCGTCCGCAGCCGCCGCTCGGCGGTGAAGGAGTTCTCGCTGGTGGTCCCCCAGCCCATGATCGTGAAGGTGCCGTAGTCGTCTCCGCCCCCGCTGAGCCGGAGCGTCGGCAGGTTCAGCGGGTCCCGCAGTTTGATGACGGCCCAGTCGCGGCCACCCGTGACTCCGCTGAATCCGGGCGCCCGGTGCACGTAAACGCTGTTCACCACCTTCGCGCGCGGGTCCCTGAGGTCGGGCGTACCGGCGGACACCCGGATCTTCGTGTTCTTCCCGGTCGCCCCGGCGCAGTGCGCCGCGGTGAGGACGAACCGGGGCCGGACCAGCGCACCGGCACACGAGACCGACAGGTGGACGACCCAGGGGAAGTCGCCGCCCCGGGCGAGGGTTCCGCCGACGACCTCGGTCCGATTCCGCCGATCGGGCGTCGCGTAGGCCAGACTCGGCGCGTACAGCCCGAGCAGTGCCGCGGCCAGGACCCAGATCGTCAACCGCCGCATCGCAACCCCCGTACGCAAGATCGGCCTCACTCGGCATAACGCCGCCGAGCCGCCGGGGTCACCGCCTCCACCCCCGTTGATCATGATCGCCGGGAATCGATCAGGATGCCGGGGACACGACACGCCAGTCGATCATGGCCGAAGGTTCATGATCGGCCGGAAAAGGTATCGGCCGGAAAGGTGGGGTGCAGGGGGCCAGGGTGGGGTCAGGCCCAGTCCTTGCGAGCGGCGTGGAAGCCGAGCTGGACTCGGGTGGTCACGCCGGCCAGATCCATGAGGTGCCGGATCCGCCGTTGCACCGTCCGGGCCGACAGCGCCAGGCTTCCCGCGATGGCGTGGTCGGTGAGCCCGGCCAGGAGCAGCATGAGGATCTGGCGATCGACGTCTTCGAGGTCGTCACCGGCCTCGATGCCGACCGTGGCGTCGGCGTGCACGCGTACCGGCCGGGCTCGCTGCCAGACCTCTTCGTAGAGCGCGATCATGGCGTCCAGTACGCCGCTGGCCTGCACCAAGACGGAGGCGGGCGCGGTGTTCTGATCCTGCAGCAGGGGCAGCATGCCCAGTTCCCGGTCGGCGATGATCATCTTGATCGGCACCTTGTCGACGAACCGGACCTCTTCCCCCTCCTCGATCGCCTCGGCGATGATCTGGTGCCCGCCCGGCATCTCCAAGAAGGCGCGGTCGACGATGACCCGGTAGCGGACGCCGCGCGCCATCGACACCGGTTCGGCCGCGTTCTCCCCCGGCGGCACCACGGTCGAGTTGGGCACCACCATCGACCGGACCTCGATTCGGGCGGCGTGCTGCACCTGGGCGAATCGGTGGCGGACGGCGTCGGTTCCGGTGATCACCTCGATCACGTCTCCCGCCGTACGCCCGATCGTGGCGAGCCGGTGCGCCTCGGCCAGCGCCACGAGTTCGGTCTCGGCCGAGCGCAGGTCGTCCCGCTGCTGGCGCAGCAACGCGCCCAACGCGACGGCGGGCGGTGCGACGGCGTACCGGTCCCGTCCTGAAGGCTCGTGACGGCCTTCATCGCCCGGCTCCGCCGGTTCGACGGGGGACCCCTCGGCTTCGCAGAGGACGAGCCCCCGGGCGGTGAGCGAGCCGAGGAGACCGAGCACGACGGCGGCCGGGAGACCGGCTCCGGCCTGCAGTTCCGCGGCGGTGACCGGGCCGGGCAGGGTGACCAGGGTGCGGTAGAGCCGCTCCTCGTCCTCGGCGAGGCCCAGCGCGGTGAGCATGGACCGCACGATACGAACCGCGAGCACCACGCGGAACCCCCTGGGCGAGCTGTGATGATGCTGTGATCACGGGCGGGGTGGGACCGATCGGCCCCACCCCGCCGTCGAGCCGGGTCAGCGGATTCCGTAGGCCCGGATGACCTCTTGCTTGATGGTGTATCCGGCGTCGGTGACCGCCGTGGCGCGGACCGAGGCGAACCCGGCCTGGCGCGGCAGGCGCAGGTCACCGGTCCACTTCCCGGACTCGTTGCGCAGGCTCACCTTCTGCCAGGTCGCACCGTCGTCGTAGGAGACCTCCAGGGTGACCGAGGTGACCTTGCCGACCGCGTCACCGCCGCCACCGGCCTGGGGACCGGCGGTGAGGGTGATCGGCTGCCGCGCCCCGGCCGGCAGGTTGCCCCGGAGATCGGTCTGGGCGAGGTAGTTCAGCTCCAGCAAGGCGAGCGGCTCGAAGTCGTCGCTGTCCACAGTGTCGGAGAAGAACTCCCACTCGGTGTGGGTGCGGGTCGACAACACCGAGTCCCGGGACGCGTCCAGGATCAGCTTGTACGGCTTGTTCCCGGCCGGCACCTCCTGCCACTGGATGTCGGAACTCTGGGTGTTCTCCTTGATGAGCGTGTCGCCCTGGTAGAGCCACAGGTGTTCGGGCACGACCGCCCAGCCGATCGAGCCACCGTGGTCGATCACCTCGCCCGAGGCGGTCCAGGCCTGCACGTTGAGCGTCAGGTAGTCCTGCCACCGGGCATTGCGGACGGAGTAGCCCTCGCCGAACGACGGATGCACGACGGGCGCGAACCAGTTCAGCGTGGTCGTGGTGCCCGCGCGGTAGGTGTTGACGTAACCGCGGTCCTCCCATTCGCCCTGACCGTGGGACTCGTGATAGCGGATGCCCGGGCTGACCCACTCGGTCCGGACGCCGGGGTACCACTCCCGTTCGAAGAACCCGACCGCGGTGCTGAAGGTCAGGTTGTACCGGAAGCCGCCGCCCTCGACGTCCTCGGTCGCGTGGTAGCGGGCCTCGATCTTGGCCAGCTGCGCCGACGTCGGGCGGTACGCCAGCTCGGCGTCCGGGATCTGCCCGGTGTAGACCTTCGCGAGGTCGTAGATGTAGGTGGCATACGGGACCTGCTTGGCGGTCAGCCGGGCGAGGCCCGACTTGGCCAGCGCGGTGAGCACCTGGCCGAGATCCCGGTGCACGGTCGCGACCGGGATGGTGGCGCCCTCGTAGTACTCGTTGAGCCGGCCGGCGCCGTCGTTCACCACGACGAGCAGCTTCGCGCCGTCCGCCGACGCGTTCGCGGCCCGGTCGGCCGGTGCGACGTCGTCGGAGCGCTGCACCACGGCGATCTTGCCGCGCGCGGTGACCTTCGCGAAGTCCTCGGCGGACCCCTTTCCCGCGTAGACCACGCCGAGCGTGGCGCTGCCGGCCGTCAGCGGGCTGCCCGGCTGCACGACGGTGTCGAACCGGAGCAGGCCGCCCAGTCCGGTCAGGCCCAGCATGGGCTCGCCCTGGCGGTAGGAGGTGTCGAGGGTGAAGGACCCCTTCGCCACCGGCTCCGTCGGCAACGCGTACGCGTCGTCGTACATGACAGGCATCAGGACGGCGTCCCGGAACGAGGTGCCGTCGCCGTACTCGACCTGGTAGTCGAGCAGACGCTGCCGGTCCTCGGCCCGCTGCGGCGCCTCGATGTCGACCTTGCGGGCCTTGCTCGCGTCGAGGACGACCTCCCGGCTGGCGGTCAGGTCGACCTGCGGCGCGACCATCAGCGCGATGCCCTGCTCGTCGGCGTGGTCCCCGGCGACGTCGATCGCCGTCTCGACGGTGTACGTGCCGGGTTCCATCCGGAACGTCATGTCCCCGTCGACGTACGCCACTCCGGGCCACCAGTCGCCGGCCTTGTTGAGCACCACGTACCCGGCGGCCGGATTGCCCGACCGGTCGCGGAGCCGAATCGTGAGGTCGTACCGCTCGTCCTCCTTGACCATGCCCAACCCCGTACGCGTGACGACGGTGCCCGTGGCGGCGTCGGTTCCGAGCAGCAGACCCGAGAACGTGCCCGCGCCGTCCGCCGTCGGGTCGCCGGTGACCTGCACCGTCGCCTCGCCCTGCGCCGGCACTGTCACGCTGCTCTGCGCGACGCTGAACGGGCCGCCCCCCGTGATCGCCAGGTTGAGGGTAACGGCGGCTGCTCCGCTGTTCCGGAAGGTCACCGACTTGGCCGTGGGCTGCTGCGACGAGTCGTGCGGCCAGGCGTACATGCCGTAGGAGAGCGAGCCGGTGGCGTCCACGGTCGTGGTGATCGCGTTCGCGACGTCCACCCGGCCGGTGCCCACCTCGAACGGCGTGTACCAGTCGGCCAGGCCCTTCGCGCTGCTCATCAGCGCGTCCTTGAGGCGGGGGCCGGACCAGTCCTTGTGCCGCTGCTTCAGGATCGCGGCCGCGCCCGCGACGTGCGGGGTGGCCATCGACGTGCCCGAGATCGTCCAGTACATCCCGTCGCCCTCGGCCGGCGACTGCTGCTGCGACCGCGCCGCGGTGATATCCACCCCAGGACCGGTGAGGTCCGGCTTGAGGCCGCCCGTCTTCCACAGTGGACCGGTCGAGCTGAAGTACGCCAGCGTGTCGCTCTTGTCGACTGCCCCGACGGTCAGCGCCGACGCGGCCGAGCCAGGCGAGCCGATCGTCTGCGGGCCGTAGTTGCCGGCGGCGATCACGAACAGCGAGCCGTACTGCGCCGACAACTGGTCCACGGCGACCGCCATCGGGTCGGTGCCGTCGGAGACCTCGGTGCTGCCCAGGCTCATGCTGATCACGGTCGCGCCGGACTGCGCGGCCCACTCCATCCCGGCGATGATCCAGGAGTCGGCGCCCTCGCCGGAGTTGTTGAGCACCTTCCCGACGATCAGGTCGGCGCCCGGCGCCACGCCCTTGTACTTGCCGCTCGACGCCGCGCCGGTGCCGACGATGGTCGAGGCGACGTGCGTACCGTGGCCGTTGAGGTCGGAGGTGTCCTCGCCCGGCACGAAGCTGACCTTCTCGTCGACCTGCGTCGCGAGGTCCGGGTGCGTCGCGTCGACACCGGTGTCGAGCACCGCGACCTTGACGCCGTGCCCGTCGTACCCGGCCGCCCACGCCTGCGGCGCGCCGATCTGCGGAACGCTCTCGGCCAGCTGCACCTTGACCTTGCCGTCCAGCCACAGCTTCGTGACACCCGCGGTGAGCTTGCCGGTCGTCGGGGCCACCGACTCCCAGAAGGCCCGCGCCTGCTTCTTCTCCGCGGTCAGCGCGGCGCCGTTCACCGCGGCCAGGCGGCGCGTCAGCTTGCTGCCGCGCGGCGCGGCCGGGACGGCTCGGCCCTTCGAATAGCTTGCGATCACTGGTACGCCCGACGAATGCGCGTCGTCGTACCCCATTTCGATGAGGTCACTGACGTCGAACAGGCGCTTGTCCACTTTGTTCGCGGCGATCAGCGGCAGGACCTCGTCCGGGAGGACGAAGAGGTCACCGTGGGCGGTGATGACGCGTACGCCGCCGGTGGCGGAATCGGGGCGGTCGACGGTGGCGGTCTGGGTGCCGTCGGCCAGCGTTCGGACGGTGACCACGTCACCGGTCACCAGGGTGACTTTGGTCGTCTTGGCCGCTACCGGCTGGGCGGCTGGGCGGGGCTTGTCGGCCGCCGCCGGACTGCCCGGTCCGGTGAGCCCGGTCGCGACGATCGCGAGGGTGGCGCCCGCCGCGACGAGTCCGCGCCATCGGCGCGAGGACGAGGGGGATGACATGCGGAAGGTCTACCGGCCGGTCAACCTTCCGGACAACGCATCGACGGTGGCGACAAAGCGTCTTGACGCAAAGTCGCCACCGTCGCGGTGGTTCGGCGGGCTAGTACCAGCCCTTGTCCTCGGAGTGCTGCCAGGCGCCGCACGGCGTCTTGTACCGGTTCTTGATGTACCCCAGGCCCCAGATGATCTGCGTGGCCGGGTTGGTCTTCCAGTCGTCGGCGACGGTGGCCATCTTGCTGCCGGGCACCGCCTGCGGGATGCCGTACGCCCCGGACGAGGAGTTGTAGGACTTGTAGTTCCAGTGGCTCTCGCGCGTCCACAACTTGTCCAGGCACGGCATCTGGTCGAGACCGAAGCCCGCCTTCAGCAACTCGGCACAGCCGATCGCCTTCGCTCCCGTGTACGACTTGCACGAGCTCGGAATCGGCCCGTAGTACGGAGTGCGGTTGGCCGTGCGGCGGCTCGCCTCGGCCTCGGCGGCCTTGGCCCGCTCGGCCGCGGCCTTCGCCTCGGCGGCGGCCTTCGCGGCCGCCTCGGCCTGCTTGGCCTTCTGTTCGGCGGTGAGGCTGGCCCACTCGGCGAGGTCCTGCTTGAGGATGTCGTTCTCGGCGGCGTTCGCGCTGACCTCCGAACCACCGTTCCCGGTCCGGCTGTCCGAATCGGAGTTCAGGTAGATGCCACCGGTGACACCGACGGCGAGGAGGGCGAGGGCTGCGACGCGGACACCGATGCGACTGACCGTCACTGGGCAGTCCCTTTCGTGGGGCGACAGGACCACCACGGCGGGAATGCTTCAGCGGGGGGTTTCTATGGGGGTTCCGCCGTGGCTCGACCTCCCACCCTGGCGAAGTCAGCCCGCGTACGCGACCCGCGGGCCACCGAGTGTGGCCCGCGTCACGCCGCAAATATGGACCTAGTTGGGCAGATCCTCCAATAGATCGGTGACCATCTCGGCGATCGGGGACCGTTCGGACCTCGTCAGGGTGACGTGGGCGAAGAGCGGATGGCCCTTCATCGCCTCGATCACCGCCGTCACGCCGTCGTGCCGGCCGACGCGCAGATTGTCACGCTGAGCGACATCGTGGGTGAGCACGACCCGGGAGCCCTGCCCGATGCGGGACAGGACGGTCAGCAGGACGCCCCGCTCCAGCGACTGCGCCTCGTCGACGATGACGAACGCGTCGTGCAGGCTCCGCCCGCGGATGTGGGTCAACGGCAGGACCTCGACCAGCCCGCGCGCCTCCACCTCTTCCATCACGTTCTCGTGGACGACCGCGCCCAGCGTGTCGAAGACGGCCTGCGCCCAGGGCGACATCTTCTCCGACTCACTGCCGGGCAGGTAACCCAGTTCCTGGCCGCCGACGGCGTACAAGGGACGGAAGACGATCACCTTCTTGTGCTTGCGGCGCTCCATCGCCTGTTCCAGCCCGGCGCACAAGGCCAGGGCGGACTTGCCGGTTCCGGCCCGGCCGCCCAGCGAGACGATCCCGATCGAGTCGTCCAGCAGCAGATCGATCGCGATCCGCTGCTCGGCCGACCGACCGCGTACGCCGAAGACCTCCCGGTCTCCGCGGACGAGCCGCACCGTCTTGTCGGCGTGCATCCGCCCGAGGGCGCTGCCGTTCGAGCTGTGCAGCACCAGTCCGGTGTGGACCGGCAGCTCGATGTCGACGTCGATCGGGTGCCCCTCGTAGAGGCGCGCCACCGCCTCCGACGAGACGTCCAGTTCCACGAGGCCCGACCAGGTCGGGTCGGCGGCCTGGCCGTGCCGGTACTCGTCGGCGGGCAGGCCGACCGCGGCCGCCTTCACCCGCAGCGGCATGTCCTTGCTGACCAGCGTCACCGGCCGGCCTTCGGCGGCCAGGCCGAGCGCCACGGACAGGATCCGCGCGTCGTTCGTCCCGGTCCGGAAACCCGAGGGCAGCAGCATGGGATCGGCGTGATTCAGCTCGACCCGCAGAGTCCCGCCCACGTCGGTGATGGGCAGGGGCTGGTCGAGGCGGCCGTGCCGGACCCGGAGCTCGTCGAGGCGCCGCAACGCCTCGCGGGCGAACCAGCCGAGTTCGGGGTGATGGCGCTTCGCCTCCAGTTCGCTGATGACGACGAGTGGAAGCACGACGTCATGCTCGGCGAATCGGAAGACGGCCGCGGGATCGGCGAGGAGGACGGAGGTGTCCAGCACATATGTGTGCCTGGTTCCCTCACTGGTGATGCCTTGTGATGGGGCGACCATGACTCACGTTAGCGGCATTTCCGCCACCTCCGCCAGACCCCACGCCGTAACAGTTAGTACCAGCCAGTGGACTGTGAGTGAGCCCAGGCCGCCGACGGCGAGCCATAGACCGACTTGATGTAGCCGAGGCCCCACTTGATCTGCGTGGCCGGATTGGTCCGCCAGTCCGATCCGGCCGTGGCCATCTTGTTCCCAGGCAACGCCTGCGGAATGCCGTACGCCCCAGAGGAGGAGTTCTCCGCCGTCTCGTCCCAGCCGCTCTCCCGGTTCCACAGCTTCACCAGGGGCGTCATCTGGCTGTAGGCGAACCCGTACGCGGGCAGCAGCTTGCAGGCGATCAGCTTGTTGCCGGAGTACGCAGTGCAGGCCGCCGGGATCGTCGCGGTCTTCTTCGGAGTCGCCGTCCTCGTGGCCGTCCTGGTCGGACTCGGCTTCGCCGCCGGAGTCGGGCTCGTGCTGGGACTCAGACTCGGGCTCGCGCTGGGACTCTCGGTGAGCCGGTCGAGACTTCGATCGGCGGCCTCACCGGCGGCGCGATCCGCTTGCATCGACGCGACGGCCTCGTCGTCGGCCGAATCCTGAGTCAACGCCAGGCCGAGCCCGCCGGCTGCGAACAACGCCGCACCGAGCAGCCCGACCATGATCTTGCGGGGGTAAGGCATGGGGGATGCCTTCCTTTCGTCGTGCAGGGGTCGGCACGACGTTCGCCGCTGAGCAGCTCAGGGGCAAGGAACCATCGAATTTTGTGGAATGCGCCACGACCGCACGGTGCGGTACCTCGCGATTCGGACCCAGCCGGTTCCGATCGCTCGCTCAGGCGCCGAAGCGCCGCTGCCGATGGGCGTACGCCCGCAGCGCGCGGAGGAAGTCGATGTGCCGGAAGTCCGGCCAGTTCATGTCGCAGAAGTAGAACTCGGAGTGCGCGGACTGCCAGAGCAGGAAGCCGGACAGCCGCTGCTCGCCACTCGTCCGGATGATCAGGTCCGGGTCGGGCTGGCCCTTGGTGTAGAGGTGCTCGGCGATGTGCTCGACGTCCAGGACCTCGGCCAGCTCCTCCAGGGTGCCGCCGGCCTTGGCGTGCTCCTGGAGCAGGGACCGGACGGCGTCGGCGATCTCCCGGCGGCCGCCGTAGCCGACCGCCATGTTCACGACCGCGCCGCCGACCCGGTCGGCCGTCTTCCCCTCGGCCGCCTTGAGGGTCAGCGCGTTTCCGGCGGGCAGCAGGTCCATCGCGCCGGCCATCTTCAGCCGCCAGGGGTTGCCGTCCTCGGCCAGCTCGGTCGCCAGGTCGGAGATGATCTGGAGCAGCGGGTCCAGCTCGGCCGGCGGGCGGCGCAGGTTGTCGGTGGCGAGCAGGTAGAGGGTCACATGCGGGATGCCGGCCTCGTCGCACCAGCGCAGCAGATCGATGATCCGGCGGGCGCCCACCCGGTGCCCGTCGTTGGGATCGACGTAGCCCATCTCCTTGGCCCAGCGGCGGTTGCCGTCGCACATCACGCCGACGTGCCGGGGCCGGATCTTGTTGATCAGCTTGCCCTCGAGGCGCCGCTCGTACAACGAGTACACCAGGTCGCGAACGGGCTTCACGCCTGGCAGCCTATCCCTCATCGCGGCAGCCTATCCCTCATCGCGACCGTCCCTCACCGGGACTGCCAGGCATCCGGCGCCTTGGTGAGCGCCACCACGGGATCGGGCAACTGACCGCTGACGATGTCGCTGAGGTTCACCTCATCGACGACGTTGCGTACGGCGGCACGCACGGCGACCCAGAGCGTCGGCAGGTGCTCGGCCGTCCCGGAATAGCTCGTCTGCTCGGGCCGATGACCGCGTACGCCGGCGAGGGGTCCGTCGACCGCGCGCAGCACCGCACCCACCGTCGTCTCGCCCGGCGGCCGGGTGAGGCTGTAGCCGCCCTCGGCGCCCCGGATCGAGATCACGATGCCGCCGCGACGCAGGTCGGCGAGGATCGCCTCGAGGAACTTCCGAGGCAGCGCCTGGGCGTCCGCCAACGCCTGGGCGGAGATGGTCGCGGGGTAGGCGGCGGCCAGCTCCAGAGCGGCCCGGACGGCGTATTCGCCGCGTGCGGAAATCTGCACGGTTACACCCTATGTGAACGGCCGCCCCGCGGTGGACGAGGCGGCCGTGCGACTGAGACGCCTCGCTGCTACTCGACGCCGAGGCGGGCCTTGAGCGCGTCGAGCTCGGCCCAGAGTACGCCCGGCAGCTTGTCGCCGAACTTGGCGAACCATTCGGTGATCTGCGGAATCTCCGCCTTCCACTCCTCCGGGTCCACCTTCAGGGCGGCGATGAGGTCGGCCGGGTCGAGGTCCAGACCCGAGACGTCGAGCGCCTCCGGCGTGGGGACGTAGCCGACCGGCGTCTCGACGGCGTCGGCGCGGCCCTCCAGCCGCTCGACGACCCACTTCAGGACGCGGGAGTTCTCGCCGTATCCGGGCCACAGGAACTGGCCCTCGTCGCCCCGCCGGAACCAGTTCACGTAGAAGATCTTCGGCAGCATGGCCGCGTCCGGGGTCTGGCCGCCGCCCTTGCCCATCGCGATCCAGTGGGCGAAGTAGTCGGCGGCGTTGTAGCCGATGAACGGCAGCATCGCCATCGGGTCGCGGCGGACGACGCCGACCTGGCCCACCGCGGCCGCCGTCGTCTCGGACGACAGCGTCGCGCCCTGGAACACGCCGTGCACCCAGTCACGAGCCTCGCTGACCAGCGGAATCGTGGTCTTGCGGCGGCCGCCGAACAGGATGGCGTCGATCGGCACCCCAGCCGGGTCCTCATAGGACTCCGCCAGGATCGGGCACTGCTTGATCGGCGTGCAGAAGCGGGAGTTCGGGTGGCTCGACAGCTCGCCGGAGTCCGGCGTCCAGTCGTTGCCGTGCCAGTCGATCAGGTGCGCCGGCGGCTCACCCATGCCTTCCCACCAGATGTCGCCCTCGTCGGTCAGCGCGACGTTGGTGAACAGCGAGTTGCCCTTGGCGATGGTGCGCATCGCGTTCGGGTTGGTCTTGTAGTCCGTGCCCGGGGCGACGCCGAACAGGCCGTACTCGGGGTTGACGGCGTACAGGCGGCCGTCGTCGCCGAAGCGCATCCAGGCGATGTCGTCGCCGAGCGTCTCGACCTTCCAGCCGGGGATCGTCGGCTCCAGCATGGCCAGGTTGGTCTTGCCGCAGGCGCTGGGGAACGCACCCGTGACGTGGTAGACCTTCCCCTCCGGGCTGGTCAGCCGCAGGATCAGCATGTGCTCGGCGAGCCAGCCCTCGTCCCGGCCCATGACCGAGCCGATCCGCAGCGAGTAGCACTTCTTGCCCAGCAGCGAGTTGCCGCCGTAGCCGGAGCCGTAGCTCCAGATCAGCCGCTCCTCGGGGAAGTGGGTGATGTACTTCGTCTGGCTGCACGGCCACTCGACGTCGGCCTCACCGGGCTGCAACGGCGCGCCGACCGAGTGCAGCGCGTGCACGAACTCGGCGTCGTCGCCCATCGCCTCCAGGACGTGCGCGCCCATCCGGGTCATCACCCGCATCGAGGCGACGACGTACGCCGAGTCGGTGATCTCGACGCCGAACATCGGCTTCTCGGCGGTCAGCGGGCCCATGCAGAACGGGATGACGTAGAGCGTGCGGCCGGTCATGCAACCCCGGTAGAGGTCGGTCATGATCTGCTTCATCTCGGCCGGCGCCATCCAGTTGTTGGTGGGACCGGCGTCCGCCTCGTCGACGGAGCAGATGAAGGTGCGCTCCTCGACCCGGGCGACGTCCGTCGGATCGGTACGCGCCCAGAACGAGTTGGGCTTGATCTCGGGGTTGAGCCGGACCAGGGTGCCCGCCTCGACGAGGTCGTCGGTGAGCCGTGTCCACTCCGCGTCCGAGCCGTCGCACCAGACGATTCGGTCGGGGGTGGTCAGCTCGGCGACCTCGCGTACCCAGGCGAGCAGCTTCGGATGGGTGGTCGGGGCGTTCTCCAGCCCCAAGCTGACGGTCGCAGCGGTCATGGCTCTCTCCTATGTGGTCGACACTGACCGGGAAGGAAGTCGTAGGGCGGCGCCGGTCCCGGCGGGTGCGACGGGATGGCGCGTTCACCTGAACGTGCCCTCAGCGTAAGCCCTGCTACGCCTCCTGAGCCCTTGCCGTCTTGTGAAGAACTGCACAAGCTGCGGCGTTTGTGCGCGCGGACGTTCGTTTCTCCATCCCCGCGCGCGTCCGCGCGCAAACCTTGCCGACCCGCCATTGTTGATCTTGGCGAGGCGACCGGGATCGGCCGAGGTTACGGCGGAATTGGGGGTTCCCCTGGATGGGGGACGAAGGTTAGGGTTTTGGGGCATATCGGACAGCCTGCACAAAGCTCCCCCCGGAGGCAGCGGTGACCGTTCAGATCGACTCTGCCCTGAGTTCGGACGCGGAGTTGCTGACCCGCGTTCGCGATGGCGACACCGACGCGTACGGCGAGTTGTATCGCCGCCACGCGGACGCGGCGAAGCGCCTCGCCGTCGTGCTTGCCCGTGATCGCGGGGAGGCCGAAGACCTCGCCGCCGAGGCGTTCGCCCGGGTCCTGGGCACGCTGCGGGCGGGCGGCGGACCACAGACGGCGTTCCGGCCCTACCTGCTCACCGTCGTACGCAACGCGTTCTACGACCGCGTGCGGCGCAATCAGAAGGTCGAGCCGACCGACGTGATCGAGGAGTACGAGCGGCCCGAGCCGTACGAGGACCCCTCGATCGCCGCGCTCGAGCGGTCGTACGCCGCCCGTGCCTTCGCCCGGCTGCCCGAACGCTGGCGCGCGGTGCTGTGGCATACGGAGGTCGAGGGTGAGACGCCGACGCAGATCGCGCCGCTGTTCGGGTTGACCGCGAACGCCGTGGCCGTGCTCGCCTTCCGGGCTCGGGAACGCCTTCGCCAGGGATATCTGGCCGAGCACATCACGCTGACCGGGTCGCCCCGATGCCACTGGACCGGCGAGCACCTACCCGGTTACGTCCGCGCCGGACTGGCCGGGCGGGAACGCACCAAGGTCGAGGATCACCTCGCCGAATGCGCCGAATGCCGCCGCCTGCACCGCGAGCTGACCGAGGCGAACGTGAGCTTACGGGTGGTGCTCGCGCCGTTGCTGCTGGGCGCGGCCGGGCCGGGCTACCTCGCCTCGACGGCGGCGAAAGCCGGACTCGCCGGAGTGTGGGCGTCGCTGACCGGTGCGGTGGCGGCGTGGTGGCACGGGCTCACCGGCGGCCTCGTCCGGATCGCGACCGACGCCTGGTGGTGGTTGACCACCCTGCCGAAACGGCTGGCCCGGCGGTACGGCGGGCCGAACGTGGCGGCCGCGAGCGGGCTGATCCTCGCGGCGATCCTCGGGGTGGCCGTCTTCGTCGTCAGCGTCGTCGCACATCCGGGCCCGCCGCAGTCGTCGCGGGGGTCCACGGCCGCCGAACTGCCCGTCCCGGCTCCGGCGGAGCCTCCGCTCCTCGCGACCACGGCACCCCAGCCGACCCTGGACACCAGTCCGACACGACTTCCCGCGATCTCCCCGCCGGCCATCAGCGGAACAGCCGAACCACGGACGACTCCGATAACGGCACCCGAAAACGTCTCGATCACTCCAGATCCGGCCGGCTCTACGTATGTCGCCGGGGGAAAGACAGCACTGCCGTTGGTGTTCAGCCGCACGGAATCCGGTTCGCGCCTCGAAGCCTTGACGCTGACCGGCCGCTCCGCTGCGCGTATCAATAAAAGGAGCTGGATATTCATCCTGGCCTTGCCTACCGGGGTGACGCTCGCGGGCCGTGACGCGGGCGACGGCTGGACCTGCCGCGGCGGCTCGACCGTGACCTGTACGCGGGCCGAGCCCGGCGCGCGGACGGTGGCCAAGGTGCCGATCGCCATCGGACCGCAGGTGACGGGATTCCAGCCGGTCGCGCTGCGCTTCGCTGGGCGATCCATGCGATTCCGGCTGCCGATCGCGCCGGCCGGCACGGTGACCGCCTTCGCCGGGACCGGCCGGCTCCGCACGACCCTCGGCGGGAACGCGCTGCTCAGCTGCCTGCCCCGACCGGCCTGCCTGGCCTCGGACAACAATGCGCTGACCATGGTCCCGCTGCTGCCGTCGGCGACCGAACCCGGGCCGCCCTACGGCCTGTTCGCGCCGGGCGGCCCGACCACTCCGGACGGGCAGCTCGCCGAGCTGGCCGGGGACAAGGTCGCCAGCGGTGCGCTGGTGGACGTGCCCCGGGGCGCCCGCGTGCGCTGGGCCGCGCTGGTCGTGGGCGGGTCGACGGCGGTGCCGGACCTGGTGGCGCTGCACGGGCCGAACGCCGGCTGGCACCCGGTGAAGCTGGCGCGGTCCGCCGGCCAGGGGTACGCGGACGTGACCCGGCTGCTCCAGGGCGACGGCGGCGGCTCGTGGTGGGTGGCCGCGGCCGCCGCCGGTCTGCCCGCCGGAGCGGGGGCGTACGCGGGCTGGAGCATCGCCGTCGTCTACGAGCAGGCGAAGGCGCCGCTGACCGAGGTGGCGGTCCAGCTCGGACCGGCGAACCTGAACCAGCCTGATTCCCACGTAACCGTCCGAGTGCTCGACGGGGCGAAGGTGGAGGTCGGCCTCGCGTTGTGGGAAGGCGACCGCGGACTGACCGGCGACACCTTGCTGATCGGCCGTCGTCCGGTGGGCGAGGCCGGCAACCTGGCCCGAGGGGAGAGCGCCAGCGCCCGCGCGGTCGTCTGCGCGACCGGCGGAACCTGCGTCTGGCGTACGCCGGGCGTGGACGTCCTGCGGTTCGAAGGACGCGCCGACGGCGGCTCGATCACTCTGCGCTCCGGCGGAGACCCCTTCGTCCTCGGACTCCTCGTGTACGCCCAGCAGATCGACTCCCGGTAGTCTGAGCCCGTGTTCCGATCGCTCTACAACCGCTTCCGCCACCTGATCCACGAACTGGGCAAGTTCGGGGTGGTCGGCGGTACGGCGTTCGTCATCGACACGGCGGTCTACAGCGCGCTGCTGGCGGCCGACGTCGAGACCACCGTCGCGAAGATCATCGCCACCGTGATCTCGGCGACCTGCGCCTTCATCGGCAACCGGTTCTGGACCTGGCGGGACCGCCCGCGCTCGGCCCTGCACCGGGAATACGTCCTCTACTTCACGTTCAACCTGATCGGGCTGGGCATCACCCTCGCGGTGCTGGGCTTCAGCCACTATGTGCTGGGCTCGATCTGGCCGGCCTTCCAGACCGACTTCGCCGATGTGATCTCCGCGCAGATCGTCGGCAACGCCCTGGCCACGATCTTCCGGTTCTGGACGTACCGCCGGTTCGTCTTCGCCCCCTCCAGCTAGTTCCGCGGGTTCCGCGGATTCGCCGGGTTCCGCGGATTCGCCGGGCTCCGCGGGTTCCGTGCGGGGCGGGTGACGGATCGATGATGTTGGCTGTGTTTCCGCTGTGTGTTGTGTAACGATCCCGGTGATTTGCCCCCCACACTCGGCCGATCGGTCGTCGGTTCGAGCAGCCATCCCCTAATGTGGGTGGGTGCGTCTTGTCCGCTTCCTGCCTGAACGATTCCAGCAGCTCGCCCATGAGGCCCTGAAGTTCGGCCTGGTCGGCATCCTCAACACGCTGATCAATCTCGCCGTCTTCAACGCCCTCCTGGTCGGCATCCACGACGTCGGGCGGGTCAAGGCCAACTTCGTGGCGACCGCGGTCGCCACGGTCTTCGCGTACCTGATGAGCCGGTATTGGACCTTCCGTGACCGGCCCAGCGATCACTCCACGTCCCGCGAGTTCGCGCTCTTCGTGATCTTCAACGTGATCGGGCTCGGCATCGAGTCGGCGCTCATCGGGGCCACCGTCTACATCCTGGGCACGAACAGCATCCTCGCGGTCAACATCGCCAAGGTGCTCGGCCTGGGAATCGGAACCGTCTTCCGGTTCTGGGCATACCGGACGTTCGTCTTCCGGGGCGCCTCGACCGTCTCCTCCGACGACGTCGCCGAGAGCGAGGCGCTGGCGGCGGCCGTGGCCACCACCGGCACGCTGGGCGTCGAGGCCACCCTCGAGGAGATCGAGGCGGCGTACTCCGATGGGCTGCTCACCGAGGAGCAGTTCACCGAGCTGACCGCGTCCGCCTCGCGGCGCTAGCTTTCGCGCCGGTCCGCCTGGGTCCGCTGCGCGGGCTATACGCCTGGGTCCGCTGCGCGGGCTACACGCCTGGGTCCGCTGCGCGGGCTAGCTGCGCAGGCTATACGCAAGATCAGGGTCATTTCCGCGTCGTTATGGCGACATGGAAATGACCCTGATCTTGTTGGAGCGATCTTGGGTGCGGGCTACTTCGCCCGCGGGCTACTTCGCCGGAGCGGCGGGCCGCTCGTCGTCGTCGAAGCTGTGCGAGTCCCGGTCCGCCTCGACGATCTCGTAGAGCGCCGTCTGGACCCGCTCGACGTGCGGGATGTCGCTGAGCACCGACTGTCCCCGCTCGCCGGCCGACTCGATGGTGAGCGTGCCGCAGCCGAGCAGCCGCTCGATGAAGGTCTGCCCCATGGAGTGGTCGTTGATCCGGTTGACCGGGATGTCGCGCCGGTTGCGCGAGAAGACGCCGGTCTGCAGGAGCACGCGCTCGTTGGTGAAGACGTAGTGCGTCGTCTTCCAGACGAGGTACGGCCACAGGGCCAGCCACACGATGGCGACCAGCGCCAGGGCGCCGACCACGATGAGCCCGATCTGGTTGATGAAGATCCCGGCCAGGATGGTCGCGGCGATGGCCACGAGGGTCACGAAGACCGGCCGGATCAGCGCTTTCCAGTGCGGGTGCAAATGCATGACGACGCGCTCGTCTCCGCTGAGCACGTCCTCGGGGAATGCCACGACTAACCTCCTGATGGTGCTGCTCTCGCAGTCGACGCGCTGAGGTTAGTCCCCGTAGTCCAGTCGCGCTATCGGTCGGTTCGCGGCATTGCCTGGTCATCCGCCCGAAGATGGACGATGTCGCCGGCCGCGATCGACCGGCCCGCCACGACCAGCCGGCCCTCGCCATCCACTGTGGTCGCTCGGCCGCGGATCTCCGCGCCACCGGGCAGGATCGCGCGTACGTCGAGGCCGATCGTGGCGCAGACGCCCAGGTACGCCGATCGCAGCCCGGACTCCTCGGGGTCGCCGCCGGCCTCGCGCCAAGCGGAGTACGCCGAGGCCAGCCGGTCGAGCAGAGCGGTGAGCATCGCGTCGTTGTCCACGTCGGACGCGCCAGCCAGGGCCAGCGACGTCGGCGGCAGACCGGACGGCGGCGGGGGCGGCAGCTGTTCCTCGGTCAGCCGGGTGTTGAGTCCGATGCCGAGCGCGATCGCTCCGGTGCCGGTCGCCTCGGCGAGGATCCCGGCGCACTTCTTCCCGCCGACGAGCAGGTCGTTGGGCCATTTGAGCGCGGCGGCGACCCCGGCGACGTCGCGTACGCAGTGCGCCAGGGTCACTCCGGCGAGCAGCGGCAGCCAGCCGAGCCGCGCCGGGGGTATGGCGGGACGCAGCAGAACGCTGAACCACAGTCCCCCGCCCGGCGGCGACTGCCACGTACGCCCCAGCCGCCCCCGCCCGGCCGTCTGCGTCCCGGCCGCCACCACGAGCCCTTCGGGCTCGCCGGCCAGGGCCGCCGCCAGCACGTCGGCGTTGGTCGACCCGGTTTCCTGCACCTCGCGTACGCGGAACTTCACCCGATCAGGGTCTCAGACGGATGGTTGATCAGGTTATCCACAGGGCGATCGAAGGTGTCTTGCGGCACGGTGCCGGATTTCCGTAGCGTCGGCGGCGCACCGGAGTCCTGGGGAGGCGCTACCGGTGCGCACGGGGAGGTTTCGCGAGTGGGCAATCCGCTGGTGGCGCAGGCTCAATCGTCCACGACGTGGTACACGGGCCTGGGCCTGGTCGAGGATGTCGCCCAGGTCTCCGAGGGCATCAAGAACGACAGTTGGGTCGACGGCACGCTCGGCACCGTCGGCGGCACCCTCGACCTGGTGGGTCTGGCCTTGGACCCGATCGGGTCCCTGGTGGCGTGGGGTGTCTCCTGGTTGATGGAGCACGTCAAGCCGCTCAAGGACGCGCTCGACTGGCTGGCCGGTAATCCGGACGAGATCTCGGCGCACGCGCAGACCTGGGAGAACGTGTCGAAGTACACGTTGGACGCCCAGAAGTACTACGCGGACGCGATCAAGGTGGAGACGGCGTCGTGGATCGGCCCGTCCGGGGACGCGTACCGGCAGCATGCGGGCACGCAGGTGACCGTGTTGGAGGGCATCGGCAAGGCGGCTCACGGCATTCACTACGCCGTGATGGGCGCCGGGCTGATCGTCGGTCTGGTCCGGGGCATCGTCCGGGACCTGATCGCCCAGTTCATCGGCACGCTGGCCGCTCGCCTGCCGCAGTGGCTGGCCGAGGCGGGACTGACCCTGGGCCTGGCGACGCCGGTCGTCATCGGCCAGGTGGTGTCGCTGGTGACGACCTGGGTGAACAAGATCCAGAAGTTCGTCCGGGCGCTGCTGTCCAGCCTCAAGAAGCTCATCCCGATGGCGAAGAAGCTCGGCGAGCTGCTCGAGCAGCTCAAGGGCCTGCTGCGCAAGCTCCTGGGCAAGGCCGACGACCTGCCGGGAGGCAACCGCCCGGCTCGGCTGGCCAACGAGGACTTCGACCCGGCCACCTGGGAGCCGACCGTCCAGCATCGACCGGGCGCCACCGCGATCGGCAACGACCCGAACACGCTGAAGGCGTACTCGTACATCAAGACGGAGGACGGCGTACACCAGGTGGTGATCCACGGCCGCCCGTCCGGCTTCCCGCACGACATGTCCCCGGCCGAGGTCGCGGCGATCATCAAGGCCAATCCGGACTACGTCCCGGGCACCCCCGTACGCCTTGTGACCTGCTACGGCGGCAACATGAACATGGCGGTGGCGCGCGAGTTGAAGGCCACCGTGCACGGCTACAATCAGACGCTCATCGTCAACCCCGACGGCAGTTTCGTCTCCGGCGGTCAGTGGCAGACCTTCGACTGGGAGCAGGACGGGTGGATGCTCGACTGAAGTTCTTCGGCTTCTACGCAGACCTCGGATACGTCGCCGGGACCGCCGTCGGCGCCGAGGACCTGCTGGCCGAGCCGCGGGTGGCCGCCGAGAAGCCGCGGATCGTCGCGTACCTCCACGGTGGTGAGCCGCTCACCGTCGTGCCCGGGTTCCAGCGCGATCCGCGCGGCGACGTCGAACTGCCGGGCGGGGCCAGCGTCTACACCGACGGGGTCTGGGCCTGGCCGCACATCACGGCGTACCTGGTCGAGCGCTACGACCTGCCGGTGCCGGACGAATTCGTCGAGCACATGCGCGCCCAGGGCTTCGACCCGGCGTCGCCGGATCGGGAGCAGTTGAGCCGGCTCTTCCACGAGCACGCGGGCATGCTGTCGCCCCGGCCCGAGCCCGCACTGCCGGCCGATGCCGTACGCGTATCCATCCTGCTGGTCAAGGAGGTGGCGGGCGCGGGCGCGGACATGGTGGCCACCGTGGCGGCCGACGTGCTCGCCGGTGACCTCCCCGTCGGCGCCACCGTCACCGTGCCCGGTTCGCCGGCGCCGCTCGCGGTCGCCGGGATCCGGCTGAAGGACGGGCCGGCCGAGACGCTCGCCGCCGGGCAGAAGGGCCTGGTGCAGCTGCGCGGCGCGGCCGCGATCGCCCTCCACCCCGGCGTCATCCTCACCAGCTGACCTCCCCTTCGACGGGGCGTGATCATTGCGTCAGCCATGCTGCTTCGCGGCGCGAAATGCCCGTTCAAACAGCATGCCTGACGCGATGATCTTCCCGAAGCGTCCGGGAGGACCCGGCCGGGTCGATGGCCCGCATCACAGCGACCGGGGGCCGAACGATCGTTAGGATCTCGGCATGACCGAGGCTCCGGATCCGCATACCACCGCCGGCAAGCTGGCCGAGCTGACCGCCCGCATCGACGAGGCAGTGCACGCCGGGTCGGCCCGCGCGGTGGAGAAACAGCACTCGCGTGGCAAGAAGACGGCGCGAGAGCGGATCGCGATGCTCCTCGACGAGGGCTCCTTCGTCGAGCTGGACGAGCTGGCGAGGCACCGGTCCACCAACTTCGGGCTGGAGAAGACGCGGCCTTACGGCGACGGCGTGGTCACCGGCTATGGCACCGTCGACGGCCGGCAGGTCTGCGTGTTCGCCCAGGACTTCACGGTCTTCGGCGGCTCCCTCGGCGAGGTCTTCGGCGAGAAGATCGTCAAGGTCATGGACCTGGCCATGAAGATCGGCTGCCCGGTCGTGGGGATCAACGACTCCGGCGGCGCGCGGATCCAGGAAGGCGTCGTCTCGCTGGGCCTCTACGGTGAGATCTTCTTCCGCAACGTCCGGGCGTCCGGAGTGATCCCGCAGATCTCCCTGGTCATGGGGCCGTGCGCCGGCGGGGCGGTCTACTCGCCCGCCGTCACCGACTTCACCGTGATGGTCGATCAGACCTCGCACATGTTCATCACCGGCCCCGACGTCATCAAGACGGTCACCGGCGAGGACGTCGGCTTCGAGGAGCTGGGCGGGGCGCGTACGCACAACACCAAGTCGGGCAACGCGCACTATCTGGCCGCCGACGAGGACGACGCGATCGAGTACGTGAAGGCGCTACTGGCGTACCTGCCGGCCAACAACATGGACGAGCCGCCGTCGTTCCCGGCCGAGGCCTCGCTCGACGCGAGCACGGAAGACGAGGCGCTGGACGTCCTCATTCCCGACTCGGCCAACCAGCCCTACGACATGCACAAGGTCATCGAGACAGTCCTCGACGACGGCGAATTCCTCGAGGTCCAGCCGCTGTACGCGCAGAACATCGTGGTCGGCTTCGGCCGGGTCGAGGGCCGTCCGGTCGGCGTGGTCGCCAACCAGCCGATGCACTTCGCGGGCTGCCTCGACATCGCCGCCAGCGAGAAGGCAGCGCGGTTCGTGCGTACCTGCGACGCGTTCAACATCCCCGTGCTCACCTTCGTCGACGTCCCCGGTTTCCTGCCCGGCACCGGCCAGGAGTGGGAGGGGATCATCCGGCGCGGCGCCAAGCTCATCTACGCGTACGCCGAGGCGACGGTCCCGAAGATCACCGTGATCACCCGGAAGGCTTACGGCGGCGCGTACGACGTCATGGGGTCCAAGCACCTCGGCGCGGACTTGAACTTCGCCTGGCCGACCGCGCAGATCGCGGTGATGGGCGCTCAGGGCGCGGTCAACATCCTCTACCGCCAGGAACTGGCCCAGGCCGCCGATCCGGTGATCGAGCGCGCCAAGATGATCACGGAGTACGAGGACACCCTGGCCAACCCGTACGTCGCCGCCGAACGGGGCTACGTCGACGCGGTCATCCAGCCGTCAACGACCCGGCCGCACGTGACCCGGGCGCTGCGGACGTTGCGTACCAAGCGGGATACGCTGCCGCCGAAGAAGCACGGCAACATCCCGCTCTGACCCGACCGGTCAGAGCCGATCGAGCTGGGCGAGCGCGATTCGGCGTACCTCGGTCTCGGTGAGTTGCGTGCCGGTGACGGTGGCGACGGTCGCGCCCTGGCGTACCACCGCCGTCCACCACTCGCGGGCCGGCTCCGCTCCCTTGACGTGGTCGCTGCGTACCAGCAGCGAATCGTCGCCGGCGAACCGCTCCGCCTCGATCGTGTGGCTCGCCAGGACTTCGCCGTCGTCGTAGCGCGGGCAGGCCACGATCACCCGGCGTACGTCGGTCATCGCCTGATCCGCCCAGCTGTCCGCGTACCGCTCCAGGACGAGCCGCACCTCGCGGCCGTGCCCTTGGCTGAAGGCCGCGGCGCGCGTCTCGGTTCGGTGGTCCTGCGCGGGGTAGTCGGCGGCGGCGTAGACCGGGCACCCACGCACCGCGAAGGACCAGCCCAATTCAGCTGGTACGCCCACCGACCGCCACCCGGCGCCGGGAATGTCCCGCCGGGTGAGCAGATTCGCCGCGTGCGTGGAGCCGGCGCTGACGTCCGGAGCGGACGTCCCCGTGGTACGCGGCTCGCATCCGGCGGTCGCGACAAGGACGAACAGAGCGATGACCAGGGTGCGTGCTGCCACGGTAGGGGTAACGCGCAGTGCCGCGACCGGCAACGCCGATGCCGAACCGATCAGCGCTCACCCGTCCATCCGCAAAGTTATCCACAGGCAGCGCATCGGGTAGCACCTCGTTGCCATGGCAAAGTATCCTCAGCATCGATCGCTCGAACATTGGGGAGGGTCTGGCGATGCTTGACGCGGGTGGTGGTGGCGGCGGTGGCGGCACCAGCTGGTGGGACAAGGACACGCCCACGATGTGGGCGTACATCAGCGAAATCGACACCGAGCCGATGTGGAAGCAGGCCAGTGGCTGGCAGAAGGCCATCGACCTGGCCTCCACCAACCTTTACCGATTGAAGGACTTCCGGGAGCAGCTCGTCACGGCGTGGCCGCCGGAGAAGAGCGAGGCCTCCCAGGCATATGTCACGAAGCTCGACGAGCTCATCAAGAGCGTGCAGGACGTCTACGACGGCGCGGTCACCAACAAGACCAGCGCGACCAATCTCGCCTCTGCCATCGGCGAGGCGAAGTACAAGGTCAAGCCGTTGTACGACCAGTGGCTCGAGAACCTCGGCACGCAGTCGACCTACGACCAGAACCTGGCGGCGAAGAAGTCGCAGTACGCCGACATGTACACCGAGGGGTCCAGCAGCTACAAGAGCGCGCTCTCGGCGTGGCAGCGGTCGAACCCGGATCCCAACGTGGCCTCCAAGCAGGAGGCGCTGGACAACCAGGCGCGGACCGCGATGTCGAACCTGAGCACCGATCTGGTGGTCAGCAAGGGCAACATGGTCGAGCCGCAGCCCTACACGCCGCCGAAGCTCGCGGGCACGCCGCGAGACGACAGCGGCGGCGACAGCGGCAGCACCGGCTCGACGGGGTCCACCGGATCCTCGAACTCCTTCAGCGGCAGCTCGAGTTCGGTTCCCCCGATGGTGCCGATGCCCGCCTACGTTCCGCCGTCGCAGCCGTCGCTGACGGGCACCACCTACGTTCCGACGCCCACGGCGCCGACGCCGATGCCGACCGCGCCGACTCTGCCGGGTGCTCCGCCCGGCCCGATCGGCACTCCGCCGGTGGTGCCTCCGGTCGGCCCGCAGGGCATCATCAAGCCCAATCTGCCGCCCGGCCCGACGGGGCCGACGGTTCGTCCCGGCCCCCTCGGCCCCAACGTCTTGGGCGGTAAGAACCCGTTGGCCGGTCCGCCCGGCGGACGTCCGCTCGTCGGCCCCCAGGGCATCATCGGTGGCCAGCCCGGCGCTCGTCCCACGACGGGTGGCATGGCCGGCCGAGGTGTGAACCCTGCCGGTGGTGTGATCGGCGGCGGCCGAGGTGGCGCAGCGGGCGTCGGCGGTCCTGGCGCCGCCGGAGGCCGTGGCGGCGCCGGTGTCGCCGGTAGCCGGGGCGCGGGCATGGTCGGCGCGGGCGCCGGCGGCCGCGGCAAGCGCGGCGACGACGAGCACGCCAACGAGTGGGACCCGGACAACCCGTGGGAGGTCGCCGAGGGTGTGAACCCGATCGTCGACGCCCCCGGCGACAGCGGTCCCATCGACCCCGGTCCCGCGATCGGCGGCCGCTGGTGAGGTTGCTGCACCGGTCGGCGCTGGCGGCGCTGGCGGCTTCGGCCGTCCTCGCGTCCGCCACGCCGGCCGCGGCGCACGGCGAAGCCATCCGCGCCAAGCAGTGGCACCTCGGCTTCCTGAAGATCGCCCAGGCCCACCAGATCGCCCAGGGCCAGGGCATCACCGTGGCCGTGATCGACACCGGTGTGGCCGATCATCCCGACCTGACCGGTAACGTCCTCAATGGAGTCGACGTCATCAAGGGCGGCACCGGCAACGGCCGCGCCGACGACGACGGGCACGGCACCGGCATGGCCGGGATCATCGCCGCGCACGGCCACGGCACCAACAACCGCGACGGCGCGCTCGGGATCGCCCCCAAGGCGAAGATCCTGCCGATCCGGATGAGCGTCGGCAAGGGCTCGGCCGCTGTCGAGGGTGGTGACGTGCCGGTCGCCGAAGGCATCCGCTGGGCCGTCCAGCACGGCGCGAAGATCATCAACATTTCGCAGTCGGTGGGCGACATCGAGACCCTGCGTGCGGTCAACGAGGCGCAGGCCGCAGGGGTGCTGATCTTCGCCGCGGCCGGCAACACCGACGCGCACGACAACGGCGTACAGGTGCCGGGCCGGTACCCCTGGGCGGTCGCCGTCGGCGGACTGGACCAGCAGGGCAACCATCTTTCGACGTCGGTCACCGGCGACGAGGTGGAGTTGTCCGCGCCGGCGAAGACCATCTACAGCGACAGCCGCGGCGGCATCTGGCGCTACGGCACCGGGACGAGTGACGCGACCGCGATCGTGTCCGGGGTGGCCGCCCTGGTCTGGTCGAAGTTTCCGCAGCTGACCGCGGCCGAGGTGCTGCACCGGCTGGAGGCCACCGCGACCGACAAAGGGGCGCCCGGCCGCGACCCGGAGTACGGCTTCGGCGCGATCGACCCGATCAAGGCGCTGACCGCCGAGGTGGCCCCGTCGGCGAGCCCGAGCAAGGCGAGCCCGCTGCCCACGTTCAGCCCGCGGCCGTCCGAGGCCGCGGTCGAGCCGCCCTCGACCGGCAACGTCGGTTTGCTGGTCGGCTTGGGCGTCGGCGGCGTCGTCCTGCTGGCGATCATCGCGCTGGTGCTGTTCCTGGCCTTGCGCCCACGGCGGTCGACCGGCCCGCCGGCCGGTCCGCCGCCCCCCACGGGGCCGAACGGCCCACGACCATGACTGCTATCCGAGCGACGGAGGTGTGACCATGACGGATCCGAACGACAAGCTGCTGTACGACCCGAGGCTCTACCACAACCTGCCCCCGGAGGACCGCCCGTCGCAGTTCATCAGCGACTACAAGGACATCCAGATCAACGTCAAGGATCTGGACTCGTTCGCCAAGTCGCTGCAGGCTGAACTGGAGCAGAACTACCTGCCCCACCGCGACAAGGTGGCCGCCGAACTGGCCGTCGGCGACGTCTACACCAACCAGGGCTTCACCGAGTTCATCGAGGCGCTGCAGCGGCACGCCGAGATCCGCCAGGTGACGCTCAACCGGTTGTTCGACCACGGCACCGGCACCGGCACGCTGTCCGAGGCGGCCACGATCATCAGCGCCAATTACGGCTCGGCGGACGCGTACTCGGCGGCGACGGCGAAGAGCGTCGACAACGTGATGACGCAGGCACCGGCCACCACGCAGGAAACGCCGATCGACACCAACACGCAGGTCCGGACGGACCCGCAGGTCTACGTGCCCGGCACGGACACCACGGTCACCGTTCCGCAGGACACCACCACGACGACCACGCCGGGTGGCTCCGAGGACGACGGCACCGAAGTCTCCGGCTGACCGCGTACGCCGTTCGAAGGGCGCGTTCCCCATGGGGAGCGCGCCCTTCGCCTGTGATCGGGATCGCAGTCACCAGACCGGGCGCGTCCGGGCAGAATGAGGGACATGACGAGCGCGTACGCCGAATCCCCGGTGATCACCGTGGTTCGCGGAAATCCGACGGCCGAGCAGGTCGCGGCGCTCGTCGGCGCTCTGCTGAGCACGGCTTCGCCGGCCACTCCGGCGGCCGGGTCGCCCCGCAGCGCCTGGTGGGCCAGCGGCCTGCCCGGCCGTCCGCGTGGCTGGCGCGAGTCCGGCCTGCCCCGCTGAACGGCGGCCGCCCGGCGGTTAGCCTGAGCGCATGAACCTCGTCCTCGCCTCGGCCAGCCCGGCCCGCCTGACTTTGCTGACCGCCGCCGGAATGGACCCGTACGTCGTGGTCAGCGGGGTCGACGAGGAGGCCGTGGAGGCGACCAGCGCGGAGACGCTGTGCGCCACGCTCGCCCGGCTCAAGGCCAACGCGGTCGCCGCCCGCATCCGCTCCGGTGAACTCGGCGACGGGCTGCCCGCCGGCCAGACGTTGGTTCTCGGCTGCGACTCGCTCCTCGCCTTCGACGACGAGATCCTGGGTAAGCCGGACGGACCCGAGGAGGCACGTAAGCGCTGGCAGGCGATGCGCGGGCGGAACGGCGTACTGCACACCGGGCACTGCTTGATCGACCTGGCGGGGGGCCGCGCGGTCGAGGAGGTCGCCTCCACCGTGGTGCACTTCGCCGACATCAGCGACGCCGAGCTGGACGCGTACGTGGACAGCGGCGAGCCGCTCGGGGTGGCCGGAGCGTTCAAGATGGACGGTCTCGGCGGCCCCTTCGTGGAGCGGATCGAGGGCGACCCCAGCACGATCATCGGACTGTCCCTGCCGGTGCTGCGGCATCTGCTGGGCCGGCTGGACCTGACAGTCATGTCCTTGTGGAGGCGTTCATGAGCAAGCGTTCCATCACGCTCGATGCCGAGCTGCACGACTATCTGGTGGCACACGGAACCCCGCCCGACGACCTGGTCGCCGAGCTGATCGAGGAGACGCAGGCCGCGCTCGGCTCGCTGTCCGGAATGCAGATCTCGCCGGAGCAGGCGTCGTTCTTCACGCTGCTCGCCCGGCTGCTCGACGTGCGTACGGCGGTGGAGGTCGGCACCTTCACCGGCCTGTCCAGCCTCGCCGTGGCCCGGGGTATGCCGCCGGGCTCCAGCCTGATCTGCTTCGACATCTCCGCCGAGTACACCGCGATCGCCCAGCGCTACTGGGAGCGGGCGGGCGTGGACGACCGGATCGAGCTGCGGCTGGGTCCGGCGCAGGAAGGGCTGAACCAGCTGCCCACCGAGCCGCACCTGGACTGGGCGTTCATCGACGCCGACAAGGAGGGCTACCCGGGTTACTGGGAGGCGCTCGTCCCCCGCATGCGACCCGGTGGCCTCATCGTGGTGGACAACGTGCTGCGCGGCGGCACCGTCATCGACCCGCCCGCCGAGCAGAACTCGGCGACCGCCGCCATCGTCGCCTTCAACGACATGGTCGCCGCCGACAAGCGCGTCGAGCCGGTGATGCTGCCCGTCGGGGATGGCCTCACGCTCGCCCGCAAGCGCTGACCGCCCCGCGGCCGCTCTCCGCGCTGGATCAGGGTTCTCGGTCGAATCTTGGGCCAAGATTCGACCCGGAACCCTGATCCAGCGCCCGAGGCGAACTACGCCGGTTGGGGTTCGAGCACGGCCGGGGCGGCGGGCCGCAGCATGACGTGGCCCAGCCGCCACGCCAAGGCCCCGGCAGCGATCAGCAGGAGCGGCACGATCAGGAAGGCGAGGCGTACGCCGACGAGGTCGGCCGCGGCGCCGAGCACGAGCGGGCCGGCCCCGAAGCTGATCCCCATCGAGTAGGAGGCGACCGCCGCCGCCCGGTCGGGCTGGTCGGGGACGATCTTGAGGGCCAACGCGATGGCGATCGGATAGTGCATGGCGTTGCCCAGCCCGAGCAGCAGCAACCCGGCCACGGCGACGGCCGGGGTCGTCGTCGTCCAGAACACGGCGAAGCCGGCCGCGCTGGTGATCAGGGCGGTGAAGTAGAGCCGGAGCGGCGCGATCCGCAGAGACAGCCGCGCGCCGATGAACCGGCCGAGGAACATCCCGGCGACGATGGCCGAGATCGCCTGGGCGGCCGCGCCTGCGCTCATGCCGTCCCGGTCGCGCAGCAGGTCGGCGGCCCACAGCGAGAGGCCGGCCTCGACCGATCCGGTCACCGCCATCATGATCCAGGCCAACTGGTACGCCCGCCCGAGCGGCCGCCGCCGTCCCCGGCCCGGTCCGGCGACGACTTCACCGGCCGGGAGGCGTACGCGGAAAGCGAAGGCGGCCAGCGCGAGCGCCCCGATCACCGCGACCAGGGACAGCAGGCCGGGCCGCCACCCCGCACCCGCACTGACGGTGAGCCCGATGACGAACGGGGCGACGAGCCCCGCGCCGGTGGCGGCCGCGTTGGCCTCGGTGATCGCGGCCGGGGCGGCGGCGCCGTGCCGCTCGTTGAGCGCGGCGACCACGCCCGTGACCAGCACGATGCCGAAGATCGTGATGACGCCCGCCAACGGCAGGGTGTACGCGAGCCCGTGCAGCGCGGCGAAGGCCACGACGCAGGCGACGACTCCGCCGAGCGAGGCCCAGATGGCGTTCCCACGGCCGAACCGGCGCAACAGGAATGGCGCGACGGCGCCACCGATCATGGACCCGGCGGCCATCGCGGTGCTGTGCAACCCGGCGACCGCACTGGAGACGTGGTTCTCGTCCCGCAGCAGCGGCACGATCGGCCCGAATCCGTAGAGGAAATAGCCCCATGCCCCGAGTTGGGCGTAGGTGAGCCAGGTGACACGATCGCGGAGCAGGTGGGGCACGAATCCACGCTACGCAGCGGAAATCCAAACCTCAGTGGGTCGAACGGCCAGGCCGCTTATGACCTTGACCACCTCAGTGCGGCTCGTCCCGCTTCTCCACCGCCGGGAAGTACGCGGTGTCGTAGATGCTCGGCTGGCTGCCGTCGGCCGTGTCGCCCGGGAACGCGAAGCGCGGGCGCGGCATCGTGACCGTCGGCTGATTCAGCGCCTCCGCGTCCACCGGCGACCGGTTCGTCATCGGCGGGTCGGCCGGAACCTGCTGCGGAGCGGGTTGCTGCGGGCGCTGCACGGGAAGCTGCTGCGTCTGGTCGGCGGCTCGCTGCTGTGGGACCGGCTGGGTCGCGGCTTGCGCACTCGGCGTCGGCGAGTATTGCGGCGGGACCGGCTGGGTCGCGGCTTGCGGACTCTGCGTCGGCGAGTATTGCGACGAGACCGGCGGGGTGGCGGCTTGCGGACTCTGCGTCGGCGGGTACTGCGACGAGACCGGCTGGGTCGGCTGGTGATAGCCCGGTTCAGCCGGCTGATAGCTCAGTTGGCCGGCCTGTTGATAAGTCGGCTGAGCCGACGGGAAGGTCGCCGGGACCGGTTGCTGATAGCCCGACTGGACCGGTGACTGGTAGCTCTGCGTGGGCGGCTGGACGGCCACCGGCGCGGGTAGCTGGACCTGCTGCGGTGCCCACGGCGAGGGAGGCGGAGCCGGTGCGCCCGCTCCCGCGAGTGCGGGTGGGCCGCCGCCCTGACCGCGCTTGAGCAGCAGGACCACGCCGGCCGCGAGGAGGAGCAGGAAGACGAGGCCGCCGCCGATGCCCAAGGCCGGCATCATCGAGCCGCCGGTGTCCTTGGTGTCGGCGACCGGTTCCGCGGCTGCCGTCTCGGTCGGGACGGCCTCCTCGGACGGACTGGGGCTGAGACTCGGCGACGGGCTGGCCGACGGCGAGGGCGACGCGATCACCTGGGCGGCCGTCAGCGAGTTCGCGGCGTTCACGACGCCATAGCCGTACTGGTTGTCCTTGCCCTTCGCGCCCTTGTCGGTCGCGCCCTTCTGCATCGCCTGCAACACCTCGGCGAGCTTCATCTTGGGGTACTTCGCCCAGACGAGCGCCGCCACGGCGGCGGTGATCGCGCTGGCGGTCCCGGTGGACACCGGGGTGACGTACTTGCCCGCGACCTTGTCCACACTGATCATCCCGGAGCCCGGAGCGGCGAAGTCCACTTTGGCGCCCGCGACGTAGAGCGGGTCGAACTTGCCGGATTTGTCGACCCCGGTGACCGCCACGACGCCCGGCCAGGACGCGGGCGGGATGATCTGCTTGTCGTACGTGGTGTTCCCGGTCGCGGCGACCACCATCACCCCGGCCGCGACCGCCTTCGCCACCGCGTCCATCGTCGCCTGATCACCCTGGTACGCCGGGAGGTGGATGATCTTCGCGCCCTTCTTCCGGGCGTACGCGATGGCTTTGGCCACCGTGTCGTCGGTCGGCCAGTGCGACCGGTCGACGGCGACCCGCAGCGGCAGGATGCGCGCGCTCGGTGAGACGCCCAGCAGACCCAGCCCGGTGCCGTGGCCCCGGCCGGAGATGAGCCCGGCGATGAAGGTGCCGTGGCCGTCGGTGTCGACCTGACCGTTGCCCCCCGCGGCGGACGTGTAGTCCATGCCCGTCAGCACGCGGTCCTTCAAGTCCTCATGGACGAAGACACCGGTGTCGATGATGGCGACGGTGACCCCGCGACCCTGGGTGATCTTGTGCGCGGTGGCCACCTTCAAGGTGCTCAGCCACCACTGCGCGGACCGCGTCGCGTCCGCCGCCCCGGCCGGCGCGGCAGGCAGCACCAAGGCCGCCACGATCGCCGTGACCAGCACAGTTTTGGCATGCCACCGCATCTTGACCCTCCCCAGAGCGGCCCTGTCGAGCCCGTGTCGGTGGACGCAGAAGCGCCGCAGGGCACATTACCCCGCGGCGCAAAATGCGGTGCCGTACGCGACCCAACCCGGCGGTAACCCCGAGGTCGGCGGGGTCACCGCCGGGCGCTGGATCAGCGGACCGACTTGGCGAACTCCCGGGCCGCCCAGACGACGGCGAGCACGGTGAGGAGAACGACGATGGTCAGACCCTGCCAGACGTGATCGGTGCCGGGATGACCGTTGAACAGATCGCGTACGCCGTCGACCGCCCACGAGAACGGATTCCACTTGGCGACGTTCTTCAGCCACTGCGGCGCGAACGCCAGCGGCAGCAGGATGCCGGCGGTCAGCAGGATCGGCTGGCTGACCGTCTGGAGCAGGGGGGCGAGGGCGTCCTCACTGCGTACCTTGAGGGCGACCGCCGCCGAGACGGCCGAGCACAACATCGCGATGAGCCCCAGCATCAGGTACGCCACCAGCACGTTCTGCAGCTCGACGGAGAGCCCGAAGGGCAGCGCGATCACGGTGATCATGACGCCCTGGACGAGCAGCGTGACGACGTCTCGCAGCGACCGGCCCAGCATCAGCGCCAGCCGGCTGACCGGAGTGACGCGGCTGCGCTCGATGACTCCGGCGCGCATCTCGGCGATGAGGCCGAACCCGGAGAAGAGGGCCCCGAAGATGGCCAGCATGACCAGCAGGCCAGGCACGAACACCTGGTACGCCTCGGCGTTGGTGCGTACGCCCAGAGCGGGCTTGAGCAGTGGCGCGAACAGCAGCAGGTAGAGCAGCGGCTGCACGACGCCGACGATCACCCAGACCGGGTTGCGCAGGAGGAGCTGGATCTGGCGGCTGAAGACCAGCCACGTGTCGCGGAGGATCTTCATCGTCAGCTCTCCCGAAGAGTACGGCCGGTCTTGGTGAGGAACACGTCGTCGAGGCTCGGACGGTGCAGCTCGATCGTCCCGATCGGAACTCCGCCGCCGTCGAGCGACCGCAGGATCAGCGGGATGGCGCTGCCGGCCTCGTCGACATAGAGGCGCAGGGCGTCCTCGGTGGTCTCGAGCTTGCGGACGAACTCGGCGCTGCCCAGCAGCTCCGCGCCCCGGGTCACGTCGGTCAACCCGATGTTCACCACGTCGCCGGAGATCTCCTGCTTGAGCGCGTCGGGCGTGCCCTCCGCGACGACCTGGCCGTTGTCCATGATTGCGATGCGGTCACAGAGGGCGTCGGCCTCCTCGAGGTAGTGCGTCGTCAGGAAGACCGTCATGCCCTCGTCGCGGAGGCGGCGCACCTCGTCCCACATGTGCGCCCGGCTCTGGGGGTCGAGGCCGGTGGTCGGCTCATCGAGGAAGACGATCTTCGGCTGGTGGATGATGCCGAGCGCGATGTCGACGCGTCGGCGCTGGCCGCCCGAGTACGTCTTGCACTTGCGGTCGGCGTATTCGGAGAGTTGGAAGGCGTCGAGGACGGCGGCGGCCCGGCGTTTCGCCTCGGCCTTGCCGACGCCGTACATCCGGGCGTGCAGGATCAGCTCCTCGCGCCCGGTCGACTCGTCCCACGTGCTGCCGCCCTGGGCCACGTAGCCGATGCGGCGGCGCACCTCGCCGGGATCCCGCCGCAGGTCGGCGCCGGCGACGACCGCCGAGCCGCCGTCCGGCGTGATCAGGGTGGCGAGCATGCGCAGGGTGGTGGTCTTGCCCGCGCCGTTGGGACCGAGGAAGCCGAAGATCTCGCCCGGCGCGACCGCGAGGTCGACTCCCCGGACGGCTTCGACCGTCTTCGTCTCCCGACCCTGGCGCGACCGGAAGGACTTCTTCAGCCCATGGGTCTCGATCATCATGGCGCGAACAGTATCGCGTTATGACGCGAGCGGTCAAGTTTGAATAATGCCTACAACGCGACACTCGCCTCGTGATCATTGCGTCAGGCATGCGGTTTCAACGGACATTTCGCTGCCCGAAGCAGCATGGCTGACGCAATGATCAAGCGAGGGCCGCTCACCCCTCGGCTTCCGCGATCTTGTCCCGGTACGCCTTCCACCCCGCCTCCTCGTCGACCTCGGGGCTGGTGCCGGGCATGTAGGAGACGCCGGATTCGATGAGGTCGGCGACCCGTTCGCACCAGGCGACCTCGCCTTCGGCGCGGGCGATCCACAGCTCGAACATCCACTGGACGTGCACCGGTTTGGCGATGTCCGTCCGCCCGGTCGCGATCATGTCGCGCAGCCCCTGCGTGGTGACCGAGAGCATGCGGCCGCGGTGGCGTAACGCGGCGACGGCCTCTTTGCGCGGCAACGCGGGCAGGAAGGCGAACGCGGCGGTGAACGGGTCGTTGCCGGTCTGGATCTCCCACCACTGCTCCCGGAGCATGTTCTCGAAGGCGTCCTTGCCGCGTACGGTGATCTTGTAGGTCGTGCGTTCCGGCCGCGCCCCGACCTGTTCGGTGCTGACCTCTTCGAGCAGGCCTTCCTCGGTCATCTTCTTCAGGGCGTGGTAGATCGATCCCGGCTGGATCTTCGCCCACTTGTCCGCGTTCCAACTGAGCAGCTCACGGCGTACGTCGTAGCCGTGGACCGGTTCCATCCAGTTGACGAGTCCGAGAATCATGAGCCGCGTCGTCGACATGATGCAAGCGTAATACTCAAAGTTGTCCAACCAGCCGGTAGCTTCGGTGAGCGATTGCACAGACCGCGGAAGTGAACGGCCGTTTAGACTGCGGCCCATGAGGACAGTGCTGATCGCCAACCGGGGCGAGATCGCCGTACGCGTCATCCGCGCCTGCCGGGACGCGGGCCTGCGCAGCGTGGCGGTCTACGCGGACTCCGACCGGGACGCGCTGCACGCCAAGCTCGCCGACGAGGCGTACGCGCTGGGCGGTGAGACGGCGGCCGACACGTATCTGCGGATCGACAAGCTGATCGAGGTCGCCGCGAAGGCGGGCGCCGACGCCGTCCATCCCGGCTACGGGTTCCTGTCCGAGAACGCCGACTTCGCCCAGGCCGTCCTCGACGCCGGGCTGACCTGGATCGGGCCGACCCCGCAGTCGATCCGCGACCTCGGCGACAAGGTGACCGCCCGGCACATCGCTCAGCGCGCCGGCGCGCCCCTCGTCCCCGGTACGCCCGAACCCGTCAAGGACGCGGCCGAGATCATCACCTTCGCCGAGCAGTACGGCCTGCCCGTCGCGATCAAGGCGGCCTTCGGCGGTGGCGGTCGCGGCCTGAAGGTGGCCCGAACGCTGGAGGAGATTCCGCATCTGTTCGAGTCGGCCACCCGCGAGGCGGTCGCGGCCTTCGGCCGGGGCGAGTGCTTCGTCGAGCGCTACCTCGACCGGCCGCGCCACGTCGAGGCCCAGGTGCTCGCCGACCAGCACGGCAACGTCATCGTCGTCGGCACCCGGGACTGCTCGCTCCAGCGCCGCCACCAGAAGCTGGTCGAGGAGGCGCCGGCCCCGTTCCTCACCGACGACCAGCGCCGGGCGATCCACGAGTCGGCCAAGGCGATCTGCCGCGAGGCGGACTACCACGGCGCGGGCACCGTCGAGTATCTCGTCGGCCAGGACGGCACCATCTCGTTCCTCGAGGTCAACACCCGGCTGCAGGTGGAGCACCCGGTCAGCGAGGAGACCACCGGTCTCGACCTGGTCCGGGAGCAGTTCCGGATCGCCGACGGCGAGCCGCTGCGGTTCACCGAGGACCCCCAGCCGCGGGGACACAGCATCGAGTTCCGGATCAACGGCGAGGACCCGGGTCGCGGCTTCCTCCCCGCCCCCGGCACGGTCACCGCGTTGCACCTGCCCGCCGGGCCGGGCGTACGGGTGGACACAGGGATCGAGTCCGGCAGCGTCATCGGCGGCAACTTCGACTCGCTGCTCGCCAAGGTGATCGTGACCGGCGCCAGCCGGGCCGAGGCGCTGGAGCGGTCGCGTCGCGTACTCGACGAGATGGTGGTCGACGGCATGGCCACCGTGCTGCCGTTCCACCGGCTCATCGTCCGCGACCCGGCCTTCACCGGCGAGCCGTTCTCCGTCCACACGCGATGGATCGAGACGGAGTGGTCCAACACCGTCGAACCGTTCACCGCCGCGGCGGGCGTCCAGGCCTCCGCGGAGGAGCGCACGACCGTGGTGGTCGAGGTGGACGGCAAGCGCCTGGAGGTACGCCTGCCGGCCGGACTGGGCTCGGTCGCCCCCGCCGCGGGTGGGGCCAAGGCACCCAAGCGCGGTGGCGCGAAGAAGGGGCATTCGGCGGCCGCCGGTGGCGACTCGCTGACGGCGCCGATGCAGGGCACCATCGTGAAGATCGTCGTGGCCGACGGCGACGAGGTCGCCGAGGGTGATCCCGTCGTCGTGCTCGAAGCCATGAAGATGGAGCAGCCGTTGACCGCGCACAAGGCGGGCACGATCTCCGGCCTGACGGCGGCCGTCGGCGAAGTGGTCCAGGCCGGCGCCGTCATCTGCACCATCTCCTGACCGCCCGGGGTTATCCACAGGGGGTGTCGGCAGGGGTTCGGCACCGGTTAGCCTGCCGGTGTGACGGAACCCATCACTGTCGATACGGGGCGGCTGCGGCTGGTCGGCCGCGAGCTGAGCGACCAGTCCCGGGCCGTCCTCCTGCCGGTCTGGGACACCTTGAGCCGGCTGGACATCCCGGCCGATCCGAACGCCGCGGGAGCCGAGGGTTCCGATGTGGCGGCCGGCATGTCCGCCTGCCTCACCGCAGTCACCGAGGAACTGCGCCGGTCGGCGGTCGAGTTGCAGGAGATCGGCGACGCCCTCGTGCGCTCGGCCCAGGACTATGAGCAGACCGATCGGGAGACCAAACGGCTGACCCGCGACATCGCGGACGATCGCGCAGAGGCGCCGGTTCCGAACACCGACCCGTCGAGGTGGAAGCTGTGATCATTCCGCGCGAGACGATGAAACGCCTCTACGGCGTGGGCTCGGACCTGCACCGGCTGCCGGTCGAACCCGATTCCATCGATCACCTCCATCGTCTGGTCACGGCGGCCGCCGCGCTCACCAGCCGAGTTTCGGTGACCGAACTCGACGAGGCGTACGCCGCCCTGCTGGAGAGCCCGGAAACCATGGACGAGGCGGACCAGATCGTCACCGCCACCCAACGGGAGCTGACCGGGCACTGGGCCGGTCCGGCGAGCGGCAGCGCGGGCGTCGACCTGACCTCCGCGCGCGCCCGGTTGGCCCGGATCCGGGCCGCCTCGGTGGCGACGACCGCCGCGTTGGAGAAGCTGGACAGCCAGGTCGCCGAGGTCGACGGGGTCATCCGGCGGGGCAACCAGCACCTCGTCGACGCCGGCAAGCTGATCCCCGCGGTCGCCTCGGCCGCCGGGCAATACGGCGACTGGGTGCAGTTCGAGCAGCTCTTCGAGCAGGCCCGGACGGCCGCGGTCAACGGGGCGGCGCTCGTCTTCCAGGCGTACCGGCGGTTCGACGAGGTCTGCGCGTCGGCCAAGGCCACGCTGGAGAAGATCGCCCGCGAGGTCGGAAACCCGGACGCGGTGAGCGCCTCTCCCTAGCATGAGGGCATGCGGTTCCTCAGCGGTGCGACGCCCGCCAACGACCTGACCTACAACGACGTCTTCATGGCCCCGAGCCGGTCCGATGTGGGCTCGCGGCTGGAGGTCGACCTGTCCACCAGCGACGGCACCGGCTGCACGATCCCGATCGTGGTGGCGAACATGACCGCGGTGGCCGGGCGGCGGATGGCCGAGACGGTGTCGCGACGAGGCGGGCTGGTCGTCATCCCGCAGGACATCCCGATCGACGTCGTGACCGAGGTGATCGGCTGGGTCAAAGACCGTCATCTCGTGCACGACACGGCGATCACGCTCGGCCCGACCGACACCGTCGGCGACGCCATCCACCTGCTTCCGAAGCGCGCCCACGGCGCGGTCGTCGTGGTCGACGGCGATCGACGTCCGGTCGGTATCGTCACGGAGACCGACACCGTGGGCGTCGACCGGTTCGCCCAACTGCGCCATGTCATGTCCGTCGACCCCTTGACCGTCGACGTCCGCGCCGATCCGCGTACCGCCTTCGACACGTTGTCGGCCGCGCGCCGGAAGGTGGCCCCGGTAGTCGACCACGACGGACGCCTGGTCGGGATCGTGACCCGGCAGGGCGCGTTGCGCGCGACGCTGTACCGGCCCGCGCTGGACGAGAAGGGGCGGCTGCGGATCGCGGCGGCGATCGGCATCAACGGCGACGTCGCGGGCAAAGCCCGCGCGTTGCTCGACGCGGGCGTGGACACCCTGGTCGTGGACACCGCACACGGGCATCAGGAACGCATGATCAACGCATTGCGCGCGGTTCGCGCGCTCGATCCGGCCGTTCCGGTCGTGGCGGGCAATGTCGTGACCGCCGAAGGGGTACGCGACCTGGTCGAAGCCGGCGCGGACATCCTCAAGGTCGGGGTGGGACCGGGCGCGATGTGCACCACCCGAATGATGACTGGAGTGGGGCGACCGCAGTTCTCGGCCGTCCTCGACTGCGCGGCCGCCGCCCGCGACCTGGGCAAGACGGTCTGGGCCGACGGCGGCGTACGCCATCCGCGTGACGTGGCCCTCGCGCTGGCGGCCGGGGCGGCCAACGTGATGATCGGCTCCTGGTTCGCCGGGACCTACGAGTCGCCCGGCGATCTTTACACCGACGTCGAGGGACGGCGGTACAAGGAGAGCTTCGGGATGGCGTCGGCCCGGGCGGTCAGCGCGCGGACGGCCGAGGACTCCGCGTTCGACCGGGCCCGCAAGGCGGTCTTCGAGGAAGGCATCTCCACCGCGAAGATGTATCTCGATCCCCAGCGGCCGGGTGTCGAGGACCTGCTGGACGAGATCGTCGCGGGCGTACGCAGTGCCTGCACCTACGCCGGCGCCCGGACGCTCGGCGAACTGCACGCGCGGGCGATCGTCGGCGTGCAGTCGGCCGCCGGGTACGCCGAGGGAATGCCGTTGCCGACGAGTTGGTAGTCGCGTTGTAGCCAGTGCCGCCTCCGCACGACATCGACAACTTCCCGTCGAGTGGGCGGCGTCCTGCAGGGCATGAAGGCAAGGGCATGGTAGCCACCGTGATCGCAACCGGCATGGTCACCCGTAACGACGTCGAGGCGGCGGCCGCGCGTACCCGCCACGTCGTCCGGCACACGCCGCTGACGCTGGTGGAGCCGGGGATCTTCCCGGCCACCGTGATGCTGAAGCTGGAGCAGCTGCAGCACGCCGGCGGCTATCCCGTCCGGGGCGTCTTCAATCAGGTCATCGCCGGCCTGGAGCGGCGGGCGTTCGATCCGGACGCCGGGCTGGTGGCGGCGTACACCCCAGCGGTGGCGGCGGCCGTCGTCCACGTCGCGCGGCGGCTCGACCTGCCCGTGACGGTGTTCGCTCCAGCCTCGTCTGACGGCACTCCCGGCCCGGCGGCGAACGCGTCGACAACGTTCACAGTGGACGGTACGCTCGCCGACGCCCAGCTCGAGGCGGAGCGGCACGCCCTGGCGACCGGAGCTCTTCATTGCCCGGGCCTCGGTCCGGAGTGCTGGGCACAGATGGTGGCCGGGGCGGGCACGATCGGCCTCGAACTGTGGACGCAGACGCTCGGGCAGCTCGACACCGTCATCGTTCCGGAACGGGCCACCGCGCTGGCCGCCGGGATCAGCGCCGCGCTGGCCGGCCATGTACGCGTCGTCGAGGCGGTCAGTCCGGCCGAACTCTGCGCGGTCGCCCGCCACGATCTGTGGCACGAGCGCCGGATCGCCGTGGACGACGTGGCCGCTTGCGCGTACGCGTACCTCCTGGACACCGGTCGCCCGGCCGCCGGCGAACGGGTCGCGGTGGTGCTGAGCAGTGCCGACACCGCCCCGGCGACGATTCCTGCTCCAGTTTCACCACCATTGTCCGCATTGTCCGCATAGGATGGCGCCATGACCCAGGCCGACTCGTCCTCCGCCACCGGCTTCCCCACCATCGACTACGACGCCAACGGCTACGACTACCAGCAGTACTGGGAAGGCCGGGGATACGAACTGTGGGCCGAGGACCGCGCGCTGCGGCGACTCGTGCCCCGGCTCGGGGCGTACCGGTGGTTCGTCGACCTCGGCGGCGCGTACGGCCGCAACGCGGGCTACTACCTCCCGCAGGCCGAGCGCGCGGTGATCCTCGACTACTCCGCGACGAACCTGACCAACGCCGCCCGGCGGCACCCCGAAGCGGTCGCGTCCGGCCGGCTCGGACTGGTCCGCTGCGACCTCAACGCCATCCCCTTCGCTGATCTGGCCTTCGACAGCGCCATGGTGGTACGCGTCCTGCACCACCTGCCCGACGTCGACCACGCGCTCGGCGAGATGAGCCGGATCGTCCGCGCCGCCTGGCTGGTCGACGTGCCGATCAAACACCATCTGCTCGGCCTCGTCCGGGGCGCCGCGACCGGCCGCCTGCGGCAGATCTGGTCGGCCGAGCCGCTGATCACCGGCGCGACCGACGAGAAGTACTTCAACTTCCAGCTCGACGCCGTCCGGGAACGGCTGACCGGGCTCGGGTTCCAGACCCGGCTGGGCGCCAGCGCCAACAACTTCCGCCGCTGGGAGAGCCGGGTGCCCGAGCAGGTCGCCCGATACGCCCGCCCGCTCGTCCAAGGCATGGAGGCGGCGACCCAGGGCCTCGGCAAGGGCTGGCTCGGGCCGTCCCAGTTCGTCCTCGCCACTCGCACGGCCGCGCCACTGTCCCCGTTCACCGACGAGACCGCGGCGTTCACCGACCGCATGGCCTGCCCGGAATGCCGATCGGCCCTGATCTTCAGCGACGATTCCGCGGGCTGCTCCGGCTGTTCGCGGAGCTTCCCGAAGACCGGCCCGTTCTGGGACTTCGTCTAACCCCCTTGGCTTTTTGGTGCGCGCTTTCGGGCGCTGGCGCTTTCGGGCGCTGGCGCTTTCGGGCGCTGGATCAGGGTTCCCGGTCGAATCTTGCGCCAAGATTCGACCTAGATCCCTGATCCAGCGCGGCCCCATCCAGCGCAGTGGGACGGCGGGCGACGATCAGCTCAGCGGGTCAGCAGGCGGTAGCCGGTCTCGGCGCAGATCTTCTCCTGCAACCGCCGATACTCGCCCGCCGCCGGTTCCCCCAGATCGGCGTGAATTCGCGCGAGGACCCTGGCCGCATCCGCCTCCACGAGGCGTAACTGGTGCCGTTGAGCGTCGGCGAGCGCCTCTTCGGCCCGCGACCGCGCCTCGGCGTACCGCCCGAGACCTCGGTATGCCTCCGCCAGCCCGACCAGGGCGAGCAGGCGTACGCGGGCCGAGTGCGCTCCGCTGAGGAGGGTCAGCGCGCGCTCGTGCTCTTCGGCCGCGGCGGCGTAGTCCCCGCGCATCGCCAGAATCGTGCCCAGCGTCACGCGCGACTCCGCCGCGGTACGCCCGTAGCCGCGATCGGTCGCGAGGGTGACCGCCTGCTGGGCCTGCTCCTGCGCGGTCACGAGGTCGCCCCGGTCCCGATGGATGCTGGCCAGCACCTCCAGGACCGTCGGGACGGACCAGTTGTTGCCCCCCGCGTACGCCTGGTCGAGCGCATCTTGGGCCTGGGCGAGTGCGACCTCGTACTCGCCCAGCATCCGGTGGCTGCTCGCCATGTTGGAGCGGGAGTTGCCCACATGTGGGGTTTTCGGGGTCGAGCTCAGTTCGCGCCGGGCCAACTCGATGGACTCGCGCAGGAGACCGAGGTCCTGGTAGGGCCCGCCGAGGTTGCCGAGGGCCAGCGCCTCCCCCGGCTCGTCCCCGAGTTGCCGGAACAGCTCCGCCGCCGTCCGGAGGGCCGCCGAGGCCTCTTGCGGCCGGGTCAGCTCCAGATGCACCACGCCCAGGTTGTTGTAGGCCGCCGCTTGGCAGTGCAGCCACCCGATCTCGTCGGCGACCGAGATCGTGCGGTGAAGAATCTCGACGGCTTCGGCGTACCGGGCTTGGCGGCGGGCGACCCCGGCCAGGCTGAGGCAGGCCGACGCCTCACCCCAGCGGTCGGCCTCCTGCTCGGCGGCGGCGAGCGAGGCGACGGCGACGGCGCGCCACTCGATCATCGGCGCGCGCGGCAGGAAATGGCAGCGCAGCAGGTCGCCGAGGCGCCAGGCGAGCGGCCGCGGGCCACGCTCGGCCGCGTCGTGGACCAGCGCCACGAGGTTCGGCAGCTCCGCGTCCAGCCAGGTCTGGGCCGCCGGCAGGTCCGCGAAGGCGAGCGGTGAGCGGTCCGCCCACTCGCCCGCGTCGGGCAGGCGTTGTGTGATCGGGTACGCCGTCCGCACCGCCGCCGCCGAGACGGTCACGTACCACCCGGCCAGACGGTCCCGGGCGTACGCCGATTCGGGGTCCTCGGTCGCCAGTTCGCGGGCGTACTCCCGGACCAGGTCGTGCATCGAGTACCGGTGTGGCGAGGATTCCTGCAGCAGATTGGCGGCGCACAGCCGATCGAGCAAGGTGCGTACGCCCGGGGTGCCGGACTCGGCGAGCACCGCCGCCGCGTCGGCGCTGACGTCCGGCCCGATGACCACGCCCAGCAGCCGGAACAGCCGCCCGGCGGCGGGGTCGAGGCGGGTGTAGGAAAGGTGGAGCGTCGCCCGCACGGCGGCGTCACCGTCGACTGCCAGCGCGGCCAGGCTGCCCTCGCGCAGCAGGCCGAGGTAGTGCTCGACGCTCCAGGTCGGATGCAGCGCCAGGTTCGCCGCTGCCACCCGCAATGCCAACGGCAGGTGCCCGCACAAGCGGGCGAGTTCGGCCGCACCGGCGGGGTCGGCGGCCACGCGATCCGCTCCGGCGATCTCGGTCAGCAGCGTCTGCGCCGCCGCCGGACTCAGTTCGGCGAGCGGGAGGCGTACGCCCCCGTGCCGGGCGAGCACCGACCCGAGCCGGTCCCGGCTGGTCACCACGGCGGCGCTGCCGGGGCTGACCGGCAACAGCGGGACGACCTGATCCGCTGATCCGGCGTTGTCCAGCACCAACAGGACGCGTTGGCCGCTCAACCGCGTACGCAGCTGCCCGGTCGCCTCGGCCGCGTCGTCCGGGACCTGGTCGCCGGTGGCCCCGAGCGACCGCAGCAGCCGGGTCAGCGCCTCGATCGGCGGCATCGGCGTGGCGTCCGAGTATCCGTGCAGGTCGAGGTAGAGCTGCCCGTGGGGGAACCGGTCGGCGATCCGATGCGCGGCGTGCACCGCGAGCGAGGTCTTGCCCACGCCGCCCAATCCGTCGATCACGACGACCGGCGAACCCGGTCGGCTCAAGGCGGCGAGCACCTGGTCGGCCTCGGTCCGGCGGCCGGTGAAGGCGGTCGCCTCCCGGGGCAGTTGACGGGGCACGGGAGTACTGGCGTTCCTCATCGGACCTGACGAGTCCGCGAGGGCCGGGTCGGCCCGGAGGATGCGCTGATGCAGGTCCCGCAGCCCGGCCCCCGGCAGTACGCCCAACTCCTGGTCCAGCCGGGCCCGCGCCTCCTCGTACGCGGCCAGTGCGTCAGCCTGACGTCCGTCGCGGTAGCGAGCCAGCATCAGCACCTCCCAGAGCCGTTCCCGCAAGGGTTCTCGGCCGATCAACGGCACCAACTCGGCCGCCACCTCCCGGGCCTGGCCGAGGTCGAGCCGGGCGGCCAAGGACTCCGCCTGGGCGGAGAGCCGCAGCTCGGTCAACCGATTCAGCTCCGGCTGCAGATCGACGGGCAGCACGAGGCCCTCGGCCACCGTGTCCCCCCGCCAAAGGCCGAGCGCCTCGTCGAGCAGCCGAGCCGCCTGGGCGGGATCGCCCGCCGCTGAAGCCTGAAATCCTCGGCTCACCAGATCCTCGAAGACGAGGTGATCGATGTCGCCGGGGTCTGCGCGCAGCCGATAGGACCGCTCGCCGGTCTCGATGCGGGCGCCGTCGTCCCCCATCGCACGCCGGCAATGGGCCACATAGGTCTGGAGATTCGCCTGCGCCGACACCGGTACGCACTCGGCGTCCCACAGCAGGCCGAGCAGGTCGTCGACGCCGACGAACCGGTTCGCCCGCATCAGCAGGATCGCCAGTAGCTGTCGTTCCTTGCGACGGGCCGGCCGAATCGCGCGCCCCTCCGGCGTACGCAGCGACAGCGGTCCCAGCAGTCCGAATCGCACGCCGTGCCTCCCCTGACGATCGCGCTCCCCATACGGTAGCGATCCCGTGCAAGACGCCGTATAGCCGACGTATGGCCGCGATTCATACCTTGTCCTGGTACCACCAACCGATCAGGGGGAGGACTCAGTGAAAGAACACGCGAGGCGGCTGTTCGCGTTGTCAGCGGCGGTCGGCGTAATGGTGACGAGTTTCGCGACCGCCGCCGCGGCCGACCTGCCGAGCGAGCCGTCGACGTGCGTCACCACGACGGGGACCCAGGTCTGCTACTACCCGAATTCGCAGCACCTCAAGGTGTGGGACATCAAGGCGGACGGTCATCACGCCACCGGCAAGCTGATGGACTACAACGCCGACTGGGAGACGCCCTACTGCCAGAACTACAAGGGCAACAACACGATGGTGGAGTGCGACTACAGCTCGATCATCCCGGCCGGGGACCGGGCCGTGCTGCGCGCGATCACGATGGAGGGTGACGAGTGGATCTCCACTAGCTGGAAGATCGTCGAACGCACCTGACCCGGCGAACCGGGGGGAACGGGCGGCCGGGGCGAGATTCCCCGGCCGTTCGCAGCTCGCGCGGCGGATCAGTTCGCGTGGCGGATCGGCTCGCGTGGCGGATCAGTTCGCGCGGCGGATCGGCTCGGGTGGCGGATCAGTCGGTCTGGTGCTGCATCAGCTGCCGCGCGGCCTCGGCGATCGAGCCCGACAGCGACGGGTAGATCGTGATCGTGTGCGCGACCTGGTCGACGGTGAGCTGGTTCTCCACCGCCAACGCGATCGGCATGATCAGCTCGCTGGCCTTGGGCGACACCACGACGCCGCCGACGACCTGCCCGGAGGCGGGCCGGCAGAAGAGCTTGATGAAGCCGTCCTCGATGCCCGCCATCTTCGCGCGGGCGTTGCCGCTCAGGGGCAGCATCACCTCACGGGCCGGCACCTTGCCGCTGATCACGGCTTCCTGGCTCACCCCGACGGTGGCCAGCTCGGGGTCGGTGAAGACGTTGGCCGCGACGGTCTTGAGGCGCAGCGGAGCCACTGCCTCGCCGAGCGCGTGCCACATCGCGATCCGGCCCTGCATCGCCGCGACGCTGGCCAGCGGCAGTACGCCGGTGCAGTCGCCCGCCGCGTAGATGCCCGGCACGTTCGTCCGCGACACCCGGTCGACCGTGACGTAGCCGCCCGGCGCGACGGCGACGCCGTACTCGACGAGACCCAGGTCGGCCGTGTTGGGCACCGAGCCGACCGCCATGAGGCAGTGCGACCCGGTCACGCTGCGGCCGTCGGCCAGCGTCACCTCGACCGTGTCGCCGTTTCGGCGTACGGCCGACGCCCGGGAGTTGTTCATGATCTGCATGCCCCGGGCCCGGAAGACGCGCTCGATCGCCATGGCGGCGTCGGCGTCCTCGTGCGGCATCACCCGGTCGCGGCTGGAGACCAGGGTGACCTGCACTCCCATCGCCAGGTACGCCGACGCGAACTCGGCGCCGGTGACGCCGGAGCCCACCACGATCAGGTGCTCGGGCAGGTCCGGCAGGTCGTAGACCTGACGCCAGGTCAGGATGCGCTCGCCGTCGGGTTCGGCGTCGGCGAGGATGCGCGGCGTCGCGCCGGTCGCGATCAGGACCGTCCCGGCGTCGACCGAATACTCAGGGTGACCGCCGGAGGGCTGGATCTTGACCTTGTGCTGATGCCCGAGGGAGTCCTCACCGAGCCGGGCCCGTCCGTGAACGACGGTTACGCCCGCCTTTATCAACTTGGTATGAATGTCCGTCGACTGCGCGGCGGCGAGCCGCTTCACCCGTTCGTGAACGGCGGGCGCATCGACCGTGATGGCTTCCAAGCCGTCCGAGTGGATGCCGAACCCCTCGGTGTCGCGATACCCGGTGACCACGTCTGAGCTGGCGATGAAGGTCTTCGAAGGCACGCAGTCGTGCAGGACGCACGCGCCGCCGGCGCCGTCGGCCTCGACCACGGTGACGTCCGCGTCGAGTTGTGCGGCGACGAGTGCCGCCTCATAGCCGGCCGGTCCCCCACCGATGATCACAATCCGGTTCACGGCGATTTCCCCTATATGTTCACCCGGTCGTCTGAGCGTCTTCCGAGCCCGCGCGACATGCGACACGCCACGCCATATTCTCTCGTACGCCCCAGGCGGACTATCGTCATCGCCGTGCGTCATTACGCTGCGTACGGCTCCAACCTCGACCCTGCCCGAATGCGAGCCTACTGCCCGCACTCGCCGATGGTCGGCGTGGGCTGGCTGGAAGGCTGGCGGATCACGTTCGCCGGCGAAGAGGTCATCGGGTGGGAAGGCGCCGTCACGACGATCGTCGAGTCGCCGGGCGACCGTGTCTTCGTTTCGCTCTACGACGTGCATCCCTGGGACGAGTCGCAGCTCGACGAAGTCGAGGGCGTCGTCGCGGGCACCTACCGGAAACTGCACGTCCGGGTGCATACGCTCGACGGGGACGTGACGGCCTGGGTCTACGTCTTCAACGGGTACGAGGGCGGGCTGCCGACGGTCTGGTACCTGAACGAGATCGCGAACGCGGCCGCGAAGGCGGGCGCGCCCGACGACTACGTCGCGGACCTGCGTTCCCGGCCCACCCGCAACAACTCGCTCTGACCGGCCCTCCGGACGCCAGTCGATCACCTGCTCAGGGGAACGATCAGGCTGCCGTGGACACGACACGCCGGTCGATCATGACCATAGGTTCATGATCGGCGGGAAGGGCGAGGGCGCTGGGCGGGGCGGGCGCCGGGAAAGGGCGGGTCAGGGGCGGCGGGAAGGGGCCGCGGAGAGGGAGACAGGGGCCGGATGGATGACTTCGGCTAGTCCGGTGACCAGTTCCAGCCATTCGTCGCGCTCCAGGCTGGTCAGGGCGGCCAGCGCCCCGGCCACGATCCGGTCGGCCACCGCGTCCGCCCAGACGCGCCGCCGGGCCAGGTGGCCGACGGCCGGATAGGGCGGCTGCCACCCGTACGCCACGGCGCCGGCCTCACCTTCGGGTCCGGAGAGCAGCGCCTGCACCGGGGAGAGCCCGGCCGCCGTCTGCGCCACCAGGGCAGCCCCGGCCCGCAGCTCGGTGAGCAGGTAGAGGCAGACGCCGGCGAGTTCGGCCGGGGCGTCGTCCGGGACGGGCATCCGCCGCCAGGCCGCGTACAGGGGCATCGCCGTCGCGTCGGCGGATCGCAGGATCCGGCGGGTCAGCACGACGAACCGGGGCAGGCCGGGGAGCCCGGTCAACTCGTCGCGCCCCCAGCGGCAGCACTGCGCCATCCGTTCGGCGGCGATCATCGGGACCGGCATGATCGCCGCGGCCGACTCGTACGCCTCGCGTACGGCGTCGGGGTGGATCTGTCCCAGGGCGGAGGCCGCGACGTGCGCGTCGACGTCGCCGAGGGCGCCCGCCCGGCCGGCGACGGTGAAGACCCAGGCGGACAGCCCCAGTTCGCGGGCATGCCGCAGCGTACGCGGGCACCGCGTCCACGCGCTCCCCAACGCCTCGATGCTTGGACGGCTGGCGGCCGCGGTCTGCTCCGGCGTCACGCCAGAGAAGATTACGCGGTAACCGTTGTGCCCGGCTCGAGGCGGGCGTACTCGCATCGCGCGAGCTTGGCCAGGCTGCCGTCGACGACCATGTGGCCGAACTCGTTGAGCAGTCCGTCGTGGAGGGCGTACACCCGGCGCGGCGAAATGGCCCGGATGAAGTCGACCGACTCCGACGCCTTCAGCCAGGGCCCGCTCACCGGCACGAACAACGTCTCGACGGTCGCGCCCTCGGGGACGTCGAACGAATCGCCCGGGTGGTACACGGAGTCCTCGACGAGGAAGCCGAGATTCGGCACCGGCGTCACCTCCGGATGCAGCAACGCGTGCAGGCCGCCGTAGGCCTTGACGCCGAAGCCGGCCGCCTCGAAGGCGTCGCCCGAGGCCACCGTCCGGGTCGCCCCGTCCAGTGCGGCGAGCTTGGCGACGACCGCCTCGTGGGCGTGCACAGTGACCGAGGGTCGCTTCGCCAGCGTGTCGGCCAGCTTGTCCACGTCCAGGTGATCGAAGTGCTCGTGGGTGATCAGGACCGCGTCCACGCCGTCCAGCGCCGCCGGGTCCGCCCACGGCCCGGGGTCGATGACCAGGACCGCGCCGTCGCGTTCCACACGGACACAGGAATGCTCGAACTTGGTCACTCTCATGAGGATCAGCTTAGGAACCCGGAGGTCCGGGCGCGCGTCATAGGCCCATGTTGGTACGCCGAAAGACCGTAGGGCTCGCGTTGGCGAGCCTGGCGCTGGTGTTCGTCGCAGGTTGTGGCGCCAGCGACAAGAACTCCACCGACAGCGGTGGAGCCGCCCCGGCGGCAGTCGCCCCGGAAGGCGCCGGCGACCTCGGGTCGAAGACCGGCGCGGATCAGAGCACCACAAGCGAGCAGGGCGGCGGCCAAGTGCCGGAGATCGGCCGGGCGATCGTCTACAACGGCCAGATCACCGTACGCGTCGACGACGTGGAGGCCGCGGCGCAGCGGGTCCGGTCGGCGGCGACGAGCGTCGGCGGCTTCGTGGGCTCGGAGAAGAGCAGCAGCGGCGGTTCGCAGGCGCAGTCGTCGATCACGATCCGCGTTCCTGCGGACAAGTTCGAGCCGGTGCTCGCCGACGCGGCCAAGCTCGGCAAGGAGCTGGACCGCTCGGTCAACGCCGAGGACGTGACCGCCACCGTCGTGGATCTGGAGGCGCGGATCAAGGCGCAGCAGGCCAGTGTGGACAGCGTACGGCGGATGTTCGCGCAGGCGAAGCAGCTGTCCGAGGTCGTGCAACTGGAGCAGGAGCTGTCCCGGCGACAGGCCGAGCTGGACGCGCTGCTGGCCAAGCAGCGCCGGCTCGACGACCTGGTCAAGCTGTCCACCATCACGGTGACGCTGGTCGGCCCGGACACGCCCTATGTGGAGCCGAAGAGCGAGGACCCGTCGTTCCTCGGCGGTCTCCGGGCGGGCTGGGACACTTTCGTCGTCATCCTGAAGGTGGCCGCCGCCGTACTCGGCTTCCTGCTGCCGTTCCTCATCGTGGCCGCAGTCGTGCTCGTTCCGCTGTGGTGGTGGCTGCGCCGCCGCCGGGCGGTTCCGGCAGCTCCGGCGGCTCCGGTGACCGCAGCAGCTCCGGCTCCGGCAGCCCCAACGGCCGCGCCGGACGTGGAGCACAAGCCGACCGAGGAATAGCACGGTCAAGGGGCTCCCGACGGCGGGAGCCCCTTGACGCGTACCACTAGAAGAAGCTGGACAGAGCCGCGAGCGCCGTGTGGACCATGGTCCGGACGCCGTAGCCGATGCAGCGTTCGTCGACGTCGAAGCCGGACTGGTGGATGTCCATCTTGACTTCGCTGCCCGGGGTGCTGGTGCCGAGGCGGATCATCGCGCCCGGCACCTGTTCCAGGTAGAACGCGAAGTCTTCACCCCCCATGCTGATCTCGGCCTCGACCACCCGGTCGGCGCCGAGCGCGGCGCCGGCGGCGGCGGCGATGACGGCGGTCGCCATGCGGTCGTTGATGACCGGTGGCACGCCGCGGGTGTAGCGGACGTCGACGCCCGCGCCGGTGGCCGAGACGACGTCCTTGATGAGGTTCGTGATCAGGTCGGGCGCGGCCTGCCAGGCTTCCTTGTTGAGGATGCGGACGGTGGCCTTGGCCTGGCCCTCGATCGGGATGGCGTTGGCCGCCTCGCCGGCGTGCACCGCGCCGAAGACCATGGACACCCCGGCACGCGGGTCGACCCGGCGGTCCAGCAGGGCCGGCGCGTCCACGATCACCCGGGCGAGCGCGTGCACCAGGTCGGCGGTCAGGTGGGGCCGGGCGGTGTGGCCGCCCTTGCCGGTCAGTCGAACCTCGACCGTGTCGGCGGCGGCGGTGAACGGACCCGAGCGGACCCCGATCAGGCCCACCGGCAGCTGCGGCGCGCAGTGCAGCGCGTAGATGGCGGCGACGTCCTTCAACGCGCCCGCTGAGATCATCTCCGGCGCGCCCGAGGGGAACTTCTCCTCCGAGGGCTGGAACACCAGCCGGACCCGGCCGGGCAGCTCACCGCGCTGGTCGAGCTGGGCCAGCGCGAGGCCGACGCCCAGCAGCACCGTCGTGTGCACGTCGTGGCCGCACGCGTGCGCGGCCCCCGGCACCTGGCTGCGGTAGGGCACGTCCTTGGTGTCCGGCAGCGGCAGCGCGTCGAGGTCGGCCCGCAGTGCGATGACCCGGTCACCGGTGCCGATGTCGCACAGCACTCCGTTGCCACGCGGCAGGAACTTCGGCTGCAGTCCCGCGACGGCCAGCTCCCGGGCGACCAGGGCGGCGGTCTCGAACTCGTGACCGGACAGTTCCGGGTGCGCGTGAATGTGACGGCGTACGGCGACGAGCTCCGCGCCTCGGGAGGCAAGCCAGCGGTCGAGTTGACCGGGCAGCGGATCGGCCCCAGGCAAAGTCTCGGGCCAGGTCGACGTCAGCGTGCTGCTCTCCGGCAGCGTTAGCGCACTCGTCACGGCAAGATCTCGATCTCGATTGACAGTGGGACAAACCTCGACAAGCCTAGCCCCAGACCCGTAACTCTGCGCAACGTCATTGCGGTAGCGGTTGCGTTGCTGAGTGTCACGTCCTCCCAGGTAGAGAGACTCCGTGGCGGTTTTCGTCGTCGGCATGGGCCCTTACACCTCTCACAACGCGTGACGGCTGTGGATGTGACGCACACCCCGTCCACCGGTTACGCGATTCCCCCGCGATGTCCCCTGACGTGCGTGTTCCGTCGGGGTCCCCAGGCACGATCACTCTTTCCCCGGTACGCGCGTCGCACACCTGGTGCGAGTAGTCAACTGAGTGGAGATTCGGGTAAGGCGTTCGGGCGACCGTCGGCGACGAATCGTCCGACCGGCCGCCCCGATCAGAACCGATCGGCCGGGCGGTAGGTCCCCCACACGTCGCGGAGAGCGTGACAGACCTCGCCGACCGTCGCCCGGGCGGCCAACGCCTCCTTCATCGGATAGAGGACGTTCGCCGTACCCTCGGCAGCCCTCTTGAGCTGCGTCAACGCGCTCTCGACCGAACCGTTGTCGCGCTCGCGGCGCAGCCGGGCCAGCCGGTCGGCCTGAGCCTGCTCGATGGACGGATCCACCCGGAGCGGCTCGTAGGGCTCCTCTTCGTCCAGCGTGAACCGGTTCACGCCGACGACCGTGCGCTCGCCGGAGTCGATCTCCTGGGCCACCCGGTACGCCGAGGCCTCGATCTCGCGCTTCTGGAATCCGGCCTCAATGGCGTCCACGGAGGAGCCGTACTCGAAGACGCGCTGGATCAACTCGTCGGCGGCCTCCGCGATCTCGTCGGTGAGCGCCTCGACCACGTAGGACCCGGCGAACGGGTCCACCGTGGCGGTCAGATCCGTCTCGTACGCCAGGATCTGCTGCGTACGCAGGGCGAGGCGGGCCGCCTTCGCCGTGGGCAGCGCGATCGCCTCGTCATAGGAGTTCGTGTGCAGGGATTGCGTACCACCGAGGACGGCGCCCAAACCCTGCACCGCGACCCGGACGAGGTTGACCTCGGGCTGCTGGGCGGTCAACTGCACGCCCGCCGTCTGGGTGTGGAAGCGCAGCATCCACGACTTCGGGTCCTTCGCCCCGAACTCCTCCTTCATGATCCTGGCCCAGAGCCGGCGCGCCGCCCGGAACTTGGCGACCTCCTCCAGCAGGGTCGTCCGGGCCACGAAGAAGAAGGAGAGCCGGGGCGCGAAGTCGTCGACCGCGAGCCCGGCCGCGACCGCCGCCCGGACGTACTCGATGCCGTTGGCCAGCGTGAACGCGATCTCCTGCACGGGCGTCGCGCCCGCTTCGGCCATGTGATAGCCGCTGATGGAGATCGTGTTCCACTTCGGGACCTCGGCCCGGCAGTACGCGAACGTGTCGGCCACCAGCCGCAGGGACGGCTTCGGCGGGAAGATGTACGTGCCCCGGGCGATGTACTCCTTCAGGATGTCGTTCTGGATCGTCCCGTTGAGCGCCTTGCCCGGTACGCCCGACTGCTCCGCGACGAGTTGGTAGAGCAGGAGCAGGACGCTGCCGGGGGCGTTGATCGTCATGCTCGTCGAGACCTTGTCGAGCGGTATGCCGTCGAACAGAACGCCCATGTCCTCGACCGAGTCGATCGCCACGCCGACCTTGCCGACCTCGCCGTGCGCGATCGCCTCGTCGGAGTCGTAGCCCATCTGCGTCGGCAGGTCGAAGGCGACCGAGAGGCCCATCGTGCCCGCCGCGAGCAGTTGGTGATAGCGGGCGTTCGACTCCGCGGCGGTGCCGAATCCGGCGTACTGCCGCATCGTCCAAGGCCGCGTCGTGTACATCGTCGGATAGACGCCCCGGGTGAACGGGTACTCACCCGGCTGCTCGGAGTCGCGTTGCGGCACGTCAGCCGGCCCGTAGACGGGCTTGAGCGGGAAGCCGGACTCGCTTAACCGACGTTCAGTCATACCGCTGATCGTAGGATGAACGGCGCAGACGGCGGATGAGGTCTTTCCCACACGCTCTCTGCCCGCTCTCGTTTGGCGCTGGATCAGGGTTCTCGGTCGAATCATGATCCAAGATTCGACCCGGAACCCTGATCCAGCGCGAAAGCACCTGAGCGTGGGCCGGTGACGGAGAGTGGTCGCCCGGCTCGGCTTTCATTTGCCACATTTCTCACGCAGAATGGGGCGGTTGGCCAATCCCCACCCCGGGTAACCAGGCCCGTCCGACGGCCACTGCACACAGTTCCCCACGAGACGGCGGCAAAGTGACTACCCCCATGCCCACCACCTGGAACAGCTCCCCCGGCGACGGCCGAGCGGCGCCGGGCACCGTGATCGGCGGGCGCTACTCGTTGCGTACCGCCATCGGCACCGGCGGCATGGGCACCGTGTGGCGTGCCTCGGACACTCTGCTCCGGCGCGACGTCGCCGTGAAGGAGGTCGTCTGCCCACCCGGGATGGCGGCGTCCGACCGCGACGCGATGTACGAGCGGACCATGCGGGAGGCCCGAGCCGCCGCCGCGCTGGCCCACCCCTCCGTCGTCCAGGTCTACGACGTCGTCACCGAGGGCGGCCGGCCGTGGATCGTCATGGAACTGCTCGACGCCCGCAGCTTGGCTGACATGGTCATCGAAGGTGGCCCGCTGGCTCCGCGTACGGTGGCCAAGATCGGCGTGGCGTTGCTCGGCGCGCTCGAAGTGGCGCACGCCGCCGGAGTGCTGCACCGGGACGTGAAGCCCGCCAACGTGCTCATCTGCCAGGACGGCCGCTGCGTCCTCACCGACTTCGGCGTGGCCCGGATGCCCAGCGACGTGCAGCTCACGACGCCGGGCATGGTGCTGGGCTCGCCGCACTTCATCTCGCCCGAACGCGCGATGGGGCACGCCTTCGGCCCGCCCAGCGACCTGTTCTCCCTCGGCGTCACCCTGTTCACCGCAGTCGAGGGGCGTCCGCCGTTCGACAAGGGCGACCCGCTGGCGACCATGCATGCCGTGGTCGAGGAGCCGCCGGCGCCGATGCAACTGGCCGGCCCGCTGACCGACGTCCTCGGCGGCCTGCTGATCAAGGACCCGAGCCGCCGGTGGGACGTGCCCCGCGCCCGTGCGACCCTGCGGGAGCTGCTCGCCAACGACCTCGCCCAGCTGCCCAGCACTCCGAGCTACACCGATCCCTGGTCGGTCATGCCCACCCCGCAGGGGCAGTGGACCGACCCGACCGCGGTCGCGCCGACCAGCCCGCCCGTCGGCGGCAAGCCGCCCAAGCAGGTCGGCGGCCGGGCGTTGCTGGCCACCGGGGACATGCCCCAGTTCGGTGCCGCCAATCTGCCCTCCGGCCCGTCGATGGGCGGGGCGATGCAGGCCACCGGCGCGATGCCGCAGCTGCCGACCGGCGCGATGCCGCCCGTCAAGCGCTCCTCGGGCTCACTTCTCGACAAGTTCCGCGACCTGCCCAAGGGCGCCCGGCTGGGTCTCGTCGCCGGGCTCGCCGTCGTCGTGCTCATCGGGACCGTGGCCGCCGCCAGCAAACTGTTCGGCGGTTCCGGCACTCCCGAGGCCGGTTCCACGAGCCCCGGGCCGCAGGCCAGCGCCAGCGCCCCCGTGAGCCCGCAGGCCCAGCCGGTCCTCTACACCGGCAAGGGCTACAAGATCACCTTCCCGGTCGGCTGGAAGAAGGGCACCGGGATCGCCAACGGGATCGAGTACCGCGACCCGAAGGTCTCCAACCGGTATGTCCGGGTCCAGGTCTACTCCGGCAAGAACGTGGACAGCGTGGTCGACTCGAAGGTCAAGGACCTGCAGAAGGCCGGCACCTGCGAGGTCTACGAGCAGGTCGGCATCACGCCCACCACCGTCGCCGCGCAGGACGGCAGCCAGCTCGAATATCTCTGCACCCCGAAGGGCCAGGACCAGCGCCACGGGACCTACACGGTGATCACCTCGGGTGGCAAGACCTATCGCCTCCAGGCCTCCACCGAGGCCAGCGACTGGGACGACGCCAAGGCGGTCTTCGAGCAGATCGCGCAGAGTTTCACCCTGGTCTAGCCGACCGCTCTCGGGAACCCGGGACATCGCGCGGAGCACTGTGCTAAAAATCGCCCATGACCGACCACACCGCGCCAGACCCCGCGCACACCGAGTCGCTGTTGGCCAGCGTCCGCGCCTGGATCGACGACGATCCCGACCCGGCCGATCGCGACGAACTGTCCGCGCTGCTCGACGCGGGGAACACCGCCGAGCTCGCTGACCGCTTCGCCGGGCCGCTGACCTTCGGGACGGCCGGCCTGCGCGGCCCGCTGCGCGCCGGTCCCAACGGCATGAATCTGGCGGTGGTACGCCAGGCGGCGGCGGGCCTGGTCAGTTGGTTGCGAGCGAACGACACGACGGCTGACGAGCCGCTCGTCATCGGGTACGACGCCCGGCGGGGCTCGAAGCAGTTCGCGGAGGAGACCGCGCGGGTGGCGACCGGGGCCGGCCTGCGGGCGCTCGTGATGCCGCGGAACCTGCCGACGCCGCTGCTCGCCTTCGCCGTACGCCACCTCGGCGGCTGCGCGGGTGTGATGGTCACGGCGTCGCACAATCCGCCGCAGGACAACGGATACAAGGTCTACCTGGGCGCTCGGCTCGGTGGCGAACTGGGCGCGGGGGCTCAGATCGTTCCGCCCGTCGACGGCGAGATCTCCGCCCGGATCGCCGCCGTCACGAAGCTAGCCGACGTACCCCTCGGCGACTCCGGGGAGCTGCTCGACGAGTCCATCGTGACGGCGTACCTGGATCGGGCGGCGTCCGTTGTGGACTCCGATGGACCGCGCGACCTGGTGGTGGCGTACACGCCGATGCACGGAGTCGGCGGCCAGGTCGCGGCGGACGCGTTCGTCCGGGCCGGTTTCGCCGAGCCGCACCACGTCGACGCCCAGTGGACCCCCGACGGCACCTTCCCGACGGTCAGCTTCCCGAACCCGGAGGAGCCCGGGGCGATGGATCGCGTGATCGCGCTGGCCAAGCAGGTGAACGCCGACATCGCGATCGCCAGCGACCCGGACGCCGACCGGTGCGCCGTCGCGATCCCGGCCCCGGCCGCGCCCGGCGGCTGGCGGATGCTGCGCGGCGACGAGGTGGGCGTCCTGCTCGCCGATCACCTGATGCGACGCGGCCGCCGCGGCACGTACGCCACCACGATCGTGTCGTCGTCGCTGCTCAAGACGCTCACCGCGGAACGCGGCCTCGGGTACGCCGAAACCCTGACCGGGTTCAAGTGGATCTCCCGATCGGCCGCCGACCTGTGCTTCGGATACGAGGAAGCCCTCGGCTACTGCGTCGACCCCGACGGCGTACGCGACAAGGACGGGATCACCGCCGCCCTCGTGGTGGCCGAACTGGCCGCCGGATTGAAGGCCGAACTGCGTACGCCGGCCGACCGGCTCGACGAGATCGCCGCCCAGCACGGCGTCTACGCCACCGACCAGCTCTCCGTACGCGTCGACGACCTCAGCGAGATCTCCGACGCCATGGCCCGGCTGCGGTCGAAGACCCCGACGACGTTGCTCGACGAACCGGTCAGCTCCGCCGAAGATCTGCAGCCCGACGCCGATGTCGTCATCCTGCGTACGCCCGAATGCCGCGTCGTCGTCCGGCCCTCCGGGACCGAGCCGAAGCTCAAGGCGTACCTGGAGGTGCGGGAACCGGTCGCCGAAGGCGATCTGGCCTCCGCCCGGGAACGCGCGAGCGCCGCACTGACCGCCCTGCGTACGGAGACCGCCGCTGCCCTGGGCATCTGGTCGGTCGCACCCTGATGGTTACCGGTAGGTTGTGAATCCGTGGACGTACTCGTCGTTGATCACCCGCTCGCCCAGTCCCGGCTGACCGCCATGCGCGACGCCCGCACGGACTCCGCGACATTCCGGGCCGCCCTGCACGAGCTGAGCACCATGCTCGCGTACGAGGCCGCGCGTTCCTTCGCGGCCGAGAAGTACCCGGTGCAGACCCCGGTCGCCACCGCGCAGGGCACCAAGCTGGCCAACCCGCCGCTGATCGTGCCGGTGCTGCGCGCCGGGCTCGGCATGGCGGACGCCGTCCTGGCCCTGCTTCCGGAGTCGTCCATGGGCTTCGTCGGGCTGGCCCGCGACGAACACACCTTCGAGCCGCGGGCGTACATGGAGTCGCTGCCGGCCGACCTGCGCGGCCTGCCGGTGCTCGTCCTCGACCCGATGCTGGCCACCGGCGGCTCGCTGGAGCACTGCTGCCGGCTGCTGGTCGACCGGGGCTGCACCGACATCACCGTGCTGAGCGTCATCTGCGCGCCCGAGGGCATCGCCCGCCTGGAGCAGTCCGGGCTGCCGATCCGCCTCGTCACCGCCAGCGTCGACGAGCGGCTCAACGAGCAGATGTTCATCGTCCCCGGCCTCGGCGACGCCGGCGACCGCCAGTTCGGCGGCATGCCCCGTTTCTAACCCCACCCCTCCCCTCACCTACCCCGCCCTTTCGCGCCTTTCGCGCCGATCATGAACTACTTTCGCGCCGATCATGAACTACTTTCGCGCCGATCATGAACTAACGGTCGATCATGGCGATAAGTTCATGATGCGCGGAAAGCCAGCCGGGGGCGGCGCGGCCGGGGACGAGGGGGCGAGGGCGCGGGGCGGAGCGGCGGCGGAGCTGAGGTGGGCGGAGATAGGCTTTCGGGCATGACAGTCACCGCACCTGCGCTCTCCGAGGTGACCGGGTCGAACGCCGCCCTGCGGGCGTTCCTGCACGGGCTGCCCGGCGTGGACAAGGTCGGGGCGGACGCCCGGGCCGCCGCGCTCGGCACCCGTTCGATCAAGACCTCGTCGAAGGTGTTCGCGATCGATCTCGCGATCAGCATGGTCGATCTGACGACGCTGGAGGGCGCGGACACCCCTGGAAAGGTCCGGGCGCTGGCGACGAAGGCGCTGCGTCCCGATCCGCTCGACCCGAGTTGCCCGTCGACTGCGGCGGTCTGTGTCTACCCGTCGATGGTTCCCGACGTCCGGGAGATCGTCGCGGGCTCGACCGTGAAGATCGCCAGCGTCGCCACCGCGTTCCCGTCGGGCCAGGCGTCGCTCAAGGTCAAGATCGACGACGTACGCGACGCGGTGGACGCGGGTGCGGACGAGATCGACATGGTGATCAACCGAGGGGCCTTCCTGGCCGGGCGCTATCTCGAGGTGTTCGACGAGATCGTGGCGGTCAAGGGCGCGTGCGGCGACGCCCGGCTCAAGGTGATCATGGAGACCGGTGAGCTGGTGACCTATGACAACGTCCGTCGGGCTTCGTGGCTGTCGATGCTGGCGGGGGCGGACTTCATCAAGACCTCGACCGGCAAGATCTCCCCGGCCGCGACGCCGCCGGTCACGCTGATCATGCTGGAAGCCGTGCGGGACTTCCTCGCGACCACCGGCCGCCAGGTCGGGGTGAAGCCGGCCGGCGGCATCCGGACGTCGAAGGACGCGATCAAGTACCTCGTGCTCGTGAACGAGACCGCCGGCGAGGCCTGGCTGGATCCGCACTGGTTCCGGTTCGGCGCGTCGTCGCTGCTCAACGACCTGTTGTTGCAGCGCAACAAGATGAAGACCGGGCATTACTCCGGTCCCGACTACGTCACTCTGGACTGAGCGCCATGGCTGTTTTCGAGTACGCGCCCGCGCCCGAGTCGCGCGCGATCGTCAACCTCAAGCCCTCCTACGGGCTGTTCATCGACGGTGAGTTCGTCGAGGGCACCGAGACCTTCAAGTCGATCTCCCCCGCTTCGGAGGAGGTGCTCGCCGAGGTCGCCGACGCGACGCCGGCCGACGTCGATCGGGCGGTCGCCGCCGCGCGGCGGGCGTACGAGAAGGTGTGGGGGCCGATGTCCGGGGCGGAACGGGCGAAGTACCTGTTCCGGATCGCCCGGTTGATCCAGGAGCGCAGCCGGGAGCTGGCCGTCCTGGAGTCGCTGGACAACGGCAAGCCGATCCGGGAGTCCCGGGACGTCGACGTGCCGCTGGTCGCCGCGCACTTCTTCTACTACGCGGGCTGGGCCGACAAGCTCGACCACGCGGGCTTTGGACGCGATCCGAAGCCGCACGGCGTCGCCGGGCAGATCATCCCGTGGAACTTCCCGCTGCTCATGCTCGCGTGGAAGATCGCGCCCGCGCTCGCTGCCGGGAACACCGTGGTGCTCAAGCCGGCCGAGACCACCCCGTTGACGGCGTTGCTGTTCGCCGAGATCTGCCAGCAGGCCGACCTGCCGCCGGGCGTGGTCAACATCGTCACCGGCGCGGGTGCGACCGGGGCGGCGCTGGTCAACCACCCGGACGTCGACAAGGTCGCGTTCACCGGGTCGACCGAGGTCGGCCGGATCATCGCCAAGGCGGTGGCCGGGACCCAGAAGAAGGTCACCCTGGAGCTGGGCGGCAAGGCCGCCAACATCGTCTTCGAGGACGCCGCGATCGACCAGGCGGTCGAAGGCATCGTCAACGGCATCTTCTTCAACCAGGGGCACGTCTGCTGCGCCGGTTCGCGACTGCTGGTCCAGGAGTCGGTGGCCGACGAGGTGCTGGAGTCGCTGAAGCGCCGGATGGCCACTTTGCGGCTGGGCGACCCACTCGACAAGAACACCGACATCGGCGCGATCAACTCGGCCGAGCAACTGGCCCGGATCAAGGAGCTGACCGCGGCCGGGTCGCAGGAGGGCGCAGAGGTGTGGTCGCCGCCGTGCGAGCTGCCCGCGCGCGGGTTCTGGTTCGCACCGACCCTGTTCACCGGTGTCTCGCAGGCCCACCGGATCGCCCGCGAGGAGATCTTCGGCCCGGTCCTGTCGGTGCTGACCTTCCGCACGCCGGCCGAGGCGATCGAGAAGGCCAACAACACGCCCTACGGGCTGTCGGCCGGGATCTGGACCGAGAAGGGCTCCCGCATCCTCGCCGTCGCCGATCAGCTCCGCGCCGGGGTGGTCTGGGCCAACACCTTCAACAAGTTCGACCCGACGTCGCCGTTCGGCGGCTACAAGGAGTCCGGTTACGGTCGCGAAGGCGGCCGGCACGGCCTGGAGGCGTACCTTGCCCACTCGAGATAGCGCCACTAAGGACAACACTCGGCTCGCGGTCTGGAAGACCTACAAGCTGTTCATCGGGGGCGCGTTCCCGCGCAGCGAGTCCGGCCGCAGCTACGTGGTCACCGACGCGAAGGGGCAGTTCGTGGCCAACGCCTCCCAGGCCTCCCGCAAGGACGCACGCGACGCCGTACTGGCCGCTCGGGGCGCTGTCGCGAAGTGGTCCGGCGCGACGGCGTACAACCGGGGTCAGATCTTGTATCGCGTGGCCGAGATGCTCGAGGGTCGCCGCGAGCAGTTCGTCGCGGAGCTGCGGACCTTCGGGCTGTCCGCGGCCGCGGCCACGCTCGAGGTGGACGCGGCGATCGACCGCTGGGTCTGGTACGCGGGCTGGAGCGACAAGGTCGCGCAGGTCGTGGGCGGGGCGAACCCGGTGGCTGGACCGTTCTTCAACATCTCCGCCCCCGAGCCGACGGGCGTCGTCGCGATCGTGGCCCCGCGCGAGCCCGCCTTGTTAGGGCTGGTCAGCGTCGTGGCGCCGGCGATCGTCACCGGCAACACGGTGGTGGTGATCGCGAGTGAGCCGCGCCCGACGCCGGCCGTCACGCTGGCCGAGGTGCTGGCCACATCGGACCTGCCGGGCGGCGTGGTGAACATTCTCACCGGATCGCCGGCCGAGATCGCGCCCTGGCTCGCGTCGCACTCCGACGTGAACGCGGTGGACCTGGCCGGGGTCGAGGACGCGGGGCTGGTCAAGGATCTCGAGGTCGCGGCGGCGGACACGCTCAAACGAGTGGTACGCCCGACCGCGGTCGACTGGACCGCCGACCCGGGTCTCAGCCGCATGACGCCGTTCCTGGAGACCAAGACGGTGTGGCACCCGAAGAGCTTCGAAGGCGCGAAGGGCACCGCCTACTAGCCACCTAGGGGATGTGATTTCGGGGACGGCTCGGGGAGATTCCCGATCCGTGGGAGAAGGCTGGTAAGTAGCTTGATCCCGTGACTGTCCTGGAGATCGCGCGGTTGCAGTTCGCGACCACCACCATCATCCATTTCCTCTTCGTCTTGGTGACGCTGGGGCTGGTGACGCTGTTGGTCGTCCTGCAGACGACTTGGGCGATCACGAAGAAGCCGATGTACGAGCGGCAAACCCGGTTCTGGGGCCGCCTCTACGTGATCAACTACTTCCTCGGGATCGCCACCGGCATCGTCCTCGAGCTGCAGTTCGGGACGAACTGGAGCGGCCTGTCGCATTACCTCGGCAACGTGTTCGGGGCGCCGCTCGCGATGGAGACGATCGTCGCGTTCTTCCTGGAGTCCACCTTCCTCGGGCTGTGGATCTTCGGTTGGGGACGGCTGAACCGCTGGGTGCATACCGCGCTGATCTGGCTGGTGGCGCTGACGGCGTACGCCAGCGTCTTCTGGATCATGGCGGCGAACTCGTTCCTCCAGCACCCGGTCGGCTACGAGAAGGGCGCCGACGGCGTCATCCGGCTGACCGACGTCGGCGCGCTGCTCTCGAACGGCTCGTTCGTGATGGCGCTTCCGCACGTCGTGTTCGCCGCGATCTCCGTCGGCGGGTTCCTGATGGCCGGCGTCAGCGCGTGGCACTTCATCCGGCGTACGCGGGAAGTGGAGTTCTTCCGCAAGTCGCTGCGGCTCGGCGTGGTGACCGCGGCGATCGGCGGATTCTTCGTGGTGGGCTTCGGCTATGCCCAGTTCGGCTTCGTCTCCGACCTGCAGCCGACCAAGTTCGGCGACGACACGGCGAAGGCGGCGGCCGTCGCCGACTTCACCGCCCGGTTCGGCCCCGGCGACTACCACCTGCCCACGTACGCCAGCGTCGGACTCGGCTTCATGATCCTCATCGGCAACCTGCTGCCCATGGTGCTGTTCTTCGTCCCGCTGTTCTTCCGGGACTGGATCATCCGCTGGCGATTCCCGCTCTATCTGCTCCTCCTGGCCATTCCGCTGCCGTTCCTGGCGGCCATCCTGGGCTGGCTGTTCCGCGAGGGCGGCCGCCAGCCGTTCGCGGCGTACGGTCTGCTGCCCTTGGAGGACGCGGTCACGCCGGGCGGCTCCCCCGGCGGAATGCTCACGGCGTACGCGGTCTTCACGACGATCCTCGTCGCGCTGGCGATCACCGACTGGGTGCTGATCGCCCGGGCCGCCAACCGTGGTCCGGTGGACCCCGCCCCCGACGCCCTGAACCCGCTGGCCTGAAGGAACCCGTCATGACTGTTCTGCTCGCACTGCTCTTCGGCGGCTACTTCATCCTGGGCGGACTCGACTACGGCGTCGCCCTGGTCTCGCGAGGCCGCGCTGATCTCGACCGAGTCGCCCCGGTCTTCCTCGGCAACGAGGTCTGGCTCGTGGGCGCGGTCGGCCTCCTCTTCGGGGCGTTCCCGATGAACGAGGGTGAGCTGCTGTCGCAGCAACGCGTACCGATCGGGGTGGCGCTGCTCGGCGTGGTCCTCGTGACCTCGGCCTACGGCCTGCGGCTGTTCCGGCGTACGCCCGGCGGGGTGGGCGTCCTGGACGCAGTGGCCCGCATCGGCGGCGCGCTGGCCCTGATCGGCTGGGGCGCGGTGCTCGGCGGCATCTGGCAGGGCGGCACGTTCCACGTCACGCTGCAGACCGGCGGATGCGCCCTCGGTCTGCTCGCCTTGGGCGGTCTGCACGGCTGGGCGTACCTCTCCCGCCGATGGGTGATCTTCGGTGGGACGAGCGCGGCCATCCTGGCGCTCACCGTCGCGGCGGGCAGTGCGGTGACGTGGCACCTCGCCGATTCGGCGACGCTGGACCTCGTCCGGCCGGCGGCGTACGCCCTGCTCCCGCTCGTGCTCCTGGCGCAGGCGGCGACCTGGTGGATGTTCCGTGCGCGACACTCACGCCAGGCTCCCGTGGTGAGCTGAGCCGGATCTGCTTCACTGCCAGCATGCGGCCTTTCGATCCTCGGCTGCTCCGGGCGGCGCCGGCCGCCCGGGGCGACGCGGCGTTGCTCGTCGCGGCCGGCGTCGGCGTGGCACTGGCCGCCGTCGGGTCGGCGTACTTCCTGGCGCGGACGCTTGCCGCGGCCGCGGACGGCCGGCTGGACGCGGCCGCCCTGGCCGCCTTCGTGGTCGCGCTCGGCCTGCGAGCACTGCTCGCCGCGGCGAGCGGCCTGGCCGCGGCCCGCATGTCCGCGACGGTCAAGGCCCAGTTGCGCGACGACCTGCTGAAAGCGGTCGGCGACCGGGGACCGGGCTGGCTCACCGGGCAGCGCGCGGGCGAACTGGCGACCCTCACCGGACGGGGGCTCGACGCCCTCGACGGCTACTTCACCGGCTACCTGCCGCAGCTGATCCTCGGCGTCACCGTGCCGGCGGCCGTCCTGATCACGCTGGCGCTCAGCGATCTGACCAGCGCGATCATCGTGCTCGTCACGCTGCCGCTGCTGCCCATCTTCGGCATCCTCATCGGCTGGCAGACCCAGGCCGCCACCGAGAAGCAGTGGCGGCGGCTGCAGCTGCTCGGTGGGCACTTCCTCGACATGGTGGCCGGCCTGCCGACGCTGCGGGCCTTCGGCCGCGCCCAGGCCCAGGTCACCGCGGTACGCAAAATGGCCGACCAGCACCGCGTCGCCACGATGCAGACGCTGCGGGTCGCCTTCCTCTCGGCACTGGTGCTGGAACTCGTCGGCACCATCTCGGTCGCGCTCGTCGCCGTGCCGGTCGGGCTTCGGCTGCTCAGCGGCGGCCTCACCCTCTCGACCGCGCTGCTCGTGCTGCTGCTCACGCCGGAGGCGTACGCCCCGCTGCGAGCGGCGGGCAGCCGGTTCCACGCCAGCATGGAAGGGCTGACCGCGCTCGACCAGGCCTTCACCCTGACCGCCGCCGACCACCCCGCCGCTGATCAGCTCGCTGCCGTTGATCAGCACCAGATCACGGATCACGGTCGAATCTTGGTGCAAGATTCGACCGAGAACCCTGATCCAGCGCTAAGTGGGGCGGAGGCGGCCGGTGTGGGGATGGCCGGTGCGGGGGTGGTCGCGCGGATCGACCGGGTGACGGTGGAGTACGAGCGCGGACCGGCACTCAAGGACGCCGTCCTGGAGGTACGCCGCGGCGACCGGATCGCGCTCGTCGGGCCGAGCGGCGGCGGCAAGAGCACCCTCGTCGGGCTCCTCCTCGGCTTCGTCACGCCGACGACCGGAACCGTCTTCCGCGCCGAAGCCGACCTCGACGCGTGGCGGCGCCGAATCGCCTGGGTTCCGCAGAAGGCTCATCTCTTCGCAGCCACCCTCGCCGAGAACATCGCTCTCGGAGCACCGGAGGCGACTCGGGCCGAGATCGAGGCCGCCGCTCGGGCTGCGTACCTCGACGAGGTCGTCGCCAGCCTCCCGGCCGGTCTCGACACCCCGCTCGGCGAGCGCGGTCACGGCCTTTCCAGCGGCGAACGCCAGCGACTCGCACTGGCCCGCGCCTTTCTGCGTATCCAGGCTGAATTGATCTTGTTGGACGAGCCCACCTCGCGGCTGGACGCGAAGAGCGAGCAGGCGGTGATCGAAGCGACCGAGCGCCTGATCGCGGACCGGACCGCGGTGTTCGTGGCGCATCGGCCCGCGATGCTGCGGCTGGCCACGCGGGTGGTCCGAGTCGAGGACGGCCGCCTCACGGAGCACGCGGGGGTGTCGGCATGAGGTGGGATCTGGTGCGGCCGATGATGTGGCGGCTCGGCGGCGCGGGGTTGCTCGCGACGATCACCGAGCTGTCCGGCCTCGGGCTCATGGCCACCGCGACGTGGCTGCTCATGACGGCGGCCGGCCAGCCGCCGATCACCGCCCTCACCGTCGCCATCGTCACGGTCCGCGCGTTGGCGATCTCCCGGGGAGCCTTCCGGTACGCCGAACGCCTGGCCGGGCACGACGCCGTGCTTCGGATCGTCACCGAGGTACGCGCGCGGGTGTTCGCCTCGCTCGCCCGGCATCCCGGACTGGTGGCCCGTCGCGGTGACGCGCTGTCCCGCATGGTCTCCGATGTGGACGCTGTTCAGGACCTGGTCGTACGCGTGGCGCTCCCAGCCTTCGCGGCGGCGCTGGCCGGTGTGGTGGCGGTGGTGGCCGCGCTCGCCGTCGAACCGCTCGCCGGACTGGTGTTGGCCGTCGGCCTCCTGATCTGCGGCTTGCTTCTCCCGGCGCTGGCCGCCCGGATGACGTCCGCGGCCGGCGCCGAACTCGCACCCCTGCGGGCGTCGTACGCCGTCGCCACGATCGACCTCGTCCACGGCGCCGCCGACCTGGCCGCGTATGGGGCGCGTACCTCGTTCGAGCAGGCCGCCGCCGCGACCGCTGCCGACCTGGCGACGGTGGAGAAAAGGCTGGCGCGCCAGGCGTTGGGCGTGGACCTCCTCGGCTCCCTGGTGATCGCCGCGACCGCCGCCGGAGTCGTGCTCGCCGCGCTCGCCCGGGACGTCCCCGGCGTATGGATCGGCGTCCTCGCGGTCGGCACGCTCGCCGCGGGCGAGATCGCGCTGTCACTGGTCGCCGCGGCTCGCAAGCGCGCCGAGATCTCGGGGGCGTTGGCTCGGCTGCGGCCGCTGCTCGCCCCTCCTCCCGCCGCTCACTCCGCTTCCGGTGATTTGCGCTGGATCAGGGATCCGGGTCGAATCTTGGACCAAGATTCGACCGAGATCCCTGATCCAGCGCGAACGCAGGAGGCGGCGGGGTCGGAGCCTCGTGAACTTCGGCTCGACGACGTCACCGTGCGCTACCGCGAGGGCGGCGTACCGGCGTTGGCGGGGTTCTCGCTGACCCTGCCGCCGGGGTCGAAGACCGCCCTCGTCGGGCCGAGCGGCGCGGGAAAGTCCACAGTGCTCGGTCTCCTCTCCGGCGCGATCCAGCCCAGCGACGGCGTGGTGCGGTACGACGGCCGACCGCTGCCGGATGAGGCGTACGACTTGGTGGGCGGTTTGTTCGCGGACGCCGCCGTGTTCCACGCGAGCGTGCTGGACAACGTGACGCTGGGCCGTCCGTCCACCCTGGAGGAACGGACCGCCGCCGCCGAGGCCGCGGGTTTGCTCGACTGGATCGAGGCGCAGCCGGACGGCTGGGACACCCTCGTCGGCGAGGAGGGCGCCGCAATGTCCGGCGGGCAGCGGCAGCGGCTGACGCTGGCGCGAGCGCTGCTCCACGCGCCGCCGGTCCTGCTGCTCGACGAGCCGACCGAGGGCCTGGACCCGCAGCATGCCGACGAGGTCCTGCGACGGGTGCTGGCGTACGCCGCCAGCAGGACGGTTGTCCTCGTTACCCACCGATCCGCCGAAACGAGCGCTTTCGACACGGTCGTGCAGCTCGCGTGATCCTTGCGTCAGCCAAGTGGTTTCAGCCCGCGATTTGTCCGCTGAAACAGCATGGCTGGCGCAACGATCATCAATAGAGGTCCGAGGGACCGATGCGCGCAGTGACCCGGCGGTCACATACTGAGGCATGGACAGCCCGCTCCTGACGCGGATACGCGACTCCGTGATCGGCGACGACCAGGTCATGTGGGGTCCTTACGGCCCTCGCCGGGTCACGTACGCCGACTACACCGCGTCGGGCCGTGCGCTGAGCTTTCTCGAGGACTTCGTCCGGGACGAGGTGCTGCCCCGGTACGCGAATACGCATACCGAGTCCTCCGGCACCGGACGGCAGACGACTCACCTGCGGGAGGACGCGCGGCGGATCATTCACGACGCGGTCGGCGGGGACGAGAACACCGTCGTGATCTTCGCCGGGTCCGGGTCGACCGGCGCCATCGACAAGATGGTCGGCATCCTCGGCATCCGGCTGCCGGCCGAACTTGACGATCGCTACCAGCTCCGCGATCAGATACCGGCGGCCGAGCGTCCGGTGGTGTTCATCGGCCCGTTCGAGCATCACTCCAACGAACTGCCGTGGCGGGAGTCCGTCGCCGACGTCGTCGTCATTCCGGAGGACCACGACGGCCACATCGACGTCGAGGCGCTGGAACGCGAACTCGTCCGGTACGCCGACCGCCCCCTCAAGATCGGTTCGTTCTCGGCGGCGTCCAACGTCACCGGCATCGTGAGCGACACCCATGGCATCTCGGACCTGCTGCATCGGCACGGCGCGCTGTCGTTCTGGGACTTCGCGGCGGCGGCGCCCTATGTCGAGATCGAGATGTCCGGGCGATGTACCCGCTATCCGTTGGCGTACAAGGACGCGATCTTCTTGTCGCCACATAAGTTCGTCGGCGGGCCCGGCAGTTCGGGCGTCCTCGTCGTGCGGCGCGAGCTGCTGCGCAATCGCGTACCGACGGTTCCCGGCGGTGGCACGGTGGACTACGTCAACGCCGTCGAACACCACTACCTCGCCGACCCCGCGCACCGCGAGGAGGGCGGCACCCCGGCCATCGTCGGCGACATCCGCGCCGGGCTGGTCTTCCAGCTCAAGGAGGCGGTCGGGGCCGGGGTCATCCGGGCCCAGGAGGAGGACTTCCTGCGCCGGGCCATCGCGTCCTGGCGCCTCGACCCCCATCTCGACGTGCTCGGCAATCTCGAGGCCGAGCGCCTCTCGATCGTCTCCTTCGTGGTACGCGCACCGACCCGCCGCTATCTGCACCACAACTACGTGGTGGCCCTCCTCAGCGACCTGTTCGGCATCCAGTCCCGCGGCGGCTGCTCGTGCGCGGGACCGTACGGCCACCGGCTGCTCGGCATCGACCTCGACCGGTCGCACCGATTCGAGCAGGAGATCCTCGCCGGCTGTGAGGGCATCAAGCCGGGCTGGGTCCGGGTCAGCTTCAACTACTTCATCTCGGAGGCGGTCTACCAGTACATCGTCGAGGCGGTGCACCTCGTGGCGGCGTACGGCTGGCGGCTGCTGCCCGACTACCGGTTCGACGCGCGTACGGGGTTGTGGCGGCACTCCGACGGCATCGTCGAGCCGCCGCTGCGGCTGGACCGGCTGCGCTACGACGCGACCGGGCGGCTGCGGCATCCGACCCAGCACGAGCGAGCTCCCGAGAGCGCGCTGCCCGACTATCTCGCGTACGCCCGCGACGTCTTCGACAAGCACGCCGACCGGGCGTACGCCGACGGCACGGCCGGGGCCGGGGTCTCCCCCCGTTTCGAGGAGCTGCGCTGGTTCGAGCTGCCCGACGAATGCCTGCTCACGTCACGGTGACCCGACCCGGCGTACGCCCTGTGGACAAGTCACCGATCCGGGCGCACGGACCGTGCGCCCAACGACTAGGGTTGTGCGTTGAGTCACCGACAGGACAGTCCAGGAGGCCGCTGTGGCGGAGGAACCCACCGAGTTCTGGGGCGAATTGGCCATCGACCCGGTCGAAATCGCCTTGCCGCGCGGAAGCGGTTTCACGCTGCGGGCCTATCGATCGTCGACGTCGTTCGCCCCGACAGACGTCTCCGAGCGGCCGGAGGACGACGACCCGTTCGCGCGGAAGCCGGACGCCGTGCTCGAGGACGACGAGGAAGAGCTGCCCGACTTCGACGAGGAGGAGCTGACCCGGCAGGCGCTGGGCCAGGCCGACGACGAGGACGGCAAGTCGCGGAAGTCCGGCAAGGCCTCCGACACCAGCGTCGACCTCGAGCCGATCGACGACGAGGAGTCCGCCGAATCCTCCGACGACGAGGATGAGGACGAGGACGACGCGGCTGAGGAGGACGAGGCCGCGGAGGAGGACGTCGAAGAGGTCCCCCTGTTCCTCACGCACAAGGGCAAGCTGCTGCTGTTCAAGAGCGCCGAAGGCCTGGTGGAGTTCGTGAAGTCGGGCGCGGCCAACGACATGTCCCAGTTGCCCGAGTGGGCGCGCCTGGCCGACGAGATCGACGTCGACCAGGTCGAACCGGCCGACGACGACACCTACGAACTCGACCTGGTCGTGGAGAACCTGCGCGGCGGCCACGACGCGTGGGACCCGAACCTCATCCTCAGCGCCGGCGAGGTCGCCCGGGACCTCGCGTACTCGCTGCGCCTCAACGACGTGCTGGGCATGCTGTCCCCCGGTTCACCGCTGGACGACCTCGACGAGGCGCTCCGGTCGGCCAACTCGGGCGGCGTCGGCGGGTTCCTCGCCAAGCGGCGGGTCCGCAAAATCGGGGCACAACAGGCAAGTCTCGGCTGGCGTACGGTGATCGGCAAGATCTCCGGCATCGTGGACTGGCGCGACTGACAGTTCCAAGGCAGCATCAAACCTTGGCACACGACAGTCCCGGGAGGAGGACAACGCCGTGGCGCTCGTTCGGGTGTATTGCGGTTTGGCTTCGGCCGACACAGGCGTGGCCGGCGAAGAGGGCTGGCTGACCGCTGCCGTCGTCGACGATTCAGGCCGGTTGCTGGAGGTCTGCGAGATCGGCGACGACGCGAACGGGTATGCGACGCTCAGCAGCCTGCTCGCCGAGCGCTCCAGCGCTCCGTCGGGAGTGGCGGTCGCCGCCGACAGCGACGACCACCTTGTGACCATGCTGCTGACGACGGCGGGCCGGCCGTTGTCGGTCGTCGACGACGACGCGGCCGACGACTACGCCGAGCGGTTCGCCGACGACGAGTCCCAGGAGGAGATCGAGTCGGAGCCGGCCGAGCGCCGGGCCGTCGGTCTCGCCCGGGCGCTGCAGGCTGGTGCGCTGTCGGCCCAGGCCGGTCCGGCCCCTCGGGACCTGGCGGGGCTCAAGCCGGTCCTCTCGGCCCATTCGGCGTTGACCCACGGCCGCCACGGTGCGGCCGGCGCCCTGCGTGAGGTGCTTCGCGAGCTGTATCCAGCGGCGCTCCGGGCGTACCCGGACCCGGCGGAGCCGGTGGCGCTGACCATTCTGGACCTCCTCCCCGAACCTGGTCTGCTCGCCGCCCCGGCCACCGGCCGCAATCGCGACACCGCGCTGGCCGTCGACTCGGTGGCCGCTCAGGTCGCCGCGTCCGGCGTCACCGACCACGCCAGCGCGCTGGAGGCGGTGACCGCGTTGCGCGTCGCGATCGCGGAGACGCCCCGCCGTGGCGGTGTCACCAAGCATCTGACCAGCGCCATCGCGGAGACCGTCCGGCAGGCCGTGGCCGCCGTCCGGGCCTGCGACGCCGCCTGCGCCGCGCTGATCGACTCCGTGGCGGCCCGGGTCGCGACCCCGGCTCCGGCCAAGGGCCGTCGTGTCACGACGCCCATCACGCCGCTGCGTGCGGTACGCGAAGCACCCGAACCCCCGGTCACCCGGCTTCCGGCCGCTCGCCGTAACCGGGCGCCGCTCGCCCCGGTCTCGGCCAGCCCGACGTCGTCGGTGCCCGTTTCGGCTAGTCCCGTCCCGGTCCCCGTGTCACCGGCCGCCCCGCTGCCCCCGGGCTTCGAGCCGACCCCGGCCGTGGGCGTACCGATGGTGCAGCCGACCGCCGCCCAGCCCGCGGTCCAACAGCCCGCAGTCCAGCAGCCGGTCGTTCAGCAACCCCCGGTCCAGCAGCCGGTCGTTCAGCAGCCGGCGGCACAGCCGATGGCCGCGCAGCCGGTCCTCCAACCGCAACCCGTCGCTCAGCCGCAGCCGGTCCTCCAACCGCAGCCGGTCGCTCAGCCGCAGCCGGTCGCCGTCGCGCAGACCGCGCCGCCGCAGCCCGTGTCGGCCCAGCCGGTGCTGACGCCACAGCCGGTGGCCCAGCCGATGGCGCAGCCCAACCCGGTTCCGGCGCAGCGCGTATCGGTCGAGGCCGAGCCGATGCCGTCCCGGGTTACTCCGGCTGAGACCGGTGCGCCGTTCGTGCCGAAACTCAGCCAGGCCGCGATCAACAGTGCTCGGGCCGAACGGCTCGCCGCACCGGTGGCCGAACCCGGCCCGTCCGCACTGGACGAGCAGGGCGCCGGGGCGGCCGCCGCGGAGATCGTGTTCCCGCTGAGCCGCCCGAGCGCACCGGTCAACGGTGGCGAGGTGCCGGGCGCCCGGTCGAGCTGGCCGCTGCTCGGCGAGCGGGAGGAGCCCGAGGCATACGCCCCGGAGCCGGAGTCCCGCGACTTCGGGACCGGCGGCTACGACAAGGTCACGCCGCCGTGGCTGGCCGACGACCTGAAGCTGCCCGAGCCGCCCGCGCTGCGCCTGGTCGACGCCAGCGCGCTCGACGAGCCGCTCCCGGGCCGGTCGCGGCGCAGCAGCAGCCCTGACCCGTTGGACGCCAACGTCTCGGTCCCCGATGACGCCGACGGCGACCTGCTGATCTTCTCGACCGTCCGGTCCGCCTGGTTCACCGGGCAGGCCGACGAGGCCGTCGAGGAAGAGCCCACCTGGAACTCCGAGATGGATCTCGGCTGGCGGGCGGCGGAGCACGCCTCGCACCCGGACATCGCCGAGCAGACCCGGGCCGGGCTGCCGAAGCGCGTACCGCAGGCCAACCTGGTGCCGGGCTCACCGATCGCGGCTCCCGAGCGCCCGCTGCGCATCGTCCGCGACCCGCAGCGGCTCGCTCAGCACACCTCGGGCTACTTCCGGGGATGGCGTCGGGGCCAGGAGGTCAACGGCTACGCCGTCGGCGGCCGTCCCGGCCGGGAATCGGCTGGTGGCTGGGACTTCAGCCGCGACAACGACGACCGTGGCGACCGCGACGACTACGGCTACCGGACGGCGGGCTACGGCAGGTAGCATTCGAACCTCTTCGGGCAGCCCCAGCCGTGAAGTAAGTTACACGGCTGGGGCTTGACCTTACATGTGGCGAGGCGAGAGCATACGCCAGCAGCAGTATCAGGTTCGGAGGCGGTTCATGAGTGTCACCCGGCGCGGATTCCTTTCCTTGGGAGCCGCGGTGGCAGCGGGGTCGACGCTCACCGGGTGCGGCGTCCTCAACGGTTCGTCGGCGACTGCCACCGAGAACAAGGTGATGAGTCCCGACCCGATCCGGGTCGGCGCGACGCTGGAACTCTCGGGCAGCGGCACGGTCTCCGGCCGGCTGCAGGAGCGCGCCATCGCCATCGCACTGGCCGAGCTGAACGTCGACGGCGTACGCGTCGGCGACAGCTATCGCAAGCTCGAGGTCGTCGTCCGCGACAACCAGAGCAACGGCGCGACGGCGACCGACATCGCCGAGGAGTTCGCGGGGATGGGCGTAGCCGCCATCATCGGCGGGCTGAGCGCCGAGGCCGCGTTCGCCACGCTCAAGGTGGCCGAGGCGAAACACGTGCCGTACTTGTCGTTCTGCGCCGCCGATGCCATCTCCATTCCGCTGAGCACGCGGAAGTTCACCTACAAGCTGGCGCCGAACGCCTCGGACGTCGCGACGCGGCTCGCCCGGCGTATCCGGGCCGCCGGCCAGAAGAACGTCGTCATCCTGTCGACCGACGACACCCTGGGCGCTGACGGCGTACGCGCGACGAAGGCCGCCCTGGCGGCGGCTGGGCGCAAGTTGGTGGACACCGTCGAGCTGGCCGCCTCGGGTAAGGACTTCGCCGGCGCCGCCGCGCGGGCGGTTGAGGAGAAGCCGGACGCCGTCGTCGTCTGGACGTCTCCCTCCAACGCCGTACGCGCCGTGCAGGCCCTCAAGGACACCGACGAGAACCCGGCGGTCTACCTGCCGCCGACGGCGATCGACGACGACACCCTGAAGGAGGACAACGCCTCCGTCATGGAGGGTGTCTTCGTCCTCTACTCGCCGGTGCTGGCCGGGGCGCCGTTCATCGTGAACACCGCCAGCGGCCGGGAGATCCGGCTGTTCGTCAACCGCTACAACCAGGAGTACGGCTCGTTCAGCGGCTGCATGCCGTACGCCGCCGACGCGCTGGCCTTGGTGGCCGCGGCCGCCCGGCGAGTCTCCACGGTCGAGGGGCGGCGGCTGCGGGGCGCGCTGGAGTCCACGCCCTATGACGGCGTCGCCGGGGCGTACGGCTTCAGCCCCATCGACCACGGCGGTATGGCCCCCGAGGTCCTCGCCCTCTTCCGGGCCAAGGGCAGCGCCTGGCAGCGGCTCTGACGCCCGCTCAGCCCGCACCGCATCGTCCCCGCTGGATCAGGGTTCTCGGTCGAATCTTGGGCCAAGTATGGTCGCCGCACCCGGATCCGGGCGCCAAAATGGCCCCCGCCCCCACAGGCCCGCCCCCAAAAGGGGCGGGCCCCCCACCGCG